>NZ_JBQFTN010000002.1:0-493017 GCF_056538665.1 Ruegeria sp. BF6
ATACCGTGTCGCGCTGAAAGACAAAGGCCAGCAGAACCGAACTTTGGTAGTAATGGTTTTTGAGAACCACAAGTGAAAAGCCTTGTTGTAACAAGGATTCTGTCACTCTGACCGCGGGTCTGACAGAGCGCATTTTAACAGAGCGGTGATGTTGCACGTAGTTTGGCATGGCTCTGTTACGGTTTTTTGAACATGACGCGCGTTATCAGCAACCGCATCGTACTTAAGCCGCCCTTTCCGGGAAATGACGAAATGGACCAACTCAGCCCCGAATTGACCATTGCGGATATTGTTGGCCACTTCGATACTTTCCAGTGTGGAAGCGATGGAGGTGAAGATTCTGTCGCAAAACTCTCTGAGGGCAGGATGGATGGCGAAGGCGGGTCGATTCTCCTGCCAATTGCGCGAACAGCTGAAACGGACGTAGTCCAAGCGTAAATTGACCTTTAGAGCCCAAGCCCACTCAAGTTGTACAACTGCTGAGTCACTATCCCACTCTACAGAACTGCGAGATTGATCTGACTGGATAAGAGTTCTGTTGTTCGACCCACTCTCTCCAATATTTCACGCGGCTCATGCAGCGAATTCACATTTCCCACCCTTCGTGACAGTTTTTCTTATTACAGCAAGGCTCTGCCTGAGGTAGACTGCTACCTCCAGTTTCAAACCTGCTACCATCGGTCCGGTCCCTCTCACGTCTATGCAGACGCCAGCCGCTCCATAGCGCTCATGAGAGGCATTGCCCGCACCCCTCCCCGCCCCGGCACCTCCTTGTCGTCTGCATAGACAAGGATACGTTCTGAGACGTCCAATTCTTCTGTCGCGATGTGAAACCCACGCGTTACCTTCGCCGATGTCGTCCGCTTGATCTCTAAAGCCCAGAGGGCGCCTCTGGGAAATTTCAACATCAGATCCACTTCAGCCCCTGCGGACGAGCGGTAGAAGCTTGCTTCTGTTCCGCGTGGTGCCGCTGCGATCAGGTTTTCGATGCAGAACCCCTCCCAACTTCCGCCGACAACCGGATGCCCAAGCAGGTCTTCCTGATTTTCGATCCCAAGTAGCGCATGGGCCAGCCCGGAATCGCGAATATAGACTTTGGGAGACTTGACCAAACGTTTTCCGGCATTGGAATGCCAGGGCGGTAAGCGACGCACCAGCATCAGGTCGACCAGCAAGTCGAGATAACGCGCAACGCTCTGGCCGGAGACACCCAGGTTTCCAGCGAGTTTTGCTGCATTGAGCAACCCACCTTGCTCATGGGCCAGCATTGTCCAGAACCGGCGCAATGTCTCCGCCGGAATGCGCAACCCAAAAGCCGGAACATCGCGTTCCAGATAGGTGCGGATGAAATCCTTGCGCCATGCCAGGCTGGTCCGGTCGTTCTTCGTCAGGAAGCTATCTGGAAACCCACCCCGTAACCAGAGCGCGGAGATTGCATCCGCTCCGGTTTCCGACAAGTTGAAAGGCGTCAGCTCGTGATAACTGACCCGTCCCGCCAGGGATTCTGCACTTTGGTGCAGAAGTGTGTTCGAGGCCGACCCAAGCAGCAGGAACTGTCCAGTCCGATGCCCTTGTCTCCGCCGCCGGTCGATTTGGCCGCGCAGGGCCTTGAACAGGCCGGGCATAAGTTGAACCTCATCGATCACCACCAGGCGTCCAACTTGTTCGTCGAGATAAAGGTCGGGCTCTTCGAGCACTTGGCGATCGGCAGATCTCTCCATATCAAGATAGACTGCATCGCGGCTTTCAGCTATGTCCTGCGCGAGCGTTGTCTTCCCAACTTGCCGCGGCCCAAGCAGGACTACGCCCGCCTGGTTCTCCAAAGAATCTTCAACTGATTTCCTGTCACCACGCTCGATCATACCTTGCATTTATTCCATACGATGGAAGATTTACAAGGATAATTTTGGAGAATATTGCGCTGCTTAACCCAGCGGCAGAAGCATCGTATCGCCTCGACCCGCTGGGCAATATAGCCAGGGACCATGAAACGTAATGCTGAGCCATGGGTGGATTTCATAGCATACCAAGTCTCGCCAAGTTGTAGTTGGTCTGCCATGGAGTCCATAAGTCGATCACAATGCGCCTGGTCCTTCGCAAAGCGCAATTCTGAGCACAATCGTGGAAAGCTACGTTCCATTTGATCAGGACAAACTTGAATCTGAAAGTGTTCTTCTTTCTTAACTATTGGTCTCAAAGAATCCTCTTTGTGCCCCTCAAATTTCTCGTACCGCCTCCTGTTATCTCGGAGATTTCCACAGAGATTTCAGACAAAGGTTCGCCGAATACGTTTGCGTCCGGTTTGCGGCGCAGCGCATTACGCACAGTGACCATCAAGTCTGAGATCGCGCTGTCGTCTGCAACGAGTTCCTTGAGGTGACCCGGAGCCGCCGAAACCTTGCCCCGGAGTACAGTAAGCTCGAGAACTCGATCCGCGTGTTTCTGAGCTTCCTGGACGAACTCAGCTTACCTTTCAGACAGTGGAAATAATGACTGCCCAGTTGGGGTGACCACCCTGCCCTGCCGATCCCGACAAGGATGCTCTAATTGGAGCCAATGAATCAAATTCGCTCCGGCGGCCTCCTTTCCCTTTTCCTCGCAAGCACTGCTGGCTAAGAAGGTCCGCCAGACATTTTCAGGAGGCCCCCTTGGACCGCATTGCCCGCACCATCGCCACCGAGATCAACGCCCGCCCCGAACAGGTGGGCGCAGCGGTGAAACTGCTGGACGAAGGAGCCACCGTCCCCTTTGTCGCCCGCTACCGCAAAGAGGCGACCGGCGGGCTAGACGATACCCAACTACGCACCTTGTCCGACCGCTTGACCTACCTGCGAGAGCTTGAAGCACGGCGCGAAACGATCCTTGGCTCGATCAAGGATCAAGGTAAGCTGACCGACGATCTGGCAAAATCCATCGCACGAGCCGATACCAAGGCGCAACTGGAAGACATCTATCTGCCTTACAAACCCAAGCGCCGCACCAAGGCGATGATTGCACGGGAAAACGGGCTGGAGCCGTTGGCCGATGCCATTCTGGCCGACCGGTCCTCCGACCCCGAAATTCTGGCCCAGGGCTACGTGACCGAGGCGGTGCCGACCACCAAAGACGCCCTGAACGGCGCGCGGGACATCATCACCGAGCGGCTGACCGAAAACGCCACCCTTCTGGGCGACCTGCGCGATTTCATGCAGCGCGAGGCCTTGCTGACCTCGAAAGTGATCGACGGTAAGGAGCAAGAAGGCGCCAAGTTCAGCGACTATTTCGGCCACACAGAGCTTTGGGCCAAAACTCCGTCGCACCGTGCGCTGGCGATGCTGCGGGCCTCGAAAGAAGGGATCGTGACGCTGGATATCGCGCCCGAACCCGAAGCGGGTGCGGCCCGCGCCGAATCCATCGTTGCCGCCCATCTGCATACACGCGGCGATGGCCCCGCCGATGTGTGGCTGCGCAAAGTGGCCGGATGGACTTGGCGGGTGAAATTGTCCCTATCGATGATGGTCGAGCTTATGGCGGACCTGCGCAGCCGCGCTCAGGACGATGCCATTCAGGTTTTCTCATGCAATCTCAAAGACTTGCTTTTTGCTGCACCGGCCGGAGCGCGGGCGACGCTGGGTCTGGACCCTGGCATCCGGACCGGCGTCAAGGCCGCCGTGGTGGATGCCACGGGCAAGGTGGTAGCGACCGACACGCTTTACCCGTTCCAGCCCAAAAACGATATGCGCGGCGCGCTGGGGACCATCCTGAACCTGATAGCGGTCCACAAGATTGAACTGGTCGCCATTGGCAACGGCACCGCCAGCCGCGAAACCGAGAAGTTGGTGGCCGACGCACTGAAGCTGTTGCCCAAAACCGTTAAAGCCCCCACCAAGGTAATTGTGTCCGAAGCCGGTGCGTCGGTCTATTCCGCCTCGGAACTGGCTGCACGCGAGTTTCCCGATCTCGACGTATCCTTACGCGGTGCCGTGTCCATTGCCCGAAGGTTACAGGACCCGCTGGCAGAGTTGGTCAAGATCGAACCCAAGTCGATTGGGGTCGGCCAATATCAACACGACGTGGACCAGCATCGGCTGTCACAATCCCTGGCCTCGGTGATCGAGGACGTGGTGAACGCGGTAGGTGTAGATCTAAATACAGCTTCGGCGCCCCTACTCTCTCATGTTTCAGGCCTGGGACCTGGCCTGGCCGAAGCGATTGTGCTTCACCGTGACCTGAATGGTGCGTTTCAATCCCGCAAGGAACTGCTAAAAGTGGCGCGTCTCGGCCCTCGCGCTTATGAGCAATGTGCGGGCTTTTTGCGCATCCGCGACGGCTCGGAACCGTTGGATGCCTCCTCGGTGCACCCCGAAGCCTACGACGTGGCACGCCGGGTTGTGTCGGCCTGCGGGCGCGACATTCGTCAGATCATGGGCCATGACGGCGCTTTGAAAGGTTTGCGGGCCGAGCAATTCGTCAACGATACTTTTGGTCTGCCAACCGTGCGGGACATCTTTACGGAACTTGAAAAACCCGGCCGCGATCCGCGCCCAAGTTTTGTCACCGCCTCGTTCACCGATGGCGTTGAAGACATCACTGATCTGAAACCGGGGATGGTATTGGAAGGTACCGTTACCAATGTCGCCGCCTTTGGCGCCTTCGTGGATATCGGCGTGCATCAGGACGGGTTGGTGCATGTCAGCCAACTGGCCGACAGGTTCGTCAAGGACCCGCATGAAGTGGTCAAAACCGGGCAGGTCGTCAAAGTCACCGTGGTCGAAGTGGATGTTCCCCGCAAACGGATCGGCCTGACGATGCGGAAGGATGGCGGTGCCTCGGCGCGCGAGGATCGGGCTAACCGTGGCCCGAAAAAGAGCCCTACCCGCACAGAAGCCAAAGGATCGCAACGCGCAAAGTATGAAGAAAATGCGCATAACAATGCGTTTGCAGATGCACTTAAGTCTGCGATGAAGAACCGTTGATAATCTGAGGGTCTGTGCGCAGTCCCACATCCTGACATTTAGGCGAATGCGTCCGGCTCAAGCTCTTCCCAGAAATCGAAGATGGCGTTGGCGTTCAATCCCGAACGCCAACCATGAGCGCGAAAATGTTCCCGGTCCAAGTCATTATCGAGCCCGGCCAGGAACAGCCGCTTATCCGCGTCCCTCTGTGTGGGGTTTCGCCGCGAAACCAGTTCTTCGACAATGGACAACTTGCGCGACCTCTCGGTCCGTTCCGCGGCGCGCGCCGCATAGGCTTGATCCTCCAGCGCCTTCTCGGCCTCGCGCGCACGCGCGGCTTCAACGGCTTCGGGGCTGGGTTCAACCGGAACTTCTTTTTCCGTTGGCTGGTAATCGTCACGCAAAGCCGCAGACAAATACCCCACCGTGGACTTCACATCGCCCTGTCCACTGACATAATCCAACTTCTGCTGCACGTAGTCCTCGCCATGTTCAGAGATCCATTGACGTGCAAGCCGGTCCGACACACCCTGCTTGCGCAGGGTCTTATAAACCTGCAGATTCCGGACACCATCGCTGTCGTCGATTTCGAACATCGCCTTTTGCGGGTTTCCTTTTATCAAAAACCGGATATCGGTGACCGTGCGCCCCTTTTTCTGAAACTCAGGCTCGATAAGAATGTCCGAGCTCTTGTTCACCTCCGCAACTGCAGGCTTGATGATCTTCGCATTGAGGTGCTTGAAGCTGCTGTAGTAGTCGCTGTTATCCACCCCCATAAGCTTGCGGAAAACATCCAGCGCCCACCACCCGGTCGACCCGGTTCGAACGAAACGATAGCAGTTCTCATATAGCGCCAGACCATGGCCCGAACTGAAATTTCTTTGGATCTGGACATTGATCAGCGCATAGATTTTAGGGTCGTACAATTTCTGAGCCAAAGCTGGCGAATAAGCATATTCGCATATCCCGTTTTTCAGCTTGGCGAAACTGAGCAGCGAGGACACTCCCCATTCCTGCCGCCCCTGTTCGTCCAGCATATCCCACTCGGCAACGGTCTCTGCCAGCGCCCGTAAACTGGCGCGCAGCGTATCGAAATCATTGGAATTGTAACCGACCATCATCGCTAGGGTTCGTGCGTCAATCGTATGCGTCGGCGCGGAGGTCAGAGCGTCATAGGCGTTCAACAATAGGACATTGGACAGCTTACGCTGCAGCAGCGTAAGCTTGCCGCTGATATGAATTGCGGCGACGTTTTTCTTGACCGTCTCCCGGCGTAAGGCACCGGAAAGCTGATCCATATCCAATTGTGTTTCCGGCATGATTCTGCCCGGCTGCTCGTTTTGATATTTCTGGCATGAAAAGTACCTGCGGATCAATTCATTTTGGGTACCCATATACAGGAGGAGAGGAATCCCGTATTCGGGTACCTTATGCCAATTTCACCCAAGTTATCCACAAAACTGGTATGCGCAATCTCTTCAAATGTTCTCTATCACTAAAATCGCAACAACAAGAAGACCGGGTTTAGTGTCTAAACTGGCTTAAATTTCAGGACCCTGCGAATCGGGTCTCTTCCTCCCGAGAACCGGCACCTTTCACCCTGTATATGGGTTCCTTTGAAACCGGAAGCGGGTACCTTTGGTCCTGTATTTAGGCACTCAAACTACCTTTACTATTTGTTTTATTTGGTGTTTTTTCTCACAAAGAATCTAAAACTTCTAAAAATAATAAACTCTTTGTTGGTCTTGTGTGCTCTTTTTTCATCTAGTTTCGCAACGAAACCGAGCATTGAGCTCGTATTCTGTGGAAAACCCGCTTTCAAAGGATAGCCTCGCCGCTAAATGTTCGCTATGTTGGGCAATATACGCCGGTAAGGCGAACATTATCTGAGGCATCGACAGTGAATAAAACTACGCAACCTCCTCTGCCGCCCTATTTGAATCTGGATCCCGAGCTTGCAGCGGAAAGGCTACCTGATCCTATCGGGACCTCACGATTCGCAAAAGCCGCTACATTTTGTACCAAAGGGCGCGAAGATTTGGCCCGTCGTGGATACGCCCCGGATGGCGAGAAACGGCTGCGCCGATTTTCGATTTGGGAGATCACCAAATATCTCATCCCGGTGGCTCCGGCCCATTTGCGCCGGGTTCTAAAAGCCAACCCGGACTTGCCCCAGGGAGAAGGCGAAGCCGGTTCGAAGTGGTTCACTCTTGAAGAAGTGCTTGCGCTGCGAAAACACTTCGCCGCAGAGGGGGTCAGTACCAAAGAATACTTGCCGTATCGGCCAGAAGGGCTACCGGCAAAAGTAGTTGCAGTTGCCAACTTCAAAGGAGGCGTTGGAAAGACTTCGACTGCCGCGCATCTGGCCATGTCTGCCGCGTTGGACGGGTACAAAGTGCTAGTTGTTGATCTGGATAGCCAGGGGTCGATGACCTCCATTCTGGGTGGGAAGATTGCGGATGAATGGCAAACTGTATTTCCTCTGATTGCCAAGGATTACGCGCGGGCCGTGCAGGAAGAAAACCGAGTACGGAATGCTGCAGGTCAGCCTGAAATACCTCTGGATGAGACCTTGCAGGAAGCATTGAACACCCTGCCCCGGGACGTAATTCAAAAGACGCATTGGCCCAACATCGATCTGATAGGCGCCCAGTTGAACCTCTACTGGGCTGAATTTCAGATCCCAGTGTGGCGTATGGGCCTGCGCAGTTGGCCGCTTTGGGACGGTTTGACCAACTTCCTAAATGACGAAGGCGTCTTGAACGATTATGACATCGTATTCCTCGATACGCCTCCTGCACTTGGGTACCTAACGATAAATGCCCTGGCCGCAGCTGACATTCTTTTGGTCCCCCTGGGAGCGTCATTCCTGGAATTTGATTCGACGGGCCGGTTCTTCGACATGCTCTATACGACCTTTGCAAGCATTGAGGATGGCGAAAACGCGGCCCAGAGGGCGGCAGGCTTGCCCGAACTCAAGTTCGAATGGGACGTGGTCAGGGCAATCATCACTCGGTTCGATGCCAGCCAACAGACCGACATGGCAAACGTGATTCAGGCGTATTTCGGTGATTTTATGAACGCCTACCGGCAGGACTATACAGCATTGGTTGGGCAAGCCGGAGAGCAGGTCAACGGCATATATGAAGCCGACTACAGGGATTTCAACCGGGACACCTACGTACGGGGTCGAGAGACCTTCGATCGCACATATGCCGAATTCAAGCAGGTTTTGATCGGCTGCTGGTGGCGCGATGCTCAGATGGGAGGAGAAGCAGATGGCTAAACGCAGAAGATTGACCGCTCCGGACACTTCGGAACTGGAGCAGCTTGAGGCCGGTTTCGCGGCGAAACCCTCTATCAGCCCGTTTGAGACAAAATCATCCACTCCTCCGATTGCGCAGGTTGCGGCTGAGGCCGCGACTTTGAACGGCATGACCGCCGTCACGGATCGCTTGGCGCTCGCGCAGGATCAAGGAGATGCAGCCCGTTGGCGAGACGCACAGGGTGCGGGTTTGGTTGCCGAACGGTTGCCGTTGGATCAGATTGACGCGGACTTCATTCGCCGAGACCGCATGGTCGAAGACGAAGATGCCATGGGCGAATTGTTGGAGTCGCTGCGAGTTCACGGTTTGCGCACTCCGATTGAAGTGACAAAGGATGGGGAAGGTTATGGACTGATTTCGGGGTTCCGACGTCTGAACGCTTTTCGACGCCTTTCTAAAACGGATCCGCGTTTTAACGACATTCCAGCATTTATCCGCGAGGCGGGTTCTGGTCAGAGCTCCTACGTGTCCATGGTTGAAGAGAACGAGCTCAGGGCAAATCTCAGCCCTTATGAGCGCGGCCGCATCGCGGTACTGGCTTCGGGGCAGGGGGTATTTGCGTCGACCGAAGCCGCCGTCGATGTCCTGTTTGCAGCAGCGTCCAAGGCAAAGCGATCCAAGGTTCGCAGCTTTGCGATGGTGCATGAAGCGTTGGGTGACCTGTTGCAACATCCGGTTGCTTTGTCTGAGAAGTCTGGCTTGAAACTGGCCTCGGCGTTGCGGGACGGGGCGCAAACCAAACTGCGTCAGGCATTGGCCGGGGCAGGGGATCTGGATCCGAAATCGGAATGGGCCTTACTGGAAGCCGCCCTGAAAACATCACCCGCTCAGGCCAAGGACAAGGCACGTGGGGGGCGTCCACAACAGGTACAGCGGCTGTCGCCTGTTGCCCTGCCTGGGGGAGGCGATGTCCTGGCTGAGGTTTCCATTGATGAGCTGCGCATTCGCATTCGCGGGAAGGATGTCTCAGCTGAAGACGCACAGGTCATCGTGGGTCAGCTTGTCGAATACCTCGAGGTGTTTAGCGGAGAAACCTGAGTTTAGATAAAAGTGACCGGAATTACAGCTGGGTACTCACTGATGCGCAAAATGCGCTAATTTAGCTCATAAAACCGAATTTGCGTTAAATAGCTGGTTTTGGGATTCGTCGTTTATGTGCTGGAGTGCATCCTAGATGGGGGTTCTGTTACAAAGTTATGGCTGTTGACGCGCTGGGGTTTAGCGCGTGGATGGCTTTCGGTCCCAACTAGTCGAAAGTCAGTTCGTGATCTCCTTCAAAGGCGCGTAATATCCCAAGGATGCGATCCTCTTTGCTGTGTTCTTCTACGTCCGATACGGTGTGTCGTACTGCGATCTTGAAGATACCATGTCCGAGCGTGACGCTGCGGTAGATCTCACGACGCTGAACCGTTGGGTGAAAAAACACGCTAGTGTGATCGCCGACGTAGCGCGAAGGCGTAAGGGACCGTATGCAAACCCGTGTTGCAGAACGAGTTCCCGCCACTCTTTCAGAAGGCTCGGCGTTGAGTGCCAATACAGTGGAAACTGAAACAGGATCACATCGTGATCCGGCAGGCGACGCTGCTCCTTCTCGAGATCTATGTCGTGGCGGGGGTATTCGGCGTACAGATCAACGAAGGTAATACCCGTGACGGCCTTTGCCGCTTTTGCCATGACCTAATTTGCCCGGCTATGGCGCTGCCCAGGATGGCCGAAGTACACGATCGTTCTGGACATCTTAGCCCCTTTTTCAGTTGTGGTTTCTGCAGGTGACACGATGTTAAGTCTGGATGTCGCGGCTCGTCAGTCGCACCGCAACCAAGCACAATTTTGTAACCTGGTGACGCTGTGCAGACTGGCGAGGCGCTTTTCTGCACCGGTGAAATTGATTCAACGGCTCTGTTAAAACGGTGCAAAACTGTCGGCTGAGGGCGCTGGCACAGTCCACCGCTGACGCGCGTCTATTTCCTTGTGCTCTGCCCATTGAGGTGGAATCCGACCGTTTTCACCGTACAGCCAGAGCACAAAGTTGTAGCGCTCGCCACTGGTGATCGGTTCGGACGCATGAGGGACACTACCGTGGTGTATCAAAGCAGTCCCCGGCTCAAATGTAAGCTTGCTGACTTGACGCGTTTGATTGTCAAAAAAGCTGACAGCTGACCCTGAAAAATCCTCGCCCGGCAGGTTCAGATTGATGTTCAGCGTCACAGCGGACGCATCAGTATGCGGGCGCAGCGAGGTATCTTTGTTTTCTTGCCAGCGAATGGAGAAACCAAAGGTCTGCGTGTCATAGCCGACAACGTCGGGGAACAGCAGGCGAGAAACAGGCCTCATATAACCGTCCATCAGCTCTTGATAAAACGCTTGGAAACTAGGGGCCGCAAGATACCCTTCCGAGCGCGGATCAAGAAGCGCACCGCCCCGGTTCAGCACGATCCCATAGGGAGGACGCAGCGGAATATCCGCGCGGGATACCTTTTCCAAGTAGTCCCTTAGAACAGCAAGTCGTTGTGGGTCGAAGAACTGTGTCGCGTAAACACCTGGAAAAACTTCTTTCCACAGGTCCCGAACTGCCGCCTCTTTGGTCGGGTCGTCCCATGCTTGCTCAACAGCTTCGCGCAATTGTGGATCAAAAAGGGACGGGTCAAGCACGTGCTTTCCTCCCTCTGCATTTTCCCAATCAGTCCAGGCGTCTTTGAATAAGTCACGGTTCTTAGTCCAGAATTGTTGAACAGAGGGTGCGCGTTGAAGCATCTCTTCTCGCGTAGGTCGCTCAATTGTACGAGCGCGGTCCAGTGAAGTGACTGACATAATTACATTAGTCTCCGTTTGTGGGAGGCTGCGCCGCCTTCAGCGCCGCAGCGTCAAGTGAAGCTATCCAAAAATCGCGGGCACCGGGTCCGCTGCCTAACGACGACTGGATATAGAAAGCGCCCGTCAGATGTGCTGACTTTGGTCAGACGTCGTCGATCAGGACCTGCTTCAGGTGCAGCGTGTCCATGTATTCGCGGATTGCAGTGATCTTTCCGTCCTTCAACGTCACCAAGAAATGGTAGAAGTTGTTGTAGACAGTTCCGTTCACTTTGGTCCCGTAGGACTCCATTTCCATCGCGACCCGATCACCCTCGACAGTCCAGCCTGTTGGCGTAAGCTGAAGGCCACTGGGCATTCTTTCACGCATCTTTTTGATAAGCTCGGCTATTCCTTCTCGATCCATCCGTGTATCCACAGGTGGGTTGCTTTTGAGGCCCATCGCTTGCCAAACGACTTCTGCGTCCAGCAAGGCCAGTGCCCCCTCCACATCGGTTTCAGAAAACCGCTCAAAAAAGCATTGAACGGTTTCTTTGTTCTGGGTGGCGGACATCAGTTGATGTCCTGAACCTTCATCACCAGTTCGCCCCAGTTGCGCTGGTTTTCGATGTCATGCTCCAGTCCCTGTTCATCTGCGATAGCAAAGCGTTTGACCGCAGGGGTTTTGCTGGTTGCCTGATACAGCCAATAGGCTTCGGCTTTCAGAGCTTCATCAATTGGCTTGTCGATGGATTCATAGACCATCTGTTTGCAGGCATTGATCGACTCCGCTGGGAATTGTGCAATGCGTTTGGCCAGCGCGTCGACAAATGGTCCAATCTCGTCAGGATCAAGCGCCTTGTTGATTGTGCCGAACCGTTCCGCGTCGTCCGCATCATAGTCCTGCGCACTGAGGATGATTTCCAGCGCCCGACCCAGACCGGTTTGACGGGCCATGCGTGATGCACCTCCGCCGCAGGGCAGGATGCCCATGCCGACCTCCATCTGCATAAACTTGAACTTACCGCGCGCAGCAAAGCGCATGTCCAGCGCCAGTGCCAGCTCGTGTCCGCCGCCTCGGGCGAAACCCTCCAGTTTTGCGATCGTCGCCTGCGGTACGCGGCTGATCCTTTCGCAGACGGCTTGCAGGTCCAGCAACTGGGCTTCATTGCGCGACACGGCCTCGGTCGACATGTCTTTCAAAAGTTCAGTGTCGTAGTGGCAGACCCAGATTTCCGGATTGGCGGATTCAAAGACCACAACCTTGACGTTGCGGTCCCTCTCCAGCCGCATCGCGAGGCTGTTCAGATCAGCCAGCATTTCCTGACCCTGGACATTTACGGAGCCGAAATCAAACGTGACGGTGGCGATCGCGTTCTCAACCTTCACGTTGAACGTGGTGAAGTTCTCATACTTCATTTGGGTTCCTCATTTCCTGTTTCGAACCGTTCGGACAAGAACGGTTTTGGAGGTTGGCGTTTCCTTAAGGGCGAAGCGGTTCTTGAGGAGCACCTCACCCGAAGCGCAATCTATTCGCTGGAACTGTTTTATAAATACGCCTAAATAGATTTCAGTTTTTAGTTTTCTTATATATTCAACTTGAAAATATGGTCATCACCAAGCTTCAAACCATTGAAGGCAATGAAAACAGTTGCTCTGGTTTGTTCATTCCTTTGAGGCATTGCGTACCCAGAGACTCAACCTCACCATCGAGAAGGCATGCGACCTCTGAAGAGAACAGCAGGTTCCGTTTCAGTATTTTACAGCACCCCTCAATTCGGCTTGCCACATTTACGGCCTCGCCAATGACGGTAAAATCCAATCGCTGCGCCGCACCGATGTTTCCAAAGAAGGTTTCACCCAAGTGCAAACCAATGCCCGCATGTAGCGGAGTCCAAGCCGTTTCACTACGCATGCGCTCGTTCAGTAAATCCAGCTCGGATAGCGCTTGTCGCGCGGCTTCAACAGCCGCTTGGGCGGCGCTTTGAGACGTTTCAAAAGAAGCAATTGGAAACACGGCGAGCATACCGTCACCAATAAATTTCAAGATGTCGCCGCCATGCTGATTTACAGCGTTTGCCATGGCTGTGAAGTAGTGATCGAGCACCTTTGCGACGGATTGGTTGTCCATGTTTTCCGAGAGCGTAGAAAAACCACGCATATCAGAGCTCCATACAACTGCCCTGATCGGAACGCCCGTTCCCCGCCGGATCGTCCCGCTTGCAACGCGCTCGCCTGCTTCCCATCCAAGATAGGTATGTGAGATGTTCTTCGTAATCCGCTCTGCGACGTGTCGATCTACATGCAAACCGAACAGCTTGATCAGGAGGGTCAAACTTTCCAGTTGTTCCCTTTCGAACCCGCCTCGCTGTCGCGTGGCCAGTGTGATGGCATTAAATCTGCCGCAGCTCGCAGACATCGGAAGCGCCACATATTCCAAGAAGCCCTCTTTAACGAGACTTTTCATGAGGGGGCTTGCCGCTTCGCCTTCATCGTTTTCAAGAGCCACCCGAACCATTCGGCCGTACTCCATCACGTTGAAAAGAGGGTTTTTTCTGTAACCGTCAGAAAAAAGGGCTTCCTCACCAATTTGGATCTCATCGCAAAACCCGTCGGTCGTGCTCCAGTTCCACGCATATCCAAAGGCTTGCGGGTGCAATGTTCCAACATTGAGACTCAGACGACCAACCCCCAACCCTGCCTGCGCCAACCGTTCCGCAAACTCTTTTGTGAGGTCGATGGTGTCCTTAGTCAGAACTGCTGCGTTCAACAGCCAATCCCTGACGTCTTCCGGGGTGCATTGTTGATTCAGGTTCAGGTCGAACCGGCTGCGCCTGAGCAGACTTACACCAGAAGCATATGTCCGCGGTGCAGGATCCAGAACCTTGAACCGAGCGTCAGCATTTTTTCGGCTCGCCGCATGCATCGCAAATTTGTTCCTTGGGTTCTCAAGCAGGGTTCAGAGAAAGAAAATCGAGCAGCGACGCATATCGAATGCGCGCTGCCCGACAGGGTGGTTTTGGTGCAGTGTTTTAGAGTTCGACAACGACCTTGCCGATGGCTTGTCCACTGGTCAGGCGATCATAGGCATCACCAACCTGTTCAAACTCGAAACGCTGGTCATCAAGCAGCGGCCTCAATGCGCCTGCGTCTACAATTTCGGCCAACTTGGCCAGGATCGCGCCATGCTCTTCGCGCTTGTGATCGTGGATCATCGGGATCAGCATGAAGATGATGTGCAGTGACAGACCTTTGAAATGTGCTGGAGTAAGGTCCAGTTCAACCATAGCAACGGTTGAGGCGATGTTGCCGTTCAGCGCTGCGGCCTCGAAGGAGTTGGTCATGTTTGGGCCGCCAACCGAGTCAAAGATGGTCTCGAAACCCGAACCGGCAGTGTGTTCCTCGACATAGTCTGCGATCTTCTCGTTCATGAAATCGATAGCCGTCGCGCCATAGCTTTCAATCACTTTGAGTTGCGACTCTCCGGTCCCCGTTGCAAAAACGTCTGCACCGAAATGCCTGGCAAGTTGCACGGCCAAATGACCGACCCCACCGGCGCCACCTTGCACCAGAACCTTCTGACCGGCCTGAGTGCCCGCGCGTGTCAGGCCCTCATAGGCAGTAATGCCGACCAGCGGGATCGCAGCAGCTTCTCGCATCGAAACTGACTTGGGTTTGTGTGCAATAAGGCGCGCATCAGCGACCATGTATTCCGCCAAGGCACCCTGCAGCTCTAGTAGGCCGCCAGCACATCCGTAAACCTCGTCGCCAACCTCGAAGCCAATCACGTCGTCCCCAACAGCCTCTACAGTTCCGGCAAAGTCCATACCCAGAACAGCGGGTAGTTCGGGCGAGAGTGGGAGATCCGTGCCCATTGCGCGGATCATAGTATCTACAGTGTTCACGCTGGTGGCAGCGACGCGCACGACAACATGGCCGGGTTTGGCAGTAGGCGTCTCAATCTCGGCGAGTTCGAACTTTGCGTTGTCGCCGTATTCAACAAGGGTCATTGCTTTCATTGGGCATCTCCGGATGGGTGTTTGACGGCTCATACGTAGATTGAACACCCATTGGGATAAATTGGCCCAAATCGGAGTTCAGTTTTCCGATTCTGAAAATAATCTGGAAGAATCTCCAATATCGGTTTTGGTAAGCAACCACATGCTGTGGTCGCGATAGCTTGAGGGCCATTGTCTCAAACTGTCTCAAACTGTCTCGCGGTGAGACAGTTAAGCAGTTGGGAGGGCTTAGAGCTAACGAGGTCCTTGCCGCATTCAGCGCTTCTCGCCAGCTTTCCCAACGAAACATGAGCGACAGCACGATCGCATGCTTGGGAGGAGCGCATGACACCAACTCGCGAAGAACAGCATTGGATGTATCGCAATATGGTCACGAGCCGCCGGTTCGAAGAAACCATTGCAGGCATCTATTTCGAAGGCAAAACGCCCGTATTTAATATGGCTAATGGGCCGATTCCTGGAGAAATGCATCTAAGTGACGGTCAGGAACCGGTCGCCGTCGGAGTATGTGCGCATCTCAATCCTGATGACGTCGTGACAGCGACGCATCGCCCCCACCATCAAGCGATCGCCAAGGGTGTCGACCTCGACAAAATGGCAGCGGAAATTTTTGGGAAAAAGACAGGCCTGTCCGGTGGACGCGGCGGCCACATGCACATCTTTGATGCCGACGTGAACTTTGCCTGCTCGGGGATCATCGCCCAAGGCATGGGGCCAGCTGTAGGCGCGGCTCTTTCCCGAAAGATGCAAAACAAACCGGGAGTTGCGGTCGCGTTTGTTGGAGAGGGTGCAGTTAACCAGGGTGGCTGGCATGAAGCCATGAACTTGGCCGCCGTTTGGAACCTGCCCTTTGTCTGCGTAATCGAGGACAACGCATGGGGCATCTCGGTTTCCAAAGAAGCCTCAACAGCGGTTACAAACAATGCGGACCGCGCTGCGGCTTACGGCATCCCCGGAAAACGCATCGAGGGGAATGATCCTTACGCGATCTATGAGGCAGCCGGAGAGGCCATAACGCGTGCACGGGCTGGCGAAGGCCCGACCCT
Source organism: Ruegeria sp. BF6 (assembly GCF_056538665.1). Classification (NCBI taxonomy): domain Bacteria; kingdom Pseudomonadati; phylum Pseudomonadota; class Alphaproteobacteria; order Rhodobacterales; family Roseobacteraceae; genus Ruegeria; species Ruegeria sp. BF6. The sequence goes on from NZ_JBQFTN010000002.1 coordinate 16,116, forward strand.
TCTGGAAATTGAGACATATCGTCTGGCGGGACACTTCATGGGTGATGCCGAAGGGTATCGGCCAGAGGGCGAAAAGGACGCGCTTTTCGAAAAGGATCCTATTCCGAAGATGCGAGCCAAAATGCTTGCCGATGGAACAGCCACCGAAGCTGAGCTCGACGCAATCGAAGCCGAAAGCGCGGCACGCGTAGAGGCTGCAATCAAATTCGCCCGGGAAAGCGAAGAACCAGCACCTGAAGATGCGCTGATAGCGGTCTTTGCCTGAGCTGGAGGGAGGAAAAATGAACAAACCGAACGAAAGAAAGCTGACCATCGCCCGAGCTATGGCCGAGGCGATGCAGCAGGAAATGCAGATTGATCCCTCGGTCTTCGTGATGGGTGAAGACATCGGTGCGCTGGGTGGAGTTTACGGAAACACCCGAGGCCTCCTGGACGAGTTTGGCGCCGAACGGGTTCGTGATACTCCGATCTCAGAAACGGCCTTTATTGGCGCAGCAGTTGGTGCCGCACAAGACGGGATGCGACCGGTCGTAGAATTGATGTTCGTGGACTTCTTCGGCGTCTGCTTCGACGCGATCTACAATCTAATGGCCAAGAACATCTACTTCTCGGGCGGTAATTTCAAAGTGCCGATGGTGCTGATGACTTCGACCGGCGGCGGTTACTCGGACGCAGGTCAGCACTCGCAATGTGTCTACGGCACCTTTGCCCACTTACCTGGCATGAAAGTCGTGGCCCCTTCCAACGCCTATGACGCCAAAGGGCTGATGACGGCAGCAATGCGCGATGACAGCCCCGTGGTCTACATGTACCACAAGAGCCTTCAAGGCATGGGCTGGTTGGGCACTGAAGCCGGTGCAACCGTTCATGTTCCCGAAGAAAGCTACACCGTAGAAATCGGAAAGGCCAAAGTGGTCCGCGAGGGATCAGATGTCACTATTGTCAGCCTTGGCATGGGCGTTCACAACGCGTTGAAGGCCGCTGCCAAGCTGGAAGGGCAGGGCGTCAGCGCCGAAGTTGTGGATCTCGTCAGCCTTGTGCCGCTGGACCGCGAAACGATCCGCGCCTCGGTGGCCAAAACCGGCCGGCTGATCGTCGTTGACGAAGACTACATGAGTTATGGCGTCTCCGGTGAAATCATCGCGACAGTTACAGAGCATGACATCTCGGTGCTGAAAGCCGCACCCAGGCGGATCGCTTTCCCGGATGTGCCGATCCCGTTCTCTCGGGTCATGGAGCAACACTGTTTGCCGAACCCGGACAAGATCGTCGCAGCCTGGAACGACATGAAAGCCGCCTGATCCACACACCAGTGAAAAACATCAAGCACGGGGCAGCACATTGCGGCCCCGAACAAGGAAGGAGTGCCTAAATGGCAACTGATATCACTATCCCTTCGGATCTATGGGAAGAGGACGAGGAAACTGTCATCACAAGTTGGCTGGTCGATAATGGATCGACCGTCGAAGAAGGTGCCCTGATTGCCGAAATTATGACGGCCAAGGTTCAGTATGAAATCCTTGCCCCGGCATCCGGGACCGTAAGCATCAAAGAAGAGGCCGATGCTGTCGTCGCCAAAGGCGCCGTGATCGGATCGATAGAATGAGCGGCGAAGTGAAAACTGTCCCTCTCAAGGGTGTGCGCGGGATGATCGCTGATGCGATGGTGAAAAGCCTGCAGACAGCCGCCCAGCTGACGCATCAGGGCAGCGCCGACGCGACCGCTCTTTTGGCGGAAAAGACCCGATTGGCCGAGGCAGGAACGAAGGCTTCGGTCGAGGATCTTCTGATGTCAGCGGTTATCCGCGCTTTGAAAAAGAACCCGGACGCCAATGGCAGAGTAGAGGGAAAAGACGTCAAGCTTTCCAGCGCAGTTGATCTGTCGGTTGCGATTGCCTTGCCGGGCAATTTGTTGGTCGCACCAGCGATCTTTGGTGCGGGTGAGATGGATGTTTCTGAACTGAGGGCGGCACGACAAGACCTTGCCGTTCGGGCGAAGACCAACAAGCTCAGCGTTACAGAAATGACTGGCGGCACATTCACTGTCAGCAATCTTGGATTGACCAGGGTCGAGCACTTCACACCCATCATCAATGCCCCGCAAATCTGCATTCTGGGTATAGGGCGCCTTACTGACAGGGCGGTTCGAAGTGAAGATGGCGGTATCGAATTGCGTCCGCATGTAGGTCTGTCGTTAACTTTCGATCATCGCGCCCTCGACGGGGCCCCGGCGGGCGACCTTCTGACTTCGATCTGCGAAGAAATCGAAGGAATGGGCAAATGACCAGCCTTCTACGGCAGTTTTCAAGCCCGGCCGAGGGGTTGGCTTTTGAAGTCGAGCTTTTTGCCGCTCGGGAGTCTGCCGTGGGTCTATGGACCTGCCAGAACGATGCGCTGGTCTGTCCGGCCTCATTTCGCAACATCCCCGGTTTCAACAATGCCTTATCGCATTCGCTGACACGTGGTTGGCCCGTCTTCACTCGTCCAACCGGAGGGGGCGCTGTTCCGCAAGGGTCGGGGATCGTCAATTTGGCAATCGCTTTCACCGCACCGCGCGGTTTTGCGATCAATGATGGCTATAGGTTGATTACCGGCATCATTCGAGACGGGCTAGGTTCCACGGGGGTAAGGCTGGCCACAGGTCCCACGCCTGCAAGCTTCTGCGACGGCGATTGGAATCTTTCCCTTGGCGGCAAGAAGGTCGTGGGTACAGCGCAGCGCTGGAAGCCGCTTGGTGAAACCAGCATCCGAGTTTTGGCGCATGCTTTGATCCTGGCCACGGGCTCAGTTGAACCCGGCGCTCGAGCAGTGGGCGCCTTTAATGCCGACCTGGGGTTTGGCGCAGTCTCTTCTGCGGCTCACACAAGTCTCGAGCTTGCTACCGACAAGCCCGTTCGCCCCCCCAATACCATCGTTCAGGACCTGCACGCAGCTTCGGTGTCAGCGCTTCGGTCCATTCACAGCAAAGCGCATGCCTTTGTTGCGGCATGAGCAAAAACATGAGCCGCCAGCGGAAGGCGGTTTGCAAAAAAGGGAGGAAACAATGTCCAACGAAACGATCCACGTTCACCTGAAAGTTGGTGTGCCCTCAAAGAACGCCAGCAGTTTCGAAGACCTCATGGCCGAGCTCGTTGCGAGAACCCAAAACGAGCCGGGTACGCTGGTTTACGAATGGTATCGAACTGACGACGGTAACACCTGGCATATCATCGAAAGATATGCGGATGCCGCGAATGGCGATCTGCATGTGAAAGGGTTTGCCGAGAATTATGCAGGCCGGTTCTTCGAGTTGATCGACGGGTGCGAAGCCATCGTGTCGAATAATGCGACGCCATACATTCGCGGTATCCTGGAGGGCATCACGCCTCTCTACGTTTCTCAGAAAGGCGGGTTTCACCGCTTCTGATCCGCGCAGGATCAACTCGATGGAACCTCATCCAAACATCGTCAGGCCTCTTAGCAGGTCCGAAAGGGCGGGCTCAAAATCCAATATGGAGGAGAATATGGATTTCGAAACCAAGAATCCTGAAACACCAAAGGCGCAAAAAGATCGGCTTAATCGCCGAAGCTTTCTGGTCAAATCAATCTTGGCCGGGGCAAGTGCAACGGCGATTGTGGGGGCCGCGGGGAACGCCTTTGCCGCAACGCTGAACGAAGATCAGGCCATCACATTGCTGCAGATTGTTCAAGATATCTTCCCTCACCCGGATTTTCTACCGCTGAGCGTCTATCAGGATGTATTGACGGGTGTTCTGACCGAGGCGGATTCTTCGGAAGAAACCGCGAAACTTCTGTCTGACGGGTTGCAGGATCTCAATGCGCGATCTGCTGATCTCCATGGCGTGGCCTATGCAGATGTGGATGCCTACGTAAAACGCGAAGCGCTTCTGCGTATCATCCAGGACAGCGATTTTTTCCAGAAACTCCGATGGGCCACCTGGAGCGGTATCTACATCAATCCCGAAGCATGGCCGCAATTCGGCTATGAGGGCTCCTCCTGGGAACAAGGCGGCTATATCGGCCGTGGTTTCAGCGATGCGACCTGGATTCCGCCCGGCCCGACGCTTGAAGAGCGTTTGAAGGCTGTCGGCAGGTAAGAAAGCAGGAGGAAGCATAATGGCTACCCAATTTGACTTGGACGACGACAGCGTTGTCGTCATCATTGGTTCGGGTGCTGGCGGCGGAACGCTAGCCAATGAACTTGCGCAAAAAGGTATCTCTTCGGTTGTTCTGGAGGCCGGCGGCGTTTTCGGATTTGACGACATCGAAAACGATGAATGGGGCATGTTCCTCAAGCTGACCGATTTCGACAAACGATATTCGGGCGGCGGCTGGCACGGGGCTCAAAACCACCCGACATTGCCGAACTGGCTGGTTAAGGGTCTTGGCGGCTCGACGGTTCATTGGGCGGGTGTTTCGCTGCGCTTTTATGAGCACGAGTTCAAAATGCGCACCGTGAACGGCGATATTCAGAACGCCAATGTAGAAGACTGGCCAATCACATTGGAAGAGCTGGAGCCGTACTACGACCGCGCCGAAATCAAGATGGGCGTGACAGGCAAGGCGACCGGCATGCCGCATCTTCCCTGGAACAACGACTTCCGTGTTCTTGCCGAAGGGGCACGCCGTGTTGGCTATACGAAAATCCAGTCCGGACCGATGGCGATCAACTCAGAGGACTATGATGGTCGACCCGCTTGTCAACAAATCGGGTTCTGTATGCAGGGCTGCAAGATCGGTGCGAAATGGTCGACGGACATCACGGAAATTCCGGCCGCCGAGGAAACGGGCAAATGTGAAGTTCGCACCAATTGTATGGTGTTGAAGATCGAGCACGACGACGCCGGCAAAGCCACAGGTGTGGTTTATGCCGATAAAGACGGCAACCACCATGTTCAAAAGGCCCGTATCGTCGCGGTCGCCGGCAACTCGATTGAGACCCCGCGCCTGCTTTTGAACTCGGCATCGTCGATGTTCCCGGACGGGTTGGCCAACTCTTCCGGCCAGGTCGGCAAGAACTACATGGTCCACGTCAATGGTGGCGTCTACAGCGAAATGCCGGAACGTGTGCATATCCACCGTGGGACCCAGGTGGCCGGTATCGTTGCCGACGAAGTCCCCAACAATCCCGATCGTGGTTTCATTGGAGGGTACCACCTCGAGAAACTGACTCTTGGTCTTCCGGTTATGTCGCTCTTTCTGAAACGCGGGAACGGAGCCTGGGGCAAGGATCTGGCTGAAGCACTGGAGAAATATGACTATCTGTCCGGTGTGTACATTGTGGGTGAAGATCTGGCGCAAGAGCAGAACCGTATCACGCTGCATGACACTGAAAAAGATCAGCATGGTCTTCCGGTGCCTATCGTAAACCGCACGCCACATAACAACGACGAACGTATGCTGAAGCATGCTTATGGAGTGATGGATAAAATCCATGATGCCGTCGGCGCGAAGGTGACACACCATTTGGCCAAATACCCGGCAAGCCACAACATGGGCACAGCACGGATGCATGAGGACCCAGACAAGGGTGTCGTGAACAAATGGGGTCAGACCCACGATGTTCCGAACCTGTTCATATCTGACGGCAGTGTGTTCACCTCATCCGGCGCGGCCAACCCCACATTGACCATCGTCGCACTGGTCATTCGCCAGGCAGAGTACATCGCGCAAGAGATGAACGCTCAAAATATCTGACGCCACACGCGCCTCTCCCCGGTGCGGTCAGGCCATTGGGCCTGGCTGCATTGGGGGCAGTCGGTCTTGCGCAATAGCGGGGTTTGCTCGCCCTGAAACAGCATCAATCCATAGGAGGAGAATATGTTCAAGAAACTCAGTAAAATCGCCTGCGCCTCAACACTGGCACTTGGCCTGCCGCCAGTCGCGCTTGCCGAACTTCCAGGCATGCGCGGAACTCAACACATCGGGATCACCGTTCCGGACGTGGACGATGCCGTTGAATTCCTCGTCGATGTCCTTGGATGCGAGTCCTTTTTTTCCTTCGGTCCGTTTGGTCCGTTCGAAGATGACTGGATGACAGAAAACCTGAACGTCAATCCGCGCGCGGTCATCGATGTCATCACAATGGTACGCTGCGGCAACGGCCCAGCCTACGAAGTGTTCCAATACACCTCGCCGGATCAGAATCCCAACCCGCCAAAGAACAGCGACATCGGCGGCTATCACCTGGCGTTTTATGTCGACGACATGCAGGCTGCTGTACAGCACTTGCGTGACAACGGTGTGCGTGTACTTGCGGAACCCCACGACCTGCCCGGCATACCGTTGGAAGGCGAACAATGGGTGTACTTCATGTCGCCTTGGGGTGCGCAAATGGAACTCGTCAGTTTCCCCGACGATATAGCCTTCCACAAGGACCAGACAGCTCAGCGCTTCTGGGATCCGCGCGATTGACTTTCTGACCGACAATCCAAGGGTTCCGTTGCTTTACGTATCGGAGCCCCATTTTGAAGGCGATCAGCCATGGACAACCCCGTACGCACAGCGCGAAGCTATCTCGCAGCCTGGACACTCAGCTCCGTGGTCGCTTTGCTGACGCTGTTTGGTCTGCCGCAGGGCGCGAATGCGCATTTCAGCTATTCCGATCCGCGAATTATTCATATTGCTGGAGACGGCAGGGACCAGGTAATCGTGCTCATTCGGATGCCCGCTCCGTTGGCTCTGCTTCCGAACGACTGGCAAGGACAGAACGACACACGATTGCCTCCGTTTGGTGTCAGAAAAGGCGCTGATATCTATCTGGACACAGATGCGGTTGAGCGCGGCAAGTCAGAGCTCGAAGAAATACTCAGCCGGTCGTTGTCCATCTGGACTGATGGCCGTGAATCAGCGGTTCAGATTGAACAATTCCGGTTCTGGACAGATACCGCGCGGCCGTCATTTGGAACTCTCAAATCTGCAAAAGCAGCCTTTGAAGAGGCGGTTGAAATGGATCAGACTACTCTTCCGTATCTTGATCTCACCTTGGACGTCGCGATTTCTGTACCAGCAGGATCTCTCAACCAGGACCTGCGTCTTGTTTCAGAGCTTGGGGAAAACTTTCAGGTTATCGACAAGTTTGGCACCGTCGTAAAATTGCACCGCAATGATGGGACTGAAACCCAAGCAATGATCGGTGTTCTGGACACCTCATTCCCAGCAATATCAAACAAGTGGATCGTTATGCGTGATGCAGCCTTGATCGGCGCAGAACACATTTACTTTGGGCTTGATCATCTGGCCATTATCATCCTGATCGCCATCGCTGCACAAAGCTGGCGTCAAGCACTTGGGCTGGCTTCGGCCTTCACCATTGGACATATGATCACTCTTGCGGCTGGCCTCTATGGAATCGCGCCCGCAACAGTCTGGTTCATACCACTGGTGGAGTTTAGCATTGCGCTCTCGATTGTTGTCGCTGGCGCATTTATTTGCTTTCAGATCCGGCATCCGCTGGGTTGGTTGGCGCTGTTCGTCATTGGACTGGTCCATGGCTACGGGTTTGCCGCCTCTGCCTCTCAGGCGATGTTCGCGGGTCAGTTTGATTTCCTCGACCTGTTAGCATTCGCCTTTGGGTTGGAGGCCTGTCAATTCGCGATCTATGCCATGATCCTACCGGTCATCCTTCTGGCAGATCGCCTGTTCCCAATGGTGCACGACACGTGGCGCAGAGGTGTTGCTCTGCTCATCGCGGTGTTTGCCGCGTCGGCTACGTTCACTCGCTTTACCGAAACAGCAGATGCTTTTGGCCTGGTTTAGGCCGTTCATCACGGAGATCCAAAATGACTGATACCAAATTCGATATGGTCGTAATCGGAGCAGGACCAGGTGGTTATGTTGCTGCAATCCGTGCAGCCCAACTGGGGTTGGATGTCGTTTGTATCGAGCGTGAACACCTTGGTGGTATTTGTCTGAACTGGGGATGCATTCCCACAAAGGCACTTCTCCGCTCAAGCGAAGTGTTTCAGCTGGCGCAGAATGCAAAAGACTTCGGTTTGAAGATTGAAGACCCACAACACGATCTCGAAGCAATTGTCGCGCGGTCGCGGAGAGTTGCCAAACAACTTTCAAGTGGCGTTGGCTATTTGTTCAAGAAGAACAAGGTTCCGTTTATTATGGGTGAAGCGCGCCTGACCGGGAATGGCGAAGTTATTGTGAAATCCAGCGATGGAGAGCAGAAACTGCAATCGGACAATATCGTTCTGGCAACGGGCGCACGCGCAAGGGACCTTCCTGGGCTTGAAGCTGATGGGAAGCGCGTTTGGTCTTACAAACATGCTCTGCAGCCGCCGCATGAACCGAACAAGCTGCTGGTCATCGGTTCAGGCGCGATCGGTATCGAATTTGCCAGTTTTTACAACGCGATCGGAGCAGAAACGACCGTCGTAGAAGTAATGGAGCGTATTTTGCCTGCTGAAGACGCCGAGATTTCGACCTATGCCAGGAAGAGCTTCAGCAAACAGGGCATGGAATTCTTCGAGGGTTCGAAAGTTACGCAGCTTGAACGTCTCAGCGACCGAGTTGTCGCTCATATCGAAAAGGACGGCGAGGTCACGGTTCAGGAGTTTGACGCCGTGATTTCTGCTGTTGGCATCACTGGTAACGTTGAGAACCTTGGTCTCGAAGAGTTGGGTGTTGAGATCGATCGAAATCACATCGTCACAGACGAGTATTGCCGCACCAACATACCCGGGCTCTACGCTATTGGAGATGTCGCAGGGGCGCCCTGGCTTGCTCACAAGGCAAGTCACGAGGGTGTTATGGTCGCGGAACTCATCGCTGGACTTGAAGGTCACCCTGTAAAACCGGAGAGTATTGCAGGTTGTACGTATTGCCACCCTCAGATCGCGAGTGTTGGTATGACCGAAGCGCAAGCAATCGAAGCCGGTTTTGACATAAAAGTCGGGCGGTTTCCTTATCAGGGCAATGGCAAAGCTATTGCCTTGGGCGACGCGCAGGGGATGGTTAAAACCGTGTTTGATGCCAAGACCGAGCGACTTCTTGGCGCGCATATGGTCGGGGCCGAAGTGACAGAACTTATCCAAGGGTACGTTGTCGGGCAAAAGCTCAATGCAACAGGGTCAGATTTGATGGAAACTGTATTTCCGCACCCAACGCTTAGCGAAATGATGCATGAAAGCGCGCTCGACGCTTTCGGTAAAGTCATCCACAAATAGTTTCGCTCGACCGTTTGTCGGCAACATTATTTGTTGCCGACTATGCTCATGCTAACGGGGTCGCGCGATGCCATATTGTTTCATCTTTCGATGAATGGTTGCGCGACCCATGCCTATTTTACGCGCTGCTCTTGAGACGTTCCATCGAGCACCAATCAGCGCATCCTGAATGAGTGTCTGCTCATCATAGGTCGAATTTGACTGGTCGCAATAACTCTGTCTTGTCTCTATGACCCTGTGTGTTTCGGACACTGGTATAGTGCGTTCCAGCAAGTCCAGTCGTGAGATACGCCGACCGTCCCCTTCCATAAGCGCTTGCTGCAGGGCGTTTCTTAGCTCTCGGACATTGCCCGGCCAATCAGAACGGGAAATCGCACTTTTTGCTTCTTCTGTTATTTGAACTGCCTCTCCTGCCAGCTGTCGAGCAATCTCGCCAGCCAAGGCATCAACCCGTTCACGCTGTCGAAGAGGAGGAAGTTGAACAATCGTATTTGCCAGCAGGAAATAGAGATCATCACGGAATAACCCATCCTGGACGGCAGCGCGAAGCGGCTGACGGCATGTCGCGAAAATTCTGGGAGTCAGCTCTGAAATCTGCTCTTCAAGCAGGAACCCATCAGCTTCAAATTCACCCATCAGCACCCTGAGGCGAGCCTGCGCAAATTCTGGCAGCTCGTCGACGTTCTCAAAGACAAGTACGATATGTTCTTGGTCTGCAGCTCCAATTGAACCCGCAATACGCGTTTGTTCAAGCAACGTCTGGAAAAAAAGCTTGTCCTGCTCAGTTTCTCCCAGCGATGCGCAATCCACTGTCGTTACCCGGGTCGAATTGGACTTGTCGGCTTCAAGGATCGAAGCAATGAGGGCAGTTTTTCCGGTTCCGGATTCTCCTTCGATCAGGAACGGCAATCCCTTTCTGTAATATGCCAACGCCCTCGTACAAAGCGCTGCCATTCGATCGCTTCCAATTGAAAGCTGGCGCAACGAAGTGGCCATTCGGATGCGTTTCGGTCCTTGCGAAGCTATAGCCTTAGGGTTTCTCCATGAAACTGGAGAAATGCGCTTATCTCTCTTGGTCCGCGCCGAGAAATTTAGAACTGGCCCGTGCTTGGACCGAACACTCAATACTCTTTCGGGGACGGTTTCCATAGCCTTTGAATCAGTACCGAACACCAACTCAAAAGCCTTCCCTTTCAACGTCGCGGGCGTCTTGTCACCTACGAGGCGATGCGCTCCAGCAGTGGTGCCCAAGATGATGCCAGCTTCGTTCAAGGCAACAAGTTCATCCCGCTTCAGCAAGTCGCGCCCATCAGCTGAGGAAACAGAAATGATCAAATCATCTGCAAACTGCTTTTCGAATAGTATGCGCTGGATTCTGTCTGCTGCGGTGCCCAAAAGCTGAGACGCGAAGAGGTAATCTGATGAGTTATTGCGATCCAGCATAGCCAAGCTGATTGCACCGAGTGTGTGGTTTTCTGCGTCAAATAGAGGGGCAGCTGTGCAAGCGAATGGACGCAATGAAGAAAAGTAGTGGTTTCCTCCGTTAACAGTGAAGGCATCTCTCTCAGATAACGCCATGCTAACACCATTAGTTCCTGCAATGCGCTCATCCCAACAGGAGCCGACGGCGATGCCGTTTTCTTCAAAAACGGACCGGCCCTGGTCGGCGCCTTCCAGACGAACCGAAACTCCGTCGGTATCCGTGACAACAAGGCAATGACCAGCATTGGCAGCTATTTGAGCGAGTTGGCTGATTATCCCTTGGCGACCGCCGGAACGTTCTACCAATTCCTCTAACCGCGGAGCCACTTCAGATGATTGCAGGCGAAGGATAGGACGAGCTGCATCCCGAACAAGCTTGTATTTAAGCTCACAGCGCTCCCAAGACTCACTGATGGCATTCCCAAAGTGCAAGGAATTATCGGTTTTCACCATACGTCCTCCCCGTTCCACCAGCTTACAGCATTGAGCGCCAATTCAGCAAATAAAGGTCAATACTCTCGCAGTTTCCCACCCGCGCGAGAGCTTAATGCATGGCGGCGGCAACCTCGCGGATAGTTTTCATCACAGATTTTCTATGATCTTCATCCAATGCCGCTGCATGCGGTCGCGCCAACTGACCTGAATCGTTGTCGAAGTATTTGCCGGAAGCATCGGCAAACTCAGAATCCAGTGCGGCACGGCACAGGATGTCCGCGCCTATCCTCATATCATTTCCTGCGACGCCAAATCCCTCTTTCACCATCTTGGAAGCAAGCAGCGAGCCGGGGTTCACCGCGATGACAGACGGACCATTTGGTAGCGCTCTTGCCAGTTCCTGAGACCAGATGGTGATCGCCAGTTTGCTTTGGGCATAGGCCCCAAAGTCGTCCAGCGAACCATAACCAGCCATCGCCTTTGCATCGACCGGAGCTTGTGCCGCAGACGACAGGTTAACTATGCGGCCATCCTGCGGGATGATCGGCAGCAGTCGTTGCGTCAACACCCATGGCGCGAACGTATTGACCACAAAGCGAACGTCGAAGCCATCCGGCGTTCGCGTATTGGCTGTCTTGTAGACACCAGCATTGTTGATCAGGACATCTATGCGGTCGTGTCGGTCAAGAATCTCTGCCGATAACGCTTCGACATCACTTAGCTTTGAAAAGTCGGCGACAAAGCATTCAGTCTGTCCACCGACTTCCGTGGCCGCCACCTCAAGCTTAGCTCGGTTTCGGCCATGTAGCAGAATTCTATGTCCCAGTGCCGAGAGGGTTTTGGCAGTCAAAAGACCGAGGCCGTCGGTTGATCCGGTGATGAGAATTGTCTTGGACATGGTTCATTCCTTTGCTCACAAGTCAGGCTTCGGATGGTTGAGGACGGACTGCCCTTTGAAGTTAGTATTCATCTGACCTTTAATGGCCGAGCGAGTTTTAAGCTCGCATTAGGTGTTTGCCTGGCTTTTCGCTAACTTTTCAGAAGCGAACAACTGTTCTGCTCTCAAGGCTCTTTCGAATAGAATGGACACTTGGATCCTCAACCAAATCGACTGCACTGTGACCCACTGAAGGCAATCCTTGGTTGTCGTAGATATTGAACAGGACAATCTCATCCGGGATCATGCGTGATTGATAAACCCATTCATGTGCGTCACTCGCCGCCAGTCCCATGATGAGGCCACGCCGGTCTGGGTAAATCAGGTCAATCAGAATCCAATCTTCATTTGTGACGCTGGATGGGCGAACAAAACCAAGCGGTGCGCTATTGATCGGGTTTTCGACAGGGCGCCAGATATTGATGAAGGCATAATGCCCCGTGACCCATTCTGCAGCTTTGTCTGACCCGAGAATGTCTACCAGCCGCTTTTCCGCCCCTTCAGTGCTGTAGTCGCTATGAACATTCCGGGCAGGTTTGCGATCAGAGTCAGGGTCATCGACTCTTAATGTGTGGTCGAAAACAACGACCTCTTTGGCACCCAAATGCTGGGAAAGCACCTCGGTTAATTCGCGGTCATAAAGCTGTTGCCAATCGTTTCCATCTTCAAACGAAGTTACATTGCTAGGTGATGTGACAAACAAGACACCGTCTGTTTCGAAAGAAATTGTATCCTCGGACCCCCGAAGGTCTCGGAGTGGAATTTCCGTCGCAACAAGTTCTGGTGAGATCAGATTTCCCGCGACACCTCCGGCATCGATATGAAACGCCTGCCTCGACGTACTGTGGACGTGGTAATTGACGGTTGCAGTACCCGGCATAGTTTCCTCCTTATTTGCTTCAATTTCGGACCTCGATTTCGGAATCGAATTGCGTTCGCATCTCGCTCCGCTTTTGGCTTGCTTTAAAGATACGCATTGAAGAATGAATAAAAATAAGCCATCCAAAGATTGATAATTCGGATTTTGGATATAATGTGATGGATACAGAAAGCCTTCGCCTGTTTGTTCTTGCAGCTGAGAAACTCAACATTAGCGCAGCGGGGCGCGAACTCGGTTTTGCACCGGCTGTAGCAAGCGCCCGGCTTGCCAAGCTTGAACACACATTGCGTGCTGACTTGTTGCACCGTTCGACCCGAAAAGTTTCGTTATCATTGGAAGGCGCTGAATTTCTGCCCTACGCCCGGGAAATTCTGGCGCAGGAGAGTGCTGGCCGCGCCGCCTTGGGTCAGGGACAAACTCAGCCCACAGGAACACTGCGCTTTACCGCGCCCAGCACTTTTGCCCAGCTCTACATCGCGCCAATCCTGCCAGAATTCGTCCTGCAATACCCTGGGGTTAATCTCGACCTTCGTCTGTCCGACAGCCAATTCAACCTGATTGAGGGCAGCTATGATTTGGCCATTCGGAACTCAGCGCTCGAAGATACAAGCCTCAAAGGCCGCAAGCTCGCTGACGACAGTCGCGTACTCTGTGCCTCTCCTCGATATTTGGCCGAGCGTGGGACACCGACAGTGCCATCCGATCTGATGGACCATGACTTGATCGCATTCAGAGATCAGGAGCCGCGTCCTCTCACCAGTTCAGACGGTTCATCCGGAGAATTTGATCCCCGCGCGGCCCGCTGTCAGCTAACCTTTGACGATGGCCACAGCCAGAAAATCGCCACGGTTGCCGGAGCAGGTATTTCTATGAATTCGCTCTGGAGCGTCCACCGTGAACTGTCAGAAGGCAGTCTTGTTCAGGTCTTGCCAGATTATCGGGTGACCGACGCATCTGTGTTGTGGCTTGTCTATCCGAAAGCAAACGTCTTGTCCGCTAAGGTTCGTGTTTTCATGGATTTCCTGTTGGAACAGATTGGAAGGATGCCAAGTTGGGAAACGTCCTGAGTTTAGGCTTAATGTAGAAGTCCCTATTGATTGTCATGCTTTCGAAGATCATCAGAAAGTCTTCAACCTCGATTCCGAAGGAAGTTCTGAGAAACTGTTGCTTCTACATCTTTCGAACCGAAAGCCCCCAGAATGGCCGTGAAACAGATGTGGCGATGAAAAGAACACGACGAGTTCTTTGTGTGTATCTTGAGTTGGATTGACCCTTGGTTTTTGCCACGCGGCGAATGGCAACATCGGCGGGCGACGCCGCAGCATCTTTTGCATTAGGTCAATGGCAGCTTTGGGCCGAACACTTGAGCCAACCGTCGCGCAAGCATGCCTATCCAATACGGAAGGAAGCGTTCACGTGGCAAGCTCGTTGCATTTGTTCCCGTATAATGCTGACCTTGCCGAACAGATGCGTGCAACCTGTGTGCGCCGATCCGAAAGGACAGCCTATGGTCGATCCCGGTCCGGTAAATCTACAATACTTAACCAACCCGCTTTTGAACAAAGGTACTGCATTTTCTTTGGCGGAACGAGAAGAGCTTGGATTGTTGGGCCTTCTTCCACCGCACATCGAAACACTCGAAACCCAGGTAGACCGCGTCTATGCCGCCTTTAAACGTGAGGAGACATCGCTGGACAAGCATGTCTATCTGCGCGGTCTTCAGGATGACAACGAAGTTCTGTTTTACGCTCTTTTGGTGCGGCATCTGTCCGAGATGATGCCGATAATTTACACACCTGTTGTAGGTGACGCCTGCAAGCGTTTCAGTGAAATCTACGATCACCCACGCGGATTGATCATTTCGTACTCTGAGCGTGACCGGATTGATGGCATATTAGACAACGCCATTCTGCCATCCGTCGAAGCTATAGTCGTCACCGATGGAGAACGAATTTTGGGTTTGGGCGATCAAGGCGCGGGCGGCATGGGAATTCCGATTGGTAAACTCTCGCTTTATACTGCTGCTGGCGGAATTAGCCCGTCTGTGACACTCCCGGTGGTTTTGGATGCAGGCACCAACAATCAGGAGCGGTTGGAAGATCCCCTTTATATCGGCTGGCGGAATGAGCGCGTCAGTGGGGATGACTATTTCGATTTTGTCGATCTCTTCGTACAGGCTGTAAAGCGCAAATGGCCGGATGTGTTGCTGCAGTTCGAGGACTTTGCACAACAACATGCCGCACCATTGCTTGCGCGGTATCGAGATCAACTCTGTACATTCAATGATGATATTCAGGGCACGGCGGCGGTAACGGCAGGCACTTTGCTGGCTGCCTCAGATGTCACTGGCATTCAGCTAAAGGACGCCACTATTGCGTTTCTCGGCGCGGGTTCTGCAGGAGTGGGCATCGCTGAGCAACTGGTCCAACTCATGGTCCGTCAAGGATTACCCGAGACCGAAGCCCGCGAGCGCATATTCATGGTGGACCGGAACGGGCTGCTAACCGATGCGATGACAGGCCTTCTGCCGTTCCAAAAACAAATTGTCCAACCTCTTGCTAAAGTGGGGAGCTGGTCCGACGGTGAAATTTCACTTCTGGACGTGATAAATCGGGCCAAACCCAACATTTTGGTTGGTGTCAGTGGTCAGGCGGGCTTGTTTTCAGAGGAGATCATTCGTGCAATGGCAGCCCAGACTGATCATCCTGTCGTGTTGCCCCTTTCGAACCCGACATCGCGAATTGAAGCTGTGCCTGCGGATATTATCCACTGGTCAGATGGCCGTGCAATGGTCGCCACCGGCAGCCCGTTTGATCCCGTTGTCTGCAACGGTAAGACGCACCATGTCGCGCAGTGCAACAACTCGTACATTTTCCCAGGTATGGGGCTGGGTGTGCTGGCGGTGGGCGCGCGCCGCGTAACTGACGGGATGTTCATGGCCGCCGCCGAGGCTCTGGCCACATTATCGCCCGCAAAGTCCGATCGCACCGCCAGCTTGTTGCCGGACGTGGGGAACATTCGTCAGGTCAGCAAAGCAATCGCCTTTGCCGTTGGTCGACAGGCGCAGTTGGATGGGGTTGCGCCCGAAACCACAGAGGATGACTTGAAGGCGGCGATAGATGCGAAGTTCTGGATCCCGCACTATGGGGAGATTGCGTGAAGCCGAACCGCGTTGGAGTGGCCGGGGGGCTTCTGTTTGTTCATTCAGAATCCAATGAGGCTTTTGTTGGGAATGAAACGCAGCATCTGCGCGTGGTCCAGATTGCGACGGCTAAGCCGCCTCACGGCTGAGCGGCTTTTGCATCGCAGCACAAAGGGCACCTACCAGCAGGATCGCAGAGGCTACGATCAAACTGTCCCCTATTTCTCCGGTTATGTCCCCAATGACGCCGGCCCCGATCGGCCCCAGTGCCTGCGAGATTGCAAACATCACGGTAAAGAAGCTTATGGTTGCACCCCAATCCGGTTGTCCAACATTCTTGCGGACAAAGCTGGTTACAGCAGTAGGCGGCATAAACACTGACAGTCCGAACACTAGTGCCGACAAAATCAATCCATATCCGGTTGGAACCAGGATCGGCAGGGCTGAACCTAATGCGACTCCGCTTAGGATCAGCGCCAAAGGTACTCCGGATGAAAAGCGAGCCAGCACCCCGCGCCATACAAATGGAGACCCCATGATACTGAACCCAAGAACCATCCACGTTGCGGTGGTCAACAGGACACTGGATTGCTGCTCCTTCATCCAGACAGAGATAAAAGTGACGTAGACAATGTAACCCAGTCCAAACAACGCATACCCGCCGAGTTCACCCAGCATTCTGCGCACCGGTGGGATGGAAGGTAGTGCGGCGTCGTGTTCGGTTTCGTTCAATCTGGTTGCAGCCCAAATCGAGAGTGGGCAAATGACCAGGGCTGCCAACCCTACCCCGATCCATGCCCAGTCCCAATACTGTGGCCCGAATGCGTCCAACATACCGGGAAGGATTGCGCCACACAACGCGATACCCAATCCACCGCCACCGCCAAAATATAAGGCGATAGCCAATGCATTCCTTCGGGCGCTGTTCTGGAACAGCGATGCTGCCAGGACGCCGCCTGATACAAAAGAAAGAGCACCAAACAATCCCACCAATGTTCGGCAAGCAGTTTGAAACACGAGGTTCTCATCAAACCCGGTCGCCAAAAGACATAGTGCGGTCGCTAAAGTGCCGCTTGCAAACAACCGCGAAGGCGAAATATGCCGGATTAACAGAAGTGTTAGAATCGAACCTACTATGTAGCCAATCGAATTGGCCGTATTTAGCCAACCAGACTGAGTGAGACTCCAGCCAAGGCTACTTTTCATTGATGGCAGAATAAGGCCGTATGCAAAGCGACCAAAGGCGTTGGAAATGCTGACCCCGAGCGCGAGGCCCAGCAATATGAGCCATGGGTTGGTAGGTTTTCCCGCGGACATGGGTACCCTTTCCAGTTGAATGAACACCGTGCCCCAATGTGCTTTGTCGTGCAATCCTAGCCGATCCGCCCAGGCCCTTTGCTGTTCAAATCGGACAATCTGAGATTGAAATATGTTGTGGTGCAACTTCCGACCAATCTGTCCACGCGTCGTGGTTCCAATTGACTGGCACCTGTGCCAACACGGAAGGCGGCGCAAAAACGCTCCACACTTCGGGTCTGTGACAAAGAGCAGTTTTGAACGCTCTCAACGCTCACGCGAGCGGAGATCAGGGAGATACTGCATCGCACTCCAGATCGGCAAAGAGCCCGCAAGGAACGTACACAGTCGGACAGAATGGGCGACTCCCTCTGCTTGCCGCCTGTGGCCATCGCTTGAATCCCCATGGCAAGCCGTCCGACTCCTTGAGCCAACCGCCAAGCGCGTCACAGCACATGCGCAGCACCACTTTCTTCCGCCGCCAAGCGCTTCAACGCCATTCGGTCAAGCTTGCCGCCCATGGTCAACGGCAGAGCTTCCACTACCCGAACCACGTCCGGCGCCTTGTATCCAATCTGTTCTCTCGCAAAGTCGATAATCTCACCTGAGCGCACCAGCTTGGCGCCTTCGGTCAGGCTCACAAACCCCCAGACGTCTTCCCCGTGCATTTCGTCTCGCACTCCAACCACAACTGCTGCGGCAACGGCTGGATGTGCTGTCAACGCATCCTCCACTTCAGTCGGGCTGATATTCGATCCGTCATGTACGATGATCTGCTTTCGTCGCCCCCGGAACCAGAAATAACCGTCTTCGTCCCGCCGCATCAAATCGCCGGTGTCGAGCCAGCCATCCCGAAAAGCCGCCGCAGTAGCTTCCGGATTCTCCCAATACTCCGTCATCATGGTCGGGCTCTTTACCCAATGCCGCCCGTCTATACCCACGGGCACTTCCTCATCAGCTTCGTCGCGAAGCGCCGAGACATAGCCCGGATTATTCAACCCAACTGCACCGAGCTTTTCAGCGCCCCCGTGGGTGTTGGAATGCGACGTCCCCATTTCGGTCATCCCGTAAAACGCCCCAATCGGTACACCGGCTAATGCGCCGAACGCGTCGGCCAGCTTCTGAGAGGGCTTGTCTCCACCGGCCATCATCGTTTGTAGTGAGCGAAAGTCTTCGCGCTTCGCCCCGTGTCCTGTGAGTAGCGCCGCCAAAGGCGCAGGTAGGATCTGTGCCACCGTCGGCCGCGTCTGCCGCAAGAGCGCCAAGAGCTCGTCGGGTGTGAACCGCTGTGCAACATTCGTTGTAGCACCGGCCCAAAGCCCTGCAAACGTCAGTCGCAATCCTGCGGTATGCGAAATCCACGAGGCTGGTAGCACTACGTCCTCGGGACCTAGGCCCAGCCCTTGTGCATTGCTCGCTACCATATATCCCATACTGGCTTGGCTATGTGTCACGCCTTTGGGTTTTCCGGTGGTCCCAGAGGTAAAAAATATGAACGCTGGAACCTCGGCTCCAACTGTCGGCAGCGTCCCTTCGCCTTCTCCTGCCAGCAAATCCTCGAAGGCGAGCGCTCCGGTCAATTTGCCGCCATAGGAAATCACTCCAACAGGCAATTGCGCTACGCCAGGAACTACGGCCACATCCTCGGCCCGTTCGGCATGGGCGAATAGCGCCACCGGTTTCGCCAATCTTAATGCATAGTCAATTTCCGCGGCCGTGTAACGATAGTTGAGCGGCATCGCCACGAGACCCGCCCGCATACAAGCCAGGTAATGGATCACAAGTGCTGCCCGGTTCGGCATGATCGACGCCACTCTGTCTCCCGGGTTTAAGCCCAGGCTCAGATACCTCAGCGCAAGCCGTGTACAGGCGGTATCCAACTCGCGCCAGTTGAATTTCTCGTCCAATGCGTAAAGTGCAGTCGCCTCGGGATCCGCTGACAATCCCTGTCGAAACAGGTCCGTCAAATTCGCTGGTGCGGTCAGCGGTGGTCCGGATACCGGCATGTCCTTCTCCCAAAAATCCAAGCCGTTCTAAAGTCTACACCACGTCGCCTAGGCTAATAAGCCCCAGCCAATCGGCCCGATCCACCGGCACCATAGTGTGTCCTGATCATTTTAATGATTGGTCGCGCAATGAACGCAATCATAAACCTAGCGCCTGATCAAATAGTCTTACCGACACCGGTAGTTATTGGTGACCGACGGAAATGCGTGTTGAGCGAAAATTATCTCATCGGCAGGTAGAGTTGGTATTAGACTCCGGCAAAGCTCAGAATCCTTGCCTGCTAACCGATCTCCTAGGGTCACTAGACCGAAAGGCTGAATCAAAATACAAAAAGGTATGCATCTGACAGAAGCCACACCTGTCCATCTGATTCATGTGGACCCGGACGTCAACATGGCCCGGTTCTATGGAATAGAGTTGCAGCCGACGCTATTCGGAGAAGTTTCCGTTCTTCGCAGCTGGGGTCGTATTGGAACGAATGGGCAAGCCATGATGGTGACCTACAACGACGAAGGTCAGGCCGCTGAAGCGCTCCGTAAACTCGAAAAGCAGAAACGTCGTCGAGGATACGTTTCAGTGAGTGAGTAATTCCAGGCAACTCTGGGAAAAGTGGATTAGAAACTTCTGGAAGATAGTGGTTGTTGGCAAGGGACCGGCTCGCCATGTTGAACAGGGCCGCTAAACCAAAGTGGTGCGTCGCCTTCTACCCATGGCGAGTACTTGTTCATTACGTGCGAGAAAGCTTCGCTTATTAAGAAGCGATCCAGCCATGCGATCAAATTCGGCCATTCCTGTGCGTCAAACCACTGCCTGTCTATATGAGCGAACTGGCGGACAAAGGGCAGGAGTGCCAGATCCGCGAGGGTTGGGCGATTTCCGAACAGCCAAGTCCGCCCGGTCAACTGTTTGTCGAGGTTGATCAAGTAGCTTGCAGCTTCCTTTCGCTCTGCTGCATGGTCGATTTCCGGAAAGCGTGTGGCGTACTTAGTGTGATCCAATGCAGCCTTGAACGGGCCATCATTTTCCTTGATCAGATCCCACCCTTCCTGTGGCATGTCCAAAAGCCGCTGCGGGTCATTTTGTTCAAGAGCCCAGATCATGATATCCAAGCTTTCGTCAAAAACCTTATCCGGAAGGCGAAGTGCAGGAACGGTACCGGTTGCAGAGGTCTGCAAGAAGGCTTGCGGCTTGTCCCTTAGAAGAATTTCACGCAGCTCAACTTTGACACCCGAACTTGCCAACGCGAGGCGGGCCCTCATTGCATAAGGGCAGCGGCGAAAGGTCCATAAGATTGGGTGATGAGGCATAAGAGGATTTACCTGCAATCTGCCAGCTCGGTCAAACCCTTCCTCGACTGTCAGGTTGAAGCTTCCGCTTTCATGCCACCAGGTCCGACCAAGCGTTCCACCGTTTCGCAAATATCGGCCACCGTGGCCGTCGGTTTCGGTATAAACCGGGTCTCGTCGCCAATACGGAGTTTTCCTTTGCGCACCTGATACGCTTCTGCCAGTCCCGCAGCCAAGGCCCCAGCAATATCGCTTTCAGCATCGTCGTCGATCATAGCTGCCTGCGCAGGAGAGAATCCGGTAGTGGCAATCGCGGCTCTGAAGAACCCGGGATCTGGATTGCCCGGCAACTGAGCCCGGATGCAGGTAGCGTGTTCAAACGCTAAAACATAGCAGCCAGCATCAAGGTTCAGTTGCCCATCCTGATCCATAAAAATGCGGTTGTTAGCGAGGGCGACCAAGAGCGCTCCCTTCTGCAGCAATTGGTGTAAACTGTTCATATCTCCGCAGGAATATTCTTGAGCGGCATCGCCAACAATAACGGCGGGCCGCGCGAGCCGTTCGCCATTCCGGACCGGACCTACGTTCGCGCAGCAGCGGTGGTTCGGATTAGCCCATTCTTCCGATCTTTGCGGGACGGCCGAATGGCGGCAACTCGAGCTGGTCAACCTTGAGAGACGACACTTAGTTCAGAATGTCGGCTATTGCCCCTATCAGGTTCAGCACTTCGTGCGTCTCCCGGTTTACTTCGTAAACGTAGTCTCCGGCGCGCACATAGTATCCGTTTCGCCTCAGACCATATCGGACGGGGTTGTTGATACGCGCATATCCATCATAGATGTAGTCCCCAACCCGGTATCGTTTGACTTGGCCGGGTGGCACGCATGGGACTGCTTTCTTAGCCAAGCCGGGCGGGCACTGTCCGGTTTTGGATTTTGCGAGAACAGGCTGCAGTGTTGTATGCGCTGCGGCACTTTGTTTGGGCCCAAGAGGCTGCGAGACGAAACTGGCACTCGCAACCGATGCGGCTTGAATAGCGAATAACGTTGCCACAATTCCCAAGGTTGATTTCATCTCTGGTGCCTCGCTTAGCTTTGTGTCTTGATAATGCTTCTCGTCGGGAATTGACCAATCCCTGGGCAGAGACCTGCCTGCCGCTGACCAATTCTCTTGCGGCGCAGTGGATCACTCGGCACGGTGCTCTCAATAATCGACCTGCCAATCCGCCAAAGTTGATGGGTGCAAAACAAGAGGTGTTCGGCCAAAACCCTTTGTTTTTATTTCGTGAACAACATTAACCGAACGTGAACAGTGTATTCTCAATGTGTTCAACCATGCTGGGGCATAGTGGCCTGGTTATATTGAACGGAACGCAAGTTGTTTGGTTGACAACAAGGGGATTAGCATGATCAAGCCTACCTTTGTGACTGAAGACCGCAGCACGAACGCTGCGAAGCAGACCTCTGGCAAAAGTACCGAAGAGCGTCAGGCAACCAAGATGAATTCGAGCATTGGTCGCTTCCCTCCTATCGAAAATGCACTAACACAAATCATAAAAAACAAGCGGCTATCCGAGGCTCACCAAAACGTCAGTAGGCTTATCAGTTGACCCCCCCGGAACAATTCTCGATATTCGTCCTAAACATCGGAATTGTAACCTGAATCCCGTCCCAAACCTGGGGCGGGATTTCGTTTTGTCCAACATCGCGATCAGCGGATACCAATGCCGACACTTAAACACCCATGATGCCTCTGGCCCGACCGGGCGTCCGTAGGTGTGAAAGACCAAGAGCGGTCTAAACCCTTTCGGCTACAGTCCCAGAAGCGATTTGACCTGTTCTTCAACAGCGTCGGTGACAGGTTTGTTGGCCGCTGCTTCCAAGGCTTCACGCTCGGCCAAGTCTTGCTCTTCAACAAGTTCCGTCAGTTCCTCCACCTCTTCGACAGTTTCACTATAGTCGATGGTGGCCTGTCTCTCGTCGTTCAGATCCTGAGCTTCTTCGATCGAGTCGTCCAAAGCGGCTTGGGCCTCTTCAAGTTGCGCTTCGATCTCTGGATCTGTGCCGCCGGCGTCTTCCAGCGCCTGCTCGAGATCCTCAACGCGCTTCTGGTTTTCATGGACTTCGTTCAGGGCAACCTCCAGGTCTTCCTCGATCTCAGAAACGGTCCGTTCCGGTGGCTCCAGTCCGGTGAGTTCTTCCAACTGTTCCGCAAGTTCCTCGCGCAGCGGCTCGCCTGCCAACACGGTATCGCGATAATTTGCAATTCGACCGACGCGCGAATTGGGGGCTGCGTTTGCCAGTGCAGTCTCGCTGGCGTTGGCCGCGTTCAAGGCGCCCAGTTCAGACGGGTGAGCACCTAGCAGCGCAGCCATAGTGTTGCCTTTGGTCCGGACGGCGGGACGAATGGACTCCTCCAAAATCACGGTTTTCGACGGCTTGTGGTAGGTCCTCTGCTTTTGCCTGACACCATTCGTGGTCGCGCCTTTCTTGGAGGTGGCAACGGTTCTCGATTTACCTTTACCGCCGAAGATGTCCTTCAAGGAAAAACGGCCACCCTTACCCGAAGCAGAGCGTGAGGACTTGGACTTCGATTTGCCGGCATTTCGGTCACCACGGCTCTTGTCAGAACCGTTCTTTCCGCCTTTGTTGCCAACAGCGCTATGGTCGCCACGATCTCCTTTGGCAGAATTCCCTTTGCCGCCGCCGTTACCCTTTCCGCCGCCGTTGCCGTTGCTATCACCATTTCCGTTGTCGCCACCCTTGCCGTTTCCGCCACCGTTACCTTTTCCGCCGCCATTGCCATTGCCTTCCTTTGCAAAGGCAACGTCCGGCGCGGCGACGGTGGCTACGAAGGCTGTTGATCCCAGCAAGGCAATCGCGATTGTTGAGGCTTTTAGCAGTCCGCAGTTGGTGGTTTTCATATCAATCTCCCCAAGCCACACAGCAACACCCATCAGCACATTGATTTTGGTCGCTATGGTCGGCAGTTGGATTCGGGCTCGAATCATTGAAGGTCGTCACCATTTAGTCCTAGGTCGCTTGAACGCAGGGCTAACTGCCTGTTCATCATCGGTTCATGTCCGGCCATATAGTTTTGATCAAAGGTGTGTGAGGGTACTATGCAGACCAAAGCGCTTTTGCTGGTTGCAGCTTTGCTGACTGCCTTGTCCGGAGGGCAAGCGGCCGCAGGCGCACGTGAACTCAAACAGTCTGAACTGCGCAAGGCGACGCTGTCGGGCAGCGCGATCCGGTTGAAGCGCGTCATCAAAGGCGTGGAAAAGGCATTCGGTGGAACCCCTGTCGACGCCCGTGCATTCAAAACGGACACGGTCTACTACCGTATTCTGGTTAAAAAGCAGGGTGGTAAGATCATAAGCGTGATCGTGAATGCCGAAACCGGAACAGTGGTTCCGAACCGTTCAAGTGTCGGGCGCGAGATTTCCGAGGCCGCACGCTCCACTACAGCCAATTCCAACAGCAATAACGGTCAGAACGCCTCTGCTACCCGTGGGAACAGCGCAAGCGGAAGCAATGCAGGCGGCAACGGAAACGGCAATGGCGGTGGTAACGGCAACGGTGGTGGAAATGGCGGCGGTAACGGTGGTGGAAATGGCGGCGGTAACGGTGGTGGAAACGGCGGCGGCAATGGTGGCGGAAACGGCGGCGGAAACGGCGGCGGCAATGGTGGCGGAAACGGCGGCGGTAACGGCGGCGGTAACAGTGGTGGAAACGGTGGCGGCAAAAAATAGAGTGAAGCTGATGCCGGTTTGATTGTAGTCTCTGGATATGCGAATACTTCTTGCTGAAGACGAACCCCAGCTCTGCGAACAAATCAAGAAATTGCTGGGTGCCGAGGGTCGCGTTGTGGATGTGGCGAACAACGGTACCGATGCTCTGCATCTCGGGGCGACTGAGCCTTACGACATGATCATACTCGATATTGGTCTTCCCGAGCGTGACGGGATTTCTGTGTTGCGCGAATGGCGTAATGCGGGCGTCAAAACACCCGTGTTGATCTTGACCGCCAGAGATGGTTGGAGCGAACGTGTCGACGGCCTGGATGCGGGTGCGGATGACTACATGGCCAAGCCATTTCACATGCCCGAACTGGCCGCGCGGGTACGTGCGATCCTGCGGCGACAAAGTGGGCAAATGAATCCGGTGATAGAAATGGGCGATGTCTCGCTGGATACGCGGAACGGTCGGGTCAGTGTCAGGGGCATTCCGGTTGACCTGACGGCGCAAGAAATCGCGGTTCTTACCTATCTGGCGCACAACATCGGTCGCATGGTGTCACGGACAGAGTTGTCCGAACACATCTACGAATACGACGGTGACAGGGATTCCAACACGATTGCCGTATTCGTCACGCGTCTGCGCAAGAAACTGGGTTCCGATTTGATCACGACGGTCAGAGGACGCGGCTACATGATTGATCCTACCTGATGCTATCGCTGCGCCAGCGGGCCTTACTCGGTGGCATCGCCTCGGCTGCGTTGTCCGTGGGCGTAGGTACGCTGGTGGTATTTTCGTACATTAACACGCGCGTCCTGGATCAGTTCGACGGAGCGTTGCGGGACCGTCACACCCAGCTTGTCGTTGGCCTCAGCGCCACTACGGATGACCCCGAAACCTTGCGCGAGTTGTTGTTCGACCCGGCCTATAGCACGCCCTATTCAGGACGGTATTGGCAAGTATCGGACAGCAACGGGGTCGTCTATACCTCTGCCTCGCTTTTTGATGAAACGATTGCAGAACCTGCACGCGCCAGTGATGAGGCAGCCATTTGGAACACAACAGGCCCGGATAGTGAGGCCGTTCGCGGTGTCTTTCAGAAAATCACGTTCGAAGATGGAACAGAATGGGGCGTAACCGTCGCCGAAAGCAGGCTGGAATTGATCAGTGAACGCAGGGAGGCGCAAAGCAACTTGCTTCCGGTTTTTGGATTAGTCGGTTTGATTGGGGTGGCCAGTTCGCTTCTGCTTATGTCGGCCATTGTCGGCCCTCTCAGAAAGTTGCGCGCCGATGTGGCCCATCGCTGGGATCAGGGCGACGATCTGACGCCCGAAGATTATCCGGATGAGGTTTCCCCACTCGTTGAAGACCTTAATCAG
The DNA here is from genome assembly GCF_056538665.1 of Ruegeria sp. BF6. Taxonomy (NCBI): domain Bacteria; kingdom Pseudomonadati; phylum Pseudomonadota; class Alphaproteobacteria; order Rhodobacterales; family Roseobacteraceae; genus Ruegeria; species Ruegeria sp. BF6. Next base: position 41,872 of record NZ_JBQFTN010000002.1, read on the forward strand.
TTGCTGCACAGAAATCGCGAGATTGTCTCCAGCTCCCGAAGGCAGGCAGCGGATCTGGCGCATGCCCTGAAAACACCGACGGCCATTCTACGCAACGAATTGACAGACCTGTCTCGAACCGGAGCACAAACAGAGCCAGCAGAAGAAGCCCTCAGCCGAATTGACGCCCAGCTTGGCCGTTCCCTCGCACGCATGCGCGCATCAATCACCGGAGAGTTGACGCATTCCCGAACAGACCTTTCGAATTCGGTCGAACGGTTGTGCAGATTGTTTTCCTCCATGGCAGAACGTGAAGGAAAAACGCTGACTTCGGATTGCGAGTCTGGATTGCGCGTTCGAATGGATCCCCAGGACATCGAAGAAGTGATCGGAAATCTTCTCGACAACGCCCTCAAGTGGAGCAGCACAAGATTTCAAATCACTTCACGACGTACCGACAGCGGTATCGAACTATGCGTTGAAGATGACGGGCCAGGAATCCCAGAAGACGCCCGACGAGAGGTTATGCGTTCCGGCCGTCGGCTGGATACCTCTGTAGAAGGAACAGGATTGGGGTTGTCTATTTCCGTTGATTTATTGAACGTCTATGGCGGCAAGCTGGAACTGAAAACATCGAAACGCTTGGGCGGTTTGGCGTGCCAAATCAAGATTGGCACATGAGAAAACCGCACTGTTCAGCACTGTCGGCGACCCAAGCGAAGCCCATTCTAAGTTCGCAACTCGGTGCCTGGATAGGCACCGGACTGCCACAAAGCGGTCGTGGCGGCCTGCACGGTGAAGCCTCGCTCCGTCCCGCGCCCACGTTGTCGGGTCAAGCTACGGCGGAAGTACGGTTTCTGTCGGAGCCAAATCGACGCCCTCGAACGGCAGGTTCGGTGACATACGCTGCATCGCAACGATAGGCGTGCGGCATGTGCGAAAAGTTGCTGCGGCAGCAAAGGCTGGAATTCGAAATACGGCAAAGTCCGCTCTGCGTGAGTTCAGCTGACCGCCCAATTCGTTCGCGCATCGAACGGCAGGTTTGACGGGTCGCGTCGCATCATCGGTTGACGAAACTCAATGATTGGTTGGGCCGCTCGAAACCTATGAGGGTCGGTGCTATCCTGTCATTTGCTGCACCAGAACTGCTAGTCAACTCCCTTGTTTTATCGGCGGAGGAGCATGGTTTCTTTCAGACCGGAGCACATACCCGCAAGGCATCGAGAATTGCAGCGTGCATATTCCGGCTTGTAACCGCATCACCAATGCGGGCCAGATAGAATTGACCGCTCGGATTGGTGTCAACGTATGGAAACGTCCCCCCAATGAGCGCCTTGTGTTCGATCTGTCCAAGGTTGCGCGAACTTGGCTTGAGGTCGAAATAAAGCTCGGCCATCGGGGACAGGCCATGTTCAACAACCACGTAATCAACGAGACATTCAGTGACATCCCCCGTCAACACGTGCCGCAAGCTGGCGCGAACCAAGTCACCTTCACGCGTCAGAGAGGTAAGTTCTTGCAGACAGGTGAAGGTAACTCCGTTGGAGACCAGATCGCGCAATGCAACGGCAGAGGTTGTTGGACCGAGGTCATGCAGAAGGGTCCGATCCGGGGTAACGAGATTGACGCTACACCCGGTGCTTGCCAGCATGTCGGCCGTGATGGCCGCAGGGTGGTCGCCGACCTCGTCGAACAACAGCACTTGGCCCGAGACGCGTGCTTCACCGGACAACACCTCCCAACTGGAGACCGCTAGGTCACCGCCGGGGATGGCTACGGTTTCGGGCCAGCCGCCTGTCGCGACCACCACAACATCGGGAGCTTCGGACAGCACGTCAACGGCTTCGGCATAGGTGTTCAAGCGGATATCGACCCCGAGCGTGCTCACTTCGGAAACCAACCAGTCAGCGACGCCCCAGACTTGTCTGCGCGTCATCCCCTTGGCGGCTAAAACCAACTGGCCGCCCAGCCGATCCGACGCCTCAAACAGCACGACTTCGTGACCGCGTAGGGCGCAGACCCGCGCGGCCTCCAGCCCGCCGGGCCCACCGCCAATGACAACCACTTTGTTGCGAGTGTCGCTGAGGGTGATGATATGAGGCAAGGTCCGCTCTCGCCCCGTGGCGGCATTGTGCCCACACACGGCAGGTTTTCCTTGATTGACCCGGTCCACGCAGTAACCCAGGCCAACACAGGGTCGGATGCGCTCTTCCTCCCCACGCGCGAGTTTATCCACCAAATAGGGATCGGCCATTTGTGCGCGGGTCATGCCCACCAGATCAACATAGCCGCCAGCGACAGCGTGGCGGGCCGTGGCAATATCCGCAATCCCCCCGGCGTGCAGGATCGGCAGATCAACAGCATCACGGATGCTGCCGGCCACGTTGACATGCGGGGCCGCAGGCAGGCCCATTGGGCGCACCCATTCAGCCAAGCCCAGATCATCAAAGGGTGCCCCGGCAAGGATGTTGAGAAGATCGACATGGCCGGAACGTTCCAACATCCGAGCGGCAGCTATGCAATCTTTGGTGCTCAGCCCTCCTTCGGTCAGTTCATCGCCGGTGATGCGCATCGACAGGATGAAATCGGGGCCGACTTTTGCGCGCACCGCGTCTAGCACTTGCAGGGTCAGGCGCATACGGTTCTCCAACGTCCCGCCATAGTTGTCTTCGCGCTGGTTGGTCAGTGGGGACAGGAACTGCCCCAGAAGGTGTGAGTGGGATAAAATTTCGATCCCGTCGAACCCGCCTTGCTGACAACGTTGCGCAGCAGCAGCGAAATCGCTGATCACGCGATCGACGTCTTCTTGTTCCATTGTTTTGGGAAAGGAGCGGTGAGCGCGTTCGCGGATACCAGACGGAGCCATAACCGGAAGCCAATGCCCATCATCCCAGGCTGTGCGTCGCCCCATATGAGTAATCTGGCACATGATAGCGGCGCCATGTTCGTGAACACCATCCGTCAGTTTCCGGAACCATGGGATGATACTGTCATCACCGGCATAAAGCTGGCCAAACACCGATGGGCTATCAGGGGCGATATTGGTCGACCCACCGACCATGGTCAGAGCAACCCCGCCTTTCGCCTTTTCCTCGTGATACAACCTGTAACGGTCCCGTGGATGGCCGTCTTCGGCAAAACTCGGTGCATGGGATGTGCTAACGATACGGTTGCGCAAAGCCAAGTGTTTCAATTTAAACGGATCAAGTAAGTTTGCCACTTTCGTATCCCTTCGGCCAAAGCTACTGTTTGAAAACCGCGCAAGGTCGGGCGCGCGGGTCAGATTCCAGGCATGATGAGGTTCGTTGTCGAAAGTATTTACTTGGGATGCAACGCGTGAGAAATCGCAGCTTCCGACATAGCTGCATGAAAAGACGACCCGACCACGAATCTCAAATGCGGAAAAATCGTTGAGCAGAGACCGAGACTTGGTAGGTGCCGCTGGATCCACGAAGGTCAGTTAAGAGGGGCGAGCGCGTGTAGTCTTAGATTGGAGGTGCTGCGCGCGCTGTGACCAACTGTCTGGCTGTGACCCTTTCGCGATGTATCATGTACAGTCCTGCACCGATGATGATGGCAATTCCAATTAGGCTGAGCGTGTTGGGGAAATCATTGAAAACAAGGTAACCAAACAGGGTCGCTACCGGTAGCTCAAAGTACTGCAATGGAGCCAATGTGGCGGAAGGCGCAAAGGAAAGTGCGTAGGTCATCATCAGGTGACTCACCGTCGCAAAAAAACCAGCGCCTAGAAGCCACAACAACGCGATGTCTGTCGGCCAAACGGGATCGAACAACTCGGAGCCAGAACCTTGCGCAACCACTAAGATTGGAATGCAAAACAGACTGGCAACCAGGCCAGTGTGGAATTGCAGAGCCACAGGATGCATTCGACGCGACAATCCCCGCGTTACAAGAATGTAGAAAGCAAAGGCAACTGCCGTACCAAGCGGGACTATTGCAACGGCACCGAAAGCCGCGAAACTGGGTTGGATGACGAACAATACACCAACAAACCCCACAAGAGCAGACCCGACACGACGAGGACCTACATCTTCCCCAAGATAAAACTTGCCGACCAACAAGACTATGAACGGGGCCACAAACACGATTGCCAGAGCGTCGGCAAGCGGCATCACCCGGATTGCCGCGATGAAACAAAAGGTCGCGAACAGCAAAAGTAGTGAACGGAATACGAGTGCCATCAATTCGCCTCGCGCCACTCGTAACGACAGTCCCATTATCCAGATAAACGGTGCCATCAACGCGCACTGAACTACAAAGCGAGCAGCCGTTATCTGCCCAACTGGAACACTGGCTGATGCGAGCTTCGCAGCTACATCCAACAAAGGAGCGGTCAGGCAAAATCCAAGCATCAGCGTAACGCCTGCAAGGATGCGATCCGTGGATTGAGGTGTGGAATCAGCAGGGGTCATGTCACCATATAGAAATGTCGCCAAATGTGTGTCTGTTCTCAATGCGACGCCAGGCAAAAGTTCCGAAATTCGCGAGTTTGGGTTGGGTTGGAAAGTGCCGCAGCAATGGGCAGGTGCGACGCGCCACACAGCAGCATCAGCTGCCTTGGTTCAAGGTCCGCTATGGGCCGTCTCAACCTGACGAAAAGTCAAATCCCCGCTGGTTTGAAGGTTGGCTGAGGGCTGGTACTAGCTGTAAGACAGTGTCTCTGAACGTCTACTTCAAGTTGTATCACTTTAACCAAAAAGTGGGAGCGTTCCATCTTTTCTGCAGGCCCAGTCTTTCAATTTTGGCCTTAGTCATCGCGACGGAGCTCAAGTGTCTATTTGAATTTCCTATTGTGCTCAGTTTGTGTGCAAGCTTTCCACCAGCGAACCCTGAACCAGCTCCTACCAACGCGCCCGGGTTACCGGAGAAAAATGTGCCAAGCGTAGGACCAGCGAACATAGAGAGCCTCCCCAACTGAACTGGTCCACCATTATGTTCAGGAAACGGAGGACCAAGGATGGCAAGCAAGCGACCAAAGCCCGCAGAGATTACCTCGAAGTTGCTGCAGGCTGAGGTTTTGATGGGGCAAGGTATGTCCCGTCTCGATGCGATCAGTCAGATCGGCGTTGTGGAACAGATCTGTTATCGCTGGCGAAAGAAATATGGCGGAATGGGCGTGGATCAGTTGAAAGAAATGAAGCGGCTTCAGAAAGAGATCGAACGATTGCGGCGAGCGGTTTCTGATCTGACGTTGGACAAACTGATCCTGACGGAAGCTGCAAAGGGAAACTACTGAACCCCGCTCGTCGTCGTGCCTGCATCGACCACATTCGCAGCGAAAGCCCGGTCTGACAGGCCGCAACGCAGCACCGAGATGACGTGGCCAACGGCTGGTATCGGCCGCTCTTGCGCCATTTCCGGCGGGGTTGCTCTCTGATGCTGCGATACGCACTACGTCCATCAGGTTGCACACATCCTCCGTTTGTTCGGAACAGTATTGTGTTCTTTTTAATGCTACCGATGCGATAGCCTTTGAGAATCTGATATGCAGAGCACCAAGTCAAAGGCGCGTGGCGTTCAGCAAAGTAAGAAAGGGTACCGGCCATGCTGTGTAAAGTGGGTGATGTTGAAGTCTGGCGTATTCTGGAAATCCATGCTCCATTTCTGACCACGGAAGAGCTGTTTCCCTCTGCGGGACCAGATGTTCGGGCCATTGTCGAAGCGCATGTACCCGGTGGCGTTTGCGCGCAATCCGGGCGTTTGATCTTGCCGATTCAGGGTTTTCTGCTGAAAACACCCGCACATAACATTCTGGTCGACGCTTGCGTCGGCAATGACAAAACACTCTCGCGGCGGCCCGACTGGCACAAGCGTTCAAGCCAGCGGTTTGTCGCAAGCCTCACGGCGGCGGGGCTGGATGTGGGGGATATCGACTACGTCCTGTGCACCCATCTGCACGCTGATCATGTGGGCTGGAACACACGGCTCGAGGACGGGCGCTGGGTTCCAACCTTTCCGAACGCGCGCTATCTGATGCCTGCGGCGGACGAGGCGTATCAGCGCAAGGACAACAGCGACCTTTATATCGAAAGCGTTCTGCCCGTCATCGAAGCCGGGCAGGCGGAACTGGTAGAGACCGGGCATATGCTGGGCGATCATGTCACCTTGATGCCCACGCCGGGTCATACACCTGGCCATGTCTCAGTCGAGATCACCAGCGGAGACAGGCGTGCCCTGATTACCGGCGATGCGATCCATACAACCGCCCAGTGCTGGCACCCGGAGTGGTACTTCAAATTTGACTCCGATGCTGAGATGGCCGTCACATCCCGTCGGAAACTGTTGGAAAGCGCCTCGGAAACAGGGTGCCTAGTGCTAGGGAACCATTTCGCATTGCCGTCTTTGGGTCGGGTGAAGGCGGACAAGGACGCGTTTCGCTGGGAGGACTAGCCCAGATTGTATTGCAATGTGCACGGATCCGTCGTCGGATGGAGGGTTTCGTGAAGTTTGATGCGCTGCGCCGCGGAGTCGCCTCATCTGACTGGAGGCCAGACGGCCAGTTACTAAGACGAATATGCGGTATCTTCACATGCCCGACGCTACGATGAACAACAACACAAATAGAACGACAAACAACAGACCAATATAACTACAGACGCGCATGAACTTGTCCCATGCTCTTAGTGACTTCCATGGTCTTTTTTTCGGCGTCTCGGAGGTTTGAGTTTCTGAAATGGACGTTTTGTTTTGGAAGGTGTCCTTTGTTTCACTTGCGCGCTGTTTTGCCGAGGAAATTACTTCGTTTGCACCAGACTTGAAATGTGCCCATTTCTTGCCGAATTTCACCGCATTTGAAGTTTCAGGCGGTGGCTGCTTCGCCTGCGTTCGCGGCGTAGAAGGTTTGTTCGCACTCAACCGTTCCCATTCATCGAAAAACAGTCCTGGTTTGAAATCGCCTTTTAAATGAGTTTCCAGTAGTCGAAAACGACGACGCTGCACCAGGTCCATTTGGTCGAGATTCAACTTCAACAACCCGGTCAGCCGGTCCGACTGGCTCACCGACAGAAGTCCTTCATGTTGCAAGTCGTTGACCTGCTTGCGAAGACGCCGAGCGAGATCACGATGTGGTTGCAACCCGGTTTTTCGCAGGGTGACGGCGCCACTGCCTGAAAAGTTGAATTTCTGCGGGCGCTGAAGGTGTTCGACCTGCATCATCTCTTCGAGGTAATCAAAAAGCTCGCGAGTATCGACTGTACCATCACCGTTTCGGTCAGCCGCACCTTTCAATCCGTCCAAGAGGTGCTTGGTGAACACACCATGGCTATAGCTTTTTGCTTCCCGAGCTACTTGCGTGCTGGTGGCCGAAGTCATCACCAAAGTGCGGCTGTTCGCTCCAAGCTCTATTTTAAGTTGTTCACTCAGCGCTGAGCGAGAAGCATCCTCTCCAGCTGCACCCGCGTAGCAGCAATCGAGTATTACCAATCGGAAACGAGCCGTTGCTTGCTCAACAACATCAAGCAGGTTGCTGTATTTCAAAGCTGTTGAATGGACAAGATCTGAGCGCGTATTAGCAAATGCCAAATGTAATTTCTGATTTCTTACTAAACCGTGACCTGCGTAATAAATCAGTAAAAGATCGCTACGCTGTGTTTCAGTGGTTATCCGTTCAATTGTCGTCAGCGCATCGGAATGGTTGCCTTGGGTTATCAGTTCGACATGATCAAATTGTTCGCCAGTCTCACCCTGTAGCAGATTGTGAAGCGCCGTAGCGTCGTTACGTGCGTAGCTCAGATCGTCCAACTCAGGGTCTTCGAAATTGTCCATTCCTACGACAATCGCAGTCTTTCGCGTTGTTTGATTGGAATCAGTTTGCTTCTGAGGGGGCTCGAAAAGTTCGATCGTCACGTCTGATTGATCAGTTTTTGCAACACCTTGAGATGAAGTCTGCGTGGTATCCGGGGCAAGTCTGGATAGAACGTCAAAAACCTCTTCCTCGCTGAAGTTTTTGGCGTCAAATACGATCTCTGTGCCGTCATCTGTACTCAATGCGAATGAAATTGATTTTTCTCGAACAATGTAAGCTTTCAAGATTTGGATTAACGACGACACCGCAGCAGACTGCGAAACTTCGATCCAGAGCTGCGGGTCAAGCAATAACTCAAATGCGCGCTCTCCTGGTGCGGGCTTGTGCTTCGCACGAGCAGATCTAATTCCGGCCGAATTGTTCAAGTCACGATCAAGCAGCGCCACAATTGTCGACAGCGCTTTATCGTCCAGTTCAGATGATTGTATATCCAGCTTAATAGCCATTGATAAATTACCCGACACAGCAAAAAATAGAGAACGATTGCCGTAACAGACTTAGGAATGATAACAGAAGTCTTGTTAGGTGTCCAAATAGCGACTGCGTGCAAAATTCCCGTCACAGCAAACAAAATGACGGCGCTATCCATTATGAGGCGCCTCTTCCGCTCGAAGAGCGGGTTCAGTCCTAACTTTCACACCCACGAGCTACAAAACAGTTCAAACAAACTGGAGCGCCAAATTCAGGCCTTGAATGGTGGATTTACAGCGCGACGTGTGAATGAGTACTGGTCTTGGTCTTACGATCGCAGCGAATAGTCGGAATGCCGACGCACCTGCAATGCCGTGGATAAATGCTTAATGACCGGAACAGGCCGCAACTTTGAGTGATCCTTGCAGACGCCCGGTATCTTCAGAAGTGATGCTGACGCTAGTTGCTGGCCCGGCTAGCGGTGATGGAGCTCAGATAGCGGATATCCGTTTAACGACCGCGGGCGCCATGCCATCTTCACATAGACGTCACCGGATTTCAGTTCATCCAGCATCTGATTGAGGCGTCTAAGTTTGGCATCGTCGCGCTTGGCTCGGTCGATCCAGCCGAGATAGTCATTGCGCTGGGACCATGGACGTTCGTTGTAGCGGTCCCGTAGATCGTGAGCTTCCATAGCTGCGCGGACAACCTCCAGAACTGGATTTGCTGAACGTTTCATCTTGTTCCTCACCTGAGTTTAATGAGCAGCTTATCTTAAGCTGATCGCGTTGGCCCGCAGGTTGAAAATCGTCCGCGGTGCAGGCATCAAAGCTGATTGGTTGCCGCGCCGTCGACCAAAGTCGGCTTTGGTGAAGCCGCATTGTGGCATTGGACAACGTGATCAATGACCGATCTGGGCCGTCCCTGTTGGCGCAACACCGTCCACCAAGTGAACTGCTGCGAACAATCTAACGTCTACAACGAGCCCTCAGTACCGGGTGCTGCACCAAGTTTGAATGGCCGGTAATGCGACCTAACTCATGCTTCTGCATCGAAGGTATCCCTTGAATGCTGAATCTGTTCATGGTTATCCCCAGCCCAATCAGCTAACGCCATCAACGATGGCAACAGGTCTTTCCCAAGGGCAGTGAGATCATATTGGACTTCGACTGGTGGACACGGCTCAACACCCAAGATCGAACAACCGTGTTTGGCTACCGCAACGAAATCGGCCGCTTTTGCACAATTCCGCTTTCCGATGATGTACAAAAATACGGGATCAATGGTAAATTCTGTCCCTGAGCTATGGAGTTTGATGTGGACCGCAAGCTCACCACCATTCTTGCCGCTGATGTAGTCAGTTACTCCCGACTGATGGGAGGGAACGAAGTTGGCACGCTTGAGGCTCTAAAGGCTCACCGGGCGGAGTTGATCGACCCAAAAACCGCGCAATAGGGCGGACGCATTATTAAGCTCATGGGGGATGGGATCCTGATGGAATTCCCCAGCGTGGTTGAGGCCGCCAAATGCGCCATCGAGGTGCGATGTGGGATGAATGCGCGCAATGCCGCCGTGGCCGAAGACAGAAGGATCTTGTTCCGCATCGGCATCAATATCGGCGACGTCATTGTCGAAGGCGATGACATCTACGGCGAAGGTGTCAATGTCGCGGCCCGGCTGGAAAGCCTTGCTGACCTCGGTGGCATTTGCGTGGGCCGCAACGTGCGCAATGAATTGCGGGGCAAGTTGGACGTCGATTTTGCCGATCTCGGCGAGGTTAAGGTCAAAAACATCACCCGTCCGATCAATGCGTTCAGCGTCACCTTCAACAAGAAGGCTGACGCGCTGGTTACCCCGGTTTTATCCGCCTCAGCTTCTACGAAACTGCATACCAGGTTCGTCGCAATGACGGTGGTGCTTGCTGTGGTTCTGTCGCTTGTCCTCGGGCTCGCCTATTGGCAAACTCTTCCGCCGGCAGAGGAGCAAATCGCCACCGTGCCCGGTGATGCGCAATCCCTGCCTTCGGTCATCGTGCTTCCTTTTGACGATCTGTCACTCGATGGCAGCCTCGGCTATTTCGCGGATGGCATGACCGAGGACATCACCACCGAGTTGGCCCGCTGGAAAGAACTGCGGGTGATCGCCCGCATTTTTGCGTTCCTCTACAAAGACAAGGCAGTCGATGTCCGAGAAATTGCTCAGGAAATGAACGTACGCTATGTGCTGGAAGGTAGCATTCGCCGCGCCGGGGACAAAATCCGCATTAATGCCCAACTCATCGACGGGAGGACCGGCAATCACGTCTGGGCCGATAAGTTCGACCAAAGCGGCACCGACGTGCTGGCGCTCCAGGATCAGATCACCAGTAAGCTTGCAGAATCACTTAGCGGCCATCATGGCACGATAAGAGCAGCGGAATATCTAGCGGCATGGGACAAATCCTCCGCCCATCTAGAGGAGTACGATTACTATCTGCGTGGCCACGATTTGTTCTTCAAGTACACGCCTCAATCGCATGCAAGAGCGCTTGAGATTTTTCAAGAAGGTCTGGTGAAGTTTCCGGACTCCGGCCTACTCAAGGTCATAATCGGTTGGATCCATATGATTGCGGGTCTGTTCGGCTGGGCAGACGATATCCCCGCCGAGTTCAAAAAAGCGGCGGCCTTGGCTGATGAGGGTCTTGCGGATGAGGCTCTGCCGCCCCAAGGTTTACGGTCCGGTCTCTGGTTGAAAGCATATGCAGATATCCATCACAGGTGGGACTGCGACGCGGCCCTACGCACAGCGAAAACGGTGGTCGACAAGTACCCGTTTGATCCCGAAAGCCTTATTTGGATGGGTGATGTTATCACGAATTGCGGCGAATTTGATCTGGCAAACAAATGGATTGAAGCAGGTTTCGACCGAAGCCCGCATCCCTTGCCAAACTATTACACCGTCCTGGGAATTTTGCGTTACCGGCAGGAGCGGTACGAAGAGGCGATTGCCGCTTTGAAAAACGCGTTGGATTTCGAGGTGGAGGTCTATTTTCTGGCCGCCTCCTACGCAGCACTGGGACAACTGGTCGAAGCGCACATCTATACTGCCAAACTTTCAGACAAATTTCCCCACGTCACGCCGGATTTCATCCGCGCGATGAATCCGGACATTGATCCAAACGTTGCGGAGTCCGTTATCGCCAATCTTGCCAAAGCCGGTTGGCCGGAATGAAGTCCCGCGAACGAACCTTCACATTTAAACCCCTTCAAGTCTCGATGAATGGAGAGCGGGCATTGTTGTCGATAAGGTTTATGACGGCTTTGTCTGCATCAGAGTTATCAGCGACCTACGGCTCGAATGACAGGTTTCGCAGCAATGGGGCCGGCGCACGAACGCCGCTGTGAATTCTATTTTCCACCGAGCGACAAACCAAAGCTATAGTCTGTTGCATGATCTGGTAGAAAGCGAGCAGATCAAAGATTTTGTGCTACCTTACCTTGGGTTGCAAGACCAAGGTCTTCTTCATAGGCCGTCTGGTCTCAATTCCCGCGATCAAGTGAATGACTACCCGACAGGTTTTGGGCCGACGTCTACTTGCGAAAAGCGAAAAGTTGTTTTGGCAGGTTCGTTCATTGCTTAGCTTCTCAAATTATTCGGTCATTCTTGTTTGGCCTGAACATCAAAATGTCGGATTAGAAGTCATGGGATGGACGGCTAAATCCTACTGTGATCCTATGTTGTCGCGGTTTATGGGCATTCAATGCGGTCAACTTCGTATATTGTAGGTATTTTGGTAGCCAGTGTCGCCAGCATTGGCCTTTATTTGGTTTCTTACCAATACTTCGTTTCGGCGGAACTTTCGAAAGCTCAGGGCCGACTCTCTCTCTACCAAAGCTCGGTGAACAGCGAACTAGAACGATTTTCCCACCTCACATATGTGCTGTCACAGGATTCCTTTGTAATTGGTACAGCCGAAGGAGACAGCACCGGAACTTTAAACCGGCGCCTCGAGGATTTTGCGGAGCAGGCGGGGCTGGATGCGATCTACCTGATGGACGAAGACGGGATCACGATTTCCGCATCGAACTACCGCGACACTGGGAGCTTTGTTGGCCAGAACTACGCTTTCCGCCCGTATTTCCAAAATGCCGTTTCTGGTAAACAGGGCCGCTTTTATGCCATCGGGGCAACGACTGGTCTGCCAGGATACTTCATCGCCAACGCAGTGCTTGACGACCAGGGAGCTTCAACTGGCGTCATAGCGATAAAGATCGATTTCTCTGATCTTCAGGATAGTTGGAAAAACTCGGGTGAACAGGTTCTTTTGGCCAATGAAGACGGTGTCGTTTTGCTTTCGTCGAATTTGGACTGGCAATATCGCGCGTTGACGCCGTTGTCAGAACCACAGCGAGAACGGATTCGGGATGCCAGGCAGTTTCCGGGGCAAGACTTAGATGCGTTGGATTGGGTTGAGTTACCGGGGGATCAGGCCAGAATTGCGGGGACGAAGCGCTTGCATCTTGCAGCTACGGATTTGCCACATGGCTGGTCGCTTCACTATTTTGCAAGTGACGATCAGGCCGTAGCGCGCAGTTGGCTTGTAACTGCAGTTTTTGTCCTTTTGGCGGGGCTCGCATTCGTCTTCTTCCAGATACAACGCGCAAGACGCGTAAGCGCGGCCTTGGCGCGGTCCGAACAGGAAGAAGCAAAGCTGCGCGAGGCGAATGAAAGGCTCGCCATTGAAATTGACGACCGCAAGACAGCCGAGCGGAGCCTCAAGCGCACCCAAGGCGAGTTGGAGCGCGCAAGCCGGCTGGCGGCTTTGGGGCAACTATCTGCGTCGGTCACGCATGAACTGGGCCAGCCCATCGCTGCGATGCGCAATCACCTGGTGGCAGAAGAGATCTCATCTTCCGGTGAGTCCAAGCTGCCGCAAAAAATCGGAAGCTTGGTTGACAGGATGGAAGGGATCACGCGCCAATTGCGGTTTTTTGCACGGTCAGAGAGTGAGGCGTTCGACGACGTAGACTTATGTACCTCGGTCAACGCCGCTTTGGCTCTGGTTGCGCCAAACATCGAGCAGGGTAAGGTGAAAACCTCAGTTGATGCGCCGACCGGTCCGGTCATTATCCGGGGCAGTGCCCTGCGGATCGAACAGGTCATCACTAATCTTTTACGCAATGCCATAGATGCAACGGACGGAGCGGATGCGCCTGAAATCCATATCGCTGTCATGGCTTCTGATGATGAGGCAGTGTTGGAAATTCAGGACAACGGTCATGGGTTGGGCGAGGCAACGCTGGCTGAATTGCAGGAGCCGTTTGTAACCACAAGGGAGAGCGGACGAGGTATGGGCTTGGGACTGGCCATTTCCACCAGCATTGTCAAAGATCACGATGGCACAATGACGGCCCGAGATCGTGATGGCGGTGGAACAATATTCCGTGTCACCTTCCCAATGGCCTCAATTACTGAAGAAACGAACGAATGACCCAACAGCAACCCTTCAAAGTTTTGGTCGTTGATGATGACAAGTCGATGCGACAGTCTCTTGTCGAGTTGCTCGAAGCTGCCGACTGGATTGTCAGCGCCTTGCCACGCGCGACCCAGGTGACGGAACATCTGACTAACGCCTCGCCCGATGTTATTCTGTCCGATGTGCGTATGCCCGGCATGTCGGGACTTGAATTGCTGGCCAGCCTGGACAGGCATGTGGCGCCTCCGGTGGTATTGATTTCGGCACATGGTGACATCCCGATGGCGGTTCAGGCCATACAGGACGGGGCGTATGGGTTCATCGAAAAGCCATATGAACCACGGCGATTGCTGACGGTGCTGAGGCACGCGGCTGAACAAAACCGAATGCGAAAAAGCAATGCCCGCCTTAAAGACCGGCTTTTCAAGCTGTCCGGGCTTGACCGCATCCTGCTGGGTCAAACAGACGCCATTACAGACTTGCGACAAGAAGTACTTGATCTTGCCGATACATGGGTTGCGGTTTTATTGCAGGGAGACACGGGCACCGGGAAGGAACTGGTTGCCCATGCTTTACATGATTTGGGCCGCTCGCCGGAGGCACCGTTTCTGGCGCTGAATTGCGCCGCGTTGTCGGCCGATACGTTTGAAGCGGAAATGTTCGGCGTCGCGGGTGAATCCGATGGAAGGCTTGTGGCGGCATCGGGCGGGACCTTGTTTCTGGACGAAATCTGTTCGTGCCCACCAGCGGCGCAGGCCAAGCTACTAAGGGTCATCGAAGATCAGCAGGTGCTGCCGGTGGGGGCTGTGTCGCCGGTGCCGGTAAGCTTCAGGGTCGTGTCAGCAACCAACGAAGACGTTGTGCAGGCGGCCGAGGAAGGCCGCCTGCGTCAGGACCTGTTGTTTCGATTGAATACTGTCGTCCTGTCCTTACCTCCGCTGCGACAAAGGCGGGATGATCTGGTTCTGTTGGCAACGCATTTCTTGAACGAATACGCGCAGGTTTATGAGATTGACGCGCCAGAACTCGATCAGGACGATTTGGCCGCTCTGCTTGCACATGACTGGCCCGGCAATGTGCGTGAATTGCGCCATGTCTGCGAGCGACGCATATTGGCCGCCCGGCGCGGGGGCGGTTCTCTTACTAAGGCGATCCAAAGTGATCATCACATCGACGATGTGCCAGATACGCTACGCGAAGCGGTTGCTGCTTTTGAACGCGAGCTTATTGGCAAAGCTATAAAGGCGCATAAAGGCCGAATGGATGCCGCAGCTGAGGCACTTGGAATTGGTCGCCGTACGCTCAATGAAAAGATCGTCAAACTTGGTCTGGATAAAGAGGCCTTGTTGTAAGCCAGAAACGTCCTGCGGAAATCCGCAGAGGACCCGAAGGATCGCCCGCGTTTTCCTTCATAGTCAGCCCTCTACGCATACTGAATACTCAGCACAAACAAATTGCGTGACTGGGAGGAGCCACTATGCGCAAACATCTGAACCGGGCGGCCATTGCTGCCCTCTCGCTAACCTTTGCATCCGAAGCACTGGCCGTTGAGTGGAACGTTTCCCTGTGGGGCAAGCGTCGCGCCTTTACCGAGCACGTCGAAAAACTGGCCGAATTGGTAAACGAAAAGACCAACGGTGAATTTACCCTGAATATCAGCTATGGCGGCCTGTCGAAGAACAAGGAAAACCTTGATGGTATTTCGATTGGCGCGTTTGAAATGGCCCAGTTCTGCGCTGGCTACCACCGCGACAAGAACCCCTCGATCACTGTCTTGGAACTGCCGTTTCTGGGCGTGACATCCCTTGAACAGGAAGTCGACCTGTCGATGGCCGTTTATCAACATCCGGCCGTTGTCGAGGATCTGGCCCGCTGGGACGCGACTCTGCTGATGCCTTCACCGCTGCCGCAGTACAACCTTGTTGGAGTAGGCGAAGCGCCAAAATCCCTAACCGATTTTGAAGGTCTGAGCGTACGGGCGACAGGTGGCATCGGCAAGGCGATGGAGACGGTTGGGGCAGTTCCGACCTCGATGTCTGCGTCAGAAGTGCGTCAGGCAATGGACAGCGGCATCGTCAAAGCGGTCAGCTTTGCGCCACACGCCCATATGTCCTTCGGCACCATTGAAAATGGCACGTGGTGGACGACAAACCTCAACCCCGGCACCGTCAACTGCCCTGTCGTGGTGAACACGCTGGCACTGGAAGATCTATCTGACGAACACCGCGAGGCTCTGCTGGGATCGGTGGAAGAGGCGCTGGATCACTACGTGAGCCATTACCAGACCAAAACGATGGAAGCGTGGGGCCCTGAGCTGGATAAACGCGGCATCGAACGGGTCACTTTCAGCGATGAAGAAATCGCAGCGTTCAAAAAAGCCGCTGCCGCACCCGCAGCCGAGGCCTGGATTACAGAAAACACCGAGCGTGGCCTGCCAGCACAAGAGCTCTATGACCTTGTGACTGGCAAGATCGCAAGCGGCAGCTAATCCACTCACTGCCCGGCGTCAGCTTAGCTGGCGTCGGGTTCTTTCTTCCCTGACAGCGGAGTAAAACGATGGCCGGGTCATCCCTGGTGCTGTCCGACGACAGCCGTCTCAGCATTCTCGATCAACGCCTCTACAAACTGGAAAGTATTCTGGCTCTGATCAGTGGTCTTGCGGTTTTCTCGCTGATGGTCATGGCCGTGGTCTCCGTCGGTGGCCGGAATATCGCCAATGCACCACTTCCTGGTTATGTGGACTGGATCGAGCAAGCCATGCCGCTGATCGCCTTTATGGGGATTTCTTATTCGCAGCGTGATGGCGGTCATATCCGAATGGACATGGTTGTTGGCGCGCTGAAAGGCCGGACGCTCTATATCGTTGAGTTCGTCACAACCGCTCTCATTCTGGCGCTGATCGTCTTGTTGATCTGGGGGAGCTGGGCACATTTCGCGCGCAGTTTTGACTTTGGTGCTCCACTCTGGAGCCGCGACAGCTCCATCGACATAGGTATCCCGCTGTGGCCTGCAAAGCTGTTGGCCCCCGTCGCCTTTAGCGTGCTTTGCCTAAGGCTTGTTCTGCAGCTCTGGGCCTACGGTCGCGCGATCTGTCATCCCGACCAGCCGCCTATTGCCGTCCCCTTAATAGCCGATGCCGCCACGCAGGCTGCAATGGAAGCCGAGCATGTCTCGGGCCACGACAACTGAGGTTAAATCTGATGGAACCCATTGATATTGGTTTGATCGTCTCGGGCGGAATGCTTGTTCTTGTGGTGTTGGGGATGCGCGTGGCCTTTGCCGCCGCGACCGCCGGCATGGTTGGTCTGATATGGATTTTTTGGGCCAAATTTGGGTACGATCCGGCGCGTTTCGGCAAGGCAGTGACCGTGGCCGTCAAAACAGCGGGGCAGGTGCCTCATTCAAAGATCTCAAGCCAGGCGCTGAGCCTTATCCCGACCTTCATCCTGATCGGCTATCTTGCCTACTACGCGGGCCTGACCAAGGCGCTATTCGAGGCTGCCAAGAGATGGCTCGCATGGGTTCCGGGCGGGCTGGCGGTTTCGACAGTCTTTGCGACTGCCGGGTTCGCCGCGGTATCCGGGGCCTCAGTTGCCACATCGGCTGTTTTCGCTCGCATCGCCATCCCAGAGATGCTGAAGATCGGTTACGACAAGCGCTTTGCTGCCGGTGTCGTCGCTGCAGGCGGTACGTTGGCCTCGCTCATCCCGCCTTCGGCCATTCTGGTCATCTACGCGATCATTGTGGAACAGGATGTTGGCAAACTGCTGTTGGCCGGATTCATCCCGGGCATGTTCTCAGCCGTGATCTACGGCTTGCTGATCATTGGCATGGCCGTTGTGATCAAAGGTTTCGGTCCCGCGGTCACAGGCTTTACGTGGAAAGAACGTTTCCTGTCGCTGCCGCCCGCACTGCCCATCGTGGTTGTCGTGGTGACCATCATCTTCTTTGTCTACAACCCGTTTGGAGGTGATGCGTGGGGCACACCGACCGAGGGCGGTGCCATCGGAGCCTTCGTGGTATTCCTGATGGCGTTGTACCAAGGCATGCGCTGGTCCGAACTCAAAGACGCGCTGTTGGAAACCGCCAAGCTGAGCGTCATGATCTTCACCATCATCTGGGGTGTTCTGGTCTATGTTCGCTTTCTGGGTTTTGCCGAACTGCCCAACGCGTTCTCCGACTGGATCACCTCGCTTGAAATGTCGCCGATGCTGATCCTGATCTGTATCCTTCTGGCTTATGCTGTTCTGGGCATGTTCATGGATGCGATCGGGATGTTGTTGCTGACCTTACCGGTTGTTTACCCTGCGGTCATGGCGTTGAACGGCGGCGAAGCCGTAAGTGCAGCAGAAAGCACCTTTGGGATGTCCGGCCCGATGTGCGCCATCTGGTTCGGAATTCTGGTCGTAAAAATGGCCGAGTTCTGTCTGATTACGCCACCGATCGGGTTGAATTGCTTTGTCGTGGCTGGTGTGCGCGATGACCTAAGCGTTCAGGATGTTTTTAAAGGTGTAACACCTTTCTTTCTGGCGGATGCTGCGACTATCGCGATGCTTGTTGCCTTCCCGGCAATCGTTCTATGGCTTCCCGGACAGGTTTGAACCATGTGGGATGGTTTTGGAGTGCGGTTTGCCGGTGCAGCTAAAGCCTGGATCAGTCAGCCGCGCTGCAGAATACGTGACACTTGTTCAATATCCGGTTTGGCCCGTTACGGTCGGGATGCCCGTTGGCGGTGTGTCCTCTGGGTCGGCAGGCAAAATCAAAGGTCCTGATCTTCGGTGTCATTTGGTCAAGAACTGACTTTCTTAGGCCGGGCGGCGGAAGATGGTCACAATCTGATATGACTGCAATTGGCGCGCAACCCTGATGGACGCGTCGCGCGGCACTGACTATCTTTCCCAGCCAGCCCGCAGTTTCACCCAACCGGTGCCTGTGCGGGTATGTTGCATTGCCTGCAAAACGTCGGAGAACGGGGTCGGTACGGAATAGGTCAACTCATCAACTCTTCCTAGGGTCGGGACTCATAGCCAGTAAATGACGAGGGCCGCGAGTGCGATGGCGGACAGGAAGGCCTTCGGATACCTGTCGTATCGCGTGGCCACACGCCGCCAGTCTTTGAGCCGTCCGAACATGATCTCGATGCGGTTTCGGCGTTTGTAGCGGCGCTTGTCGTATTTGACAGTTGTCTTGCGCTGCTTCCGACCTGGGATGCAGGCGCGTATCCCTTTGTCTTTCAACGCTTCTATGAACCAGTCGGCGTCATATCCTCGGTCGCCGAGCAACCAATCTACCTTTGGCACGCTGCAAAGCAGTGCCCGTGCGCCGATGTAATCGCTGAGCTGACCGGCGGTGACAAACAGGTTCAGCGGACGGCCTCTGCTTTCGCAGATGGCATGAAGCTTTGTGTTCATACCGCTCTTCGTTCGGCCGATCAGGCGTCCACGTCCCCCTTTTTCACCGCAAGACTGGACGCTGCGCGATGGGCTTTGAGATACGTGGCATCGATCATGACGGTCTTTTCCTCACCATGATCAGTGTCCAAGCCGGTGAGCATCGCGGCGAAGATGCCCTTATCGCTCCACCGCTTCCAACGATTGTAGAGCGTCTTGTGCGGGCCATACTCTTTGGGTGCATCACGCCATCGTAAGCCATTACGATTGATGAAGATAATGCCGCTCAACACGCGCTTGTCATCAACACGCGGTTTGCCGTGCGACTTGGGAAAGAAAGGTTCCAGACGCGCCATCTGCGCGTCACTCAACCAGAAAAGATCAGACATGTTCACCGCTCGTTTTCGAGCCGTGAATCATGCCGTCGCTCGGAAAACAATGGATCCTGAGCCTAGTCATGGCGATCCAGTGGTCAAGATTGTCTTTTTCCAGAAGCTGTTTTTGGCGCTTGTGACCTCTACCCAACCCGGCACGTCACGGATCGCAAATGTCGTTTGCGACGGGTCCGAAGCGCCTAGTGTTGGCAGCATCAATGGTAGGATAAAATACAGTGTTCTAAACATCATAGGTTCCTGAAAACCTGGCGCGGAGACATAAAAAACGGAACCAAAAGCCCGATTGTTGAAAATACAAAGGAAAGGGTTTGCCCCTTAAAAAAAGGGCATGTTCCAGGCAGACCACCCGCCCTGTGGCATAAGCCGCCGAGATCTCGGTCGAGACGTGGTGTTCAAGGATCACAAAATAGGCGAGCAACACGAAACAGAATGACAGGATCAGCCCCGCCCCGGCGTATTTCATTGGAAACGACGTGGCGTTTTCCCCTTTGCGCAGGACGCCCCGCGCACAGATCAGGAAAACGCGCTTATGATCGCGAAAACCGGGTTCAGCCGCAGGGTCAGGTTGCGGATGGCGCCCGGCCCCTGTTCACGGAATTCCCTGCTGACCGCCGTGGCGAAAGCTGAAAATTCCTTGATGCGTTGTTCATCCATGGGGATATCGATATCGGGATCGCGTAGCGGCAGGGGATTGCCCTCGATTATGTCCGTGATGCGTACTTCGAAAAATTGGTCATCCCAATTGCAGTAAGAGATCAACGTGCGATGGACGTCAAACTCGGTCGTATTGTGATCGGCGTTATAGGTGGCGAGCCCGCGTTTATCATCGAGATACTGGATTGAGTCTAGGCGCAGGATTCAAACCCCGGCAATGACGAATTGCATGGTCAGGATCATGTAAAACGATTTCGCCGGAAGCCGCCCACCACTGATAACGTCCCAAATGGTCGTTTTGTCCAGGTCACGTTTTTTCAGCGCCGCGATTGACGGGTGCGATTGCAATGCCATGTGCAGGATAGCCAATGCAGCTGCGACGATCAAAAACACGCCCATCGATATCGCTAATACCGTGAGTTTTGGAACCGTCGGTGAGACCAATTCAAAATCCCGGATCCAACCCCGGTTGGCAAAAAAACACCCATATGTGATTTAGATCACCAGTAAGCGGTTTTCGGTCATCCCAGGCGATAATTTGTCCGTTTCGATGATGGATGAAGATTTCAATATTTCTGACTATGAATTCAGCCTGCGATTGTTGCTGCCAAGTAGAAAGGTCAGCGAGCTGTGAGTTCAACCAACCCTAGATCTCGCACCCGCAGCGAACGGCCGGTTTGACCGGCCGCACTGCAGCATCCAGCAGTTCGGCTGAAGGTCCGAAATGGGCCGTACCCATCCGTACCAGTCGAATTTACTGATCAAATGACGCATTTGCTCCGATTGCGGCAGTGAGCACATAGTCACCGATCCTGCAGAGCGGGCAAATGCCCACTCTGAAGTTCTGATGAGGCCGGAGCATGTAGCTATGACGGGCTTGTCCGCTCGACGCTGAAAACGAACGCTGCGCCGTTTGGATCACGAAGGATGATGCTCCGGGATTGAGCGGCTCTGTTGTCATTTTCAAGTACAGGGTGCGCTCCATTGACTTCGGCCACACGGCAGGCATCTGAAATTGAAGCAACCTTGATACTCGGTACCCAAATTGAGTTTGAGCCTGTATGCCAAGCCGCGGCATGTTGGACGGCGACGGGATTGCCCGAAGGCTCGAGGATGCTGAGGCTCTCAATGTCTCTCTCTGGACGGACCTGCCATCCGAAGAGCTCGGCATAGAACGCTTCGGGGAAGTCACCCTTTTTGCTGACGTAGACTTCGGGGCCGAACTGTCGGAGTGGCACCGGGAATGCGTGCCGTGACAGCGAAACTCCCAGCAGCGCGCCGAGCGGATCGCGAACCAGTGCGCTGCGCCCGACGCCCGGCACGTCGAACGGATGTCGTACGATCTTTCCTCCTAGCTTGTTGGCGTTCGCCACCGCCGCATCCACGTCGGGGACTTCGATGTAAGCGATCCAGCCGCTTTGCTGCTTCGGCGGCGTCTCGGCAAATCCGGCACCGGCTTCGTCACCGGACAGGGCAAGGACGAAATCCTTCTCGCCGCCGCCCCATGCGAAGTCCGTCGCCCGCTCGACCTGGTAGGTCCAGTTGGCGATACGCTGGTAGAAGTCCATCGACCGTTTCCTGTCGGAAGTGAAGAGATCATGCCACACGATCTGACCGGCTTTTGACTGTGTCATCGCTCTATCTCCTGACATCTTTGAGTTTCTTGACGTCACGGACTATCTTGCCGAACGCTTTGTCCCGCGATCTGCGTTCGGCAAGGCTGGCGGAGTTGAAGGCGTTTTCCGCCAAGAGCTTGCGCCACCGGCCGAGGCGCATTGAATCGATGGTGCCGTTTTCTATGGCTTCCAAAACAGCGCAGCCTGGTTCCGTCTCGTGCCGACAGTCATTGAATCGGCAGCGCGCTGCCAGCTTGTGAATATCTGCAAATAGGTCATTGATCCCATCCGCCGCGTCGGTGAGCTGCAACTCCCGCATTCCGGGGGTGTCGAGGATCAAGCAGCCATTCGGCATTGAGTGAAGATGGCGTCGCGTCGTGGTGTGCCGACCCTTCGCGTCGTCCTCTCGAATGGACTGGGTCTCTATGGATTGGCCCTCGAGCAACGCATTGGTCAATGTCGATTTCCCAACGCCCGACGAGCCCAGGAATGCAACGGTTTTGCCGGGCAAGCACCACGGAGACAGACCTGTCCGAGGTGCGCTTCCGCGGGCGTCAAGTGCGATCACGTCGATCATGTCCGACACAGCGCGGGCCGAGTCGATATAGCCTTGCGGGTCCGTCACGAGGTCTGTCTTTGTCACGACGATGACGGGCGTGATCCGAGCCTCAAATGCAAGCGCGACGTAGCGTTCGAGCCGGGCCACATTGAAGTCCTGATTGCAGGACGTGACGATGAAGGCCGTGTCGATGTTGGCAGCAATGAGCTGTTCCTGCCGGTTCGTGCCGGGCGCGCGTCGCTTGATCAGGCTGGTGCGCTCAAGGGCTCGGCTGGATCGCGGGTGCACCGTATCCAGCATCAGCCAGTCCCCAACAGTTACATCGGGTCTGGGAGGAAGTGTCGTATCAACGGTGTCGCCGATGACGTGCAGCCCATTGCGATGCACTTCGACGACGCGAACGGGAGGAGCCGCGGTCAAATCGTCCACACCGATTTGTTGGGCGAAGAAGGGTTGCCAGCCGAGGGCCTGAATACGGCTGAGTTTGACGGGTGATCCGGCGTCGTGCGCGCGCGGTGGGAGGAAACTGGAATAATCCCGTGTCATAGGATGTCTGCTTTCATGTCTCTGGCACAAGCAGGGCTTGGGTGCCGATGGTTAGGAAAAGCATGCAAATCAACGTTCACCGTCAAAACAGTATGACGGAGCTGTTCTCAAACGTAGGATTTGCACCGAGAGGCACGCTGCCTCCCTTCCTTACCGGGACATGAAATCTCCATTTCGGACGCTCGTAATGTAGGGTGTGGTGACGCCCGATACAACCGCTCGGAACATATATACCGATCATTCTTACTATTGCCAAAGCAGCTACTACACGGGATGGGATTTTGGTCCGCTTTGTCCGCGATCAAAACATCTGCCACCGCCGCGTACGAGCGGTTGCAGCGAACGATGCCTATGCGGGTTGCAACCGCGGCATTGCAGCAGTGCGCTGGATGTCTCCTTTGGGTCGGCCTTGTAGTGCCGTCCAGACCTTAGTCAGGCAAAAGCAGCTGCATCCAGAATCTCGAATGAGCCCATTTCGACCGATGCTGCTGTGCGTGCGCACCGTGGCAATATCGGTGATCCTTACGTTTAGTTCGCGTACGCCTTGCGTATTCTAGACCCAATTGAGATGTCCCCGACGACGTGACCAAGTGGAAGGTTTGCCAGTGAGGCTTATCCTCGGCGACGCAAGTTTCGCGCAACGGCGACGGCATTCATTCATGCTGTCGCGCACGTTCACACTGTCTGCAAGCTTGACGTTCGTCTCATTCCGACACCCAATTATGATCGAAGGCATTGGAGGGGTCCGTATGAAATGGCGCCGAGTTCTTCCAACCATCCGCTTTGGCACCGAACGCTATCCAGAGAAGGTCGCGCGGCGGCTCCGCGTGGTGAACGCGACCGCATTTGCGCTCGTGGCGATTTCTTTGGGATTTGTCGTCGCCCATATGATTAACCCCAATCCCGGCCTGTGGCCGCCATCGCTCGTCCATCTCGGCGCCGCGCTCGGTTTTAGCGCTGTCCCGTTAATGCATCGGTGGGGGCCGTCGCTGGGAGCGTCCTTGCTTATCGCGGTCGGGTTGGCGGACATTTCCGGACTATGTCTGATCTTTGGAACTGGTTCGGGTTTGCACTTCTGGGCCCTGCTGGTTCCGGCGCTTCTCATTCCGTTTTACGGAGAGATACGCCTCCCAGTTGCAGTCGCACTGGTCGCGTTGGCCGCTACGGTCACGATCTTTCTGGAGGCCGTGGCGCCGGTGAACACAGGGCTGCGGCCACCGCACCAGGTTTTCGTTGCGAATTTCATTCCCTCTGTCGTACTGAGCTTTGCGATCCTGTTTGCGATCGTACTCTATGCGATGCGTCAGATCGCGCACGCCGAGGCGGCGGCTGAGCATGAGTTCGAGCGTTCCGAGGCATTGATCGCGAACATCCTACCTGTCAGTGTGACTGCACGTCTCAAGGAGAGTGGCGGCGAAGTAATTGCCGACCGATACGATCAGGCCTCTGTCCTTTTTGCCGACATGGGGGGCTTTACCGCGCGGGCAAGCGATACGGATCCGGAGGATCTCGTTCGATTCCTCAACGACGTCTTCAGCGATCTTGACACGCTCGTCGAGAAGCATGGCCTCGAGAAGATCAAAACCACCGGCGATGCTTACATGGTTGTGAGTGGCGTGCCCGAGCCGCGGCCAGACCAAGTTGAGGCACTCTCAGATCTCGCACTGGAGATGCGCGAAACGCTCGCTGACCTCGTTGATCCAAAAGGACGTGCGGTGCCGATTCGCATCGGTATCGCCAGCGGTCCGGTCGTCGCCGGAGTCGTAGGCAGGCAAAAGTTCTTCTACGACGTTTGGGGCGACGCAGTTAACATGGCGGCGCGAATGGAGCAAACCGGCGAGCCTGGGCAAATCCAGGTGACATCGGACGTTCATGAACGCCTCATGAACCGATACATCTTCGTCGAACGCGGTTTGATAGAAGTTCGAGGCAAAGGCATGATACGCACCTGGTTGCTGAGCGGGAGGAAGGGTGGATGAAAGGACAGGACGGGCGAACTACTCCAGCATCGGTTTTTGTCTAAAAGACCAAACTGTCTTTGTGTCCGTTCCAGGCACGGGGCCAAGTTAGCCCTAAGGACAACAATAGAGCTCTGGACCGGACTTTCGGGATATTGTGCTAACGGCTGGTTTTAACCCGCAAGCTGTAAGTTAGACCTTATCTCGATTTTGCGCGTGCAGCGAATGCCTTCTCTGACGGGCCGCACCGCAGCGAAATTGACCAGGATCGAAGGGCAGGAATGGGCCGTCCGCGTCGGCGTGCGATACCCATGGCTCAAAATCCTGCGTTCGCTGCGACGACGGCCCTTAGCCCAACAACGACATCCATTCACTGCACTAAAGGCACGGCTTTCGCTAAGCGGCAGCTTCGTCTGCCAAAGCGGTCATGCAACTGTCCTTGGTAGAAGTTAATCACCTTTCTCCGATTCCTTGATTTCCTTTGCAAATCTACCCGGCCATGGAACTGTGAATGAATCCCAGATATCCGCTTTGTTTTTCTGTTCCTTCATCTGTGCCATGACGAGCGTATCGCCATTGCTGCGTAGATTGATCAATCCATAGTGCGTGTCGGTGCTGGATACGGCACGGGCGAGCTCAGTGGAAAACAACAGTGGATGTGATCCTCTCGTATGTTTTGCAATAGCGCCGACAGCGTCAGCCATAGGGTGATCAAAAGACTTGTTATCTCCGGAAGAAAAGACATTTGCTTGAGGTATCGTTTTCTTCAGAAACTCGACGTGGAAATCTGAAGATCCATGATGGCATGCTTTGGCAACATCCACCCGAAACGGGTTGCTGCTGCCATAGTGTTTCATCAGATGTTGTTGAGCTGGGATGTTCAGATCGCCACCAAGAAGAATGGTGTGTTTGCCAAACTTGAGCTTTAGAACGATGGAATGACCATTCCGCGTGTGTGATGAGCTTGGCGCTGGATCGTCATCGGCGATGTCGTGGGCATCCGGGAATGCGACATACTCAACACTTCCCGACTTTCTCGTCGGTACTGGTCCCAGAACCTCAACGTAAAGCTTGTCGTCGTCGTTCCGGGTATAGCCTGGCAACTCCTCGTTTCTGATCGTGATGCGCTTTGCGTTTCCAAGACGACCGTCGTCTTTAGCGTCCAGAGCAGCCTGCCAGAACTTCCGGAAAGACGACATGAGATGACCGCCGTCGACAAGGTTTTTTGCCTGAGTAAGTGTGTCGAATGACTCTGTAACCGTAAGTCGGCACTCTCCATCTATGGTTCGATTTTTTAGCTTGCCGAGATCAAAATCCGTGCCAACCGGTAGATTGTCGTCATCATAGCGAATGATGCCATTGTGATAGATCGTTCCGACTTCAAATCTTTCATCCTTGAGAATTGGAGTCAGACCGTTGAAGTGATCGTAGTCGGGATGACTAACAACCATGGCTTTAATCAGTACCTTATCACCTGCCTTCAAGATGCGGCGGTAACGGTGTTTCATGAATTTGAAGAAATTGGCGTTGGGACCTCCATCCACCAACATGATCCCTTCGGGAGATTCAATGATAGCCCCATCGCCTTGGCCTACGTCCACAAAGAATGTTTTTAGTATCGGGGTATCACGTACATCTTTCTTGCGAACCCAGCCTCCGGGCCCCTTTCCAAGGGAGTCTACTTCAAGCCAATCACCGTCTGTGTCTGTAACTTCCAGAATCGATCCCATCAGCACATGGTTGACCTTTTTGGCGTTGCTCCTTGCCGATTTTCTTATGATGGTTTCCGGCTGATCCCCATAGACAAATGTAGGCATTATAATTTCCTCCCGAAGTATGCCATTGATTACTGCATGTTTTGCATCCCAAAATTATTTTCGCTCCGGTTTCCAATATACTACGGCTATGACAACTTGTCTTTTTATGCCCTTTATGGCGCATTGCGGCGCCGGTAGAGCAGAAACCACCCGCTCCATTTTCTGAGGGCTCGGATCAGCGGTTGCGCAGATGTGCCGGGTGGGTAGGGTGCGTCCAGCGAAGGAGGGACATTCAAGCCAACTAATGAACGAACAGGTGGCCAAGTGCCGCAAGAAACTTAACTAAGGAAATAATTATGAAGAGGCCAACGGGCATTCACCGTACAAAGCGCCCATTCGGTGTCGAAGATGACGTCTGGGTCGATGACAGCGGTATGGGGTACGACATTCCGGAATCTCGCTACCGGGCAAATCGTTATGAGCCACCAATTGAGAGTTTACCCTGGCATCCAGCAGAAGACGTCGAATGAACTTCAATTCATGCGCGGGTATTGCCAAATTGTAGGTTGATTTGACCATGGGCGAATAGAAACTTCTGAGCGTTTCGGGGCGACTTGAAACGCCCGGCAATCGTCTCCCGTTTTCGGGTCGGCCTGTGCGACACTTCGATGGCGTTGTTGAGGACTTTGTGCGCCCGTTGGTCCGAGTCCGGGGTCAAGACCTTTAACGGTCTGATTTAACTGCATAATTTGTCGGTTATTACAACGCGAGGTTGACCGTACTGAACAATCAGCCGGTTCAGAAATTGCTTTGCCGCTCTGGCACTTCGCTTGGGTTGCACAAGAATGTCCAAAACGTTGCCGTCCGCATCGATAGCCCGCCAAAACCAGTGCTTCACGCTGCGCTCGGCAAGCAGATCTTTGTCATCAGCTGTGCTCATGATGAACCGGTGATAGATCCAGACAGTGTAGGCAATAATTTCACGCGGGACGCGAAAGCCTTTTAGGTGAGGCATGGAAGCCGGTACGATCGCAACTTTCGGAACGTGTGCACCCTTGAATGAGATCGTCACGATTGGCTCCGGTCAAAACACGGGACGCCACTAGCACGAGATACTCGTCTCAGACAGAGATGCCGAAAGTTTGTGACAAAGCCCTGCGGTGGTCGCCATCACCGTCGCCATTGAAAGGTCCGGCCCGCGCACCAAAATGACCATAGCCTGGCCCATCGCCACGGTGCCCATTGGGTAGCTGCCATGTTTTGAATGCTGAGGGTCGTAAACATGGCAGCAACCACAACCGCAAAAACCAACAACAAACCGACCACGACACCGGAAACCATCGTCCCGGTGGATTACAGGCAGATGACGTACTAAAAATCAATTTGGACCAGTTAGATGAGGCCGCTCACAAGGGGCACTTGCTTTTCAGATTTTTGATGTTCGTGAAAAGCGCGAGAAAACTTGGCTCTTGCACACTCAGGTTACCCAAGTGCGGAGCGTGAACAGCGAACTGGTTTTCTGCCACCAATATAGCCAAACGTTTGAGATCAATACTGGTGCCGCATCAATATTGAACAAATCCTACATGTCGAAAGTCACACCAATTATCCACATTACCGCGCTTCTCGCCAGCTGCATGGGGTGCCTGATGATCATTTGCGGGCTCGTGGACCAACATTTTGAATTCTCGCCAATCAGTGCGCTGACCAAAAGCGGTCTGGCAATTGCGTCCACGGCATTGCTCCTCGCTATGACCACGTCGCGACCTGAAATTACCACTATAAACCGCAACCAAGCCTACGCGTTGACTGTAGTGGTTTGGGTCGCGCTTCCGATGTTTGGTGCAGTTCCCTTATTACTTGGCATACAGCAAGCTGGAATTACGGAAGCCTATTTCGAAGCGGTTTCCGGTATGACCACAACTGGTTCAACGGTGTTTCATAATCTTGAAGTCCTGCCACCCGGGATTTTGCTGTGGAGAGGTGTACTTCAATGGCTGGGCGGGCTTGGTATCGTCATCGTTGCAATGATATTCTTGCCGATTATGCGTGTCGGTGGCATGCAGTTTTTTTTGACGGAAGGGTTTGATACTCAGGGCAAATTGCTCCCACGTACGCTGGATATAGCTAGGTCGCTGCTGGCGATTTATGTCTGTTTCACTGCGACTTGTGCGGCTGTTTACGCCGCAATGGGAATGTCGGCACTGGACGCTGTCGTTCATGCCATGACAACGATTTCAACAGGCGGGTTCTCGACGACTGATCAATCCTTCATACGGTTTGAAGGAGCGCTGGAATATGTCTGCATCATTTTCATGGTTGCCGCCAGCTTACCGCTTATACGTTTCGTTCAATTGGCGAGGGGGAGCGCCCAACCTTTATTGAATGACCCTCAAGTTAGGGGTTACCTTCTGGCAATACTTGTCCTGGTCACAGTCTTAGTAGCTTTTCGGATGGCGACGAGTGACGAGCCGTTTTCTGTGATCGTTCGTGAGTCGCTGTTTAACGTAGTTTCGGTGATATCAGGCACTGGGTACGCTAGCGAGGATATCTCTCAATGGGGTAGTTTCGCTCTATCGCTCGTATTGGTCGCTGGATTTTTGGGAGGTTGTACCGGCTCTACAGCTTGCTCGGTCAAGATATTCCGGTGGCAGGTAAGCTTGGCGGCGATTGCGATCCGGATCAAGCGAGTGCGCTATCCGAACGTTGTTAGCCAGCCAATGTATGGCAGGAAGAAGCTCTCAAAAGATGTAGTCGAGTCTGTCGGGGCATTTATGACCCTCTTCGCGGCAACAGTGTGGTTCGTAGCCACTGCGCTTTCGTTAACCGGCCTGACAATCGAGACCTCCTTCACCTCTGCCTGGACCGCAGTGGCTAATATTGGTCCTGCTTTTGGTCCAAAGGTGGAAAGCTCAGGCTCACTCGAACACTTTAGTCGAGCCGCCAAGTGGATCATGATTTTCGGAATGATCGCAGGGCGTCTGGAATTGCTTTCATTGTATGTGCTTTTCACTCGACGATTTTGGGATCAATGGTAACGGGTTGATACATCAACCCGCGTCGCATTTGCTCACAGACCAATACAATGCATCGAAAGCCCAGTTTATCTGAGGTTTTGGTACAGCAGTAGGTAAATTCTGGTGGAATCGTAGCGCCCCCCTTTAGTGGGCTTTGACGTTTTAAGGGGGGCGCTACTTTGGCCGAGGAAGGCTTGCTTACGAGTGAGTGGCCCGCGTCTTCACGGAACCGATGACACCCTTTCGGAGGGGTACGAATGCTTCCTTGACCAAGTGTTTTGAGTTCTCTCGAACGATGTTTGCATTGTGAGCGGTTGAATTTTCACAGTGTTTTCACCCAGCTTACATTTTAGAAATTTTTCAACCTGTCTATCTCTCAATCCACGAGCAAGCCAATGTTGCGTCTAACTTTTTTCACAGTGTCCGTGATCTTCAGTGGCAGTCGCTCCATGGGTGGATAATTCATAGGTCATGGTTGGAAAATGGAGGGCCAACGTCCAGACTTCGTCGGGTTTGATATGGATGAAAGTCACCCCGTCAAGGCCGTGTGCAACGGAGGCCGGGCCTTCTGCGCCCTGAACAATCATGCGCGCTTCCGAGAGGTCTCCGTTCTGAAACACCTGAATCTCCTCTCCAGATACATCCGATGTGCATCTGAATTCAGTTTCTTCGGCAGTGGCCGCGGATGCCGACATGATCGCTGCCAAGATTACGGCTTTATTCATCTTTGTATTTCCTCATTTTCTGGAATTGGCTTTTTTGGGTTTGAGTGATCCCGCAAGCGGATGGACCCAAAAGGTGGTATGGAGTGTTTTTCTTAATTGTACTCAAGCGGCCGCGAGGGTTCTTCCAAAGCTCACGCAAACCCTCAAACCCGGTTCGTTGTCCTCCGCAACGACCATTGCTCCATGCCGCACAGCAACAGCCTTTACGAGGGATAAGCCAAGCCCGTTTCCCGCTTCGTTTCTGGCACCGTCTGCCCTGAAGAATGCGTCAAAAACCTTGCTGATTTGAGACGGGGGAACTCCCGGTCCATTGTCTTCCACAACAAGCTCGACGCAATCGGATTTGGCCATCAGGGAGATCTTGATCCAAGAGCCTGAAGGGCAATACCGGAGTGAGTTGTTTACAAGATTGACGAGCAACTGCTTCAGCATGTTTTCATCGCCTCGGATCAGTACCGTATCGGCGTTATACTCTGCCGAGATGTGTTTTTCCTCGTCTATCGCAACTGGATAGAAAGTTTCGACAATGTCTTCGACGATTGCGCTCAGGTTCACTGTCGCAAAGTGGTCCTTGTACCCGCCAGTCTCAATACGAGAAATTCTAAGGATCGTGTCGAAGACAGCGCTGAGACGTTTCAGTTCGCTTTCCAATTCGTAAAGCGTTGGGCGCGGGTCGCCGCCATACTCGACTTCGCTATAGACCCGCTGCAATGCCAAAAACCCATGGGATAAAGGCGTCCTCAGGTCATGAGCTATCGTGACCGCGGTTGTTTGCGTGCTGATGAGCAGACTCGACAGCCGGTCGAGATGCCGGTTTATCAAACGGGAAACCCGATCAATCTGATCGTTTGCTTCTGAAATGGGCAGGCGAATGTCTGTGTCCCCTTGTGAGACAAGATCGAGGGTTCGCTCAATCCGCTGGAGTTTGCGATAGCTTTGCGAACTGACGTAGTATCCCAGCCCCATAACGGTGGCTGTCGTCGCGAGCGTCAGTAACAACAATCCTTCCCAAAGCGTCGTCAAAGCATGATTGAGTGATGTCAGGCTGCGGGCGACCACCGTGCGATAGCCAAGATAGTCGGAGACGTGAAGCAGGTAGACAGGAGCAGCCCCACCGATCGCCACGAAATCCGGATCCACCTCATGCCAGCCATTTTTGTCGGGTACCTTCGCGACAGATCCAGCAAGTGCCGAATTGTGTTTGTCAAACAGCGCGATCATGTGAAGCCCGGACCGATTGGGACTGTTCAGGTGTTCAATCGCCCGCTGAACTGCGGCTGCGCCACCGTCCAAGAGTATCTCCTGAAGCAGAAGTTCTTCTTCAAGGATTTGTTGTTCGAGGTTAAGGCGGAGCCTATCTTCTAGCGCCAAGTAAGCCGCGTATCCGAAAATGGCAGTGATAATCCAGACCACCAGCGCAGCGTAACAAGCTGTCCGGAAAGGGGCACCTGAGAAAATGCTAGCGCGGTCCATGAAGACTATATCCGACATTTCGAGACGTATGCAGAAGAGGCGTGTCAAAGGGCTTGTCAATCTTTGACCTCAGCCGGCTGATATAGGTTTCGATTACGGTCGAATTCGGGTCGAAATTGTAGTCCCAGACTTGTTCCAGAAGCATGGTGCGGGTCACGATCCGTCCTGAGTTTCGCATTAGAACTTCAAGAAGCGCGAACTCACGCGGCAACAATTCTATTGTCTCATTTTGTCGCTTGACGACCCTGCTGAGCAAATTCATCGAAAGGTCGTGGACGTGAAGTTCGGTCGTTGTGACCCCGGCAGAGTGGCGTTTGATAATGCTATACAATCGCGCAAGTAGTTCGGAGAAATGAAAGGGCTTCACCAGATAATCATCGGCTCCCTCAGTCAAACCCTCGACTCTATCCTGAACATCTCCGATCGATGTGAGGAACAGAACAGGGGTCTGCTTCTTGGCCGCCCGCAGAGCTTTCAGAACGGAAAGACCGTCCATTCCCGGCAACATTCGATCAAGGATGATGGCATCACAGTCATTATACAGGCAGTAGGATAGGGCATCGCGACCGTCTTCGTACCACTCCACACTGAATCCGTTGGCTTGCAGGCCTGAATAGACGAAATCAGCGGTTTTTTTGTCGTCTTCTGCTACGAGTATTTTCATTCTGTTCGCCTCCCAGACAGTCGGTGCCTGTTCCAAGAAACGTGACCGATTCAACCGTAGACAAGACCCAGCCATATCAAGATGGCCGAGTCCATTTGGCAAATGGTTGCAGACTAGAGGCTCAACGTTTCTTCGAC
Source organism: Ruegeria sp. BF6 (assembly GCF_056538665.1). Lineage (NCBI taxonomy): Bacteria > Pseudomonadati > Pseudomonadota > Alphaproteobacteria > Rhodobacterales > Roseobacteraceae > Ruegeria > Ruegeria sp. BF6. Next base: position 74,433 of record NZ_JBQFTN010000002.1, read on the forward strand.
CGCTTTGACCTGCAGTCTTGCTAGTCCCAGGTTTGCCGATTTCTTGTCCAATGCGACATACACAAAAATATTGGGATTTTTTTCCAGCGGGCGGACAAGGTGAAACTGCTTACCCAGCGTGATCAGAATGTCTTCGATGGAATCGTTGAGCTTTAGAGCTTCGATAGCCTGCAGTTTTGCGCGAACCACTTCAACATTAGCCGCGCCGGCTGTTTCGAGATCAATCTTGGAGCCGCCCTCTGTGCCGAGTATGAGGCCGGTGTCACTGTCGACGAGACATGCTCCTAACAGACCTTTTATTTCACCGAGTTTCGAAATGTCTAACGACATGATTGGCTCCTTTTTTACCTTGGAATTGTTTGCCTGACCCATACGCGGCTTCCGAGGGGCCGGGCGGTTCAGATCGTTTGCGGGTGGAATGGTGATGGTGTATTTTTGAACCAGGCCAGCCTTTTCACCGAACCTGGAAATCACAGAGGCTAAGTTGCCCTTGGGCTTTGGCATTAGTTATCCAATCACTGTGATTGTGGGAGTGGCATACCCAAGCGCAGCTTCACCATTTCGGACTGCGTGAGCGCGGAGGAACAATCGGTCGAACAGTCCGTCGTCTAAGCAAGGAAGAGTTCTTGCTTGCAGCGTGTTGTGACACCTCGAACCCAACGTGACTTTTGAATTGGGTGTGCCTGGATTTTGGGAGCGCTTTTGGGCTTTTCCCAGAATACTCAATGCGGAAACTGTGGCGAGGGACAAGTATTGGGCGTGGCTGGCCGAGGCAGCAACCGCACCTTCAGAACTTATGAGGAACGCGGACCACAGATGCCCGATTTCGAAGACCACGCTGGCCAATGTGGATATTATTAGGCTCAGCATTGCATCCCCGCCTCATTACTCAACAATCAAGCGGTGACCAGAACATTGGGGGTATTAACTGACCTTTCGGTAAACTTAAAAATCTGAAAGATTTAGGGTTTTGAAAACTGGCCTATTGATCTTTATCGATCACAACGCAAAAGGGGACGGAGCTCGCATTGGTCGCTGTAGTTCGCCTTCGAGAACGGCTCATCGCGGGTGCCCGGCTTTAGGGTTGGGTGGCCGACCGCCTTGTTTGTATGGTGATGCATCCGAGTGCCGGATAAATGCAATTCACCACATTAGCGACACGTACAAAAAAGACCTCAGAGTAGGCCTCCGTTTTCCTAAACATAACGGCGGACAACTTCAGTGGGGGAGGATCAAGTCAGGGGCCAGGATCGCGTTAAGAGGTTTTCTGCCCCGTAGGCACGGCTCATCTCGGCAACGGTGAGGTAGGGCTCAATTGCCCACTTCGGTGTTGAGCCCAAATTATGTGGCAAGGAATTCACGATAAGTTGCTATTTTTGTGGCGAGTTGCCACGTCCGCGATGACCTCATTGCTTTGCACGGTGCACTGCGAACAAGGATTATGTCTGGCTTCTGGAGGACAAGGCGAAGGCAAGAAATGCGAAGCTTTTGATCAACAGTTAGATTGGCGCCACGCTCCGCTAGTTTGAATTCTAAGCCGCCTATTTCATGAATGATGTATTGCAGGGAAACGCTCTCAGCTGCCCTCGTGATTTCTTCATCTGACGGTCGTTGGCGCAGACCCAGCGTTAACGCGCGTCGCAGGCTTCCTTTCAGGATTAGTGGCTGGTCAGTGAGAACGCCGACAGATCGGCGCAGGCTTCCGGGTGTTAATCGTGCAACATCTTTGCCATCAAGTTTCAATGAGATGTCCCCAGGCGTTGCGTTTCCCAACAATGCGACTTCGATCTGGTCCATCATTGAATTGGAGATGATCGCTTGTTTCCCTGGCAGCACCTTGATCTTTGGGCCATGCATTGGCTTGATCTCAATCGAAAACGGTTTCCGTCGCAGACGGGTTTCGGAATTGCGGGCTGGGGCCAACGGGCGACCAAGCGCGCGGGACAGATTGAAATGGGCCACCCGATACTTCGCCGCATGGTCGCTTGATGTCATTGCATTGCGAAGCGGCCGGACCATCAGCCCAAGCGCCGCCAATGCGGCTGCAATTGTTCCTGAAGACAAACCGCCATACCCGCCAATGGACAAGACTATACCGGCGGCGACAGCGGCTGACAGATCGGGAACAGCCTTTCTATATTCGCTGAGGCTGCGGAGGGTGCGGGCCGCATCTGCAACCTGCTCTGCCCGGCGATTCAGTGATTTCATCTCGATGCGTCGCCGTCCCAATGCCGAAAGCCTCGGTGCAATTGGCAGGCGTTCCGTTACATCTGCGGCTAGCAAAGAACGGCGTTTTCGCAAATTTCGATGCGCTTCCAAAAGTTTGCTCTGTGTTAGAGGAGCACAAATCGCCGAGGGGAGAACCGCGCACATCGCCACCCAGGCAAACCGATGGTCAAGATAGATCAGCACGGCCGTCGCCGCTGGCAGCAGGACAGCAGCTTGGACCAGCCTCGGCAAACCAAGACCGGGCCAGTCTTTTAACGCCGCCAGATCGCCAGTAAAGCGCAAGACGTGGTAACCCATGCGCCGTTGGTCCAGTTCAATCTGATCGCTACGGCTTGCGTGGTCGAACAGCCTCAGACGCACGTCCTTGGCATAGTCCTGGCCCAAACGTTCCGCGAGCGTCCGGAAAGCCAATTGCAGCAGCGCGCTGCACATCCCGGCGCCTCCGACGACTGCAATGGGAAGAACGGGCAGGTCCGATCCATCATGGAACGCGACAAAGGCGGTCCGCGTTGCAATGGCCACCGCTGAAAGAGCGGCGGCCTGCAAAATGGTCGCGCATAGGATCCAACCAAAAAGGCAGCGTCTAGGACCGTCAAAAAGCCCCGGAGGGGTCATGCTGCGTACCGTGTACGATCGACCCCGGCACGCACAGCCAATGTGTTTGCATATGCTGGATCGAGAAGTTGGCCTCGGGTCAGAACCTGAACACCCGTTGCGGTATGCGCTTCTTCCACTGCCATAGGGGAGCATGACAGCATCCCTGTCAGTGCGATGGGTCGAATGCCGTTTCGGCCCAACTCAGTTACACCCCCTGCGGCTGCAACCGCATCGGCACAGGCAAAAAGATACTTTGAAAACCGGTCTCGGACTGACGGATCAGCCAGAAGTGCAGCTGTTTCCCGCTGAAATATGCCATCCGCCAGTTCCATCACCGCGATGTCGCAGCCGAGGGACTCCGACTCGCCCAATAGCGTATCGATACCCGCAACGATGCGCGGCAAAGGCGCAAGATAGGTGGTGACCATACCTGCGTCTGTAAAATCGGCGACGAAGGATGCACCGGCATCAACAAAGGAATTGTAGTCCCCGAACGCGCCAGTACCCGTGCCTTTGAGCACCGCCACCTTCCATCCAGCCTTTGTCAGGCCGTGGGCCAGGGCAGCCGTTGCGGTTGTTTTGCCCGAGTTCATCGCGGTACCGACCACGCAAATCACCGGAATCTGTGCGGGATCTAAACGCTCTGGCAAGGCGAAGTCGCCTGTATTCAGAACGGCCCCGTCTTTTGACGTGATACGCCCTAGCGGTTGAATGCGTGTCGGAGGTTTGATGCGCTCATTGCGATGCACCATGCGCCCAAGGCATCCTCCGCCCGCCAGCATATCGCTGCCCTTCTCATCAATCTCGGCCAGTCCTTCAAACTGGTCAGGCGCGTACCGTGCGCCGCAGGGCAGCACAACAAGATCACCTGGATATAGTGTTGAGGGACGACCGGCTGGCAACTGAATACGTTGGTGGTTGCCGATCGACGTCACTCGGCCAAGGATCAGGTCCCCCGGTTTTGAATGCTGGAAATCCTGGCGCAACCCGCTTGCCAGCGCCTTATCAATGCGTCTGGTTGCAAAGCACCATTTTGCGCCTTTAAAGATATGATTTTCCATAATTAATCTCCTGTACTTCAATGATTTCAAGATTCACAAACGAGTTCCGTTAAACCAGCTTTTGCGCAGTCGGCGAAACTGTGGACGCAGTTGGGAAGTTCAGTCAGCGACAGATCGGGTGTAATCCCCCGTGCTTCGGACGCGGCACGGAATGCTTTGCAATAGTGCCGCGCGCGGGCCAGTCGGTGACGGCCTTGGACATCGTCGATGCCCGGTCCTTTGCGAAGGGCGGGATCCCGGTGGCTATCCTCGGCGCCGACATAAACCCGAAGCTTTAGACTCAGATACTGTCGCAACTGGTTGTGAGCCAAAGCGGGAACGTTCACTTTCAAGGCCTCTTTCGTTGGAGCCAAACCCATCGGAAAGGGCTGCGTCAAATCCGGCAGGCAGTACCAGCCGGCGGCAGCGATATGCAGGCTAGCAACCCGCTGCGGATAAAGCATGGCAAAACGGTGCGCGAGTTGTGCTCCACCAGAATAGCCGAACATCTCGACTTGACCTGTTTTTGCAATGCCCATCTGTTCAACCAGGGCGAGTAGTGCAAGGAGTGATTGATCCGGGCGAACGTTGCCAATCCTTTGAAAATGACGCCAGTGCTTTTTGGAATAACGTGGGGAAATCAGAACTTGGCCTTTCCTCTCGCAAGGCCCGGAAAATGCCTCGGCCAATCCTGCCGCGTTCCGCGAAATTCCGTGCAACGTCAATAATGGCGGGACATCTGGTGCTGTAACGCTTGGAATGTGAATGTCGGCGGAAAGCGTGCGTCGATCTACCCTTACTGAAAGTTTGGTGACCGACATCAGTCCGGTCACTGGTGTTACGTCCATTGCGGTATCGAACATCGTTTCAGCTCCTGATTGTTTGCTGTCTTGCTGGGACAACGGAGCCGGCGGCTATCTATTCCAACTTTTTGAGACTTTTTTCGCTGCAGGCCAAAACACGTCGCCTCGGGTTTTGCCGCGGCAGTTATTCGTTTTTTCTTGGATCATATGGAATACCACCTCTGACGATCCGTTGTTATTGAAGAGAAGCGAAACAGGAGTGACCGCATGACGAACCGGTTCCAAAGAGACTTGGTTGCATTGGTGCCGAAAATGCGCCGGTTTGCGCTGTCACTTGCGGGTAATAAACCAGACGCCGATGATTTGGTGCAGTCAGCCTGTGTAAAAGCGTTGAAAAACGCGGCGCAGTTTCGCGAAGGGACGCGCATGGACAGTTGGATGTACCGAATTATCCAAAACCTGTGGATCGATGACCGTAGGCGCGCCAAAACGCGGGGGGCTTCGGTTGATCCCGAGCTTGCCGGTCTTTGTGACAAAGGCCTTGCCGCGCGCCAGCCTGAGGATCGAATGATGCTGGACGTGGCCCGGACTGCCATGGCTGCGCTGCCTGAAAAGCAGCGCATTGTTCTGTCCCTCGTCGCGATTGAGGGTTTGAGCTACAAAGAGGCCGCAGACGTTCTGGAAGTGCCCGTTGGCACCGTCATGAGCCGCTTATCGAGGGCCAGAGAAGCATTGCTACCACTATTGGGGATGACGAAAGGGTCGATACAATGACTGCAAATCCATTAATTGACCAATCCCTCCTCGCTGCGTTTGTTGACGGAGAACTGTCGCCTGAAGAGGCTGCAGCCATTGTGATCCATCTGGCTGACCACCCTCAAGATCAGGCCTATGTCGACGATCTAATGGCCGCAAACGAAGCGCTGTCGCGGGCCTTCAGCGATCCTCTGGATGAACTGGTGCCGCAAGTGATCAAGGACACCATTCTGGGCACGACACAGACGGCGAAGGTCCTCCCCTTTTCTAAGCGACCCGTTGTGTGGATGAGCACGGCCGTAGCGGCGATGGTGGCACTCGCGGTTTTTGTAGCCCCCAATTTATTTGCCCCAATCGATACGACAAACGTGACCGTGGGACCAGTCGTCAATGGGTCGGAACTGGCGTCGGCGCTGAACCGTCTGCCATCGGGTATTCCCGAGACAACCGCCACAGGTCAGGACTTTATGGTCCTTGCTACGCTTCCGATCTCAGACGGCTATTGCCGGGAATTTGAATTCATCAACCGTGCAGACCAGCGTATCGACCTTGGCATTGCATGTATCACCTCCGGCACGTGGGTGGTTGAGGTGACGATGTCAGAACCGCTGTCCGCATCAGGCACCGAGGATGGATTTGTGACTGCAAGTGGCGCAGAAATGCAGGGGTTGATGCCGTTTCTGGATCGGTTGGGGGCAGGCGATTCACTTGCTCCCGCTCTAGAGGCGGACTTGATTACGGGTGGCTGGGCACCTTAGCACAATGAGGCGGCATTCAGCAGGCCATGGCCAAACACCTCGTCATATCCGGGCGCGCCGAGGTCCTGCGCGGCGTTTTCCAGACGCTCCCGGATTTGTTTCGGTGACAGAGTGTTGTCCTGTGAGAGCATGATTGCGACCGCCGCGGTGACGAAGGGAACCGCAAAGGATGTCCCCGACTTTAGGCGCGCGCCACGAATTGATGTGGCAGATAACATGTTTACGCCCGGCGCGGTTATGTCGATTTGCGGCCCGCGCTGCGCTTTTCGATAGATGCGAGCCCGCGCATCCACAGCTGTCACGGCGATCACGGTATCAAATGCCGCGGGAAACATCGGTTCGCCAGACGGTCCTTCATTACCTGCCGCTGCGACCAGAACGATCTCGTCTTCCTGCACCATCTGATTGACAAAATCTTCAAGTAGGCTGTTTCTGGGCCCCGCCAGTGACAGGTTTATCACGCGTACATCACGCGCCTTCAACACATCTAACCCGCGCAGAAGAGAGATCACATCCGCGCGTTCATCCGAGCCTTTACGCGCAAATGCATCCACCGCGATGACTTTCGCCCCATGGATCAACCCAGGCACACGGCTGTCCGGATCGCCGACCATAAGGGATGCCACCGCAGTGCCGTGAACTGCTTTTGAAGGGGCAAATGTTTGGTCCGCCAATTGAATCAATTCCAGCTGCGCACCAGCCATGATTTCGTGTTCAGAATTTATCCCAGTATCAATCATTCCCACCGGGACTTGCACGGGACAAGTCGCTTCGGCGTGCCTTGTGTTTGGCCAATTAACCATCTCCCAGGCAGGGCAGTTTTCATGCAAACACGGGCCCGATGAAGCCACTCGTGTTTCGCTTTGCTCAAAGCGATAAAAGTGATTGAAATCCGCAATACCGCCCGAAGGCAGGGCGCGGACCCGATCCCGGGCGGCTTCCAGTTCTAGCCCGCTCGGTGAAGTCAGCCGTGTCAAAACACGATTAGACGCCAGAAGAGTTTCTGTTGCGGCGATTGTAAATCCTTCGGACAGAAGTTGTTCCAGATCCTCAGTCGATGCATCCGCAACAACTATTTCGAACGGCGCGCGCGTTGGCAGCGCGATGGGCGTTCGAGCTGGGGTTGGCGCCTGTGCTGGTCGAGGTGTTGGCGGTCGATTGGTCAGCCGTCTGATAAGGTTGTCGAACGGGTTTTCCCCAGAGGATTTTTGGCCGTTTACTGCTCCACCGCCACTTCGACTATCCCGCTTGCTGCCATCACCCCGATCATCGTCCCGATCATCACCTCCGTCGTCGTCCCGATCATCGCCTCTGTCGTCGTCCCGGTCATCTTCATCGTCTGCCCATGCGACAGAAACAAAGGACACTTGCCATTCTACTGGAATTACAATTTGCGCCGACCATGATAAGCTGAATACTAGGCAGGCCTTGAAAAACTTCATTGCTATTTTTTTCATTTGTGCATCCAACTCAGTTAAACTTGTTCCGAAACAACAACGTTTCTTGTCAGTTTCTGTTCCAAATATTGTTTTCGAGACCAAATAACGGACGTCGCGAGTTTGAGTTCGCAAAGGAAACCACGAAACGTTCGGGAGAAAAAGAGAAGCTAGACATCGGCTCGCTTGATCAGCGACCCACTCAACCATCCGCAATTGCTTCAGCGTTCCCGCTCGCCGCCGCTTCGCCTTAACGATTCGTTACCACCGTCTCGAGGCATTTGACGCCTGGAGAGCCGCCAACCAGGCAGCTTGAAGATTCAGCATCATACTGCAAGTAGCCAAAGTCGTTTTTTTGGTCTGCTGCTAGTGATCCAGCACCAGGACATGAGGGGGGGTCTGTTACAAAGTTATGGCTGTTGACGCGCTGGGGTTTAGCGCGTGGATGGCTTTCGGTCCCAACTGGTCGAAAGTCGATTCATGATCTCTTTCAAAGGTGCACATTATCCAAATGACGTGATCATGTGCGGTCTTCTTTTATGTTCGATATGGCGTGTCGTACGGTAATATTGAGGAAACCATGTCCGAGCGTGGCGTTGCGGTAGATCACACGACGCTGAACCGTTGGGTGACAAAACACGCTAGTGCAATCGCCGACGTAGCGCCGGCGTAAGGGACCGTGTGACCGGTTCTGGCGGATGGACAAAACTTACATCTAGGTGAAAGGTGCGCGGGTCTATCTCTACCCAGCGATCGAAAAACACGGCAGGACATTGGACTTCATGCTTTCAGGTCATCGGAACAAACCTGCCGCTACGAAATTCTTCGCTCAAATGCTTGAATGCACTGGTCATCCACGAAAGATCGTAATCGACAAATGCGGTGCGAACACAGCCGACATTTAAACCATCAACAAGTCGCTTAAGGGCTTTGGCTACCCGATCCCAATTGAGATGGTGAGGCGGAAATACTTGAACAATATCGTGGAACAGGACCACCGTTTCATCAAGAGACGCACACGGCCAATGCTGGGGTTCAAGGCCTTTGCTTCAGCGGCGGCAACACTGGACGGAATCGAAGTGGCGCACATGATCCGCAGAGGTCGACTCTCACCCGGAACCTGTCCGTTTCGTCGATTTGCAGAACTGGTGGCATAAGCCGCGGGTTCGCTGTAAACTCTTCGTTCAGTCAGAAGCTTCGCAACAGATCCGGTCAATGGTCAAAACTTTGCAACAGAACCTCAGATGAGGGTTCTGGGACGTGTCGCAACCTACGAGACCCAATTGACCAACATGCGTGTCTGATGTTTGTTCCCGTCGAATAGATTTCGAACAAACCTCAAATAGATCGCATTGAAAGGCTTCCATTTCCCCAAGGATGCGGTTTCGTACGCTGTGTACTTCTATAAGCGGCACACGGTGTCATATCGGGATTTGGAAAAGATCATGGCTGAACGCGGTGTGCTGGTTGACCAAGCTAATACTCAACAGATGGGTTGCAAAATTTTTGCACATTGTCGCCGCGCGGGCGCAATCGAAGAAACGCCCAACACAGAAGTTCCGGAGAATGGACGAGACCTACATACGTGTTCGCGGCAAATGGGTGTATCTTTATTCAGCAGTCGAAAAAGCAGGAAACATCCTTGATTTCGTGCTGTCCGAGCGAAGGAACCGTCTAGCAGCTGCCGGGTTCTTTGACATAACGCTGCCGTCAAATGGAATCCCGAGCAAGGTCGTCATCGACATACGCTGCGCTAACGCGGTCGGTATTCCAGAAGTGAACTGAATTCTGAGGCGAATTGGATGCCCAGCCAAAGTACTGGCAATCAGGTCCAAGTATCTGAACAATATGATCGAACAGGATCGTCGGTTCATAAAGCGGCGTGTTCGGCACTTGCGTGGGTTTGAGTCGTTCGACCCGCCTCAGCCACATTGGATGGCATTGAGGTGGCCGACATGATCCGAAATCTGCAATTCTCTAGCGCTACGACCTCTGGCATTCGGATGCTTGCTGAGATTGCAGGATAGATGTTTCCAGTAGCTGGCTGGGTAGAGGTATTGTGTAGAAACAAAACTACATGCGCCCGGTGAGAATCTTGGCAAGATCTGGTTCAACCTTTTGGATTTGCTTCAGATCCAGGCTGTTTTTGACGTGAAGTAGGTGGTGTTGGATGCTGTCTTCTGCAGACTGCGGGTCACCACTCGCGATTGCGTCAATGATCGATGCGTGCTCATCATCGGGGCAGGATGTATCTTTATTGGTTCCGAACAGTGCCACTATTAGAGAAGACCGGGTCACCAGTTCCCTAACGACGCGGGTGAGTACTACGTTGTTGTGGCATTTAGCTAACTCAACATGAAATTCACCAGAGAGTCTGATAATTTCAGTTTGGTCGTTCCTTGCCCGAGCCGCATCTTCCTTTTTGATATGTGTCCGTAGTGCATTGATGCCTGAGCGGCTAATCTCACGCGTCAGCTCACGTACGATACCCGCTTCGATCATCAGGCGGGCTTCAAAAACCTCTCGGGCTTCGTCAGGGCTTGGGCAGGCAATGAATGCGCCGCGGTTGGAACGCAGTTCAACAATGCCTTGGCTGCTCAACAACAACAATGCTCGGCGGACGCGCATGCGACCAACGCCAAAGGTCTCACATAAGGTTTGTTCACTCAACTTTGTTCGGGGAGCCAGTTTCTGTTCCATGACCGCGGAATAAATTCGGTCAACGATCAATTGTTCATCCGGGTCGGATTGGACGGTGTCGAGTTTTTGTTGGGCGTCTGTCATCTCGTTCCGATTTGGCTGGAATACATGTCTGTTGTACTTAGCGGTACAATTTCTAACTGACAATATATTGGATTTCCGTTCACAATATCAATGATCGTATTAACGATAAATGTTGACAGAGATTGTTAACAATGCAGTATCCTAGGTGCATTCCGGGATTCGACCGGTCGCAATATACACTTCGCCAAGCGCCCAAGAGAGGCGCCGAGACCTCATAGGGAGGAAAGAATGAAACGTAGAAACCTGATGAAATCCTCAGTCGCATTAGCCGTGACCGCATCCGTCCTTGGATCCGTGGCTTGGGCCGAAAACCCAGTGCTGAAGATTGGCTTTGTAGGTGTCACTTCGGGGCCAGCCGCAGCTTGGGGTATCTCTAACCAGCGATCAATGGAGGCCCGTGCTGCATGGATAAACGAAGCTGGAGGATACAAAATCGGCGACACAACCTATGACGTTGAAATTGTATCCTTCGACGACCAGAAAGACCCCAAGCGTGCGATCGCTGGCATGGAAAAGATGGCTCAGGAAGGGATTCACTATGTCGTAGGGCCTAATGTTGACGATGGTGCCGCAGCGGTTCGTCCTGTCGCCGAAGCACAGGGGATCATGTACTTTCCCTATGCGTTCCCCAAAGAGCTCTATACCGCTCCGGCATCAAATGCCGTTCTGGGTATGGTCGCGAACTATCAGTCTGGCCCGGCAATCTACAAATACCTAAAGGACGAAAAAGGCGTGACTTCCGTTGCCTTCGTCGCCGCGAACGAATCCGATCCGTTAAGCCAGCGAGACGGTGGTGTCGAAGCCGCGAAGGCACTGGGACTTGAAGTTGTTTCCGACAATGTCACCTACCAGGTGGACACAACAGATTTTACTCCGGTGCTGACGCCTGTCATGCGAACGCAACCTGATCTGCTGGTTCTGTCGGGTGTCTCCCCAGCCAATGCACCTCAATTGATCCGGTCAGCGCGTGAACTTGGGTTTCAGGGCATTATCTCGACCGAAACTGCACAGGACGCGACGGTACTACGGGAAGGGGCAGGGGAATTGGCCAATGGCTTCATTTCCGTCGGTGGCGCCTCAACACCCGAGATCGCATCGGACGATATGAAAGAGTTCGTGAAGCGATACACAGATATGTTCGGCGAATATAACGACGAGTCGAACACCAAAGTCTACGCGCTTGAATATATTCTGGCGACTTTGAATGCGAACCCGGCGGGCATCGACGATGTGAAGGCGTTCCAGACCACAATGGACACGTTCGAAGCACCGAACCCCTTTATGAAAGGTGATGCAAAAATGCGGTATGTCGGCACGACATCTTTCGGGCAAAAACGTCAGATTGCCGTACCGCTGGTGGTGAATGTCTATCAGGATGGAGGGTTTGAAACGCTCTTTGTCGCTGAAGTCGACTGAGGCACACTTCCTCAACAAGGTAAAAGCCTAACGAGCCCCCCCCCTCACTCCCGGGCTGATGATCAGCCTGGGATACCCGAACCATATGCGGGATACTCATGGAACAGATACTAGCAAATGGCATCTATCTGGGCGCGCAATATGCGATGATCGCCTTGGGATTGACGCTGATCTTTGCCCTGATGAACGTACTGAATTTTGCTCACGGACAGATGTACGTTCTCGGCGGTTTTGTCACTTATACTTTCTACGGACAACTCGGCTGGCCTTTCGTCCTTGCGCTGCTAGCGTCCTGTATCACCCTGGCCGTGCTCGGAGCGTTGATAGAACGATTTCTGTTTGCGCCGGTCATACGACGATCCTCACGCGAAGAAAGCACAATGCTGCTGGCGGCAGGGCTGGCCTTTCTGTTCGATGCGGTGATCCTGTTGGTGTTCGGAGAAAAACAGCGCGGGGTTCCAAAGATCGTCAATGGCGTCCTCAATTGGGATTTCAAGCTGATCATGCCCTATGACCGCATCCTGATTTGTGTGCTGGCCATTCTGTCCATCGTGACCTTCATCCTGTTCATGCAATACTCCAAAACCGGCCGAGCTTTGCGCGCGCTGGCGCAAGACAGAACCGCAGCCCAGCTGATGGGCGTGAATGTTGCCCGGTACTCCATGATTGGTTTTGCATTGGGCGCGATGCTGGCCGGTTTGGTTGGCGGCCTGCTGGTGACCATCACTGGTGTCAATCTGGGCATGGGAGGACCGACCTCGATCAAGGCCTTCATGATGGTGATGATTGGCGGTGCGGGCGTGATATCCGGTGCGATTGCTGGCGGGATCATCCTTGGCTTCATGGAAGCCATCGGTCTGGCTGTCCTGTCGCAATATGGCGACATCACCTATCTGCTGATCTTCGTCTCGCTGATGATTTTCCTGGCCATCCGCCCGCAGGGCCTGATGGGCAAACCGTGGGGATAACGTAGTGCCGAAATTTTCAATGATCCAATGGGCCGGTTTGGCAGTATTCCTGATGGCCATCTTCATCGCGGTCCCCGGCTTTGTTGCGGCTTCAGGGCGGTCAGACCTTTACTACACGCTGACATCAGTTGCACTGCTGTCCATCGCCAGTGCCGGTGTCTGGCTGACCTTTTATATCGGTCGCATTAATATCGGTCAGGGTGCCTTCGCTCTGATCGGGGCCTATGTTTCGGCCATTCTGGTGACCAAGGCAGGCATGTCTTTTTGGCTTTCACTCCCACTGGCGGGCTTGTTTGCGGCCGGAGTGGCGGTGCTGATAGGCCTGCCAATCCTGCGGCTGCGCGGCGTCTATTTTGCGATGATCTCGCTTGTGCTGACGCAAGTCGTCACCCTAACCGCACTTGCACTTCCAATCACCAACGGGGCCAAGGGGATCACTTCGATCCCGCTTCCGGGCGGGGTGTCAGTCTTGGGCATTCCGCTGATCCCGGATTTTGGAACGCTGGAGAACCCACGGCTGGCTTTCTACTACACGGCCTGTGTGTTGATGGTCCTGACCTTTGCCGCCATGTATCGGTTGGTGAACTCCCGTCTTGGCCACCTGTGTCGATCAATGCAGCAGAATGAAGAACTGGCCAGCTCAATCGGTGTGAACATCTCGTATGTCCGGATCATCATTTTTGCCATTTCGTCCTTTTTGGGCGGTATTGGCGGCGCAATGTTCGGGTCGATCGCGCAGTCGGTCTATCCTTCCAGCTTTCAGGTCGCGGACAGTGTAAACTTCATGTTGAACTGCTTCCTTGGCGGGTTGGGTTACGTGTTTGGACCGATGCTTGGCACGTTGGTTCTATATTTTGGCTGGGACCTGCTGTTCGAACTCGGTCGCTTCCAGTTGCTCGCCTATTCCAGCTTGCTGATCATCCTGATGTTGTTCCTGCCCAACGGGCTGCTCAGCTTGCGTCTGTCTGGCAAGACAGGAGGTGACAAATGAGCCATCTTCTGGAAGTCCGCCACGTCACCAAAAAGTTCGGTGGCCTGACCGCCAACAGCGATATCTCGTTCAACGTGAATGAAAATGAGATCCTATCGGTGATTGGTCCAAACGGCGCAGGTAAGAGCACGCTGTTTAAGATGATCTCATCTTTCTTGCCAACGACGACGGGCGAGGTGCTGTTCGAGGGAGAAAGGATATCCAACCTGAAGCCGCATGTCGTGGCGCGCAAAGGTGTTGTTCGCACCTTTCAGGAAACGACGATATTCAAGTCTATGACCGTGCGAGAAAGCGTTATAGTCGCCCAGCACCTGCGGGCGCGCGCCTCGCTGGCCGGTTACTTTTGGGGTACCAAGACAGCCCACGAGGATGTCGACAGCTTCGGGCAATATGCCGACGATCTGATCGAATTCTTGGGTCTGACCGATATCGCCAATGAACAGGCGTCAAACCTGCCACAGGGCAATTTGCGCGCGTTGGGTATCGCGATTGGTCTGGCCACTGATCCCAAGGTGCTGCTGCTGGATGAACCCTTTGCCGGGATGAACCACGACGAGACAATGAAAATGGTCAATCTGGTGCGCAAGGTGCGCGATGACCGTGGTGTGACCGTTCTGCTGGTGGAACATGACATGCCTGCGGTGATGAATATCTCGGACCGGATCGTTGTGCTGAACTTTGGCGAGATGATTGCCGAAGGCACACCGGAGGAAATCCAGAACAACGAAAAGGTCATCGAAGCCTATCTGGGCAGTGCCGATGACGAGATCGGGATCTAAGCCATGACCAAGATGTTGGACTTCAAAGATGTCGAGCTCTACTACGATCACGTCTATGCCCTGAAAGGTGTGTCGATTGACCTTGAGCAAGGTGAAACCGTTGCCCTGATCGGTGCCAATGGCGCGGGCAAAAGCTCGATCCTGCGGGCGATCACCGGGCTGGCGAAGATCAAATCCGGATCTGTCGCGTTCGAGAGCGAACAAATCGACGGGACAAATCCAGCAGAGATCGTCTCGAAAGGCATTGCGATGGTGCCAGAGGGAAGGCGCGTCTTTCCCTATATGTCGGTCAAAGACAATCTGCTGATGGGGGCATTCACCCGTTCGGATAAAGCGGATGTGCAGCGCACGCTGGATTCCGTACTGGAGCGGTTTCCACGTTTGAAAGAGCGTTTTAGCCAATCTGCGGGTACCCTGTCGGGCGGTGAACAGCAGATGATGGTGATCGGGCGCGCATTGATGGCCAAGCCACGACTTCTGCTGTTGGACGAACCTTCGCTGGGCATCGCGCCCAAGCTGGTTCAGGACATTGCCCGCTCGATCGTGGCGATCAACCGAGATGAAGGTGTTTCAGTTCTGTTGGTCGAACAGAACTCGCGAATGGCGCTATCGATTTCGCATCGTGCCTATGCGCTGACCACCGGAAACGTCGTGATCTCGGGCAATTCAAAAGAGCTTTTGACGGATCCCCGTATCAAGGCCGCCTATCTGGGCGGGGAAGTGTGAGGACGTTGTGAAATTGCTTGTCGTCAATCCAAACACTACAAGTTCCATGACCCGAAAGATCGAAGAGGCCGCGCGGGCTGCTGCGCATCCCGAAACCACGATCCTTGCTGCCAGTTCACAACACGGTCCCGCCAGCATTCAGGGTTATCTGGATGTCTCTACCTGCATTCCCGGACTGCTGGAGGTCGTGAACGCGCATCCGGACGCGGATGCGATTGTTGTGGCTTGTTTCGATGACACCGGAGTTGACGCCGTTCGCTGTGTCACATCGGCGCCGGTCATTGGCGTTGGAGAAGCCGCCTATCATGCGGCATCCATGATCAGCCCAAAATTCAGCGTCATCACCACTTTGTCTCGTTCTCTGGCAGGGCTGGAGGCAAATCTGCTGCGATACGGGCTGGATCGCAGGTGCGTTCGGGTACGGGCATCGGATGTGCCGGTTCTGAAGCTCGAGGAAAACGATCCGGAGACCATCGACAAGATACGGGCCGAAATTCGCGCCGCGATTGATGAGGATAGGGCCGAAGCAATCGTTCTGGGTTGTGCCGGAATGACAGATTTGATGTCACAGTTATCCGAGGAATTCGGTTTACCGGTCGTTGATGGTGTTGCCTGTGCTGTCACCTTTGCCGAGGCCTTGGTCAAAGCCAAGCTCTCGACCTCGAAACTTTGTTCCTATTCCTAAGAGTTTGATCCCAGAGTTTGATGGTTCGACCCGTTCTTTGGAATGGGGCAGGCACTTTGGAACATCTTCGTCACCGAAGCGCCACGACCACGCACGCCGTCGGAACAGCTGCGTGGTGATCGCAAGCTTCCTGCGCGAAAAGGAGCTGGGAGCTTGAAACTAACCCAATGACGGTCGCGAATTAGAGCAAGCGGCAGACGGTTGACGACAGGAAGAGCGGCCCGAAAAGCTGCGTTCAATAATTCTTATATTGAAGGAGGAAGCGATTTTCGTTGCCTTACAACGGCACTCGCTCTTGCCTTTGGATGGCAGGCGCGATCAGCTTCGCTCACGTTTGCAAAAGCCGTTCCACCAGATACTTGGTAGCCCGGCATTATCGAAGCCGGACAGGATCCTTTAGACCTGATGCAGATAACAGACTGGTTCATGACGATGGCACGCCTAACAGATGCAGAGGATCACATTCCAAGGCACCGGGTTATCGATGTTGTGGATCAGAGTGGGTTTTTGCTTTTTGGAGAAGGTACCGGACGTGGGGATTTCATTTTCCACTATAACCGCGGTCGGCTTGAAGCCGTGCGCAAGGATCAGGTCAAAAGGAACCTGAAACCAAACAA
Source organism: Ruegeria sp. BF6 (assembly GCF_056538665.1). NCBI lineage: Bacteria > Pseudomonadati > Pseudomonadota > Alphaproteobacteria > Rhodobacterales > Roseobacteraceae > Ruegeria > Ruegeria sp. BF6. The sequence goes on from NZ_JBQFTN010000002.1 coordinate 91,018, forward strand.
CCCGGATTTCCATTTCTACGAAATGTACAACAATTACCACGATCCGGCAGAACGCTTTCCAAACGAGATTCAAAATGGTCTCTGGGCAGGACCGGTCTCACCAAGATGATCCACGAGCATTACGCGTTGATCCAACAATTTCCTCATAGGGGGTTGCAGGGTCATTATCGGGAATTCGACCGGTCCTTCGACCCCGAACTGACACCTGTCTACACCGCACAGAAAACCGTAGATTGGTAACCGGAATAGTAGCTCTGAACTTCTGGCCGCGTGCACAAAGACTACCAGTACCCGCGGTCAGAATTTGCTGTTGTCTGCTTTACTTGCTTCAGAATACCGGTCGCATTACTCGTCCAGAAAAGCTGTTACGGTCGTTTTCAACGCGTCCCAATCAGTGAATTCTCTTACGCAATCTCGAGGATCAAGCTTCCGGCCTAGCAAGACAACGTGTTGAACGATCTCTTTTTCAAAATACCCGTAATTATCAGGCCGTACGGCACCAGCGACCAAGGCGGTAGCGTCTGGTTCGAAATTTGTTCGCATCAGCATCTCGGTGAGATAGTCCCGCGCGTCCTCCTGACCTTTCTGAAAAGCTGCTTTTAGACTGACTGAAAGCACAAGTGATCTTCGCGCGGTTAATGCAACGTTTTGGTTTTCCAAAAACGCCTCAAACGACTCGGGGTGTCGGCGTTCATGTACGGGAGCCGCCAGGATGACGTGATCCACATCTTCCAAAGGCACTGGGGCTGCCAGTTGACCTATATCTATCAGCCTTGTTTCGTATCCGGCTTCTTTTGAGACTTCGCTAATGAATCTCGCGATCTTGGCCGTCTGACCTTCAATTGTTCCGTAGGCAATAAGTACTGCCATTATGACACTCCCGAATACCGGCTAAACAGCGAACTTACTATGCCGAAACTCTTCGCCACGGCCCTTGATTTCAATCAAAGGTGTCGGCCTCGCTAAGCACTGTAGGTAAAGGCGCGACGTCGATTTGGTCGGCTCATATTGTTCTGGAAAGCACAAAAGCTGTGGCTAGCCAAAATCCATTGCGCGTTAGTTGACCTAAGCGCGTGTCTTGGTTCTTTTGCTTTGAAATCAAATTCGAGCAGGTTTCATTATGGTCGCTTTGAAAGGCTGTCATTTCCCTAGGATGTGGTTTTGGACGCCGTGTTTCTATATTTGCGTTACACGGCCTCCTATCGCGACCTTGAAGAAATCATGGCTAATCATCGCGCGGAAGATGAGTGACTTTGACCTCGAAAATTTGGCAGGCAAACTGATCCGACAGATCTAGGATCACGCGGCCGTATTTGGCCTAGGTATCGTTGCGAAAATCCGCACCTTCATCGACAGATCACCGACCAGTAGCGTTGACCATGATCCCCCCAGGGATGTGAAGGTTTCTGGAACCCGTCACCGACATCCAGATCGCCGAATTCAGGAGCGTTGTAATCCCAGCCGTTCACTTAGTGCCGGGTCGGTGCAGTAACGGGTGACACGAAACATGTTGTCAAAGTTTTGATCGGTGGTGTAGGTGCCAAAATCGGTTATCGCTATCTGTTCTCCGGGCAACTCCGGGCACAGCGCCCTGATATCCTTGACCCCGTCATTGGCAAATCGGATTGCCCCAGCGGTGTAGCGTGAGTTGCCGCCATTTTCCTCTTCGCTGGAGCATTCCAGTATCAACACGATGGCCCCGTTCTTCCGTGCCGTATGGGCCGCGCAATACGCGGCATTGCCCGCCCCTATGATGATCACATCCTAGTTTGTCATCCGGTCAATCCTTGTGTTGGGCCTTGAACAGATCCTTGCGCAGCGTCATCAGCGCTCCGGGATCTATTCTGGCTTGAATAACGGTTGTCTCGTTCGAGGCGATGGCCTGTTGCAGGGCAGGGTTCATACCACCGGGGCCATCGACCCAGATGCCTTTGCCCCCGCAGAGCTCGGCAAATTTGTCATAGCGTGGTGACTGGATTTCTGCGCCCAGCAAGCGCCCACCGTAGAACTCTTGTTGATAGGCCTTTTCGGCACCCCAGGCCTGGTTATCCAGCACGATGATAGTGATCGGCAGATCATGCTGAATGGCTGTCTGAATCTCGATCATTGTGTATCCCGCGGCCCCGTCGCCCATGATCGCCACAACGGGCCGATCGGGTGCGGCAGCTTTGGCGCCGATGGCCGCTGCCAGGCCAAAGCCGACAAGGCCAAAGTCCAGCGGCGTGATCAGGCTCATCGGTGCGTAATGCGCTAGCCGATCTGCGGCTTGCAAACAGGTGTTGCCGGTGTCCAGCGTCACTATGGCGTCTTCCGGCAGGGTTTCGCGGATTTCCGCCAGCGCGCGGCGCGGGTGCATCGGCAGCGTGTCCAGTGCCGCCTCTTGGGCACGCTCGGCAGCAAGGCTTTCCATGTCGGCTCGGAACGTGTCGCGCCAATCCTCGCAGGCCGGGCGGGTAGCGGCCCTTGACAGCGCCTCAGCGGTCAGGCGGGCATCGCCCTGTGCGGCGATCTCGGCTGGGAAGTAGCGGCCTACAGCGGATCCTTCGACATCCACATGGGCAATTCTGGTGTCCTTCCCGACATAATCGTGGCTATGGAATGTGGAGTTGAAGCCAAGCCGCGCGCCCAGCACCACCATCACATCGGCTTCCTTGGTCAACCGGCTTGCGACGCGGTTGCCACGCGGCCCTGCCTGACCGGCAAACCACTGGTGGCCATGTCGCATTACGTCCGCATGCCCGGTCGAGGCGACCACGGGCACTTCCAGCTTTTCAGCAAGCGCTGTCAGGGCGTTGCGCCCGGCGCCCCATTTGAAACCGCCCCCGGCAAAGATCACCGGGCGCGTGGCCTGCGAAAGCAACCTGGAAATCGCGGTGATATCTGCCGGAGCTGCCGGACCCGGACGGGCAATGTTCACCGGATTGGGCGTGACTTCTGGCACGTCAGCGGCAAAAAGATCGCGCGGGACATGCAGCACTACTGGCCCGCGCCGCCCGGTGTTGGCCAGCCGGATTGCATCCTCCAGCATCGGGGCAAGCCGTGAAGGATCGGTGACCATGACGGAACGTTTGCAGATCGGCGCAAACAAGGCCACCTGGTCAATTTCCTGGAACGTATCTTTGCACTGATCAGCGCGGGTGATCGCACCGGCAATCACCACAAGTGGGGAATAGGCCAGCTGTGCCTCCGCAACCGCAGTCACGATATTGACGACGCCGGGCCCGGCTTGCGCCCCCAACACCACGCCGGGCTTACCCGTCATCCGTGCCCAGGCATCGGCCATGTGCCCTGCAGCCCGCTCATCTCGGCCACCGACATAGGCGATCTCGCCGCCCTTATACATCGCATCATAAAGTTCCAGCATTGATCCACCCAGCAACCCGAACACGGTGTCAATGCCGTTGGCTTTCAAAACGCGGTAAACGGCTTCTCCGCCGTTGATGGTTGTCATCGGCTCAATCCTCGGATCTTGGGCGTAGGTTTTGCGGGTCAAACAGGGCGTCTGAATGGACAGTTACGGGGATGGCGCGGTTCAGGATCTGCACGCTCAGGCCATCCTTCGACGTACCCTTGCGCACGAACAGCCAGCCCAGCGATTTACCGACCGTATAGCCGTAACCGCCGGATGTGGTCAGGCCGACGGGTTTGCCGTTCAGGAGCACCGGCTCGCCGCCGTGAATGTCGACGTCTTCGGCGTGCAACTCGCCATAAAACAACTCCCAGTCCGGTGTGCGGCTGAGCAGCGCATTGCGGCCAATGAAACCCCTCCCTTTACTGACGACAAAGCGATCGAGGCCAACATCCTGAGGGCCGACATCTGCGGTTAACTCGCTGCTGGCACGAAAAGCTTTTTCCATACGCATCCCGTTGAAGGCGTAAGAACCGATATCGGTCAGGCCATGGGGCTCACCTGCCTTGAACAAGGCGTCGTAGAGCAGGCCGATATGTTCCAACGGAGCGTGCAATTCCCAGCCCAGCTCGCCGACAAACGATACCCTGAGCGCATAACAAGCGATGCCTGCCACAGTAATCTCCTGACCTGACAGCCAAGGGAAGGCTTTGTTCGACAGGTCAATGTCAGTAAGACTTGACAAGATGCGCCGGGAGGCGGGGCCGGACATGGCCAACATGCCCCAATCAACTGAACGATTAATCATCTGCACATCCTCGCCGGGGCGAATGTGCGACTTGATCCAGTCGAAGTCGGGTGTGGCCCGGGCGATAGGGGAGCCGGTGAAAAACCGATCTTCGGACATCCGCCAGATGGTGATTTCAGTCTCAAAACGGCCTTGCGGTGTCAGCAGATGATTGAGACTCATCCTGCCGTCTTTCGTCGGAACGCGGTTGGCGGAAAGCCGGTCCAGAAGCGCGTGAGCGTCCTTGCCGGAAATCTCGAATTGGGCAAAGGCACAGAGGTCGATCACCCCAGCAGCCCTGCGCGTGGCTTTGGCCTCGGTCATGGCGTTATTATGCCAATTCTGGTGGCCCCAACCAAACTGTTCGACCTCGCCGACCTCGCCAAAATACCGGGGTCGTTCCCACCCGGCGATCTCGCCAAAGACGGCGCCCCTTGCGGCCAGCCGGTCATATAACGGATGCCGGTTCAGCGGCCGCAGGCTATTGAACTGCTTACCCGGGCAAGGCGTGTCATGGCGGCGCATGAATTCGTCTTTGGTGCGTTCGATGATGAAATGATCCGTGGTGAAATCACCGAAACGACGTGGATCAAATCCGCGTGTGTTGATCTCGGTTTCTCCATGCACCATCCAGTCGGCCAAAACCTTGCCCGCGCCCCCACCCCATGCCAAGCCGATGGACGACCCACAAGATAGCCAGACATTTGGCGCGCCCGACGGCCCAACCAACATCCCGCCGTCCGGGGTGTGCGTGATCGCCCCTCGCACGGTGCGCTTGATGCCAAGATCGGCCAGGATCGGCATCTTGTCGAAGGCCACCATCAGGAAGTCGCCAATCGAATCGTAATCTGCCTGAAACAACTCGTTCTCGGCGGCCCATGGCGCACCTTCGGGCATTTCCCATACGGTGGGACAGACATGGCCCTCGTAGATGCCGATCAGCCCTGATTTCTGTTCCTGCCGGATATAGCCGCCAAAGGCGTTGTCGCGCATCACCGGCAATTCCGGGCGATCTGCGAATTCAGGCACCGTATCGGTGACCAGATAATGGTGCAGGCAGGATACGCTGGGGATTTTCAACCCGAACCATTCACCAACCTGATTGGCGTAAGAACCAGCAGCGATAACGATGTGTTCGGCCAACACATCTCCCTTTTCGGTCCTGAGAAGCCACATATCGCCCTTGCGTGATGCACCTGTCACACGGTTATTGCGCTCAATTACCGCGCCGCGTTTCCGGGTTGCTGCGGCCAGCGCCATGGTCACGCCCGAAGGGTCGATATGCCCGTCCTCATAGGTGCGAACGGCCGCCTTAACATCGTCGACCCTGTAGAACGGGTTGATAGCGTTGACCTCATCCGGTCCGATCAGGTCCATCGGCAGGTCGAGCAGTTTGCCCACCCCCATGATCGACTTCATCCAGTCGACTTCGGCATCACTCGTGGCAATCCGAATGCCGCCAACCTCATGCCAGCCGATGCTTTGCCCGGTTTCCTTTTCGATCCGTTTGTAGGTCTCGATCGAGGTTTTGTTGATCCAGCCCATCAGGCGGTTACCGACGGCGTGGGCAATTTGTCCCGCCGCATGCCATGTGGAGCCGCTGGTGAGTTCCGCCTTTTCAAACAGAATGCTGTCGGTCCAGCCATTTTCGGCCAGCTGAAACTGGGCTGCCACGCCCATGATGCCGCCGCCGATGATGGCAACCCGGGTGGTTCGCATCGTGTCGCTCATGCGAAGGCCTCCTTGGCGGGTTTAAGAGAGGCTTTGGCCGAGAACCTGGCGCAGGCGATTTCCACCTCAAAACCATCTAACACGGTTTGCGTTTCGAGCCCGCTCAAAGGTGCGCTGACCATCCCAAGCGCCACGGAGCGTTCGAACCGATAGCTCCACGCTGTCGAGGTGATCTGCCCGACAACCTGCCCGTCGAAATAGATTGGCTCGTCATGAATCGGGATGGCATCGGGAGTGTCAAAAAGGAACGAAGCAATGCGCCTATTGGCTTGTTGAGTTTTCAAAACCTCTTCACCGACAAATCCGGTACCGATCGCGCAAAACGCGCCCAAGCCTGCCTCGAACGGCGTGGTGCCGGGCGTTAACTCGTGGCCAAAGGCGCGAAAGCCACTTTCAATCCGCAAGCTGCCGCTGGCATAAAGCCCGGCGTGGGACGCGCCCGCCGCGACCAGAGCCTCATGCGCGGCCATGGCCATGTCTGAGGGGATATAGAGTTCGAACCCTTCCTCCCCGGTAAAGGAAAGCCGGCCCGCCCAGCCCCGTGCAAGGCCGATTTCTACAGAGCCAAAGTGGAATCGCTTGAGTTCAGGAACAGGCATGTTGGTGGTCGCTTGTAGCACGGAACGCGCCTGTGCCCCGGCCAACCCGAGGATGGCGTAGCCGCTCGTCACGTCCGTGAATTCGACACGGTATGCGTCGCGTGTATAACGCATCCGCTTCATGACGCGCACAACCTCACCAGTGCCGACGATCAGCAAGTAGACGTCCGGCCCGTGGCGTTGCACCGTAAGGTCACTTTCGACGCCGCCACGCGCGTTCAGGATTTGGGAATACACGATGCGTCCCTCCGGTACTTGCATCTGCGCCGCGCAGAGTCGGTTGAGAAAGGCACAGGCATCCGGTCCTTGCACCATGATCTTGCCGAACGCACTTTGGTCCAGTATGGCCGCGCCCGAGCGGCAGGCTTCGACCTCGCGCCCTACCTGTTCGCGCCAGGTCGGCACACCAAAGCTCAGTGGTAAATGCGCAGTGTCACCGCCAAAATGCACGGCCCGCTCCCAACCGCCTCGAGCCTCGAAGCGCGCACCTGCTGCGATCAGCCCTGCGTGAACAGGCGAACGACGTTGCCCTCGGGCGGTCTCCATCGAACGCCCCGGATAGGGGTTGTCGTAGTGACGACCTAAGACCTCGGGGATGCGGGCCTCCAACGCGCCTAGCACATTCATTTCCGGGCTGAACCGGCGGATGTCGGCCTCGTTCAATTCCATTGTCGGCTCACCTGCGATGATCCACTCGGCCATGGCTTTGCCGGCTCCACCCGCCAGCGTGATGCCCGTCGAGTTCATTCCCCCCGTCAGGAACAGCCCCGGCACTTCGGGGCTTTCACCCAGCATGAACTGGCTGTCGAGCGTAAAGCTCTCGGGTCCATTGAGCAGCATCCGCACTTCGGCCCGTTCCAATGCAGGAATCCGGCGCAGGGCATTTTCCATCATTGGCATGAAATGATCCCAATCCTCATCCAGCAGATCGAACGAGAAATCGGCGGGCAGTCGGTCAAGTGGCAGGCCCTTGGCATGGGGCTCGAAGGAGCCGACCAGCAGCCCCTCGACATCATCACGGGCATAAAGGAAGGCATCCTGATCGTTCAGCGTCGGAAGATGCGCACCTTTGCCAAGTGCCTGCACTTCGGGTAAAGGCTTGGTCAGGATGTAAAAATGCTCGCAGGCATAAAGCGGCATATGTGCGCCCGCCATCGCCGCCACTTCCCGAGACCACAGTCCGCAGGCAATCACCACTTCGTCAGCCTCGATCACGTGATCACCAACCTCGACCCCCGACACACGTCCGCCCTTCTTTTTCAGTCCGGTCACGGGTGTGTCCTCATAAATCTCCACCCCGCGCGTCCTGGCGCCTTTCGACAATGCGAGCGCCACATCGGACGGATTGACCCTGCCATCAGAGGGTGACCAGACCGCGCCGATCACGTCGCCGACTTCGATCAGCGGCCACAGCTCTTTTGCCCGGGCCGCGTCGACCACTTCGGCTTCAAGCCCGAAGGCGCGGCCCAGCGAGACCTGACGCTTGATGTTGGTGAGCCGATCCGAATTGGTGGCCAGTGTCAGAGATCCGGTCTGCATCCAACCGGTGGCCTGACCGGTTTCACGTTCCAGCTCGCCATAAAGGTCGATGGAATAGTTGATCAGCTTGGTCAGCGTGGCCGAAGGGCGCAACCGCCGGACCAGCCCCGCCGCATGCCAGGTGGTGCCGCTGGTCAGTTTCGAGCGTTCGAGAACGACGATATTCCGCCGCCCCTCGCGGGCAAGGTGATAGGCGATAGAGCAGCCAATGACGCCGCCGCCAATGATGACCGTCCGGGCGTGGGTAGGCAGGGTCATGACAGCACTCCGCCGCCGATCATGTCGGAAAGGGTGGCGCGGAAAGCATCGATTGCCTCATCAATCAGTTCAGGCGTATGGGCAGCAGAAGTCAGACCTGACGTATAGGTCATCATGTCCACCCCACGATCCAGCATCCCGTCGCGGTAAGCCTTGACCTGCGCCTTGGGCAGGCCGCGGATTTGCGCCGGGGAGAGACCCGTCAAACTGTCACGGCCAAAATGCACATGAAAGATCGAGCTGTCGCCATAGGCCAAGCCGGTCACTCCAAGGGTGTGCATGGTGTTGTTCATGCCGTCGCGCATCCGTGCGGCCATTTCGTCCGCCCAGGCTTGTGCCTCGCCGGTTGCAAGTAGGGGCATTGCAGCGCAAGCGGCCGCTGCGATCAGGGGCGAGCCGTTAAAGGTTCCCTTGTGGCTGACCGCCGGGGCCAGCCCGTCGCGCGAGGTCGCGTTGTTCATCAACTCCATGATGTCGGCCCGGCCACAGACGGCCCCGCCAGGCAACCCTCCTGTGACGGATTTGGCCAGTGTGGTCAGGTCTGGCACGACCCCGTCTCGTGCCTGCCGTCCTCCGGGAGACCAGCGGAATCCGGTAATGATTTCGTCGAAGATCAGCACGACGCCGGCGGCGCGGGCGACATCATGCAGGTCGCGTAAAGTCTCGGTTCCCAGAGGTACGCAGCCGTAATTGGCTCCGGATACCTCGACAATGACTGTTCCGATACGGTCATCCTGAAGTGCGGCCTGCATCGCCTGCGGTTCAGCAGCGCACACTTGAATCAGATCGTTTACCGCATCTGGAATGCCAAGCGACGACGCCCTGTCACTGCCCGGCTTTGCGCCTTTCAGCGCATGATCGTGCCAGCCGTGAAAATGCCCGTCGAGGCGCAGCACGTGATCCTTGCCAGACCAGGCCCGCGCCAGACGCAACGCCAGCATGGTCGCTTCGGTCCCTGAAGCAGCGAACCGGGTGCGGTCAGCCGAAGGGTAAAGCCGGTTGATCCATTCAGCCCAAGTGATCTCGGCCTCATGGCAATCCGCCGAGAATATCGACCTTTCGGCCTGTTTCCGGATCGCTTCGGTGATGACGGGATGGCAATGGCCCAGCATCTGGCTGGCCGAGCCCATCTTGAAATCGATAAAGCGCCGACCGTCCACATCCCACTTTTCTGCACCTTTGGCGCGGTTGATAAAGACGGGATACGGTTCACGATAGCGCAGCTCGTGACTCACGCCGCCGGGCAAGACGGTACGGGCACGGGTACTGAGATCGCTGCTACTCATGTTGGCCTGCCGATCTGGTCGCGGGTAAGACGGATGTCGAAGCGGGTGCGCAATGTTTGGTCAACTTCGTCCGGGATGTGGCTCGGGAAGTGGCTGGCCAGTATGTCACGCGCCCTTTGCCGGGCCCGTTCACCGACCGGATGTGAACCGTCATCCTGCCATTCACGGGGCGTGCGGCGGTCGCCGACATCCGGATAAAAATAGTCCGACTTCATACGGTTGAACGTATGTGTCTCACCCAGATAGTGACCTTCACCTCGACAAACCTCGGCAATCACATCCGCCGCAATATTCTCGTGCGTGGCCTCAACGCCCCTCAGGGTACGGAGGATGTTGCCCAATAGATCGTTGTCGCTGATATAGGCCGCATGACTGACCCCCAGCAGGCTGGACATCATGCCTGCCGCTTGCGTGACGATGTTGGACCCCGCATGGGCCGCCATGGCAACGGCCAGTGATTTCTCAGCGCCATATTGCGCATCAAGACACTTGGAATCGGTAATGCCCGCAATGGACGAGGTAGGTAGGTCGAAATGCCGTCCCATCTGTGCCGCACCCGCCATCAGAATCGCCTGTTCACCGCCGCCGCCACTCATTGAGCCAGTGCGCAGATCGGCCACCAGCGGCTTCGGGGCAAAGATCGCTTTGACCTCCGGGTCGACTAGTTGTGCAAACACCAGCCCCGCCAGTGTTTCTGCCACCGCCTGAACCAAAGAGCCGGCAATGGTCGCCGGGCTGGTCGCCCCGGCCTGACCGGCGCTGATCAGCTGAACTGGGAAACCCGCATTGATCGCCGCCTCCAGCACCTCGCAGGCCTCTTCAGCAAAACGCATTGGTGGCACCACATGGCAAACCATCACCGTTATGAAAGGACGAGCGCGAAATGCGGCCTCGCCCCCGGCAATGCGATAGCAAAGCTCGGCGATGGCGGGCACGTTCGCAGGTTCACTGATTGAGATCGACACATGCTTAGACGTGCCCATCAGGCAGGCATAGGCGGTGTTAAGGTCCATTACTTCGTTGTCGTCGATATCACGCGCTACTACCGAGCGGCTGAAATGATGAATGTTGTCCATCCGGTCAACGATCCGCGCCGCATCATAAAGATCGCAAAGGGTCGAGTCCCGGTAGCCCCCGGTATCCATGTCAAAGACACCTGGCGCCGCACCTCCGGTCGACATGTGGACGCGGGCATCTTCGATATGCAGATCGTGGTTCGGAGTTTGCCCACACAGGGTAAACCCTCTCTGCGCTTGCTCGATTGTCCGCTGCACCAGAGCGCGCGGAAACAACAATCGGCCGTCATCAGTCAACCGGCCACCCGCCTTGGTGACCCTATCAATCATCGAAGGGATGGCCTGGCTCAGACCCAGCGTCTCCAGCAGAGACAGTACGGCTTCTTCAACCAAAGCAACCTCTTGCGAGGAAAGTGGTTTCAGTCGCGCGCCCTCAAGCCCTGGCCAAACCGGCGGGTTTGCATCGGGTTCATCCGTCTGTTTAAGGCGTTCCTTCCGGCCGCGCCTTCGGGATTCTGAGATCATCGCTACATGAGTCCAGGTTTACGCCTCTACACGTTTTGTTTATGCCGGCAGCATTTACAAATGGTCATTCCTCAGCAAGAAGTGAGAAAAACTCATCTATGAGGTCGCATGCTGCCTTCCCTTTCCGCCCTTCGTGCCTTTGATGCCGCCGCCAGGCAGGGCAGCTTTCGCGCCGCTGCCGACCATCTGTCGATTACACCAACAGCGATCAGTCACCATATTCGGGGTCTCGAGGACACACTTGGGATCAAGCTGTTCGTGCGTGCCGGGCGCGAAGTCAGGTTGACCGAAGACGGTAAACGGCTTGCTGAGACAACGGCGCAGGCGTTCGGCATGCTCGAGCACACGGTTCATGGTCTGCGACGGACAACGCGCAAGGTGGTGCGTCTTTCAGCGGGCCCGATTTTCACCGCGCGCTGGCTGATGCCCCGGATCAGCGACCTCTGGGGGCTACATCCAGAAATCGAACTGGAGGTCGTGCCGTCCTATCGACCGCGTGCAGAAAGCAACGCCCACGCTGATATCGTGATTAGTTGGGAGCGCCTGGCAGATATGCCAGGCAGCGCCATAAAGCTTCTCGAACTGCATCCCGTCGCGATTGCCAGCAAGGGGTATATTGACCAACATGGGCCAGTTCGAGCGCCTGGGGATTTGTTGACCTTACCTATTCTGCACCAAAGGAACCACTGGGGATGGCTCGATTGGTTTGCCGCCATGAATGTGCAGCCAGAAGTTCCTTTACGGGGGGCCGTGTTCGAAGACGCAAATGTTCTTTTACGAGGTGCGGCCGAGGGTCAGGGGGCAGTTGTTGGCTGGCTACCTTTGATTGACCAGGACCTTCGGGAAGGGCGGGTTGTTCGTTTGTTCGATGAACAAATTACTCCGACCCACGGATACTTTGTTGAGGGTCGGGATGGTGCTCGAAACCGGACAGAGGCGCAAAACGTGATAGGTTGGCTGATGTCTCAGAACGACGCGCCGGACTTCCCCGGAGCCTGAATGCGATTTTAGCGATGATTCGCCGACCAGACATTGGTTGATATTGCAGAAACCTTAATCATTTCGTTCGTGGTGCGTTTCGCAACGAACGCGATATGTACAAAGCGGACCTTAGGACGCAGAAATCGAACTACAGGTTCGTCCCGCTTCCTACGAGTTCGACAACCGAAACTCGAAGGTCTTCAATCAGCCTCAATCCTGACGAATGCACCCGCAGCAATCAACTGACACGGTAATGGTGGCTCTAGGGCTCATTATCCAATGGGCACAAAATCGCGCTGACTAACCCCCACTGTCGAAGCAACTAGAGGAATCGCGCGTTTTCAGGTATGAGTTTCGGCATTGATTTGTTTTTTGAGGAATTGCCATGACCAATGTCCGCACTCCGACCGAATACCGTGCTGCACTCCGGGAGATTGAGTACCTTTGGGGATCTGAACCGGATACGGATGAGGGCAAACGGTTGAAAGAGTACCTGTCTGCGGTTGATCGATACGAGCAGCTTTCCAACGTGGCACTGGACAAGCAATCCACTGCTTAAATCCGTGGAACCTGTCGCCAATTGTGCCGCTCTCTGTTCGAGGAGAATGGATGTGAACAGAAATTACATCATTATCGCTGCAGTGTTGGTTGTTCTAGTTCTAGGCCTCACAATGATGAGATCAGTTGAAGAGGGCGCGGTAAGTGAAGATGCCGCGCCGCCAGCATCGACAGAATAATTGTGCTTTGGCCACTAAGCTAGAAGGCTACCGCGACAGTTTTTCGCTGCTCCTGCGACTTAATCGGTTCCAAATGTCAATTCTGCGCAGAGAACGGCGAGGAGAGCCTGCTACTACTTGAGTGCCGATCAATAATCCTTCACACAAACTTCTTCAGCTTTGCTGCTGTGTTCTCCAACTCGTAAGCTCCATACCATAGACCCAATCAGCGCATGCGTTTAGCATCGATCATCACATACCACGAAGGGAGATAATCATGTCGAGTTTTACCAACAGAACAGCCTTTCATGGGGTTGCGATGCTTGTGATCTGTTGTTTTGCGGCGAGCGCACAGGCGCAATCGGGAAACGAGGAGATGTCGTTCTTCATCACTAGTGTCGGCAAAGGAGACGGCGCCAATCTGGGCGGGCTCGATGGCGCCGACGCTCATTGCAATATGCTTGCTTCTGAGGCCGGTTCTTCCAAAACTTTTGCCGCCTATCTGAGCACCTCCATGTCTATTGATCGCAGCACCGACCCGATGACTATCACCAATGGTATTTCTGCACGTGACCGGATCGGATCGGGCCCATGGTTCAATGCCAAGGGAGAACTCATCGCTAACAACGTCGAAGATCTGCACGATGACAGCGTAAACATTAGTCTTCAGACCGCACTTGACGAGAATGGCAACCCTGTCAACGGGCGTGGCAGCAAGCCGAACAAACATGACATTCTGACCGGTTCCGATTCCGCGGGATACTTCTCGACAGCAGGCGGCGATACGACATGCAGCAATTGGACTTCAAATAGCGAAAACGGGTCTGCGATTGTCGGGCACCATGACCGTGTAGGTCTAAACGATGCACGCAACATGGTGTCTTGGAACTCATCGCACGGCTCGCGCGGCTGCGGCGAGGAGCATTTGCCGCGTTCGGGCGGGGCGGGCCTTTTTTACTGCTTTGCAACGGACTGATCGGGCAGCCTTGATTTGCGCGTCCCTTATATGGTTCGGCCGCAAATCTCTGAAACGACCAGAGTCAGCGATTTGCTGGGCACATTTTTCCTGCGGTCTCAGCAAATACTCAAAAGCCCGAAACCATGGCGTTTGAGAATTGCTGCTTTCGCATCGTATTGGCGACTTCAATGCTACCCTTCGATCCGGTCGCGGATGCGAAGGGTTTGAACCCATGCATGTGTCGAACACGCCGTTCTCTGCAACTTAGCTTGGCATCCAAACCGCTTCAGTATCCTGTTCACATCTCGAATACCTGCTGCATTGGCTCTACTCTCATCAATCACGACTTTGTCTGGAATACCGTTTGAAGACAGCGCTTTAGCCAGGAACTTAGTTGCTGTAGGGCCGTTCCGTTGTTTAGACAGCATGAAATCGAGGGTGTTCCCTACCTTGTCGACAGCTCGGTAGAGGTACGCCCACTTGCTGCGAACACGAAAATAAGTCTCGTCCATTCCCCAGACGTTCAGCATGGGGCGCTTCTTCGATTGTGTCCTTACCGCGATCGCCGGCGAATGTTTGGTAACCGCACAGGTGCCGCTGCGTACGCTTTTCCAAGGTATGAAAGTACGCACTGGCCGCACCATTACCAATGCGGGTTTTGTTGAAAGGTTCTGAACGTGCCTAACCATCACTGCGGCGTGACTTGCAGCGATGTAAGTCCGGATTAGGGTATCCTCCACCGTGAGATATGAGTCTGGCGGAAGGATGCAGCGCTGCGCATAAGGTCAACACCGAGTCCATTTAGCCAAGCGAACAGTGGCTGCTTTTAGCAGCCGCAGCGAAATCGCGCGAGAAAGGTCGATCCATTTTCTACCTCTCAGCACTTTGCTCGAATGCTGCGCTCGCAGCCCGCTTTCCGGAAATTCGCTGCTAGCCCAAAGTTGAATGCTATTTGATCGAAATGCGGGAAAAAGTTTCCGTTCACCAAAACTAATTGAGAGATCGCTTGGATTGACTTTGCAGCCAATCAGAAAACACTTGGGCAGGCTCTGATGCGACTGCCCGATGCGACCGGAAAATGAAGTAGCCATACTCTGGTAGTTCAACATCTGACAAACGGTACAGCTTCGTGTTCTCCAATTCGTCTTTTACAAGATCATCCATCAAGGCGATTCCCTGACCGTTGATCACGGCTTGCACCCGAACATTCGGGTCGGGGATGATCAACACGTCTCGTCGTGTCTGCGGAGGAAGCGCTGCGGTGCTCAGCCATTCCGACCAAGCGTTGCTGTCATCGCGATCCCGAAGCAGCGTGAAGTCTGAAATCGCCTCATTCATCCCGGACGACTCCACATGACGTGCAGCGTCCGCGTTGCCGACGGGAAAGGAACGAATGGGCATGAAAGGTGTCACGACACCGTCGTCCCAATCCCCGTTGCCCCACCTGATCGCTAAATCAATGTCCCGCATTTCATGGCTGGAAAACTGGATCATCGGCTGGATACGCAGTTGCACGCCTTGGTGCCGCTGCATGAAGGTCATCAACCGCGGTGATAGCCAACGGGCGGCAAAATAGGTCGAAACTCCAACCGTCAAGGTTTGGGATGACATCTCCTTGAGTGCGTGAAGATCCGCTTCGATCTCCTCATACCGTGCCTGACAGGCCGCCAGTACCTTTGTTCCTTCAACGGTCAATGAAACGCCGCGTGTTGTGCGCTGGAACAAGGATACGCCCAGATCGGTTTCGAGCGTCTTTATCTGATAACTGATCGCGCCTTTAGTCATGTTCAGCGCTTCAGCCGCCATCGAAAAGCTCGGGTGGCGGGCGATCTCTGCGAAAAGCCTAAGCAAGTCATGGTGGTGAAAATGCGCACGCATAATTCAAGCGTATAAAATTATTGAACGCAAAGAAAAGAAAATTTCGATTTTTCGATCTGCGTCCATGTGCTCACTGGGTCATGAGCGAATGACGCGGAGGAATGACGTTGGCCAGATTGAACACGACGCCGAAATCCGCTTTGCGGCAGGCATACCAGGGCAGAGCACGCCGTGGCCGCTTGTCGCGCCACAACGCACTGCGCGAACCCCTCCCCTTCACAGGGCGCAGGATACCGGCTTATGAACTCTTGAATGCGGTCGCGCTTACCCGGATCGAGGTTCAGGCGGACTGGATACTGGACAAAATTGGGGTCGAGTTCCGGGGCGACCAGGAGGCTCTGGATCTGTTCGGACAGGCGGGTGCGCGGGTCGATGGGGAGCGGGTGCGTTTTGAGCCAGGGCACGTGAGGGAACTTTGCGCCACAGCTCCCGAATCCTTCAAACTGCACGGGCGCGACCCGAGGAATACTGTAACGCTAGGCGGCGACAACGTCGTGTTGATGCCCGGGTACGGCTCGCCCTTCGTGAGCGATCTGGAGCAGGGTCGACGTTATGCCACGCTGGACGATTTCCGAAACTTCGTAAAGCTCACCTACAGCGCACAGGCCTTACATCATTCTGGCGGGACAGTTGTCGAGCCGACTGACGTACCCGTGAACAAACGGCATCTGGATATGACGCTGGCGCACCTGACTCTTTCGACCAAACCCTTCATGGGATCGGTCACTGCGCCCGAGCGAGCCAAGGACAGTATCGAGATGGCAGAGCTAGTCTTCGGATGTGACTATATGGATGGCCACGCAGTGATGCAGGCCAATATCAACGTCAACTCGCCGCTGGTCTATGACGACACCATGTCCGGTGCGCTGCGAGTCTATGCCGAGGCGAACCAATGCGTCTGCATATCTCCAGCCATCTTCGCCGGGGCCATGGGTCCGCTTTCACCCGCCGCTGTGGCGGCACAAACTCTGGCAGAGGCGATGGTTGGGATCGCGCTGGTACAACTGGTACGGCCCGGTTGTCCGGTCGTTTTCGGCAGCTTCCATTCCACTATTAATTTGCGCAGCGGTGCGCTGACCTTCGGTTCACCTGAGGCGAACATGACGACGATGGCCCTGACCCAGTTGGGTCGCAGATTGGGCGTGCCCGTGCGTTCGGGAGGTGGTCAAATCACTGCTTCGAACGCGGCTGATGGACAGGCCATGCAGGACAGCGCTGGCGCCATGTGGTCCACGCTTCTGTCTGGTGCTCATCAAGTGTGGCATGCGGCAGGTTGGCTCGAAGGCGGGCTGGTCATGTCCTATGAAAAGTTCGTCATGGATCTCGACCATTGCGGCGCGATGCTGAAACTCTTGCAGGGCTTTGACACCGAAGACGAATCCTTTGGTCGCGATGCCTATCTCGAAACCGGGCCGGGCGAGAACTTTCTGTCGACCAGCCACACGCTGCGCCACTACACGTCAGCTAACTTTGAGCCGCAAATCCCCGACGCCGGACCATACGAGGCTTGGGTCGAGAACGGATCGCTCACAGCCGACCAACGTGCCTCGCTGCGGTGGCGGCAGATGCTGGCCGACTATCAACAACCCGAAATCAATTCCGGTATCCTGACTGCTCTCACAGACTTTGTCTCTGAACGCAAATCGGCCATGCCGGACGAATGGCATTAGAAAGGGACACAGATGACCGAAGAACTCAGCCGCACTTCCGCGCTTGCTTCCCGCCACATCGCTCTGGGCTCAGGGCTCGAGGATTGGAACGGAATGGGTACTGCCTGGACCTATAACACCGACCCGAACGACGAACATGATGCTGTGCGCGAACGGGCGGGTATGTTCGACATGTCTCCGCTGAAAAAGGTGATGGTGCGCGGCGCTGACGCGCAAGCAGTCCTAGACCACCTGACCACGCGCGATCTGTCAAAAGTAACGCCGGGCAAGGCGGCTTATTTATGTGTGCTGACGGATTCCGGAGGGATTGCGGATGATGCGATCGTGTCGAACAACGGCGGCGATGAATGGATGATCGTGCACGGCTCCGGGCGCACTATGGCGCTGCTGCAAGCATCGGCCGAAGGCCGTGATGTTGACGTGCAGTTTACCGACGACCTGCACGACTTGTCAGTTCAGGGACCAGCAGCATTGGATATCCTCAACGCCCAAACGGATATTGACCTTGGAACGCTGGCCTATTTCGAACACGCACCCGCTACGATTTTTGGCCATACCTGCCGCATCTCACGAACTGGATATTCAGGTGAACGCGGTTACGAGATCTTTGCCGAAGGTAGTGTCGTTACCGATATCTGGGACAGGTTGGTGGAAGCAGGCGTGATGCCCTGCTCCTTCACTGCGCTCGACAAGGTGCGGATCGAGGCGGGACTGTTATTCTACGGATACGATATGACCGAGGACAACACCCCATGGGAGGTTGGCCTGGACTTTACCGTCAGCAAGTCCAAGGGGGATTTCCGCGGCAAATCGGCGGTCATGGCCGCGAAAGGGGGCGAAAAGGTCAATAACGTCTGCCTCGACATTGATCACCCGGACATGGTCGAAGGTGGAGAAACACTTTCGATAAATGGTGAAGAAGTCGGCGTGATCAACAGCCCCTGCCATTCGCACCGCATGGGCAAATCTCTGGCTCTGGCCCATGTGCTACCAGGGCTGCCCATCGGTACGTCTTTGTCGGTAACTGGCGACGGCTTGGACACGACAGCGACAATCGTTTCCAGCCCTGTTTACGATCCGGAGAAATCGCGGACCCATAGCTGAAGACGTGTATTTGGATGGCGAATGGGCGATCCTCGTGATCGCCCTTTGCGCCCCGGTGACAATCTTTAATCAAAGGAAATCACTCGAATATCCGCCTTTCGGTCGCTCCGCTGAACCGTAAAAAGTGGGCTCGGAGCAGACCTTCGAAGCTGCGCAGCATCCGATGGCGAAACGCTTTCTACTCGTATGAGGAACAGCTCATTCCGGGCGTTGGCCATGTGTAATTTTGCTGTGGTCGCAGTCCACCTTCCAGCATTCGCTGCAACGGCAAAGGCGAGTTTCAGGTTAATTCACAATGTACCGGAGGAAACTGCAATCGGTGTTTCGAAAGAGATAACCCCACGATCCTCTTGGGAAATTTGGTTTCAAGCATACTAAGTCAAATATTTAGTCAGAAGATTTTATGCTTAGCGCCTATAGAGCAATGATAGGATAAGGCTTTTAGGCCTGAATTGCTTCTTGCGCCACTACAACAGAACCATGCGCCAAGAATTTTCCCAATGAGAAAACGCATCATGATATAGATAAATACGAATATTAGGTTGTTGCGATGCAATTCATCGACAACACTAGGCATAAGTTGATTTGGGAGGTCACAATGCTTCGTATGTTGCTAAGCTTTATCGCACTGGGATTGGCGCCGATGGATGCCTTCGCCGACGCTGTCCCAAGTGAAGAGGCTGCTGAGGGCTTGTTCTCGGACCAACCTTACTCTCCCTATGCCAACCGATCCTTTCCTGAACGCCCGCTTTGGGGGGATACCCACCTTCACACAGGACTTTCACTGGACGCGGGTGCGTTTGGGAACACCCTGCTGCCCGATGACGCCTGGCGTTTCGCTAAGGGCGAGCAGGTCGTTTCTTCGACTGGACAGCCGGTCAGGCTGGCCCGGCCTTTGGATTGGATGGTTCTCACCGACCATACTGACTTGATGGGTTTTGCCCCGGACCTGCAGGCAGGCAAACCCGGTGTTCTTGCCGACCCAAAAGGTTTGGAGTGGTACGAAGGTTACAAAGCGGGCGGAGAAGAGGCAGGTAAGACCGCATTCGACATTATTACCAACTTCTCGCAAATGACTCTGCCGGAAGTTCTTCTTGAATCTTACAGTCCGGGTGCCGATGCCTTTGCCTTTACGTGGGAGAATATTGTTCTAGCGGCAGAACGGCACAACGACCCCGGCAATTTTACCGCTTTCATCGGCTTTGAGTGGACCTCGGTACCGAAAGGTTTCAACTTGCACCGGAACGTAATGCTGCGCGATGGGCCGATCAGGGCGCTTCAAATGGTACCTCCGGTCACGCAACCTCCCTACGGTGATACCGATCCAAAGGCGCTTTATGCCTGGCTTGAAGAGTATCAGGAGAAAACTGGCGGGCGCGCAGTTGCGTTTGCTCATAACGGCAACCTGTCCAACGGTTGGATGTTCCCAACCGAAGACACGTATCACGGCGGTAAGGTAGACGAGGATTACGTCGCGGCCCGTGCGAAATGGGAGCCCCACTATGAGGTCACACAGATCAAGGGCGACGGCGAAGCGCACCCCTACCTTAGCCCCGATGATGAATTCGCGGATTACGAAAACTGGGACGTTGGCAACCTCGATATCACTGAACTCAAAACCGAGGATATGCTGGCTGGCGAATACGCCAGAGAGGCATTGAAGCGCGGCTTGGTGCTGGAAGAAAAATTCGGTGTGAACCCTTACAAGTTCGGCATGGGCGGCGCGACGGACAGCCATACGTCTCTGGCGACGGCCGAAGAAGACAACTTCTTTGGAAAATCCGTAAGTGTTGAACCTTCGGCCACAAGGATCAAGCATCCTTTCATCGCCAATGATCTAGGCGAAATTCCTGGCGACCTTCTTGTCGCGTCTGGTTACACGGCGGTATGGGCGACTGAAAACACACGTGCCGCGATTTTCGATGCGTTCAAGCGGCGCGAAACCTACGCAACCACAGGACCACGGATCGGTCTGCGGTTCTTTGGTGGATGGGATTTCAATGACGCTGATGTTGAAACCCGCTTCCTTGCAAATGTTGGTTACACGAAGGGTGTTCCAATGGGTTCCGACATGCGTCCTCGCGAGGGCGATGGTGCACCCTCGTTCCTGATCGCTGCACTGCGCGACCCGGTTGGTGCCAACCTGGATCGCGTGCAGGTGATAAAGGGATGGCTCGATTCCGAAGGTGCTTTGCAGGAAAAGGTCTATGACGTCGCCTGGTCGGACGACCGTATTGCTGATCAAACCGGCAAGATCCCTGCTGTTGGAAACACCGTGGATCTGGAAACCGCCAGCTGGACCAACACAATCGGAACCGCCGAACTGGTCACCGTTTGGTCTGATCCTGATTTCGATCCAAATGCGCGGGCATTTTATTATGTGCGTGCGCTCGAAATTCCGACCCCACGTTGGGTTCTGTACGACAAACTGAGGTTTGGTGCCGAGCTGCCAGAAGATGCGGTGCTTACGCATCAGGAACGCGCGTATTCCTCTCCGATTTGGTACACCCCGGCAGAGTGACCCTCTCTTCGTAGGGATTTGGAGACCGAGGTGAGGACCTTTGCCTCGGCACTCTCCACAGACGTGCGAAACACCCTGAGTTACAATTCCTTGCAAATTTAAGCTGGCTGATGCCAGCATCAATACTTAAATCCGGATCGCGTTTCACGCAGGAGCCCTCATGCGAATAGTGAAAGAACCTCTGTTCCATTTCTTCTTGATAGGAGCTGCCATATTCACTTGGTTCCACATTATTTCTCCGGATAACGACACCGTCGCAGATCCAGAGACGATAGCGATAAGAGCAAGCGATGCCGCGCTGCTTGCTGCACAATTCGAAGCCAGGTGGAAACGTCAGCCAAGCGATGCCGAGCTGCAGGCTTTGGTCGATGCCTCCATTCGCGAAGAGGTTCTGGTCAGGGAAGCGAGAAAGCTTGGCCTGGATCGCGGAGATAGCGTAATCAGATCGCGGTTGAGCCAAAAAATGGATTTTCTGACTGAATCTATAGCCACGTCAGTTGTTCCGGAAGACGAAGATCTGAAAGCTTTCCTACAACAAAACCCGGACCGCTACGCGACACCCAATAAGGTTGCGTTCACTCAGGTTTTTCTTGGTGAGAAGCCAAGTGCGGCCGAAATTGAACGGGCACTGACCGCCCTGCGCGCGGAACAAGAGATTTCCGGCTTGGAAAGTCCGACACTGCTGCCCGCATCAATGCCCCTGACCGCGACACGGATTGTCGACTCGGTCTTTGGAACTGGGTTCTCCGAGGGTCTCGCCAATCTTGAAGAAGGTCAGTGGATGGGGCCGGTCCAGTCAGGTTACGGGGTCCATCTGGTGCAAGTGCTGGCCGTGGAACCAAGCCGGATACCTCCCTTGCCGGAGGTACACGATGAGGTGCTGCGGGATTGGCGTCACGCAATGAGCGAAGATTTGGCACGGGCGCAATACAAGGCTCTTGCCGATAATTATGAGATCATAGCACCCGATCTTGCAGGTCAAGCCAAATGAAATTCATGCGCTGCTTGTTGTGTGCTCTGCTGTTTGCTTGGTCCGCGGGTAACGCCGCTGCACATGCGCTTGATCCGGGATACCTGGAAATTCGGCAAATCACTTCGGACACCTGGGGCGTTCATTGGCGAAAACCCGATGTGAATGGTCAACCGATGGCTATTGACGCGGTGTTACCGGATGGCTGTACACCCGCGCGCGGCCCTGACCCAATTTCCGATGGCCGAGCGTGGGTTTCTTCCTGGGTTGTCGAGTGCCGCGCGGATATCGCGGGTCAATACATTGCGATTGAAGGTCTGGAGGCCCAAAAGAACGATGTATTGGTCCGTTTGCATTCCCTGAAGGCTGAGCCTGCAACGCTTCGTTTCACCCCAGATGAAGCCATCCAGATTATACCTTCCGAACAGACCACATGGTCTGTTTTCATTGCGTATTTCCAGTTGGGCTTTGAACACATACTGGAAGGTTGGGACCATCTTCTGTTCGTTTTCGCGCTGTTTATTCTGGTCCGCGAGCCCTGGAGGCTTGTGGGAGCCGTAACGGCGTTCACGCTTGCCCATTCGATTACACTGGCACTAGCAACGTTGGGCGTTTTGAATGTTCCCGGTCCGCCGGTCGAGGCTGTCATTGCGCTTTCCATCGTTTTTCTGGCGATGGAGATCGTCAAGGGCAGCGAAGATCGGTTCCGGCTTTCAGAACAGAAACCCTGGATCGTTTGTTTCGGGTTTGGGCTTTTGCATGGTCTTGGTTTTGCAGGTGCTTTGGCTGAGATAGGACTTCCCCCTGACGATATTCCAGCAGCTTTGCTTGCATTCAACCTTGGTGTCGAGGCCGGACAACTGAGTTTTGTCGGAGCATTGGCTGTTCTGGTCATGGTCTGGCGACTTATTGCGCTTCCTGTCAGTCAAATGGCAACACTGGTTACAGCCTATGGCATCGGTTCGGTGTCGATGTACTGGCTCATAGAACGGGTCAGCAGTTTTTAATCGTGGTGACGTTCCTAAGCTCTCTGTCTACGGCTTTGATTTCAAGGTTGGACTTAAGTCGCATCGGACTCATGGTTCTCTCCGGAGTAGAGCGAGCCGCCCCTCAACGGAGTCGGTGACCGGATGCCTTCCAAAAGTCCGCTGCGAAGTCGCCTTGTACGGCGCATCGACTTTGCATCACGATGTCATCCTGCCTCCGTCCCGATAGGACCAGTTTCCACGGTTTGCGGAATTCTGTGTTTCAAATCATGTGGCAAGGCCTCCTTTGTCCAGGCAAACTCAGTTCCATCTCGCCAAAGACGCGTCAGAAAGACCGCGCTTGGAGATGCGACCGGACCGATCGGTCTCGCCCGATTGGTATCGCCTTGGTGTGAATGCAAGGTAATCGCCCGTTTTTTCAAGGGTGGGCCGAATGGGTTCAAAGGGGGATTGAGTGCTGAGAATTGTTTTGCGATCACCGGAACGTGGCGCGCCACTGCAACGCGAGATCGACGGTATTTGGTGGAAAAGAGGGCTCTGACTTGAACAGGTGAGCTTCGGTGCACACGCTATTGGCTAGATTTGGGACGGAACGTGTAAGGGGATGAAGCTACGGCATTAGCTGCCCTCATCAGGACACGAATGGGCGTACTGGTTGCTAAAGGATCATGTTGATCACCGAGCGTGGGGCCTCAAATCGTTTAGTGCATTCTAGAATAAACTGGTCACGAACCGCGGGATCTGCGTTGCGACTCCGCAATCCCTTTGCAGCTTCATCATACCGCTCGCGTTCTGCCGCCGCATCTAAAATGGAGCGGACGAGTTCAATTTCACGGTGCATGATGCGGTCTCCACCATATTGCGGTGTTCGCCAGACAAAAAACGGTTGCGATTGTGACCTAAGTACTGTTCGCCGCCATAGGCTTGGAGGGACCAGGTTGGATTCTTGGGCGGATTCTGCGAGCAGCTTCGACCAGCTGCGCGAAAGCATGGGTGGAAAACGCAAAGGCTTTGTGTCTGCGTTAACCCCACGTAGTGCCACGATATCGGGATACTGATCGCCAAAGATCCTTTCGGTGTTTTCTAACACTTCTTGAAACAGGGCTTCATCGAAATCCACCGGTCGCGCGATGCTCGCTGCACTACGTTTTTCCTTCAAAAGCAACAGCAGATGAGCACCGTAAAGACCCAACATCGGGTTTTCGAATTTTCCGCTTACGAATTTCAGCAGCTCGCTCGTTGCAGTCGATCTTTCGTCAGCCAGTGCAAATCTTGCTGCGTCCGTCAGTCTTGCGCTTTCATCATACATAGACAGGCTTCCACGCGTGATGTGGATAGAAACATCGACCAACCGTTTTTTTGCTCCTTTTTCTATTTCTGTCGTGTCATCCACCGGCGGTTCGTAAAGGGCAAAAACATGTGTTCGCCAACCTGGCAGTATCGTAACTGTTTGCTCCGTCTTTCCGTCGCCATCAGATAAGCCCAGCGTGTAAGTTCCAGGTTCGGCATGCAAGGAGACGCCCGAGAACCTGTCTTGTGAAAGGTCGCCTGAGAACCAGGTCGCCTCCGGAGCGATATGTGGCCCTGCGTCCGTTGGTCTGGTCTGGTTTCCGACTTCGCCGGACTGGTCGAGGGACAGCAAACGCACACCACCGCCAGTTCCAAGAGTTGCCCCTTTTGCCGGGTTTTCAAGGTTCTTGGGTCCAATGTCCCGCCACGGCGTCCACCATCGTGCCATAAAGACGAAAGACCCATCATGTGTCGGTTGAGGACCGCGACCCAGATGCATCGCGCCGGCTGGCGCTGCAGGACCTTCGGTCTGCGCAGGTGGGACTGCCTGTTCTACGGCAGCCATATGCGATTCATGGGTGCGGTTTGTGCTGGCGAGCGGCGCGGCGGATCCGAACTCGATCTTCGGAACGCGGATTTCGGTGTTGTCACGCAACACGACTACACGTTGCCACTCGCGCCGACCTGACACGGCTCGGACTTTGTAGATGCCGGGTGTGAGGTCCTGCTCCAGATACCTGGCACCGCGTGCACATAACGCGAAATCTGCTGCAACCACAAAAATCTCGGTAGTTTCGTCTTCAGCACGTACCGTCAGTTTTGGCATCATCAACCACCTATTGCCTGAGGTCTATCTGGGTTTCTGCACCAGTGTATTCGAACGCACCTTCCCAGCCGCCATTTTCAGAAAGCACATAATATCCAGGTGTGAGCTTTAGTGCGACGCGCCCTGACACAGCATTCACCTGACCAAGATCGTTGAAGACTGCGTTTTCCAGCGAAAGCGTGGCATTCGACACCTGGGCTGGAACGAAGACACTTACATTTCCCTGAAATACAGGTGGGTTTTCAACAAGAGTGACAGTGTCGAACGGACCGAAGTCGGGTTCGGTGGAAACCAGCGGGTGCTGGCGTTGAGCGTCTGTCATAAGTTTCTGCATGGTGGCGATCAGATAGTCTCGCAGACTTTCGCTTGTGATGACACGATTGCCGTGGCCATCGACAACGGCGGCTGCACCGGCAAGCGCTAACTTCAGGGCATATGAAAAAGCGCCATGTGCCTGCCCGTTTGCCATTGTGCGTTCGACAGCGCGCCCCGCGAACCGCGCCGCATAGGCCCCGATTGCCTTCGTGTTCTGACCATTCGGGCGAATCTCGCGTCTCCAATGAACAGGTGCCGGAGAGGCAAGCCTGCCCTGATCCATACATGCGTCGCAAAACAGAATGCATTCCTTGAAATGCGCTGCATCCATGAACCAATTGAAGTAATCGGTGACAAAGAGGTTTGTCAGATTGTCTGGGGCCGCGTCTGCAAGATAAAGCCCGCCTTCGGTCCGTCTCCTGCCATAGCCGTGACCGCTGACGTAAATATAGAGCCGCCGTTTTTTGGGTGGCTTTTTCGCGAGATCTATCAAAGCGTCAAGCTCGTCAGTCAAGTGCGCTTCGACCGGACCAATTGGGCCGCCATCTGGAAACTCGTCTGATGTCACGGAAAAAATATTTTCGTCGGGCACGTCACCCCCACCCGGAGCCTTCAGCCATTTTATGAACTCTTCCGCGTCATTGACCGGGCCATGAAGGTCCTGGGAACCAGATGAGGCATTACCGCCAAAGCTTGGATATCGCCTTATCGCGACGACCAATGCCATGTCATTTTGCGCCATCGTTCCTCAGGTCCTTAGATCGGGGGGTACGCGCGACGAATGAGTTCGCGATCTGCCGGGCTGAAATCTGTATTGAAACCCGTTTCGAATTCGCCAATCGTCCATTTGTTCGGGATCGGATACATCATGATCGATTTTGGATCGATTTCCGTCAACATCAGCGTACCGGGGTCATAATGATTCAACACGTTGCGTTTAATGGTGTCTTCATCCCAGAAGTTTGGTGCGCCCGACAGATCGGCTTTTACCGCCTCATCGTTCCATTCGATCCCACCGTCGGGATTCTGGTGCTCGTGAATCAATCCCAGTGCATGGCCAAACTCGTGCAGGACAACCTCGCGAATGTCCTCTTCGCTGGATTGTTCGGTCAACCATCCAAAATTCATTGTTGGTTTGGTTTGGTCTGGTTCGTTCAGGCACTCTGTTCCCAGCAACGACCATGAACCGGCACCTTGTTGAAAAGCCACCCGGATTTCCGCATCACCGTCTTCCACAAAATCGAACGTCAATGCTGCCATGTCCTGTGCAACCCACTGTCGGGCATAGTGCTCGACACGTTCTTTCAGATGGCTTGAACCTTCCAGGAACCGAATTCTGATAACGGAATTGAACGGCCATTTTGCACTGTTCAACAAGGCCGCCTTCGATCCGGCAAGTGTTTCGATTTCGCCGGGTTCCGGGTTTTTCTTGAACGAGACGCAGAACCGGTCAGGGTTCTTTTTGACCGCCTGAATTCCCCGTTGCGCGATGTTGAGGCTTGCGTGTGCTGTCCCACTATCATCCAGTTTCTCTGCCCACAGGGTACAGGTCTCAGCCCAACTGGGTGCAAGAAAGCGCCTTACGATGATGGCGGCGACGGGTGCAGCCACAAAAGCCGTAAGGCCGAGCGGGCCACTGACAAGCAATCCCGCAATCGCTGCTGCCAGTGCGCCTTGACCAATGTTGAACGCGGCGCGCAACGCTTCGCGATCGGCTTTGTCGGCGTCGTCAGAGCCGCATAATAGCCCGTACAATTCGCGATGTGCACGGTTTAGAATTCGGGCACCGAGGCGCTTTAAGGTCGGATATCCCCCTGACAGGCTTGAATCCGGTACACCTGCCGTGTCACGTCCAATCCCCATCATCGCACCAGCCGGTCCGATGCGTTCAAGAGAAGCCCGACGACCGATCTCGGACAACAAGATCGTTTCATCGAAGCGATCGGCGAGGTTCAAAACTGTTTCGGCAAGTTCGGTTTCCTCTGGTTCCGGCCTTCTTAAGGTGCCCATGGCGCCTAACGCATGGGCCGGTTGTGAACCAGCGGTCACGCTTTGGATTATGGCTTCGAATTTGTGTGCCGCTTTACCAAAAGACTTTGAGTCTGGATGAAGCTCATCCTCCCATCCGTTATCCGGAATGGTGTTGCGGCAATTGACGATATGAAGTTTGCCAGACAATCCGGGTTCGCTTGCGAGCCGGGCCAAGGCATCGGCCCATCGGTCAATCAGAATGTGTACGATCTCGCGCTGCAGTCCTTTGTCCTCGATACCTCGGGATCGAAGCGGGCGACCAAGCCACCGACCGTTATCAGGGATCGCATGGTCGTACGTATGGGTTAGAACCGGCGTTCCCGGTACCGCCGCCGCAACTCCGGCGGCAATGTTGCGCAGCTTTCTGATAACTTCGGCTAGGATGGCGTCGAAAGCGGTCGTGATATGACCCGCTGCATCCAGGCCGGGTGTGAACGGCCGGACGATGGTGGCAAGGTTGCCGCCACCCAATAAATCGTTGCCTCCGCCGCTCAGAAGCACCACATCCGGGCGCTCGGCAAGGGCGGCGGTCACGACTTCATTCTGCGCGAACACATCGTCCAATGTGTCTCCTGCCGCACCGAGACTTAGGATGGCGTGTTTTCTGGAAAGATGATCGATGACATCTTGTAACAGGAACGGATACTGAAACCAGCTATCCCCTTCTGATACGATCTTCAGCCCAGACCAACCGCTAGCGATTTTCGCCAGATAGGCCTGCTTTCTCCGAGCCCGCGAGATGTCGTTCAATCCACCCAAGGCAAGGGCGCCTTGTAGCGCGCTGTTTAGGCCGCTATCTGCGGTTGGCGGCAAAATGAGGGCTGGGTTGACCCGCACCTTGGGCGCGAAAGGGCGACTTTCGCCGGGGTCGAGCAGCATGTAGGCCGCCAGTTCCTCATCCGGAATGGACGTATCAAACAGCATTCTACGGAGTTCGTCGCTCGGAAGCGGTGTTGGGTGGGTATCATCGACCATCAGTTGCTCCTACATCCAGAGTGTGGCGCGGATCATCGCCGGTATATCATCGACAACTATGCCATCTGGCTGCATGCCATCCTGAGGATGCCACCGCCCATTGTCGGATCCTGATTGATGCCAGTAAGATGTCTGATCGCAGTTGGTCAGACGCAGCAGCGTTCCGTCTATGATCTGGTTGCCCAATTGGCCCAGATGCGCCCCCTGCGCCTGTACCTCGGCTTCCCGCAGGATGTAGAACCATAACGGCGTTTCTTGCGCGAGCCCGCCATCTGCCACCGCTTG
The DNA here is from genome assembly GCF_056538665.1 of Ruegeria sp. BF6. Taxonomy (NCBI): domain Bacteria; kingdom Pseudomonadati; phylum Pseudomonadota; class Alphaproteobacteria; order Rhodobacterales; family Roseobacteraceae; genus Ruegeria; species Ruegeria sp. BF6. Next base: position 119,614 of record NZ_JBQFTN010000002.1, read on the forward strand.
ACCAGTCTCTCCGGACGTCAATTCTGCTGCGGTAAGAGGCGCGATGCCGCCATAACTTTCGGTGTTGAAACCATCAATGCAGGCCTGCGCGGAGGGAATGTTCAGGCGATGTCCACGGCGCATATTGTGAGGGGGGAGTTGGTTGAAGACGCCAGCCGCTTCTTTCGCCATGTTCGACAATGGTGGAGCGAGCTGTGTATCGATATACCGCGCCACATGGTTAGATTCCGTTGGAGTGTCGAACGTAAAGCGATCCCATTCGATGACCCGGTTTGTCGGCAGGGCCGGGTGGTTTCCCGGGCGGCCGCCACCAGTGAACCCGAACAGAAAATCAAATCCTGCTCGCGGCATGATGGGTGCAGATACACGGTTGAAGGCGCGGTTGTGTTCGTATGTGCCGCGAAGCGGGGAATGACCAAAGCGAATGGCCGCAACCAAAAACTCCAATGACATTAGCAGATCTTCGTCTGGTAGAGACCTTCCGTTTCCGACCTTCACACGATCCAAGAAGGAAGCGTAACTCACCGCGCCGTTTGCGACTACATCGGCGACGATCGCCGAGCCACATACTTTGTTCAGATAGATGTCCATTACCAACCATTGGTAGTGCCAGCGGGTCAGTCTTTCGGCATCGCCCGCAGGTCTGGAAGGTCTACCACTCAAGTCGGTCGGCACACTAAGCCGCATCATACCTGCAGAACTAGGTAAGCGAAGGGCTTCCTTTAATTTCGTTGCTGCCTGCTCGTCACTAGGCCCATCGCTAAAAAGACCGTCCAGCCCGAGTAATCCCTTGCGCAGATTTAGCAGCGGAGCTGTAACGTCACTCTTGGGAAGCGGATCAAGGGTTTGGCCTGCCGGAGGCTCGATGATCAATTGCGTGCCTTTCCGGCTTGTACCGGCCTTTATGTCATGATCAATGTCCTGATCAAAACCGCTATGAACCGGCGGATTGGCATTGACTGCCTGCGGCGGGTCATTCGCGGCTTCCCGCATTGCATCATCCAGCGCATCAAGTTTGGTCAGCGTGATGCCGTCCGTTGTACTGATGGGGGCATTTGGGAACAAAGACTCAAATGAACCGCCGAGCGTCGCACCACGTTGGAACATCCCCACTGCACCAGCGGGTACCGTACTTGTAGCTTTGGCAGTTGCCTGACCATAATTTATCGCATCGGTTCGCGCCGAGGGTGCCAGACCGGACAATGCACCCGGTGCTGTGTCTGTCGAAAGAACATTTTTTTGGCCATGGCCAAGAGTAAAAAGCACTTCGGGATACCTCGCGTAATTGCAAAGCCATCCGATCGCTTCAGAGCATTTATCTGAATTTAGTCATCGATATTTGCGATGAAATGTAGCTAATCGAATAGCTCCCCGTAGAAAAAAAGACCAAACCACAATTTTTCGATCTGTGCGGACCATAGCAGAATCGGGAGCAAATAAAAAGTTGAGGCCCCATTACTGGCAGTTTACCGCCCCGGAGCGTCAAAGTTCGCGGCACCAGTAAAGCAGGTTAAATTAGACTGAGGTGATTTCAGTTAAAGGCAAATTTGCTTGGTAAATGGCAGCTAAACTGTAAGTGGTGTGATACCCCCGGCGAAGGATGCCAGGATGGGCGCGGTAAGTGCAAAGCCGGCGCGCAACACCTCTCCAATGCCTTCTTTCAATCCATGAGATGCCTTCCAGTCTTCGACATCAAATCCATCCTCTGTCGTTTCGCTCTGATGGGCCTTGCGGGCAAGATCTTTGATGCGACCGTCCAATATCAAAGCAACTGGAAGATAGAAACTCAGCATCAACAAGCAAAAATAGGTTCCGGTAAACAATGCCGATGCGGTTACCAGTGAGCTATAGGCGGCTTTTCCCGTTTCATTGATCAAGGGCAGAGGCCAATACATCCAACTGGATGCAAAAAACATGCCAAATGTCAGGATAAGGCTGGACAGATACAGCTGCTGCCGCATTTGATGCATGTTTTTCCTCAGTTCCTCTGCAGTTTCTTCGATTTCCTTGGTTGGAGCAGAGGCCAGGCACAGGATCATACCAACAATCAGTGCGCCAACCGCAAGCCCGGCCAGAGCATTGATAATGTCCAACACCTTTCTGAACATTGAAAACACCGGAGTATCACCACAACGGCCCAACAGCCAATAATCGTCAGCTTGCAGGCATCCGGGTAGCGTGCCGCGTGATAGTGCGGTTTCAAAAACGGCCTTGCCAACCTGATGATAGATCCGTGGAGTTGTCGACGCTGTGTATTGCTGAATCGTCGGAGCAATCGCCAGCACAAATACCGCAAGTGTTGTTATGGATGCAGCTATCCTCGTTTCCTTCGACAATGGACGCCAAAGATTGCGAACCAGCAGAGCCACGGCGAGAATTGCAAGTGCAGCAAAGAACCAGGATGCGGCAAGGAACCGAAAACGACCCACCGCTTCCAACCACGAGTTGTCATCACGCAGAATTTCGACAGGCACATCCAAATCCGTTGCAATCAGATGGTGTTGGATAAGCTCATGTATCCCGAAAACGAAAATCGGTAATAAAACGATCGCAAAGTAACGCAGTTCTACTCGACGGATTGACACGTCCGGCCTCTTGCGTTGCTAAATTCTTAAAGGAACTCATAGCACAGAAAGCAGTTTTCGGCATCGTTCGTGATTCCGTTCGCTAGTGATGTCTCCGTATTGAACTTTGGCGTGCAAGCAAAAGATCAGGCATTTTGCGCACCTGAAGTGCTGCAAATCTTGAGCATTCCACACCCTCACGCCGTCCGGGTTTATCACCAGAATATCTCAGGATTCGGTCCCATCACGATTGGTTTCCCCGAGCTTCAAGAAAGCAAACTTTGTATCCGAATGGTTAAGAGTGGCACCAGAAACTCACACAATGAAGGCCCTGAAAACCAGAAGCTCTCATTTGGTACGCCCATAGAATAGTGGATTAGACGCGACCCGAACCAGTGCAAACCGAACGAAAACCCGGTCGCGTCTGTTCCTGGTTCGCTGTGCTTTTGATGACACTGATCAAGAATGCGGTCGCTTTCTTTCTTGGTTACCTCTTGGTTCAAAGCGTTGAGCTTGATCTGAACAGCGGCGAGCCGATGAACGACCCGCGATCAAAAGCGACCGCGCTCGCCCTTGGAGGGGTTGCTAGCGTCGGTGTGCCCGGTGGGGAACAGGCAACAAACTTCGAGCGCGTTCTGCTGGAGGTAGGAGCCCGCGTCAGCGGTGGTGACATCATTCTGGCCTACATTTGGCCTATGTCGTCGTACCAATTCGTCACTTTGAGTTTTTTAATGCTCAACCGCCGCGTATGCCGGGGTATCACGAGGCCCTTTACGAGCAGGCACAAATAGAGACCAGGTAGGCCGAACTGTTTCGTGGAAATGCTGAACTACGTTTGCTTGAGGAACTTGCGCTAGGCCTCAGGTGCGGGAAATCTCAGAGTCAGGTCTTCCTGCGGACGAAAGAAAACCCATGTGGCTGTGGTCCAGGGCGTTTTATCGCTATGCCATAGGCGCGCTTGATGATGCGCGGTCATGGCCAAACTTTTTGGGATTTGAACAGGCCGAGTGGTAAAAACTTGGCAAATTTGTCCGTGAATGTGCGGTGCATTTTTTTTAACAAACAATCTCTTATTCTGGCGAACAAAGTACCTCGCCCACTATCCTGGAAATACGGGGCGACAACGCAGCAGACAGCGGTGTTTGCGCTGATCCGCTTCTCGCGCAATCAGGAGGTGTTGGAAACCAATGAGCATGCGTTTGAGCAACGCTCTAAAGAAGATTTCGCAAGCGCACATCGCCGCAGTCGCCTTGGCGCTTGTGCAGGACGTAACTATTGGCGTTCGATCAGAGTCGGCAGGCGCGTTCATCGCCTGTGGTGCTCTGTTCTTATTCGATGGGCCTGCTGCGAACATCGTTCCGCCGGAATACGTCGCGACTTTGATCGATTCATCCTCGGCCGAGGACGACTGGCAGGCAAGATTGCAGGAAACGGCACAGCGGCTTTCCTCGCTGCTAAAACTGGATAGCTGGCATCAGCTAACCTTTGGCAGGCTTGGGGTGGTCGCGCATATTTTCCTCGGGCGGATTTCTGATCTGGACGAGTTTCATGGGATGCTATTAGCCAGGGGTGCATCAGCCCTTATGCGCAAATTGCAGATTCTGGTTTTCCTGCAGGGCGGGACCCTTCTCGAAGATGATCAGTTTCGATATCAATGCCAATGCTGGACACCACCTTTGTACCGCGCGTTCTTTCAGAGAGTCTTTTCAATCTATTGATGAGGCATTCGTGGTCGCCAACCGAGTTTTTACGGAACCGAATGAGAACGCATCGAGTGACGAATTGAGTTTTATCCTGGATAAGCAAGGGCGTTCGTCGTCAGGATCGGGAACGAACCAGGCTGGATTGAAGTTGAGGATAGGCTGGGTGGCCATCCAAGCGGTAGAATTATCCGAATGAACCCCGAAGCGTCTCTGTTGTTCTCTCTCAGCTTGCCCGAACTCGATTTCCTGAACGGAATACCGGGTTTTCTCAGACTTCGGCAGGTTCGTGCATCCTCAGATTTTTCGAACGTACCCTGAACAGCTCCGCTTCAGGTAAAGGTTGCGTTTAAGCGTTATCTGGAAAATGAGCTTACCAATAATGAGCCCGAGACGTGCGCGCTTGTGCAAACGTCGATCGGATTTATCCGGGCATCCGAATTGGAAGACTGATCGGCCGCACGTATTTCTTTCCTACGCGCGGCAGAGCTTGAACCGACCGGCACTTATTACCGAAACGCACTTGGTGTGACGGATGCTATGCTGGTTTGTGCACGGGAAAGTTCATCACCTTATCGCGACCCCTCAAGATGCTATGCCGGTGCTGTTTCCGTGGACCCTGAAAACGGAGATGCGTCAGGCAAACGGCTTCATTTCTTGGAGTTATTGGCGTCGATTGGTGAACCCCTGACGGCTTCGACAAGACCAATCCACCGAAGACACTTGAAGTGGTTCGCAAGGTCGTTGAACAAAGCCCAGACCTGTTTCCAAAAAATCTACAACAGGAAACTGGCCCACCGTTTTCGCGCTCCGGTACCGATGTCTGACGGAGTTTCCTGCAGGTCAGTTTACTGACGAATTGCTACTTAAAGGCGAGCCAGATCCCGAACTGTTTCTTAAATCGGCGATTTCTGATATATATAGACAGTATTGTTGAGACATTTATTGGAATGCATTAGATGCGCGTTTATGAAGCGGTGGTTGCCGCACTCGAATCTATTGGAGTCGACGCCGCCTATGGCGGGGCTGGCGAAAATGCCGCTGGTCTTATGCTTGCGCTTGACGCTTCGGACAAAATCAGACCGGTTCTCGCGAAGAATGAGCAGGGCGCATCCTTCATGGCCTGTGGGCATGGCATGTTCAGCGGTAAGCTCGGAGTATGTTTCGCCACAGCCGGCCCCGGTGCGTTCAATCTGATTTCGGGCATGTGCGTGGCGCTGACCGACAGTTACCCGTTGCTGGCTATCAGCGGATATTCAACAGTAGCGTGGCAGGGGCGCGGTGGATTGAACGAGACATCCGGTCTGGCGCGCACGCCGGATTCCCGAATGATGTTCCGTGCTGCCACCAAGAAAGATCCGGCCACCGGCGAACCCGCAGACTTTTTGGTGACCGACCCTGACGATTTAATCGATACGCTCCAAAGGGCAATTGATATCGCGTTCGAGGGTCGGCCAGGTCCCGTGCATGTCGCTGTGGCCGAAGACATCACCGATCCGAAGATCGAAGTAACCAACTTCAAACCATTGCAAAAACCTCAGACGGGTATCGTGCCGAAACATGAGGCGATGGATAAGGTTTCCAGCGTATTGGAAGAGGCGATCAGGGCTGAAAAAACCGTGGTCATGTTGGCCGGTTTTGGCGCAATCCTTTCTGGTGCCAACAGTATTACAAAAACGTTCATTGAGCGGTTTCAGATCCCGTTGCTAACAACGATGGATGGAAAAGGGGTCGTCGCTGAAGAAAACCCTCTGGCAATCGGGCTCTACTGCGATTCAGGGCATAAGGCGGCCTGGGATCTTTTCTCGGAGGCGGACGTGGTATTGGCGGTTGGCAATTCTTTTGCCCAGCACGCAACCTTTGATTTCTTCGAGGGTTTGTTCGACGAAAAAATCCTTATCCATATAAACATTGATGCTGGTGAGTTTGATAAGTTCTACAAAGCAAATCACGTTATACTAGGCGATGCGCGACAGGCTCTGCAAGGGTTGTATGATCGCCTGGATACCGTCGTTGGCCCGGTTCCAAAGCGTGACTACCGACCCAAAGATTATGACGAACGCTTTATCATCTCGCCCCAGAAGCAGTTGCATCCGGGTGAGATGGTTCAAAAAATCTCTCAGTTGTTGCCGCCGGGTGGAATTGTCTTGGCCGACGCGGGGGCACATGCCGCTTGGGCTGGCTACTATCTGGAACTCAAGGAGGGGCAGAATTTCCGCAAACCCGGCACCTATGGCCCAATGGGTATCGGTGTTTGCGGTGTAATCGGCGCAAAATACGCAGAGATGCATCGGCCTGTGGTGGCTGCGGTTGGTGACGGTTCCTACTTGATGACCGGTTTTGAGCTGATGACTGCGGTGCAATACAACATTCCAGTCGTTTGGGTAATTTTTAACGATCGTGAATTCAAACTGATCAAGCTCTATCAGCTATCAGCCTTCTACAAGACTGGGTTGGTTGAGTTCGATAACCCTGACTATGCCGCATACGCCCGTGCCTGTGGCGCGGAAGGATTTACCGTCAACAAGCTGGATGAATTCGAGCAGGCGTTTGGCGCGGCTCTGGCCAGCGGGAAACCAACGCTCATTGATGCCCGAATTACACGTTTGGCTTTGCCGAACTACTCGCCCCATCCCGAAGGTGTGCTGGCGGCGATTTGGAACGGCATCCGCACGCGATTTGGATTGTAGAGAGGAGGCCCCCGATGGATGCCAGCTCGGAATCCCTGCAGAAATGGCGCGAGGAGTATGTGGGCGGCTCGCCTGAAGAGGAGTTGAAGGAAACCAAAGCGCTGGCCGAGATGATGATGGCCGCGCAGTTGAAATCGATGGCGGCTGGTGGCGCACGCCGCGTGGATCGGGCGTTTCACAAAAAAGCGATTGCCGCCTTCAAAGGCGCAGAGCTGCGGTTTGGTGACGATCTGCCCAGTGATTTACAGTTTGGCTTTGCACAGCCCAAAGCGCGGTATCCAGCGACTGTGCGGTTTTCGAATGCATCTTCGCAAACTCAATCTGATGAAGACAAGGATTTACGCGGCTTGGCAGTACGTGTCAGCGAAGCTGAAGGTATCGATCATGATCTGCTTGCGACCAATTTCCCTGTGCCACACGCCCGAAATGCACGTCAGTTTGTGGTATTTGCCCATGCTGTGTCTGGTGGCCGGGTTTCGAAGTTGATCGGACTTGTACGCCTGTGCTTTGTTTTGGGATTCTCGGAGACACGCCGGATGCTGGGCAATGTGCGCGAGGCACTACGAACTTGCGAAAGCGTTGCACTGGAAAGCTATTGGAGCCGGGGCGCGATTGCCTGGGGCAATGAAGCGGTGCGCTACACGTTCAAACCAACAAAGGACGCTGCTGCTATCGAGGGTGCATTTACAGGTGCCTCTCGTCTCTCGTCTGAATACGCCGCGCGGCAAGCGCACGGAGAGATTAAGTTCGATCTGCTCGTGCAAAGGTTCGTATCCGAAGAACAAACGCCGATCGAGGATGCGGCCCATGAATGGGATGAATTGGTTAGCCCGCCGATAAAGGTCGCCGAACTGATCCTGCCACAGCGCGATCTGACAACGCCCGAGGCATTGGCAGAGGCACTGGAAATTGAGCGCATGGGCTTCAACCCCTGGAACACGACAGAGGAATTTCGTCCACTTGGCAATCTGAATCGTGCACGCAAAGCTGCCTATGACGCATCCGCATCACATCGGCAGGGTAAACGGTTCAAGGCTCCGCCGCCGCCCTTCCAGAACCGCGTCTTAGGCACGGCAGCTCGATCAATCCTGAGGGCAGTGAACCGGCGCGTTCCGTGGCACCGCATTCCGTTTTTGCTTGTCCAACTGCTAAATCTGGACGCACTCAGGTATGATCTGAGGCAAAAAAGTCTGATCGACACAGACCCGGAAGAGGTTGTCCCCAGCGCACGCGCGGTGCCACCGGAACCGAAACCAAGCCACTATACGTACCGCACCCATGACGGCAGCTATAATGACCTGTCCGACCCCAGAATGGGTGCCGCCGGTGCCACCTTCGGCCGGAATATGCCGCCGCAGGTGCAGCCTGATGACAGCCCAAACCCGATTGAGGTCGCGCGCAAATTGATGGATCGTCAGGCTTTCATTCCTGCCAAAATCCTCAACATCCTGGCGGCATCGTGGATTCAGTTCCAGGTTCACGACTGGGTTTCGCATGAACGTCGCAAACTGGATGAAGACGATGATATCGTACCGATCCCCGACGGCTATCCTGACTGGAAGAACCGACCCAATGGCGAACCTGAACGTAATATGCGCATCGCGGGCAACATACCGAAGGAAGGCGCGGATGACCCCTTCCTCTTTGCCAACGAGAACTCCCATTGGTGGGACGGATCGCAAGTTTATGGTGTGAATTCCGATGCTGCCAAGAAACTGCGGGACGGCCCAAAAATCAAGCTTACTAAGGACGGATACCTGCCTCTGAACGTACACGGGTTCGAGCTCACGGGTTTCAACGAAAGCTGGTGGCTTGGCCTGTCTTCACTGCACACGCTGTTCGCGCGCGAACACAATGTTCTGTGCGATGAATTGCAAGGCGCTTATCCGCAGATGGGCGAGGAACGCGTCTACCAGACGGCGCGCTTGATCGTGTCCGCGCTGATCGCCAAGATTCACACGGTCGAATGGACCCCGGCCATATTGGGAACCGAGGCGCTGGATATCGGCATGAAGACCAACTGGTACGGGCCGCCAAAATCCTGGCTGACGCGGTTGGGCATCTGGTTGACAGATGTTCACGCGCTAAAGGGTATTCCTGAAACCGAACCGGATCACCACACCGCGCGGTACGCGCTGACCGAAGAGTTCGCGACGGTCTACCGAATGCACCCTCTGATCCCTGATGACTACATCTTTTATGACTACAAAACAGGTAATGAGAAGGCACGACGCGGATTTCTTGAGATTCAGGGGGAACAGACGGATGAACAACTGCGCGAACTGGGATTGCGCGATTGTTTGTATTCTCAAGGTATTGCACATCCCGGGGCGATCACGCTCCATAATTTTCCAAAGTCCCTGCAGAATCTCGAACGATTTGATGAGCTGATCGACCTCTCGGTGGTCGATATTGTGCGTACCCGCGCACGCCGCGTGCCGCGATACAATGAATTTCGCAAAGGCCTGCACATGCCGCCCGTGACTGAGTGGGATGACCTGACTGCCAGCCCGAAGACAAACCAAATTCTCAAAGACCTCTACGGTGACATCGACAAGGTTGATACGGTCATTGGCCTTTTGGGTGAAACACCACCAGATGGGTTTGGCTTTTCAGATACCGCATTTCGGGTTTTCATCCTGATGGCATCGCGCCGCCTGCAGTCCGATCGCTTCCTAACCACCGATTTTCGGCCGGAATTCTATACGCAGCTTGGGATGGACTGGATTGCACGGAACGGGATGAAATCACTCATTCTGCGCCATTTCCCTGAATTTGCGCCGGTGCTACCAAAAAATGCTACGGCCTTTGCACCGTGGCGAACCGTGCAGGAGGGTTGAGAAATGCCAAAAGACAAAGGCCAGAGCGGGCTGGGTTCTTTCCTGGAAGCCCCGCTAGCACGTACGCTTTGGAACCGTCGTACCAAGAGGGTTAGCAGAGGTTCAAATGTGGTTGCGGGTTCGCTGAGTTGGGACTCCAGGAACGACCGGTCCCCTTTGTCACCACTGCAGGAGGCAATTCTGATTGCCGCGACTGGCGCGACCGGTTTGACCATGCCGGATCGACCGTTTTTTGATGACGAAAGCGGCGATCCGATCATGTCCAAGCCAAATCTGGTGATGGAAGGCCGTACTGCGGGAAGCCCGGACAACGCTCAGGGCACGCATTTTTTCATGATCAACGACAGCGGCACTTATTTCCTGCGCCGCCTTGACCCGCTTGAAGGCGGCATCGAGCACTGGACGCCCGAAATACTCATCGATCGCGCCGAGCAATCGAAAGTGCAGATCCTCGACCGTCGCATTGATGTGCCTGCCGGCATGCGAGATTTTCCGGCCTATCTGGATTCAAACCGGTTTTTGTCGAACACGCCCGGATCTACGATTTTCTTTCCCGTCGTCGACCTCTCCTACCAATATATCAACGCGTTAATGTATATACTGACTCAGCCAGACAAAGCGCGGCCAGTGATCGTGGACGACCGAAATTTCTATCGACCGGCGGGTGTCAAAAAGTGGATAGACAAGGGCTTCTTGAATCCTGAAATCAAGATTCCGCTCGGTGTTCTCGGCCAGATGCGTACCCAGATCGAGGCCGACCTTTTGATACAAAACCTGTTTCTTGTAACGGAGGCTATGGGCCTTGGTGGTTGGATTCACGCCGCTATTTCTCCACCGGTTCTGATGGGTGATCCAAAGTTCAGCGACCGCTACGGTTCGATGATGGGATTTGATTATGTGACCCCGAAATGGCGGCTGATGGACTTGTTCCGCTGGCATACTCTTCCAATTGCGGCGATGAAACATGTACGAGCACATGCGGTAGGTCTTCGCCATCACGGCGAACATTTGATCAAAGGGAAATGCCCACCGTATTATCCGTCGATGTCAGAGGCGGTTGATGCAGTTGTCGCCGGAAAATTCGGTCCCGACGGCATCTACAAGAACGAAAAGTTATTCGGGCGGATTTACAAAGGCGACTTTGGGAACAAATATCTGGATGAGGCGGGCGAATACGAGCAGGATATCATCGACTGCGCGCGCGACATCTGTACCTATATCTACGAAACCCATGATCGTTTCCCCGCACACTGCGAAGCGGTCCATGCGCCCGGAATTTGGTTGCAGACCCATCGTGTGGAAAACGAGTATTACGACGCCTTCTTCCAAAACGGACTGACCTCTGCACAGCGCGAGCATGACTCGGTTTGGAATGATTAACAGACCCTTCTAGATTTGGTCATCTGGAATGGAAGGTGTGGCGAATATCTCATACGTTACAGTGGGTTGGATACTTCTTCGGCTGGAAAGTCAGCATATGTGAGCGCGCAGACGTTGAGGTGTTGCGCCATCGGTGAGAGTCTGAAAAGCGGGGTTTCGACGGCTGTATCTTGAAGGTCGGGTGAAGGTCTGGAATGGGCCGATGGCCAGATCGTGGAAACAGGGTAAGGGGCCTATACTGTGTCAGCTCCGAGGTCTGTACCGAGCCCAACGCGGTTGTTGGATTTGCCGCTTCCAAGGGCGCACGCAGGACACAAAAATGAACCATTTCTACGAATCTTGAATATGTGGCAGTCTCAGTTCCGGGTGCCATCAAACAAACTCAGATTTATTTCTGGTGCCTGTGGCCTGGGAGGAGCCAGTTATGAACCTGAGACCTGACCCTACTTTTCACGCAACTCCGAAACTTGCTATGGAAGCGCCTGCGGAAACGCTCGCTTTCACTTTGATGCTCAGCCCGGACGGTTCTGAGCCTGATGGCTTGGCCATTGTAGATGTTGACCCGAAATCGCAAACCTACGGCCAGATTGTCCATACGCTCATGATGCCCAACAAGGGCGATGAATTTCATCATTTTGGCTGGAACGCTTGTTCTTCTGCACTCTCGCCGTTGACTGGACACGCATTTTTGGAACGGAGGTATCTCATCGTTCCGGGCATCCGATCCTCGCGCATCTACGTGATCGACGTGAAAGAACCCCTGAAGGCGAAGATTCACAAGATCATCGAACCGGAAGAGGTTTTCGCTAAAACGGGTTATTCGCGTCCGCACACAATCCACTGCGGCCCCGAAGGAATTTATGTCTCAACGCTTGGTGGCGGCGGTCCCGATGGCACGGATGGTCCGCCGGGCATCTTTATTATGGATTGCGAAACCTTTGATATTCTCGGCCGTTACGAAATGGATCGAGGCGAGCAGGACAAACACTACGATTTCTGGTGGAACCTCCCGCGCGATTACATGGTTAGTTCGGAATGGGGGCTGCCACCACAGTTCGAGAACGGGATTGTGGCCGAGGATTTGCTGTCCAACAAATATGGCCACAAAATCCATTTCTGGAACCTGCGCGAGCGCCGAAATGTCCAAACCATTGACCTGGGTGAAAACCACCAGATGGCCTTGGAAATCCGGCCCGCCCATGATCCGGCAAAAGACTATGGCTTCTGCGGTGTCGTCGTGGATACCACAAACCTGCAGGGTGCGATTTTCACATGGTGGCAGAAGGATGACGGAACCTTCGAGGCGAAAAAGACGATCACGATTGATCCGCGGCCAGAAAAGGCCGATAACCTTCCACCTCTGTTGCAGGGATTTGAGGCCGTACCTCCATTGGTCACCGACATTGACCTGAGCCTGGACGACAAGTACCTGTACGTCGCTTGCTGGGGGCAGGGTGAAATGCATCAGTATGATGTGTCCGACCCGATGAACCCCAAGCTGACTGGAAAAGTCGAGCTTGGCGGGATTGCACGCGGGGCGAAACATCCGAACGGCAAAGGATTCTCTTACGGTCCCCAGATGGTTGAGATCAGCCGGGACGGCAAGCGGGTTTATTGGACCAACTCGCTGTATTCGACGTGGGATGATCAGTTCTACCCTGATGATGAGGGTGGGCAAATGGTTATGGCCAATGTTGGGGAAAACGGTGGCCTGGACCTGGACAAAGACTTCTATGTCGAGTTTCCAAAGGGCTATCGCAGCCACCAGATCCGCTTGGAAGGCGGAGACTGCTCGACCGATAGCTTCTGCTACCCGTCTGTCTGACACGTGGACGGATTAGACACGGCAACAGCCCTTTGGTGGGCTGTTGTCGCCTCTGGCATATATCACGGGGTCAATCCGGGCATGGGTTGGCCCCTGGCAGTGTCTGCGGCGCTGATGGACAAGAGACGCAACAGCCTTTTCAAGGCGTTGATCGCTCTGGCAGCCGGGCATCTTGTTGCGATGGGCGCAATACTGTTTCCCTTTACCGCGCTGCTCTTTCTGGCCGAATGGCAGCGCGAAATTCAGATTTTCGCATCCTGCCTCGTGATCGGATTGGGCGTTTATTTGTTGTTTAACCGCCGCCATCCACGGCTTCTTGCGCGAGTACCCCCGTCACGGCTTGCGCTCTGGTCTTTCTTAGCGGCAATGGCACACGGAGCGGGCTTGATGTTGGTTCCAATCTATCTTGGTATTTGTCGCACGATCGCCACGGACGCAGGGCATGCGGCAGCTGCCAATCTGATGACCGGCAATGCTAAAATCGCTATTGGAGTCGCCTTGGCCCACACCTTGGCCATGACAGTCTCGGGCGGTCTGCTTGCGTTCGGTGTTTACCATTGGCTGGGCCTGAGATTTCTCTCAAAAAGTTGGTTCAACCTGGATATTGTTTGGGCTCTGAGCTTGATCCTTGTGGGATCGATTGCGTTGCTGTTCGTTCACTAACTCGTCAATCTGGAATCCAGGGGCCGAACGGTCTGAGATGCAGTAACTAATGATATTCAACCAATGACCACCACGCGCTCAAGTTGCAAAACTCTGCTGTGTCCATCAAAGCCCGCTTCGTAATAGAGTCGGAGCCGTCAACATGACTGGTGCACTTTGTTCCGCTGCTCGGAGCAATCTGAAACACGCCTTTGCGGAGTCTTGATCGGCTGGTGAAACACTATGGCCGCTAGGTTAAAGTTTTCGCCAAGCTCGATCACTTGAACAGCGGGTTCTCCAAAAAACACCGCGCCACGCTTGGCGCAATTGCGGTAGCTGTGGCCAATGGCATGTTAGAGCAGGGGTAGACGGTCGTTGAGCTGACGAGCGGCAATATGAGCCTCACAATGGCCAAACCATTTCAGTGATCTTTTGCGACTCCGGATTGAAGTATCTTTCTACTGATCTTTTCAGCTGCATCTGCCCTTGCCGGTATCGAACTGGTCAGCATGATCCGCAATGGTCAATTTAAGTGTGGACTCTCGACATTTCAGCAGTTTGCGCAACTGCCGGGCTAAACTGCCAATAGTTCTGTCTATTTTGCTCTGAAAAGACTTTGCGACAGAACCGTTCTGGACGCGGCGCGTCGTTGCTACCATCTGGCCTGACTTAGTCGGCCCGGTCAGAGAATTATGTGAATGGGCAGAAACCAGGTGAGAGTTGCACCTCGCGCATGACCTCTTCCAAATCGCGGTACGAAACAGTGTAAGGGACATAAAAGAAGACTGCGCACCCTAAGAAAAAGCAGCTACGATTTGCCAGCCAAACATAGGTTCCTGTCTGACTTCAAACTGACTTGGCAGGCACGTGCCCGCCATCGCGGCTGAACCCGAGCGAAATCCCAATGTTTGACAATAGCTGCACTAAAGATGTTGCTTTTGAGCAATAATGGTTACGAAACTGTTAACGGGAGAAATTTTAGAACTGATCTCCTTAAGCTTGCGAATACCTTGTACCAAATGGTGATGGGTTTTATCGGGCAGATTGCTGTTCTTCGGGATTGTGCGATTGCCATGTGTTCTGGGTGGAACCGGTGCGAGGTTCGAAGGTGACAATGAGATCAATACTGCTGTTCGCGATTTCACTTTATATCGTGATTTCAACACCGTTGCTTGCCGCGCCTACATCTGCCTCGAAAGTCGGTGATACGGTTACCAACCCAGTAACCGGCTTGGATACCACCGTAAGTGCATTGATCGTGGACCCGGCATCGACGCCAACAGCGGGGACAACTGCCTTTGTCGAAACGGCGGACGGTTACGTTTTTCTGGTTAAGGGTGCGGGCGATACGATCTACAATACCGACAATCCCCCATTGGCTTTTAATATTGTTTCCATTACGGGGACAACAGCACAAATCAGCAATTCTGGCGCAACCGGCACGGCCAGTTTGTCGACGCAGCTGACCCTTTCCCAGTACAACAGCAACTTCAACAGTTCCGGCACCCCAGGCACAGTGACCCCACCCGAGGATGTCTCGGGGCCCAACGGTGTGAACCAGGTTGTTTACGGGCAGAATGGTAGTAACGGACGTGATGGCGCGTTGGTTGTGCCGCCAAGCTCTGGCGGTAATGGGTCCAATGGCCCAACACAGACAAAGACCCTGACAAGCGACGTCAATGCCACCAGCAACATCGGCTGGCAAGTTGGCAGTGTCGGTGGGAACGGGGGTAGTGGCGGAGATTCATACCTGAGTTTCTGGAGCGGTCGCGACGGAGGTGATGGCGGCAAGGGCGGAACGGTCAACGCAACTCAGGCCGCCAGCAGTACGATTCAGACATCGGGCGAAGGCAATGACGGGATCTTTGCATTCAGCCGCAGCGGTAAGGCAGGTAATGGCGGCAGCGGCTTTGCGGCGCCGGGCGGAGGCACCGGTGGGCATTCGGCCGACGGCGGCAATGTGACGGTCACCCAGCGCGGTACGATTTCGACAAGCGGAGATTCGGCAGATGGAATCTATGCGCTGAGTGTTTCCAACAATGGCGGCAATGGCGGATCGCAATGGGGATTGGTGGGGTCTTCCGGTGATGGTGGCTATGGTGGAAACGGTGGCAAGGTGACGGTCAACACGACGTCAACTGGCAGCATCCTGACGACCGGAGACTTCGCAAATGGTATCTACGCCCAGTCCATAGGCGGTTCGGGCGGGTCCGCGGGGACCAGCGGCAACCTTCTGGTCTCATTGATCGGCGGCGCGGACAATGGCGGCAATGGCGGTCAGGTTTCGGTTTCGCATAGCGGTGCAATTGAAACGCAGGGAGATTTCGCACGTGGTATCGTCGCGCAGTCCATCGGCGGTGGCGGCGGTTCAGGCGGAACAGCGGGCGGTCTGGTGTCCCTGTCTTTGGGTGGTGTTGGCTCGAACGGTGGTAGCGGTAATACAGTAAGCGTCACGGTACAGGGCAGCGGCAGTGTTTTGACCTCGGGTACAGGTGCCGACGGTGTCATGGCGCAATCCATTGGCGGCAGCGGCGGTACGGGAGCGAACTCTTTCGGTCTGGTCGCCATCGGCGGCACCGGGTCCAGGGGTGGCACGGGTGCCGCGGTCAGTGTCAGCAACTACGGGCGTATCGTGACTGGCGGAGACGGCGCCCGCGGCATCATCGCGCAGTCAATCGGCGGCGGCGGTGGTGATGGCGGCTCGTCCGGAGGCATGGTGTCTGTCGGCGGCAACGGCAGCGGCGGCGGCAGCGGTTCGACTGTGACCATCGTGAATGACGGCATCATCACCACGTCCGGAGACGATGCGATGGGCGTTCTGGCCCAGTCCATCGGTGGCGGCGGTGGTAATGGCGGTTCGTCCGGTTCGGTTGGGGCATTTGTCGGCGTGGCCATTGGCGGTAAGGGCGGTGCTGGCGGAACCGGCGGAAATGTCAACGTCACCTTGTCCAACACCGACGGCAGCCAGCCTTCGGCGATTCAAACCTCGGGTGATCGTTCGGCAGGTGTGTTCGCGCAATCTGTTGGTGGTGGCGGAGGCAATGGCGGCGGTGCCGTGTCAGTTGCTGTAGGGGCCTTTGGTGCGGCATCGGTATCGGTCGGCGGCTCGGCAGGTAACGGCGGAGATGGCGGAGCGGTCACGCTTAGTGGAAGCGGCGCGGCTTCGGTGCAGACCGGGGGGGACGATTCCATCGGCGTCATGCTGCAATCGGTCGGCGGCGGTGGCGGCAATGGCGGCTACGCCGTGTCGGTCGCCGTGTCCGGTGGTCCGGTGTCCGGTTCACTGGCCGTTGGCGTCGGCGGCGACGGCAGTTCCGGCGGCAAGGGCGGTCCGGTTACGGTTGGCCAGTTCAACAGCAGTGGTGTTGCGACGGCGGCTGGGTTCGAGGGCACGGTGGTCACCACTGGCAACCGCTCGACCGGTATGTTGTTCCAGTCCGTTGGCGGCGGCGGCGGCAATGGCGGTCTGGCCGTTGCTGCGACCGGAGGAGCTTCGGCTCTGTTCTCGGGCAATGTCTCGGTAGGGATCGGCGGCCAGGCGGGTAGTGCCGGGAATGGTGGTCTTGTGCGGGTTTATACCAAGGCGGACGTTACCACGACGGGGACGAATTCCAGTGGGATCATCGCGCAGTCGGTCGGCGGCGGTGGTGGCAATGGCGGCGGCAGCATCGCGGCCGGGATCAGCGCAAGCGGCGGTGCGGCCGTTGGAATCAACGTTGGCGTTGGCGGTGACGGTGGCGGTGCCGGAACCGGGGGCAACGTTACTCTGGTCGCAGGCGGTACGTCGATCGAGACCAGTGGCGCGTTTTCCAGCGGAGTTGTAGCGCAGTCTGTCGGCGGCGGTGGCGGCAACGGCGGCTATGCCGTCGGAGCCAGCGCCGATATCGGCGGCGCGGCGGCCGGATCGGTCAGCGTGGGCCTTGGCGGTAAAGCTGGCGGAGGCGGGGCTGGGGGAACCGTTACTGCGCAGGTCGATGCGGATGTCACCACACGCGGCGATGATTCCGGAGCAGTCGTCGTGCAATCCATTGGCGGCGGTGGCGGCAACGGTGGCTTTAGTGTCGCGGCGGGTCTCGCGGCAGGAGGCGCGGGTGCTGGGACTGTGGATGTGGGCCTTGGTGGTGACGGCGGCAGCGGCGGCATTGGTGGAACCGTCACGGGCGTACGCATCAATGGCGATATCCGGACCGAGGGTGCGCGTTCGACCGGAGTTGTGATCCAATCCATTGGCGGTGGCGGCGGCAACGGCGGTTTCAACGTCACGGCAGGTGTTGCGGCAGGCGGGGCCGGAGCCGGGTCCATCGGTGTCGGGCTAGGTGGCAACGGAGCCACCGGCGGTAATGGCGGTATCGTCGAAGGTCAGGTTGCGGGCAATGTCACAACGCTGTCCGACAGTTCAAGCGGCGTGGTGTTCCAGTCCATTGGCGGCGGCGGCGGCAACGGTGGCTTCAACGTAACGGCCGGGATCGCAGGGGCCGGTGCAGGCGGCGGAGCTGTCACTGTTGGTCTTGGTGGGGACGCCTCGGGCGGCGGTATCGGAAGAACCGTAACCGGTCGCGTGACCGGAACCGTCTCGACAGGCGGAGCGGATTCCACTGCAGTTCTGGCGCAGTCTGTTGGCGGCGGTGGCGGTAATGGCGGTTTCAATGTCAGCGCCTCTTTGGCGGGTGCGGGCGTGGCCAGCGGCGCGGTCTCGGTCGGGCTTGGCGGTGACGGTGGTACCGGCGCGACAGGCGGATCTGTCAATCTGACCACAACGAAATCCATTGTGACGGTCGGAGACCGTTCCTCGGGCGTGGTTGCTCAATCCATAGGTGGCGGCGGCGGCAATGGCGGCTTCAACGTCTCGGGCACCGGGGCAGGCGCAGGCACGGCCAGCGGCGCAGTCAGCGTTGGGCTGGGCGGTACCGGTCTAGGGGGCGGCAATGGCGGCGCAGTCACTCTGACCTCGGGCGGCATGATCCTGACGCAGGGCGACTCGGCCACCGCGTTCCTGGCGCAATCCATTGGTGGTGGCGGAGGCAATGGCGGCTTCAACGTCAGTGCCTCGGTTCAGGGATCGGGTACAGCCGGCGGTGGCGTTTCAGTTGGCCTTGGCGGAAACGGTGGCGGCGGCGGCAGCGGCAGCACCGTGATCGCCACATCGAACAACGCGGTTGAAACACGTGGTGACAGCTCCTCAGGCGTCGTGGCGCAATCCATCGGCGGTGGAGGCGGTAATGGTGGCTTCAACGTGGCCCCGGTCCTGTCAGGCGCCGGTACGGCCAGCGGTGCCGTCAGCGTCGGGTTGGGCGGATCCGGCGACACGGGCGGCAATGGCGGCAATGTCACGCTGACTTCGAACGGAACCATCCTGACCGATGGTTTCGCGTCTAGTGGTTTTGTCGCGCAGTCCCTCGGTGGTGGCGGAGGCAACGGAGGTTTCAACGTTTCGCCGACCGTATCGGGTGCGGGAACCGGCGCGGGTTCGGTGTCTGTCGGGCTGGGAGGTTCGGGCGATGGCGGTGGTGACGGCAGTCTGGTCACGGCCAGCACTACGGCGAATGTCGTGACCAAGGGCGATGCTTCGGTGGGCATTCTGGCGCAGTCCGTTGGCGGCGGCGGCGGCAATGGCGGCTTTAATGTTTCGCCCGCACTGGCCGGGGCTGGTACGGGTTCAGGCGCAATCAGCGTTGGTCTGGGCGGGTCCGGCGGCGGTGGCGGCACGGGCGGTGTTGTCGATCTGACCGTTGCCAACAGCGTGCAAACCGAAGGCGCACAATCCAGTGCAGTCGTCGCGCAATCCATCGGTGGCGGCGGCGGCAACGGTGGCTTCAACGTTTCTGCCTCAGTCGGCGGCGCGGGTACGGGATCCGGCGCGGCTGCCGTGGGTCTGGGGGGCCGCGGAACCGGTGGTGGCGATGCTTCGGCAGTCACCGCAGATGTCACCGGCAACCTTGTGACACTGGGCGAAACCTCGACCGGCTTGCTGGCGCAGTCTGTCGGAGGTGGCGGTGGTAATGGCGGTATGAATATCTCGGTCGCCGTTGCTGCAGCGGGCACTGGCTCGGGCGGCGCGTCGGTGGGTCTGGGCGGCGCATCCGGCACCGGCGGCAACGGCGGTACGGCTGAGGCCACTCTGACCGGCAATGTCTCGACGCAGGGTGACGAATCCAGCGGTGTCGTCGTGCAGAGCCTCGGTGGTGGCGGCGGCAATGGTGGCATGAACGTTTCGGCCACGGTGACGGTTGCCGGAAAAGGCAGTGGCGGTGCTTCTGTCGGCCTTGGTGGCAGCGGCGGCAACGGAGGCAACGCGAGCACGGCCACCGGTACGGTTGTGGGCAATGTCACCACAGCGGGCGACAATTCGGGCGGTGTTCTGGTGCAATCCGCGGCCGGCGGTGGTGGTAACGGAGGGCTGAATGTTTCGGCCGCCGTGAACATCTCGGGCACCGGTGGCGGCGCAATTGGCGTTGGTATCGGCGGGTCCGGTGGCGACGGTGGCAATGCGAGTACGGCAACGGGCTCGGTCACCGGAGATGTCACCACGAGCGGCGACAACTCAACCGGTGTTCTGGTTCAGTCCGTCGGTGGCGGTGGCGGCAATGGTGGCGTCAATATTTCGGGCGCGCTGAGCATTGCGCGCACCGGGTCGGGCGCAGCGGGCATCGGTGTGGGTGGCTTTGGTGGCGATGGCGGTACCAGTGGCGTGGTCGACAGTACTTTCGACGGCAATGTCAGCACCTCTGGCACACGTTCGGCCGGGATCGTCGCGCAGAGTCTCGGCGGCGGTGGTGGCAATGGTGCCACGAATGTCTCCGGTGCGATTTCAGTCGCCAGCAACTATTCGGGTGGCCTGGGGATAGGTGTTGGCGGTTTCGGAGGCGATGGCGGTGCGGCCGAAAACGTCACGCAGCAGGTCACGGGCAATGTCACGACGACCGGCGACGACTCGGTCGGCGTTCTGACCCAGAGCCTTGGCGGCGGTGGCGGTAATGGTGGCACCAACATTTCGGCGGCCTTGTCCCTGTCCCGGTCGGCCAACGCGGCTGTGGCTATCGGAGTCGGCGGATTCGGCGGCGGCGGTGCAGATGCCGGGGCGCTGGTGCAATCGACCGTCACAGGTGGTGTCTCCACCGGCGGTGATCGCAGTACGGCCATTCTGACGCAGAGCCTTGGTGGCGGTGGCGGCAATGGCGGCACGAATATCTCGGCCTCGTTGGGCATCAGCCAGGAAAATGGCGGCTCGGTCAGCCTGGGCGTTGGTGGTTTCGGCGGCGGCGCGGGCAATGCGGGTGATGTGATCAGCACTTTGCGGTCTGCCACAGATAGCAGCGGCACAACCTCGGTGGTTACGACGGGCGCGGACAGTATCGGTGTCATGGCGCAATCGGTTGGCGGTGGCGGCGGCAATGGCGGTCTGAACGTTTCGGGTGCGGTGAATCTGACGGGCAAATCCGGCGCAGCAGTTGCTTTGGGCCTTGGCGGCTTTGGCGGCGGCGGAGGCAATGCCGGGGCGGTGACACTAGATGTTCAAAGTGACGTTGTGACGGCGGGTAACGGGTCGCATGGTCTATTCGCACAGAGCCTTGGCGGCGGCGGTGGCACCGGTGGCGTGAATATCTCGGGTTCGTTGGCGCTGACCAAGCCCTCTGGTTCGGACACTATCTTCTCGGTCGCGGCGGGTGTTGGCGGCTTTGGCGGGTCGGGCGGTGACGCCAGTGATGTTGATCTGGATTACACCGGCAACCTGCAGGCGGTGCCGATGGTGCAGCAATCCGACGGCTCGTTCGCCGTGGATGAAAACAAAGGCGCCAGCGGTATTATAGCGCAATCGCTGGGAGGCGGCGGCGGCAATGGCGGCACCAATGTGTCCGGCGGCATCGCGATCAGCGGCAAACCCGGGGCAGGTCAGACAGACAGCAGCAAGTCTTATGCCGTGGTTGTGGGCGTCGGCGGTTTTGGCGGCGGTGGCGGTGATGCCGGGAATGTCGATGTAAACATCGGTGCGGGCAGCACGATCATGGCGCATGGCACCGGTCAATCCGGTCTGCTGGCGCAATCACTTGGCGGCGGCGGCGGCAATGGCGGCCTGAACGTTTCCGGCGGGATCGTGTCCGACAGTTCTCTGATTGTCGGTGTCGGTGGGTTCGCGGGCGATGGCGGCAAGGCGGGCAATGTCACCGTGACATCGCAGGCGAATATCACCGTGACGACGAACCCGGATGATATCTCGATCCCCAATACCACCACCTTTGAAGACAAGCTGCGCGACTTCCTGGGCGACACAATAGTGGATGAGACCGAGGAACTTGCCTCAAGCTTCGGATTGGAGCGACTGTTCATCGACATGGGTGTCTTCAACGAAGACAAACCCGATACTGATGGCTCGGCCGGTCTGATGGCGCAGTCCATCGGCGGCGGTGGCGGCAATGGCGGCTTGAACGTGTCGGGCGGTATCGCGCTGAGCAAGGACGGCAAGATCCCCTCGGTCACCTTCGGTGTTGGCGGTTTCGGTGGTGACGGTAACGTCTCGGGCGATGTAACCGTTAACCATGCCGGCACTGTTTCCGTCGCCGGTAACTGGAAGCACGGCGTTCTGGCACAATCCATCGCGGGTGGCGGCGGTAACGGCGCATTGAACGTAACCGGGCAGTTGAACTACGGGGACTCCAACAATTCTGACGGCAAGACCGACCTGAGCATTGTCGGTGGTCTTGGTGGTCACGGTGGCACTGGGGCGGATGCAGGGAACGTGTCGGTCACGCAAACCGGTGATATTGCAACCAACGGTTACCACGCCCGCGGTATCTTTGCCCAAAGCATCGGCGGCGGTGGTGGCACCGGCGGGATCAATGCGACGTTTGTCGGCACCAAGGACAGTTCACCCATTGCCATGGGCATCGGCGGCTTTGGCGGCGGTGGCGGAGACGCAGGCGACGTGACCGTTGCGCGCGGTACTGCCGCCATAGCGGCGGGCACCATCGTCACAGATGGCGTCGGTTCACACGGGATCGAAGCCTCAAGCATCGGTGGCGGCGGCGGAGACGCCGGAATCAACGCAGTGGTGGGCATCAGCAAGACCACCGGCAGCCAGAGCAATGGCGGCACCGGCGATTCAACCGACCGCAAGACACCGACCAATTCGGGCGTCGATGATTCGGTGATCGCCAACTACAACAAGGTGCTGGACGAGCTGGAAGGCAAAACCAACCCGGCGGATTCCTCTGGCAACAAAACGGGCGTTTCGGCTGTGGTCGCAATTGGTGGTGACGCCGGAACCGCCGGGGATGGCGGCACGGTGGATATCGACCACTACGGCGATATCCTCACCAAGCAGGACGGCAGCCACGGCGTCTTTGGTCAGTCCATCGGCGGTGGTGGTGGCAACGCGGCCCTGAATCTCGGCATGACCTATGAGCTGGCCTCTGATGCGACCAACAAGGGCTTTGGTCTGGCCATTGGTGGCGGTACGGGTGAGGGCGGAATCGGCGGTTCGGTTGACGTGCGAAACACCGGCAATATTTCCACACTCGGAGCGGATTCCCATGGCCTGTTCGCCCAATCCGTTGGCGGCGGCGGCGGTAATGCGGGCTACAATTCGGCCTCGACTTCGGTGGATGGCGGAAACGTCAACATTCAGATCGGCCGGACCGGAGGCACCGGCGGCAGCGGTGGTGACGTATATGCCAGTTCGAACGGGATCATCAGTACTGCGGGCAAGGGGTCCTATGGGTTCTTCGCGCAATCCATCGGCAACGGCGGTGGCAACTCGTCTTCGACTTCTGTCAGCATCGGCACACCAAAAACCGGAGACAGCAAAGGCAACAAAGCCAGCCTGTCGGTAGGTCTTGAAGGCGGCACTGGCGGCGCAGCGGGAGACGTTACTTCGGTGGTTGCAGGTACGGTGGTCACGCAAGGTACGGATGCACATGGTGTGTTTGCGCAATCCGTTGGCGGCGGTGGCGGAACGGGTGGCAAGGCCAGCAACTCGGCCGGTAAGGGTATCTCGGTTGCGCTTTCAATCGGTGGTACCGGTGGCAGCGGTGGCGTGGGTGGCAAGGTCGATGTGACCAACACGGCGCGAATCGCCACATTAGGAGACCGCTCGGTCGGCCTGATGGCGCAATCCATCGGCGGGGCAGGTGGCACTGGTGGGATGGTGCAGGCCGGTCAGTCGAACCTGGACACGATCAAAGCCGTGGTCAATCCGTCAACGGTGGGCACTACCGCGTCGATCAATATTGGCGGCACCGGAGGTGATGGCATGACCTCGGACACTGTGACCGTGGTCAGTGACGGGATCATCACCACCGAAGGCAGCATGTCGCACGGAATTTACGCACAGTCGGTCGGTGGCGGCGGCGGCATGGGTGGTGTGGTTGAAAACCGCATCATCAGCCTGCGCAAGGAGATCGGCAACACGGCGACCCTGTCCATCGGCGGCAATGGTGGCACGGGCGCGATGTCGGCGGCAGTTTCCGTAACCAACCGTGACCTGATCCAGACCACGGGCGACAAATCGATTGGTATCTATGCGCAGTCGGTCGGCGGCGGCGGTGGTGACGCGCAACAGGTGCGCAACATCATTCTGGGTCGGTCTTCGGACGGGGCAACAACGAATGCCATCTTGATCGGTGGCACTGGTGGCACCGGCGGGGCTGGCAGCACGGTTACCGTTGTCAACGAAACCGATGGAACGATCCTGACCACCGGCAAGGAAAGCCACGGCATCTTTGCGCAATCGATCGGTGGCGGCGGCGGCAATGGCGGTTCGACGATCTCGGTGGATGGCCGCTATGGCGGTGCCGAGGCCAGCACACGGCGGGCATTGCAATTCGGTCTGGGCGGCTCGGGCGGCACCGGCGGAATTAGCGGCACCGTTTCGGTGACCAATGCCGGGACGATCGTGACCACTGGCGCCGGAGCCCACGGCATCTTTGCGCAATCCATTGGCGGCGGCGGCGGTAACGGCGGCAGCTCGATCACGGGCACGGTGCGGCTCAAGACCGGGGACAACAGCTCTCCGACCGCGCAGCTGAACATCGGCGGTTCGGGCGGCAGTGGCAATGTTGCGGGCAACGTGGTGGTCACCAACAGCGGCGACATCCGGGTGGACGGCGCCGGAGCCTATGGCATCATGGCGCAATCAGTTGGTGGCGGCGGTGGCAATGGCGGTCTGGCCGTTGCCATGGATGTGAATGACCTCAAAAACACCATGACAGGCAAGTCCTATTCCAAGATCGCCATTGGCGGGTCCGGAGGAGATGGTGCAGATGGCGGAGACGTCACGGTAAACCACACAGGCTCCATAGTCGTGAATGCCGCAAACGGGTTCGGCATCTATGCGCAATCCGTTGGCGGCGGCGGTGGCAATGCCGGATATTCGGTATCTTCCCCGCTGGTCTCGGCGCTGGACTACACGATTTCGCAGGCACTTGGCGCGCGCGAAGGGTCCACTGGTTCGGTGGGCACCGTGACGGTCAATTCGACCGGCGACATCCTTGTAAACGGTGAAGGTAGCGAAGCGGTGTTTGCCCAGTCCGTGAACGGCGGCGGTGGTAATGTCGATACAACCGTCGATTTCACCACCACGACGAGTGGCGCGACCGGCTCTGTCGTCAGCAGCGATATCGCCCTGGGCGGTGATGACGTTTCCGGTATGGCGGGCAGTCAGCTTGCGCAATCGCATACCGGCAATATCGCTACGACCAGCGACAGATCAACAGCCCTGATGCTGCAGAGCGTCGGTGGCGGCGGCGGCACCGCGGCAACCGACGTTGTTGTGCAGGACGGCGACGGTATCGATATCACCGCCCGTCTGGGTGCGATTGACACCGATGACGCCAGTGGCGGTGGCGTGAATGGCAGCCGCACGGGCGATGTGGGTACCGATGGTGCGTTCTCGTCCGCGGGATCGGCGCAATCCATTGGCGGGGGCGGCGGCAAGCTGGTGCTGAACAGTACCGGAACGGTCGATACGAACAAGGCCGCGTCGGTGATCCTGGGATCTGACCCCAGCTTTAACAATGATGGCGGCGGTATTACCCTGACGCTGGACGGCAACGTTTTCACCAGCGGTAATCGCTCCTTTGGCCAGAGCATCCAGAGCATCGGCGCGGGTGGCGGCGAGGTCGTCATCTCGGGTCTGGGGCAGGCTGCCGTGACGCTGGGCGCGCAGGACGGTTCGACCGGCGATGGCGGCGATGTTGATTTCGCCAATACTGGTGACGTGACCACCAGCGGCAACGGATCGCACGGGTTCGTCATTCAGAGCATCGGCGGCGGTGGTGGCCTCGTCTCGACCGACATGGAGGCCAGCCGGGTTACCGTGGACCTGTCGGCCAACAATGGCGGTGACGGCGGCGATATCGGGTTTACCCAGGCCGGAAATATCGTGACGACCGGAGAGAACGCGATTGGCGTTGTCGCGCAGTCGCTGGGCGGCGGTGGCGGCATGGTGGACTCGGTCTTCCGTGGGTCCGCGGGCGGTGCTGGGATTGGTGGTGCTATCGACATGGCACTGACTGGCAACATCCTGTCGGTCGGTGAAGGCGGTATCGGCATTCTGGCGCAATCCGAAGGGCGCGACGGGGCGGGTGCCATTGCACTGGGGTTCGATGGCGTCGTCATGGGCGGTACAGGGCAGGTGGACGCGGTCGCTTCGATCATTGTGGACGGCGGTGCAAACAATGCGCTGACTCTGTCGGAGAACACGGTTCTGCTCGCCGGGAACAACCAGTTGATGAATGGCGGTGACGGAAATGAACAGGTCTCGCTTGCGGGCGCAGCGCTTGGCAACTTAAACCTTGGCGCAGGCACCAACAGCCTGACTGTCGAGGACGGAGGCGCCTTCTATGCGCTGGATACGATCAATCTGGGCGCAGCCGGGATGATGCAGGTGAACGGCGATTTCGTTCTGGGCGCGAACTGGGGTCTGAATACCGACTTCTCATCGAATGTTCAGGCAGGGGATTTTGTCTTTGCCGGAAACGTCAGCCAGACCACAAACCTGACCGGCAGCCTGGCCTTTGGTGCAACGGCAAGCTCAACCTTCGATGTGTACTTTCTGACCTCGGGGGCATCGGGCGGTGACAGCGACCTGGTCAATGTCACGGGCGACGCCACGATAGGCGGTACCTTGTTGCCTCAGTTGAACAGGCTGGAACGGGCGTTGCCTCTGGTCATCATCAACCCGGACGGCACGGCGGCGGACGCAGGCACGACGATTCAAGACACTGTGGTGCTGGATTACTCGATTGGCCTGAACGGTTCGACTTCGGACGGAAGCTCGATTGATCTGGTGATCACGCCGGATTACTCGACCGCTAATATGAACGCGAACCAAGCGGCCGTTGGGGATTACATCAACCAGGTCCTGAACGGGCAGGGGTCGGCCGCGCAAGGCGAATTGTTTGCGCTGATCGGGAACATGATGTCTGAGGCTGACGTCATCGCCGCGATCGATGGGCTGACCGTGGGGGATTACGCCTCGGATGCGGTGGACGCCTACTACGGTACCCGGGTGTTCGCGGATACTCTGCACAATTGCGAACGCTTTACCGACTATCAGGCGGGTGACGATCCGCGCAGTTGTGTCTGGTTCTCCGGAGGAAGGTCTTTCTACGACCGTGACCAGACTGGCATTTACGATGAGCTGGACATCAACAACACCAACCTGTCCGCGGGTGTCCGTCTGCCGGTCGGGGATGAACTCTATGCCGGGTTTGCAGTGGGCCATGACCGGATAAGCCTGCGCAACGGATCGCAGTATAATGCGACGGGTGACCGGTTCAATCTGGGCGCGTCACTGACCAAATACACCGGTGCATGGGAGTTTGCCGCCATGCTGTCCGCCGGTTGGTCGGACTATGACACGCTCAGGGCCGGTGGGATCAGTGGCGTGCTGCCGAACGGAAACGTTGTAGACACTGTTGGCGTTAGCTCGATCAAGCACAAAATGAACCACCAGAATCTGCGGCTGAGCTTTGCCTATGACCACAGGTTTGCCGGTGGCAGCTCTTACCTGCGACCCGAGATCGCCGTAGATGCCACGCGCCTGGCGACCGAAAGCAACGGTGACGCAACCCTTTCGGGGGTTGTCCTGCAAGACAACAGCGAGATGATCTATTCACTGACACCATCGCTGGAGATCGGCACCGAACAGGTCCTGAGCGCCTCACAGAAACTGCGCGCAAGTTTGCGGGCCGGTGCCATCATTTCGTCGGACGACACCGTATCGGTCAGCGCCGGGTTCGCGGGCGCCAGCGCCGCCGACGGCGGGTTCTCGAATACCAGCTATATCGGCGATACACACGGACTGGTTTCAGCCCGGCTGGGACTGTTCGCACTGGACGACAGCAGCTTTATCAACCTGAGCCTCGACCATATGTTCGGGGACTCGACCGAGGCCCTGCAGGTTGGTCTTGGTCTTGGGGTACAATTCTAATTAATAAGGGACAGCAGTATGAAAACTTGGATTTGCGCTTTGGCGGTCTCATTGGGATTTGCGCTTCCTCTTGCCGCACAGGAGAACGACGCGCCATTGTGGTCCGTCAATTGCAGCAATTTGGTCAACGGCACCGAACTGATCTGCGAAATGACCCAAAGCATCGTTTTGACGGAGAATAACCAGAGGCTTACCTCTATTGCGTTTGTGAAGCCCGCAGGCAAGGATGAGACCGAGACCGTGCTGACCCTGCCGTTTGGCCTGCTGTTCTCCGAAGGGTTGGTCGCCAAGGTCGATGGCGCGGAAGTTGCGCGTCTGGATTTTCTGACCTGCGAAGCGCAGGGCTGCTTTGCGCGTTCGCCCGTCTCACTGGACTGGATGTCAGCGATGCGGGCCGGCAATCAGTTGACGGTCGAAGGCAAAAACAGGATCGGAGACCCGATCTCATTCGGGTTCGACCTGGCAGGTTTCAGTAAGGTGTCCGATCTCTTGCCCTGACAGGCTGGGCATTGGTGAGAGCGCTCGCGCCTCGGCTATCACGTTTTTCTGTTTGGGTGTTGTCGATGTAACGATAGCAGGTACCCAACTTGCTAAACTCGTGGTTGGTTTCCGACGAAAGGAGATTGGGTTAAGAAACCTTGATTATCTCGCGCTATTGCCGCGCACTGATGGAATTGGGGCAGGGGATTGCGGAATTTCGCGTCTCACCGCATTCCGGTTAACGACTACACATGATTCCATACAGGTGTGGTCGTTACCGTTCAGACAGCATCCGGCGTTTTTCAGCCATCGCTTCGCGACGATTGCGTTCAATCCCCAGTCTGAACGACTCTTCGACGAAATCGATATGATCGACTGCGGCTTTTGCCGCGCGCGCCTCGTCGCCGTCGATTACCGACTTGCCCAATTCCAGATGCTGGGCCAGCAATTGCTCGCCAGTCCCGTCAATCGTCTTCAGGAAATCGCGATTGTAGAATACGCCCTTGCGGGTGAGTTCGTAGATCGAGGCCATAATGTGGATCAGGGTCGCATTCTGACTGGCATCCACGATTGCCGTGTGCAGCGCGAAATCGGCTTCCTGTGCAGCTCTGGTGTCATTCTCCTGCCAGGCCCGCTCATTTTCAGCCAGAATTTCTGCGATCCGCTCCTTGTCCGCCTTGGTCGCCCGCTGCGCGGCAAGGCGGGCGGCAAAGCTCTCTTGCTCGCGCCGATATTCCAGATAATCAAAAAAAGCGGGTTCGTGCCGTTCGTATAGCGCCAACAGAGCGGGCATCATCGCCTGGCCGGTCAGTGCGGCGACAAAAGTCCCCTCGCCATGTTGTGTGGTGACCAGTCCGCGTTCTTCCAGAACCGCCAAGGCCTCGCGCAGTTTGGGGCGTGACACGCGCAGCATTTCGGCAAGATCACGTTCCGAGGGCAGTTTGCGACCCTGCTTCAGGATGCCGGATGCGATCAGATCCTCGACCTGGGCGACGACGGCCTCGGCCAGCGATTCGTGTCCGACCGGTTCAAAAATCGCTGTGGGGCTCATGGTGCCGTGCCTCCGTTTTGTGTCAGAATTAGGATTGTTGGTAAATAAATATAACCATGTTTGGCAAAAACTCAAGCAAACCGCGCCGGTCCTGACAGTGAATCTAGCATTATGAAAAAGAACAAAAAACAGGCAGCTTCGGCTTTCAATTGCTAAAAAATGGCATTTGCCAACACTGATCCTAATGCTCGGTCACTCAAAAAGGTAAAGGCCAGTGGTAAACAAAATTGTTGACTGGTTATTACTGGTAAAGTTAGTTTACCACCGGAGAGGCGCTGGAAGAGCCTGCGCCGCTGATTGGGGTGGAAGCCCTGACCAACCTGGAGGAGAATTCATGAAGAAGACCCTGACGAGCCTCGCCGTCGCCGCCAGCCTGCTGGCCGCACCCGCGGTCGCCGCTGACAAGCTATTGCTGAAAACCCCGATCGCATTCTCGACTGAACTGCCGGGCCTTGGCTCGCCGATCCCGCGGGTGGCCGAGCAACTGGACCTGATGTCGGGTGGGACGCTGAAGATGAAAGTGTATGAGCCGGGCAAACTGGTTCCGCCGTTCGAAATCCTTGACGCCGTTTCCACCGGCAAGATCAATTCGGGCTACACCACTGCCGGTTACTGGGCAGGTAAAATCCCGTCTGCGCCGCTGTTCTCGGCCGTTCCGTTCGGCCCCGAGGCTGGCGAATACATGGCGTGGATGTACTATGGTAACGGTCTGAAACTGTACCAAGAGATGTACGATCAGGCAGGTTACAACGTTCACGTTCTGCCTTGCGCCATCATTGCCCCGGAAACCTCAGGCTGGTTCGCGACTGAAATCAACTCGCCTGAAGACCTGAATGGCCTGAAGATGCGTTTCTTCGGTCTGGGCGGAAAGGTGATGCAGAAACTGGGCGTGGCGACCTCGCTGCTGCCGGGTGGTGAGATCTTCCCTGCGCTGGAAAAAGGTGCGATCGACGCGACCGAGTTCTCGATGCCTGCCATTGACGCGCGTCTGGGCTTCCACAAGCTGGTGAAATACAACTACTTCCCCGGCTGGCATCAGCAGGCGACTGTGTTCGAACTGTTGATCAACAAGGACGTCTGGAACGAATCCAGCGACCAGCATAAAGCCATCATCGAAAGCGCTTGTAAGGCGTCTATGGCGGACAGCTTTGCCGAAGGCGAAGCCATTCAGCACGCGGCTCTGATCGACAACGTTGAAAACAACGGTGTCACCATCAAGCAATGGTCGCCCGAGATGCTGGATACGTTCCGTGCGACCTGGGAAGAGGTTGCCGCTGAAGAAGCCGCCAATGACGCCTTCTTTGCACAGGTTCTGGCCGATATGAACGAGTTCCGTGACGGCTATGACCTTTGGAAAACGAACGCTTTCCTCCCTCGTCAGTAACCTCCCGCACTGACGATGCCGGGGCGGTCGAAACCGCCGCTCCGGCCCATTTCCTTCTTATTCGGAATTTCTAACCAATCACTGCCCGCACGTCGGGCTGCTGAGCGAGGAATGACCATGGACAGCCAAAAGAACCTCAACGATCCGGTCGAAGCCTATGAAGGCATCCTGGAGCACCCCGAGACAGACCGTCAGAAGATCGCTGTCGCCATCGACACTGGCGTCAAGGCGGTAGGCCATGTGGTCATGTGGGCAAATGTGCTGCTGATGGGGGCGATTTTCGCTCAGGTCTCGCTGCGCTACCTGTTCAGCCAGAACTATCCCAAGCTGGATGAGGTCCAGTGGCATTTCTACGGCATCGTCACGATGATCGGTATTTCCTATGCCTTGATCACGGACAGCCATGTGCGCGTTGACGTGCTGCATATGCAACTGTCGCGCCGCGCGCAGCGGGTGATAGAGGTGATCGGCATCCTGACCCTGCTGACACCGTTCATCTATCTGATGGTCGATCAGGGATACGATTATTTCTACGAGAGCTTACGCGTCAACGAACGGTCGGACAGCCCCACGGGTCTGCCAGCACGTTGGGCGTTCAAGGCGGTTATTCCCATTAGTTTTGTTCTTTTGGCTCTGGCTGCTTTGGCGCGGCTGATCCATGACGGGCACGCGTTGCTGTACGGGCCGGAGACCGAGCGCGAAGGTGCGTCGCTGCGCCGAATCCTGCTGGTGCTGGCTGTCTTTGCTGCGGTTTGCGTCGGCCTGACTTTCCTGGTCGAAACGACCGAGGAGAAGCTGGTCATCGCGATGTTCCTGACCTTTATCGCCCTTTTGTTCACCGGCTACCCGGTGGCTTGGGTTCTGGCCGGTGTGGGTGTCGCCTATTGCGGTCTGGCCTATCTGTTCGACAATGATCTGATGTTGTGGACAGGTCTGGAAGGAACACTTACCGGGCTGGATTACCTGACCCTCGGCGCGGTTGTGAACCGGGTCTATGCGACCATGTCCAACGCGGTTCTGGTCGCGCTGCCAATGTTCATCTTCATGGGCCTTATGCTGGACGAATCCGGTGTGGCCGAGCGTCTGATGTCCTCGATGCAGCGTCTGTTCGGCACTGTTCGCGGTGGTCTGGCGATCACGGTGACCCTGATCGGGATCATTCTGGCGGCCTCGACCGGCATCATCGGTGCGTCCGTGGTGCTGCTGGGTGTGCTGTCGCTGCCCTCGATGATGCAGCAGAAGTATCAACCGACATTGGCGGCTGGCGTAGTTTCGGCATCCGGTACGCTGGGCATTCTGATCCCGCCGTCGATCATGCTGGTGATCATGGCCGACCAGATGGCCCTTTCGGTAGGCGACCTATTCATGGCAGCAGTTTTCCCCGGTGTGATCATTGGCGGCCTGTACCTGACCTATATCTTTATCCTCGCTCTGGTGAAGCGCGATGCGGCACCCGTTCCTGAAGGTGCCAAGGCGCCGGATTGGGCTGCGGTCAAAGACGTGTTGATTGCCGTCATCCCGACCCTGATGTTGATCCTGGCCGTGTTGGGTTCGATTTTTGCTGGTCTGACTACACCGACCGAAGCTTCGGGCATTGGTGCGCTGGGTGCGACGCTGCTGGCACTGGGTTACCGCAAGCTGACCTTTGCGAAACTGTGGAACGTGTTGGTTTCGACTTTCAACACCACAGCCTACATCTTTGCCATCTTCCTGGGCGCGACAGTCTTCTCGTATGTGCTGCGCGAACTGGGTGGAGACGAACTGATCGAGCATGTGGTGCAATCCACCGGCTTCGGAGCCAACGGAACGATCCTCTTCATCCTGCTCATCGTCTTTCTGCTGGGTTTCGTGCTGGACTGGATCGAGATCACGCTGATCGTGCTGCCTCTGATGCGCCCCATCGTAAACGGGCTGGGCATCGATATCCCCGGCTTTGGCGTACTGGATGAACCGGCTCTGGTCTGGTTCGTGATTCTGGTCGCGGTGACGCTGCAAACCAGCTTCCTGACACCTCCGGTGGGCTTCGCCCTGTTCTATCTGAAAGGCGTCTGCCCGCCCGAGATCAAGCTGACGCATATCTATAAGGGCATCATCCCGTTCGTGCTGCTGCAGCTGACCGGTCTGGCGATGGTCTTCCTGTGGCCGACCCTTGCCACCTGGTTGCCTTCGGTCGCCTATTAAGGAGCCGTTCCGATGCGTCTGAACCAATGCCATAACTTCCACGACTTCCGGCGGCTGGCCAAGCAACGGCTGCCGGGGCCGATCTTCAACTACATCGACGGGGGTGCTGATGATGAGGTGACGTATCGGGAAAACACCAATGCGTTTGACCGCTGCGACCTGCTGCCCTCGGTTCTGCGTGGTGTGTCTGACGTGGATTTGTCCGTCACGGTAATGGGGCAGAAACTGGACATGCCGGTCTACTGCTCGCCCACCGCTTTGCAGCGTCTGTTTCACCATCAGGGTGAACGCGCCGTCGCGGCGGCGGCCGAGAAATTTGGCACCATGTTCGGTGTGTCCTCGTTGGGCACCGTGTCCTTGGAAGAGCTGCGCAAAAAACACAAAAACCCGCAGGTCTATCAGTTCTACTTCCATAAGGATCGCGGCCTGAACACAGCGATGATGCAGCGCGCCAAAGAGGCGGGTGTCGAGGTGATGATGCTGACCGTCGACAGCATTACCGGCGGCAATCGGGAACGTGATCTGCGCACCGGCTTTTCGATCCCGTTCCGGTTGACGCTGGGCGGCATGATCCAGTTTGCGATCAAGCCGATGTGGGGCATCAATTATGTCACACACGAGAAATTCCGCCTGCCGCAGTTGGAGGAACATGTGGATATGGGCGGCGGTGCCAGCTCTATCGGTGGTTACTTCACTGACATGCTTGACCCGTCTATGAACTGGGACGACGTGGCGCAGATGGTGCGCGACTGGGACGGGCAGTTCTGCCTCAAGGGCATTATGACCGTTGATGATGCCAAACGCGCCGCCGAGATCGGCTGCACCGGTATCATCTTGTCGAACCACGGTGGCCGCCAGTTGGACGGCTCGCGCACGCCTTTCGACCAATTGTCCGAAATTGTGGACGCGGTTGGCGACAAGCTGGACGTTATGATGGACAGCGGTATTCAGCGTGGCACCCATGTTCTGAAAGCGCTGTCGCTGGGCGCCAAGGCGGTTGGTGTCGGTCGGCATTACCTGTATCCGCTGGCCGCAGCAGGGCAGGCGGGTGTCGAACGTGCTCTGGGCCTGATGCGGGCCGAGATCGAGCGCGACATGAAACTGATGGGCGTCACTAGCATCGACCAACTGAACCGCGGGAATATACGCTTCCGCACCACCTAAACCGGAAAGAAGGCTGCCATGACCAATGATGAACTGATCCGGCATTTTCGTTCCATCGTTGGGGCGCGCCACGTCCTGACCGGAAAACGCGCGACAGAGCGGTTCCGTCGCGGTTTCCGCTCGGGTGAGGGCGAGGCGTTGTGTGTCCTTCAGCCTGGCAGCCTGCTGGAACAATGGAAAGTGCTGCAGGCCTGCGTGGCCGCTGACAAGATCGTCATCATGCAGGCCGCCAATACGGGTCTGACCGAAGGCTCGACCCCTTCTGGTAGCTATGACCGCGACGTGGTGCTGATCAACACCCGCCGCATGGATGCACTGGTGTCGCTGAACAATGGTGAACAGATCGTCAGCTTTCCCGGTGCCACGCTTTTTGCATTGGAAAAAATGCTTGCCCCGCTGGGGCGAGAGCCGCATTCGGTGATTGGGTCGTCTTGTATCGGCGCGTCGATTGTCGGTGGTGTGTGCAACAACTCGGGCGGGTCGCTGGTTGAGCGCGGGCCGGTTTATACCGAACTTTCGGTTTACGCGCAGATCACTGAAGCAGGCGAGTTGGAACTGGTGAACCACCTGGGCATTGATCTGGGCAACACGCCCGAAGAAATATTGACCAGCCTGGATGCCGGTAAGTTTGACCGCAACCCGGGGGCAACGAACAAACGCGCCTCGGCCAGTGATTACGCGCAGATCGTGCGGGACGTGGATGCCGAAACTCCGGCGCGGTTCAATGCGGACAAGGCCAAGTTGTTCGAATCCGCCGGGTCGGCTGGAAAGATGGCGGTCTTTGCCGTGCGCCTCGACACCTTCCCAAAGAACGAAGCCGAAAAGGTCTTTTACATCGGCAGTAACAGTTCCGACGATCTGGCTGCGTTACGTCGGCATATCCTGTCCGAGTTCAACTCGCTGCCGGTATCCGCCGAATACATGCAGCGCGAGGTATTCGACATCACCGCGCGTTATGGCAAGGACACGGTTGTCATGATCGACAAGCTGGGCACTGACCGGTTGCCAATGTTCTTTGCCATGAAGGGCGCCGTCGATGCGCGGTTGCGGCGTATCCCGTTCCTACGCAATTTTACCGACCGGTTCATGCAGGCGGCTGTCTCAATCTGGCCGCGGGTTCTGCCGAAACGGATGATAGAGTTCCGTGACCGCTACGAGCATCACCTGATCCTGAAAATGAAGGATGACGGCATCGCAGAGGCCGGGGATTGGCTGCCCGTACTCCTGAAGGGCCGTGATGCGGATTTCTTCGAATGCACGGTGCGTGAAGCCAAGATTGCAGGTCTGCACCGCTTTGCCGCCGCTGGTGCCGCCGTGCGCTATATGGCGATCCACGCGAATGAAGTCGAAGATATTATCGCGCTGGACGTCGCGCTGCGCCGCAACGATCAGGATTGGCTGGAGAAATTGCCGCCCGAGATTGAAGGCAAACTGGTTCACAAGCTGTATTACGGCCATTTCATGTGCCATGTGATGCATCAGGACTACGTGGTTAAAAAGGGTGCCGACCCAAAGGCGCTGAAAGCGGCGATGCTGGAACTCTTCGATCAGCGCGGCGCGGAATACCCGGCCGAGCACAATGTTGGGCACCTTTACAAAGCCAAGCCTGATCTGGCGGCGCACTACAAGTGCTGTGATCCGACCAACTCGTTCAACCCAGGCATCGGCAAGATGTCCAAGGCCCGGAACTACGGCGAAGGCAGTGCCACCTAGCTGGTTTTGCGAGAAATGGCCGATTGCCGTTCGATCAATCGCGCCTCAAGCTGTTCCGACCCCGGCCTTTTCTGTTCCGATATCCAGTTTGCCAGAGCGACCGCCGCGCGTTCGCCCATTTGGGTCACGGGTAGGTGCACCGTTGTGATGGAGGGTACTGCTGCGGCGGAGCTGGGCAAATCGTCAATCCCGACCAGTGAAACATCGCCGGGCACGGAAAGGCCTTCGGACTGAAGCCCAAACAAGACACCAAGCGCGACGACGTCCGACAGGCTTAGAATGGCGTCCGGCTTCTGGGGCAGGGCGCATATCTGTCTGGCGATCTCAGCCCCTCCCCGGTGGCTGATACCTGTCTCGAACGTTGTCAGCTCACCGGCCATGGGCAAGGCACGCAAACCGGACAGGCGTGCCCGGGTCCGGTCATTGTCATGTGTGGGGCCATGCACAACCGCGATGTGTTGGTGACCCAGATCAATCAGATGCTGCAAGGCAAGTTGCGCTGCGCCTGCGTTGTCATATCCGATGGTCGGCAGCGGGTTTTCTGCATCGTAGAAAGAGGTGATGATGGTCGGCAGCATTGTCCGCTCGATCAGATCATGAAACGCGGCGCTGTGGGTGGCACCGGTGATGATCAGGCCTTCGGCCCCGATATCCACCAGGCTTTTCGCTTTTTCAGCCTCGATATCCGGGTCCGAGTCGGTTGTGGCCACAACAAGAGACAGCTGGTTTTCAGACAAGGTGCGTTCGAGTGCTGCAAGGAAGCGGGCAAAGATCGCGTTGTCCAGAGTGGGCACCAACGCTCCGACAAACCGGGTTCGTCCGGAATTGATCGCCCGCGCGGCAGCGCTGGGAACGAATTTAAGCCGGGCAATTGCGGCCTGAACCTTTTCCAGCGTGTCTTTCTTTACCACGCCGGGCTCATTCAGGACCCGGGACACCGTGGCGACCGATACGCCCGCGACTTTTGCTACATCTCTGAGATTTGCGCGTTTTTTGGGCTCAGGGGCTTTTTGCGTCACCGGTTTTTGCATCCGTTTTGCTGATCATTAAGGAAAGAGTTGACATATGTAACTAGTTTCAGCAAGCTCTGTAACTAGTTACATAGCAAGAATCTGAAACCACTATGCAGGAATCTTCGGTCTTACATGCGTTCACGAATACCGGGCTGGACAGCCCCGGCCGTCGGTTTCCGGGGTTCCCAAAGGCCTCGGGCACGCGGACGCACAAGCTGGCCCCGCGAGAGACGGTTCGGCTGACAATGATGCCTGGGGATTTGCTGTCGCTGCAAGGCCTCGGCTCGGGTCAACCGCTGGAACTGGCAGTGTTCACCGAGGACGGGCAGGCCACCCACGAAGCTTTGGGGTTGGTGGCGAACACACAGATCAATTGCGCTGATTTTGACAGCGCCGGTTTTACTGGCTGGATCGAGGCGCAGGGCGGAGGGCTACCCGTTTCCGGTCACCAACTGTGTCAGACCGCCGAGCCGTTGATCCTGCGAACGGATCAGAAGGTGACCGTCTGGGCCATCCGGCCCGTGGCGGCTTCGGCTTTGATCAAGGGCGCAAATACTGATTGTGTCACGGTCCGACATAAACCCACAGCTTCGAGAGGTCCGCATTTGCCCCCCCTGCTGGGAGACACGCGGGATGAATTCACCGTGCCGCGGGGCAGCGCCTTCGCCTATGAGCTTAAGGCGGGGGAATTCGTTCAGATCATTGATGTCGAGGGGCAGCAATGCTCCGATTTCATGGCGCTGCGGTCCGATGGTTTGGACCGGGGGGCCGAGTGGATGATCGACTCGACCGCCACCCGGTCGATGGTGCGACGCGCCTACCCCGGCCCCGGTTTGCTGGACAAGTTTTTCGACCGTGAGATGCGGCCCTTGCTGAACGTCGTACAGGATACCTGCGGGCGGCATGACACATTTGGTCTGGCCTGCACCGCGCGTGGTTATGAGGAGCGGGGCTTCCCCGGTCATCTGAATTGTTCTGACAACATGTCGAACGCACTGGCACCTTATGGCGTAGCACGGCGCTCGGCGTGGCCTGCGATCAACTTCTTCTGGAACACATGGATCGACCCGGCAACGCATCACATTCTGACCGAGGAATCCTACTCGCGGCCCGGAGACTATGTGACCATGCGCGCGCTTGAGGATCTGGTCTGCGTCTCGACCGCCTGTCCCGATGATATCGATCCGATCAACGGTTGGAACCCGACCGATGTGCATGTGCGCATCTACCGCGCCAAAACACCTATCCGCCGCGCGGTTGCCTATCGTGAAAAGGAAGATGCCCCCATGTCGATCAGTCAGGAGTCCGCCTTTCACGACCGTCTTGCCCCGCTGACCCAGCATTTTGCCCCGGCGCGCGATCTGTGGGCTCCCGTCAGCTACCCTGCCCATGGTACTTTGGGTGAATACTGGGCCTGCCGTGAAGCTGTGACCGTGCAGGATATGAGCGGCCTGCGCAAGTTCGACATCGTCGGCCCGGATGCCGAGGCGCTGATGCAACTGGCCACGACTCGCAACGTGGCAAAACTGCCGGTCTGGCGCGGGTCTTATACCTTGATGTGCGACGAAAGTGGCTCGGTCATCGATGATGGCACCTTGTTCCGCCTTGCGCCAGAGATTTTCCGTTGGTGTTGCGGGGCCGAAGAAAGTGGGCGGACGTTGCGGGAACTGGCCGACGCGCGCGGCCTGCAAGTGCGTGTCCACGCGTTGCGTGGCGCGATGCCGAACCTAGCCATCCAAGGGCCTAAATCGCGCGAGTTGTTGCGCAAAATTGCCTTTACGCAACCGCACGTGCCATCGCTGGACCATCTGAAATGGTTTGGTGTCACGGTCGCGCGGCTGAACGACCGCGAGGGCGCGCCTTTCATGTTGTCCCGCTCGGGTTATACCGGGGAATTGGGGTACGAGATTTTCTGCTCCAAATCCGACGCTGTTGCGATCTGGGACGCGGTGATGGCCGCCGGTGAAGAATTCGGGATCACCCCGATGGGCTTGGCCGCGCTGGACATCATCCGGATTGAGGCCGGTTTGGCCGCGGCCAACGCTGAGTTCGCGCCGGGCGTGGATGCGTTTGAGGCCGGGTTGGGCTTTGCCGTTGACCTGAATAAATCCGATTTCACCGGAAAGGCCGCGCTGGAACGCAATGCGCGCGAGCCGCGCCGGGTACTCAAAGGGCTGTTGATAGGCTGCGATGATCTGCCCCGACATGGTGCCCCGATTTTTGCGGGTGAGCGACAGGTGGGTGTGGTCACCTCGGCCACTCGCTCACCGATGCTGGAACACGCGATTGCAATGGCAAGGCTGTCGGTCGAACACGCGGATAACGGAACCCAACTGGAGATCGGCCAGCTCGACGGGCGGATGAAACGCCTGAAAGCCTCCGTCTCTGACATTCCATTCATAGACCCGCAACGCAAGCGGGCGCGCGCCTGATGCGCATGTAACTCAACGCTATGGGAGAAGACCTATGAAGAAACTCACATTGACCGCAACTCTGGCCCTGACTTTGGGCGCAACAACGGCGATGGCACAAGAAAAGGTCATGGTGGGTGAGCCCAGCTGGCCCGGCGCCAAGATCATGAGCCGGGTGATTGGTCAGGTCATCGAAACCCGTCTTGGCGGTGAGGTCGGTTATGCCCCCGGCGCCAATGCGGTGATCTTTGCGGCCATGGATGGCGGGCGCGGGGATATTGACGTGCACCCGGATGTCTGGCTGCCGAACCAGTCCTCGTTCACGGATGAATATGTCGATCAGAAAGGTACCGTGGCACTGTCCTCTGGCAGTTATGAGGGCCGTGCCGGGATTTGCGTGCCGAACTACATGGTAGATGATCACAACATCAAATCCATCTACGATCTGGCCACGCCAATGGCGCAGGAACTGTTCGATTCGGATGGTGACGGCCTGGGAGAAGTGTGGGTTGGTGCATCCGGCTGGGCCTCAACCAACACGTTCAAGGTACGGGTGCGCGACTACGGGATAGAGACCTTTCTGACGCCGACTACCGAAGATGAAACCGTGTTCTATTCGCGGCTGAAGGATCAGATCGACCAGCAGAAAGGCGCGGCCTTCTACTGCTATGCGCCGCATTACGTCCATGCGTTATATGACGTGACTATTCTGGAAGAGCCCGAGCATGACGCGGCTACCTACAAAATGGTGCAGCCGGATCAGGACGCGGACTGGTACAACAAATCGCATGTCAGCACTGGCGAGCCGGTCAAAACCGTGACAGTTGCGCATTCGAAATCGCTGGAGCAGCGCAACCCGGCGGCGGCTTCGTTCTTAGCCAATATCGACATGGATGCGGGTGAGCTGAGCGGTTTGACCTACGAGGTTGTGGTCAAGGGCCGTGACACCGATGAGGTCGTGGCCGAATGGATCGCCGCCAATGGCGACACGATCGACGGCTGGCTGGGCCTGACCACCAACTAAAGCCAATTTGCCCCCGGGTCTCCGGGGGCACCACTCAACACAATCAACAGCGGTGGGGCCGATATGACAGCGGAAATCGCAATCGATGCAAAAGGCGTTTGGAAAGTATTCGGCGCACGGTCGCAAG
The DNA here is from genome assembly GCF_056538665.1 of Ruegeria sp. BF6. Lineage (NCBI taxonomy): Bacteria > Pseudomonadati > Pseudomonadota > Alphaproteobacteria > Rhodobacterales > Roseobacteraceae > Ruegeria > Ruegeria sp. BF6. Next base: position 160,231 of record NZ_JBQFTN010000002.1, read on the forward strand.
AGGCTTTGAACGCCATCCACAGTGAAGGACTGAGCAAGGCCGAGGTGCTGGATCGCTTCAACTGCGTTGTTGGAGTGGCCGATGCAAGTTTCGAGATCGAACGGGGTGAGCTGTTCTGTGTCATGGGCCTGTCAGGTTCGGGCAAATCGACCCTTGTACGCCATGTGAACCGTCTGCTGGAGCCGACCGATGGTCATATCTATCTGGACGGTGATGATGTGATGGGCCTGAATGATGAGGGCCTGCGCGACCTGCGTAACCGCCGTGTCGCAATGGTGTTCCAAAACTTCGGCCTGATGCCCCACCGTACTGTGCGTGACAACGTTGCGATGCCGCTGGAAATACGTGGCACAGGCAAAGCCCGTCGTTGGGAAGAAGCCGACCGGGTGTTGGAACTGGTCGAGCTAAATGGCTGGGAGGATAAATACGCCCATGAGCTGTCGGGCGGGATGCAGCAGCGCGTGGGTCTGGCCCGGGCCATCGCTGCCGACCCGGAGATTTTGCTGATGGATGAGCCGTTCTCGGCGCTCGACCCACTGATCCGCAAGCAGTTGCAGGATCAGTTCATGGATCTGAGCCACAAGCTGAACAAGACCACAATGTTCATCACCCATGACCTCGACGAAGCGATCCGCATCGGCCATCGCATTGCGATCATGAAGGACGGGCGCATCGTGCAGATCGGCACACCGGAAGAGATCATCCTCAATCCCGCTGACGATTATGTGGCGGATTTCGTGGCGGGGATCTCCAAGCTCAACATGATCTTCGCTCATGCAGTGATGAAACCGGTCGACGAGTTCGAAGCGCATCACGGCGAAGTGCCCGACGACGCGAAAGAGGCCCATCCGGATATGGATCTGTCAGATCTGATGAACCTTTGTGTGGACGGCCACGGAGTCGTGGCGGTGACGCAGGACGGCAAGACCGTGGGTGTGATCAACCGTGCGGGCCTAATCCGTGCGATTCAAGACAGCCAGGCATAAGGGGACCGCTATGAAACATGTTGATATGCAACAGATCCAACCGGAAACCGCCGACCGCCTAAATGGCCTGATCGGAGATTTCGTGGGGCAGGGGCAATCCTACTACCAGAAAACTTTTGCCTATATGATGCAGGCGCCAGGCTATCGCTTCACTCTGAACAAGGCGGCAGCGCTCCTGGGGCCAATCTGGTTCGGGGCCAGGGGGCTCTGGTCGTGGTTTCTGGGGTTCTTGCTGCTGGAAACGTTGGCCTACATCCAGATCGGACTTGGCCTGTTTGGCGATCTGGGACGTGAGTTCCGCGAACGGGCAGAGCAGATTGAGCAGACACTTGAGTTGCGGCGTCAACAGATCGCGGCGGCAGAACAATCCGGGGCCGCGTCGCTGGAGTCCCTGAAACGTGCGGCAGAGTCGCTGGAGGGTGCCCTGGCCGGTGCGCAGGACGCAGCCAAAAGCGCGGACTCAACCGGCCTGACATATCTCGCGATCGGGATCGTCCTGCTGCTAGCAGTCAAGTTTCTCGCGGCTTCGCTGGCCAACTGGACGCTCGAGGGGCAGTTCGCACGCTGGCGCTCGGACCCGAGCGTTGCGCATGGATGGTCGTTTCCCCGACTGATCGTTGCCTCGGCCTTGACCGGAGTGGTCGTGATCCTGTCGATGATCAAGTTTGCGCAACCTGATGCCCTGGCAGTGCTGAAGACCTTTCCGACCAACCGCGACTGGCGTCTAAACGTAGGCGACGGCGTGCAGGCAGTGTTCGAATGGACCAAAACTGCCGGTCGTGGCTTTTTCGACGGGCTGACCTATGGAATGCGCACCCTTCTGGATTGGATCGAGGTGGTTCTTGTCGATACCCCCTGGCCAGTCGTGGCGCTGGTGATCATCATGCTGGCCTACCTGTCCGCCGGAGCGCGCGTAGCGATCTTCACCGGGGCGGCGCTGGCCTATCTGGGTTTGCTGGATTTCTGGGAAAAGGCGATGACCACGATTGCGCTGCTGGGGGCGGCGGCGCTGATCTCGATTACATTAGGCATTCCGCTGGGAATCTATTGTGCCCGTCGTCCGCGTGCCTTTGCCATCGTGCGGCCCATTCTGGATTTTATGCAGTCGATGCCGTCCTTCGTCTATCTGATCCCGGTGGTGGCATTCATCGGGTCGGGCAAACCGGCGGGCGTGGTTGCCACCATGATTTTCGGCAGCCCTCCGGTAATCCGTTTCACCGTTCTGGGCCTGCAACAGGTGCCCGAAACCGTGCGTGAGGCTGCGATGGCATTCGGCGCTACACCACGATACCTGTTGTGGCGCGTGGATCTGCCGCTGGCGCACAAGACCATCATGGCGGGTGTGAACCAGACCATTCTGATGTCGCTGGCCATGGTCGTCGTTGCCTCGCTGATCGGAGCCAAGGGGCTGGGCGAAGATGTTTTGGAGGCGCTGCAATACGCGGCGGCGGGGCAGGGCATTCTGGCTGGTCTGGCGATCCTGTTCTGTGCGCTTATTCTTGATCGGATCGTGGCCGGTAAGAAATAGCGCTTAACGCGGAAGCGGCATCAACAGCGGGATTTCAGCACGACCACGGCCTCGTCAAAGGTCTGCACACTCTCTTCAGCGCGGGCGGACAGGTGCGCCCCTTCCAGCAGCGCTAGCTTCCGAGGTCGGATGTGCGACGCCTGAGATCGACTTGTCTGTAGTTCCGAGTGCAAAGACCGCCTCGATCCGCCCCGCCATCATGGCACGGAAACTTTTGGTCTTTTCGATGACCTCGTCCGACAGACTTTCGCGACTGCTGATCAGCGACACACACAGGCACAGGGTTTTGCCGTCGTTCAGGCATCTCGATATAGCCGGATCAGCGCTCGCAAGCGTTCGGCCCCGGTGTCGTGGGTGGCTTCGGTTTCCCGGCATTCTGCCTCAGGCTTCGCATGGTATCTGTTTATCAGCGCGGCGGTCAGCGTGGCCTTGGTGGGAAAATGATAAGTAGAGCGACGCTTTGCGGATGCTGATGGCCTCGGCCAGATCAGCGTAGCTGAACCCGTCAAACCCGCACGCGCGGGCGGCGCGTTCCGCAACGTCCAGCAAAGCGGTTTTGGTGTCGGTGACCATGCGGCTTCATGCCTTTTCCGTTTCGATGCGAGCCTTTTAGTCTGTCAGACTGCAGCCCGGTTTTGTATTTCCCGAGCAAGTGAATGCAATCACCTGGATCTGCAGTGCGCGGGCATAGCGTAGGTACCCGGTTTTCATCCAGACCTTCGCCCCATCTGGGCCTGCTATGGCCGACAGGGCTTGGCCTTGGGGAAGAGGTAACAAGCCGTTCTTTTTCAGTTGGTCGCCTTCGGTGGTGATTGACCCGTCGATAACCAGCAATTCAATTCCACCAGGTGCGTTGGAAGTCAGGGCCGCGCCCGCGCCCAGGTGGCTTTAGGTGACCTCGTCGCGTGTGTCCTTGTGAAGGATCGTAGCGGCTACGCCATTCACTGCGGCGGCCAACTCATCCTCCATTTTTTTGTGAAACTAGGTGCGGTCGTCCATGTCGAACTGCCAGAGTTTGACGAAGATGGTGCAGTCGGGTTTCGAGCCCGGCGTATGCTGGTTGGTCGGCGGGTTGCATACATAGGTCCCGGCAGGGAAATTCCGTGTTCGTCCTGAAATACGCCGTCCAGCACGATGAACTCCTCACCTCCCGTATTAGTGTGGGCCGAGAACTGACTGCCTGGCGCGAAGCGCACAATAGTGGTAGCGCGGGCGACCTCGCCCCCGATCCTGTCCAACATGCGCCGATCCACGCCCGTCATGGGCGAGGCCTGCCACTCAAGCTGATCAGAGTGAACAACGACGCGGGAAGAGAAGTCCGAGTTGAGTTCCATGGAAACGATCCTTTCAGCTGAGAAGTACAGGGGTTAAAACTCCTGGACAGAAACACTGATTGCGTCATCTATCAATTGATAGGTAGGTGATTTGGCAACCATAGCAAATGTATTGATTTAAGTGCCTCACTGGGATTTGAGATAAGCGAGCTTCAAGCTCCTCGCATCTCTGCCGCCAGAAAGTCGATCAACGCCCGTATCCTGGCGGTTAGATGGCGATTTTGCGGATAGGCGGCATAAAGGCCAAGCGAAACCGCTTCTTGCGCTTCGAAAATAAGTTGCAGTTTTCCCGCGTTCAGGAACGGCTGTGCAGTGTACAGGGGAATGCGTCCGATCCCCAGCCCATCGGCAGCCATATGGGCCACGGCGCGCGGCGAGTTTGCGCGGAAATTGCCGGACACCGGAACCGAATACTCCCCGTCCGAACCCTTGAAGGTCCAGTGGTCGATGTTGCTGCCGGTGGTTTGCAACAGGCAATTGTGCGAAGCCAGTGCCGCGGGGTCTTTCGGGGTTCCGTAATCTGCCAGATAGCTCGGCGACACACAGCATACGATCCGCATATTCATGAGTTTACGGGCTACAAGGTTCGAGTCTTTCAGGACGCCAAACCGAATAGCCAGATCATAGCCTTCCTCGACCATCGGGACATGGTGATCCGACAGGTGCAGTTCGATCGAGACCTTTGCATGTTCGGTCTGAAAGGGTTTCAACATATGGATCAGTTCCGCCGACCCGAACCCGGTTGGTGCGGTGATCCGGATACGGCCAGCCAGTTCGGATTGGCGTTGCTGGACAAGGCCTTCCAGTTCATCGAACTGCTCCAACAGCGGCAAGCAGCGTTCGTAATAGGCGCGTCCAGTATCGGTCAGGGTGACGCTGCGGGTGGTGCGGTTGAACAGCTGGGCGTTCAGGCGGTCCTCGAGTTGGCCGACATACTTGCTGGCCAGCTTGGTGCTAATGCCAATCTGCCGCGCGCCTTCGGTGAAGGACGAATGCGCTGCCACGGCCGCAAAGGCCCTCATGCCCTGGATTGTATCCATTATCTACGCCGTGTTCATAGTAATTCATCAGATAGGTATATTATCGCCTTGAAGAAATCAATTTATGTCTGGTGCTCAGATGCTGATCCTCAGCCGAACCCCTTCAGTCAGAGAAAGAGCTACCAGATGTCCAATACCATCCGAATTCACAGTTTCCCGTTATCCGGCCATGCTCATCGCGCACTTCTGTTCGCCAGCCTTGCCGGTATCAAGCACGACGTCATCGATGTTGATCTGGTCGGAGGTGAACACAAGGGCGATGCGTTTTTGGCGTTGAACCCCGCGGGGCAGGTGCCGGTACTGGAAGACGGTGACGTGGTTGTCAGCGACAGCAATGCCATCTTGGTCTATCTGGCCCGGAAATATGCACCATCTTATCTGCCAACAGATCCGGTGCTTGAAGCCGAGGTGCAGAAATTCCTGACCCTCGCGGCAGGCGAGATCGCCTTCGGCCCTGCTGCCGCGCGGCTTATCACCGTGTTCAACGCGCCGCTGGACGTGGATTTCACACATGCCACCGCCGCCAAGGTTCTGGGCAAGCTGGACGCGCATCTGGAAGGGCGGGATTGGTTGGTCGGCGACGCGCCTACCATCGCGGATGTCGCGATCTACAGCTACACCGCGCACGCGCCGGAAGGCGGTGTTTCACTGGAGCCTTACGCAAATGTGCGCCGCCTGCTGGCTAATATCGAGGCGCTGGACGGCTTTGTTCCGATGCCCCGCACGGCGGTTGGTCTGCACGCCGCCTGACACCAAACCTGTCCGGTTGCGCCTCGGCGCAACCGGCCCCTTCGACACATGAGGTCCGTCATGAATGTTCCGGTCACCATCGATAGATCACCCTTTCACACAGGCGAACAAACCATGCAGGCCCGTGTTGGGAAGCGGGAGAAGGTCGAAAAAATTGGCCGCGACTTTATCCGCACCTACATGCCCGATCAGCATCGGGAGTTCTTTGGCAAACTGCCGTTCATCGTTCTGGGTAGCGTGGATTCAGACGGGTGGCCCTGGGCGTCGATGATCTCGGGCAGACCGGGGTTTGTCAGCTCGCCCAATGTCCGGCGGCTGGACGTTGCGATCCGGCCGTTGGAAGACGACCCACTGGGCGCTGCATTGCAAGCCGGTGCCCCTATCGGTGTGGTGGGGGTGGAACTGTCCACACGGCGCCGAAACCGGATGAATGCGACCTTAGGCCGTGCCGATGAATGCGGCTTTTCACTGGATGTGGTGCAGTCCTTTGGAAACTGCCCGCAGTATATACAAACCCATGATGTGACCTTTGTCCGAGAGCCTGAGGCCGATGTCGCGCGCGCCCGCAGTGACCGGTTCTCGGAACTGGATGCGCAGGCACGTGAAATGATTGCGACCGCCAATTCCTTTTACGTAGCCAGTTCTGTGAATACCTCTGACCACACGGGCGTAGATGTGTCGCACAGGGGCGGGCGCTCGGGTTTCGTCAAGGTCGACGGCAACAGCCTGCTGGTGCCTGACTTTTCTGGCAACAACTTCTTCAACACGCTGGGCAATTTCCTTGTGAATCCCCGGTCGGGTCTGTTGTTTCCGGATTACCGGACCGGAGATCTGTTGATGCTGACCGGAACGGTAGAGGTTCTGGACGAAGATCATCCCGATATCGCCGCGTTCCAAGGTGCGAACCGCGGCTGGCTGTTTCATCTGCATCATGGGCTGCGCATCCATGACGCCTTGCCGTTTCGGGCTGAATTTCTGGAATTCTCGCCCAACAGCCTGATGGGGGATGACTGGAAAACGGTTGAGGCCCGACAAAAGGCTGAAAAGCAACGTCGCCAGTGGCGGACCCTGCGGGTCGCCTCGGTGCGCGATGAAAGCGAGGTGATCCGGTCCTTTACCTTTGAGCCGACGGACGAGTTGCCCTTGCTGCCCTTTGAGGCGGGTCAGTTTCTGACGCTTCGCGTCCAGCCCGAAGGCAGGACGCCAGTGACCCGGACCTACACTGTCTCTTCTGCCCCGGCGGATGCCAGTTACAGAATATCGGTCAAGCGTGAGCCCGGCGGCGCGGTGTCGAACCATCTGCATGACAAGCTTGCGGTCGGGGACCTTGTTGAGGTCCAGGCCCCCAAAGGCCGGTTCTTCCTGAACCCGGCCGAGACCCGCCCCGCGGTTCTGTTTGCCGGAGGGGTCGGTATCACGCCGATAATGTCGATGATGCGCCACGTCCTGAACGAAGGTGTGCGCACCCGACACACCCGCAGGCTAACCGTATTCCACGCAGCGCAGACCGTGGCGCAGCGGGCCTTTCATACGGATTTGCGCCGGGCCGAGGCGACAAGCGATGGCAAGATCCGCTATGTGTCGGTCATCTCGCGGCCCGAAAAGGGCAAGCAGGCAGGGGTGGATTTTGATACCGCAGGCTACATCACACCCGCGCTGATCCGCGACACGCTGCCCTTGGACGACTACGATTTCTTTCTCTGCGGCCCGCCGTCCTTCATGCAAGCCGTCTACGACATGCTTCGCGAACTGGGTGCAAGGGATGATCGGATATTCGCCGAAAGCTTTGGCCCTGCGGCGTTGAAACGGCGTCCTGGTGATGGTGCCATACCCAAACCACAGCCCGAGGCCGAGGCGGCCCAGGTTACCTTCAAGGCCAGCGGGCACAGGGCAAATTGGGTGAAAGGCGGGCCGACGCTGTTGGAAACGGCTGAGGCTGAGGGGTTGGCGCCATCTTTCTCTTGTCGCTCGGGGTCTTGCGGCAGCTGCCTGACGCGCAAAATCGCCGGTAAAATCGCCTATCGCACTGAGCCAACGGCGGATCATTCCGAAGACGAGGTGCTGATCTGTTGCGCCGTACCCGCTGAAGGAACAAACGAGGTGATTTTAGATCTTTAGCCCGAGCTTACAGAAAGGGTTCGGGACATTGACCCGGACGCAGGTTAGAAAGATGGGATTGCACCTGTGATCAAGTGAGGATTTCCGATGACCAACTCAAAGCTCAGAACCACCTCGGGCAATGGCCGTATTTATGACAGCGTGCTCGACACGATCGGCAACACGCCCACGATCCGCATCAATAATCTGGGGCCCGAAGGCGTCAATCTGTTCGTGAAGTGCGAGGCCTTCAACCCCGCCGGTTCGGTCAAGGATCGCCTTGCGGTCAACATCATCGAGGCCGCCGAGCGCAGCGGGGCCCTGAAGCCCGGTCAAACCGTGGTCGAGGCGACCAGTGGCAATACCGGCATCGGTCTGGCTATGGTCTGTGCGCAAAAGGGTTACCCTCTGGTCGTCACAATGGCCGAGAGCTTTTCCACCGAACGCCGTCAATTGATGCGGATGCTGGGGGCCAAGGTCGTGCTGACACCCAAGGAAGAAAAAGGCTTTGGCATGTATCGCAAGGCCGCCGAACTGGCCGAAAAACACGGCTGGTTCCTGGCGCGCCAGTTCGAAACACCGGCCAATGCCGAGATTCACGCCGCCACGACCGCGCGGGAAATTTTGGGCGATTTCAACGGGGAGCCGCTGGATTACTTCGTGACCGGCTATGGGACCGGCGGCACGATCACCGGTGTCTCGCGTGTTCTGCGTGCCGAGTGGCCCGATACGAAGATCATCCTGTCCGAGCCTGCCAACGCGCAGCTGGTGGGCAGTGGTATTGCGACCGAGCGGGGCAAGGACAACGATCCCGTTGCCAGCCACCCGGCGTTTGAACCGCATGTGATTCAAGGCTGGACGCCGGATTTCATCCCCTCGGTCCTTCAGGAATCCATCGACAACAGTTACTTCGATCAGCTGATCCCGGTGCCCGGCCCGGCGGGTGTTGAATGGGCGCAGAAACTGGCCAGCCAAGAGGGGATTCTGACCGGTATTTCCGGCGGTGCGACATTTGCCGTGGCCATGGAAATCGCCGAACAGGCCAAACCCGGCGCTTCTGTCCTGTGTATGCTGCCTGACACGGGTGAGCGGTACCTGAGCACGCCTTTGTTCGGCGACATTTCGGTGGGCATGACCGATGAGGAAGCCGAAATCGCACAATCAACACCGGGTTATCACATCGGCTGACGCCAAGTTGTGTAGGTCTGCCCGGTCGCGTTTCTTGCCTAAAGCCCCCCGTAACTGCAAAGATATTGGCTACGGGGGATGAAGTCCGAAGTCGCGCAGGGGAGGGACGCAGATGCACAAAGTTCGACTGCTGTTGCAGACGACGCTGCTGATGTGCCTGCTTTGCACTTACCCGTTTGCGGCTCGGGCGCAGAACCAGACATGGGCCGAGGTGAAATCGATCATGGATCGCCGCTGTGTCGTTTGCCACAGTTGTTATGACGCGCCATGTCAGTTGAAACTGACGTCACCGGCGGGGATGTTGCGGGGGGCCAGCAAAGAGGCCGTATATCACACCGAGCGTTTGGAGGATGCCCAACCCACCCGACTGGGGATCGACGCACAGACCGTTCCGGAATGGCGGGCGCTGGGGTTTCATACCGTCCTTCGCGGGCAGAAACCGGGTTTGCTTGAGCGGTATCTGGAGTTGGGTCGCCAGAACCCTCTGCCGGCTGACGCCCCCCTTCCTGCGCAGGTTGGTTTGGCAATCGACCGCCCTCTGGTCTGCCCCACCTCGGATGAGTTTGACGCGTTCAGCAAGGCCCACCCGCTTGCGGGTATGCCCTATGGAACAGCACCACTAGCAGAGGCCGAGTTTCAGTCGCTCATGGGCTGGGCACGTGGCGGTGTGGCCCCGCCATCCAACCCGCCCGCCATTCCCGACGCGATCCAGGCTCAGATCGCTGGTTGGGAAGGGTTCCTGAACACAAGCGACCCCCGCAACCAGTTGATGAGCCGGTATCTGTACGAGCATCTGTTTCTCGCCCGGCTCCATTTCCAAGGCGATGATCCGCGGCGGTTCTTCCAACTGGTACGCTCGACCAGGCCGCCGGGCGATGAGATCGACGTAATAGCAACGCGGAGACCGTTCGATGATCCGGGCGCGGCGCCGTTTTACTATCGGTTGCAGCAGGTCACGGAAACGATCGTACACAAGGAACATCTGGTCTATACGCTTGGGCCGGAGCGCATGGCGCGTTATCAACAGCTGTTTCTCGACACCGATTGGACGTTGGCCGAACTGCCCCCGTTTGGGGACGCGGAAGGCGGCAGCCCGTTCAGCACTTTCATAGAGATGCCAGCGCGCAGCCGTTATCAGTTCCTGCTGGATGACGCGCTGTTCTTTGTCCGCAGCTTCATTCGCGGCCCCGTCTGCCATGGCGAAACTGCCGTTGACGTGATCGAGGACCGGTTCTGGGTCAGCTTTCTTGATCCGGATGCGGATTTATCGGTCACCGACCCGAGCTATCTGCAGGAAGGTGCCGCCTATCTGGAACTGCCCGTGTCCGAGGCCGATGCCGGAGTGCTGGGTATGTTGCAGGAGTTCTCGCACAAAAACCAGGTCTCGTACCTTGAGTTTCGGGATGCGCGATACCGGGCTGCGCCGGTGTATCAGACCGGGTTCGACTATGGTTCGATCTGGGATGGCGATGGAACCAATCCCAACGCGCTGATCACGGTGTTTCGGCATTTCGACAATGCCTCGGCCATGACCGGGTTTCACGGCGGTATCCCCGAAACCGCTTGGGTCACCGACTTTCCGATTTTTGAGCGCATCTACTATGACCTCGTGGCGGGCTATGACGTGTTCGGTCGGGTCGAACATCAACTGGCCACGCGGCTTTACATGGACGAGTTGCGGATGGAGAGCGAGGATACCTTTCTTGCCTTTATGCCACGGGACGTCCGGCCGCAGATGCACGAGAGTTGGTACCAAGGCGTTCTGGCCGAATTGCACACCTATTGGCACCGCCGCCGGGTCGATGACAGTTTCCCTACCGGTATTTCCTTTCAAACGGATCAGCCGAAACAGGAATTCCTTCTGACTTTGTTGGAGCACGGCAACGGGCTGTGGCCGGTCACGGACCCGATCAACAGATGCGCGACAGAAAAGTGCCAACCGGGGCAGCCAGTCGACGCACTGCGCGATCTGGCCAATCAAACCGGCGATTGGGTGAAATATCTGCCGGACCTGACGGTTCTGGTGGTCGAGCAAAGCGACGGGGAGACCGCATTATTCACCCTCGTGCATGACAAGGCGCATTACAACGTGGCCTTTCTGTTCGATGAAAAAGCGCGTCGGAACCCCGAGGCGGATGCCCTGACAATTCTTCCGGACCTGATCGGCAGCTATCCGAATTTCTATTTCCACGTCCGACAGGATCAGTTGGAGCCTCTTGTCGGGGCGCTGAAAGGTATTCAGTCGCAAAGCGACTACATGGCCGTGGTGGCGCAATTTGGTGTGCGTCGGACCAGCCCAGAATTCTGGCCATTGAGCGACCGGATTCACGATCTGTTTCAAAAGCAGAAACCGATTCACGCGGGCATTTTCGATCTGAACCGATACAAGGATCCGAAGCCGGGGGATGACCCCACTTAGGTGCGGCGCACTCGTTGGTCTGACACATAGCATTGATCGACCGCGAGGGGCGTTTACTTGCCCGAAATCCCCATGACGCTTAAGTTAAGTCTATGTGGTCTTTTGCAGATATCCGTCCAGCCTATAGCCGCGCCGAGCGTGTGAGCGACGGGGTTGTGCACGTGTTGGGTGTCGCTTCGGCCCTTGTTGCAGTGCCCCTGCTGATCACGGTCACCACTTTTCACCGGTCGGAACCCGAGGCCATTCTGGGGGTCTCGGTCTATGGCGTCACGCTGTTGCTGATGCTGACATTTTCCGCGCTCTACAACATGATTGAAAGCGACAAGTGGTCCGAGCTGCTGCGCCGTCTGGATCACTCTGGCATCTATGTGAAAATTGCTGGCACCTACACGCCGTTCCTTCTGTTGTCGGGCGGGCAGGGGCCGGGGCTTTTGATTGGGTTGTGGTCGTCGGCAACGCTGGGCTCGGTACTGAAGCTGATTGACCCGGTCCGTTTTCGCGGGTTCGGGCTTGTCCTTTATCTGATGATGGGCTGGGCTGTAGTCTGGGCCGGACCTGACATGTTGGGCGAACTGCCATCGGTTGTTGTCTGGCTGATGATTGCAGGTGGTGTGGTCTATACCGTCGGCGTTGCCTTTTATCTGCTGGACCAACTTCCTTTTCACAACACTATTTGGCATGTGTTTGTTCTGACCGGCACGGTTTTGTTTTTCATCGCAATCTCGGTCCGAGTTCTTCTGGGGTCACATCCGGTTGCCTGATTGGATTTCGCGATGACAACCCTTCTGTCACAGATGCTGTGGTGAGAACAGGTGGGTGTGGGCAGTAACTCAAACCGTATTGCGATTGAGGCATATCACGGGTCATTCTGCCCCTGCAGCGGGTGTTTTCCACTGTATCAAGCTGCAGGTTTTTCTCCAACACGCAGTTATTAAATTGAAAAATTGGGGGGTTACTCGCCTTGATAATAATCAATTAAAAGGGTCAGGAAAAATAACTGATGAAAAGAGTCGGATAGAACGAGAACTCTCGATGCTCAAACTTACTTCAGGCTTGTTGCTGCGGACCTGATCAGCGGTGCTGCTATGACCGATCAGGCCTATGGCCCGTTTCCGGTCACTGTAAAAGGCTATGAAGGCGACAAGATCAATTCCGTTTCGTATTCCGGTCAGGTCGCGCGCCACGTGCTGCATGGCAGCCTGAAAAAAAGCGGCAGCCAAAGGCGATGGCGGCAACAATGCGGCCGAAGTCGAGGCACTGATGTTGGCCTATTTCAACGGGTCTGAAGTAGATCTGGAAAATTCAGCGCGCGCGTCCATAGACGGCTTTCCGATCAAGCAGTCAACTGTGAGCGAAATCTCCAAAGGTAAGAACATCTCGGACAAGTTCTACAATGGCGCATTGCCCGCATGGCCGGGCAACCTATTGGGCGTCAACACTGCGCTGCAGATGGTCAAGATGGCTGTGGCGTCCGAGCAAAGCTATGACCCGGTGAACGGAATGGACTGGAGGCAGCTGATCTCCGAATTCACGCTGGGCGCGATGCCCTATATCAGGCGGTCGACAATTTTCTGGACGAGCAGCTGTGCGCCAACGACAAACCTTACAATGAAGGCAGGCAGTACACCGGAATAGATCACATCTGGGATGAGGCGTTCGGCTATTTCAGCACGGTTGCGCATTCGTCGACACTCTCGCCCGAGCAGAACTATGCCGGTATTGTCGAAACCAACTGGGAGAAAACACTGGCCGAGGCCACCTTCAATTATGCCGGTTCGGTCTACAGGGGCATCGACAAGATCAAATCTGGCGAGAACACCGGCAAGGCGCTGTGCAACTATTCCAAGCATTGGGGTGAGCTGAAGGGCTTCTTGATGGCGCTGCATTCGGGCAAGAACAACCTTGGGGCCACCGCGATTGACCTGAACTAGTTGATCGGTTTCGACCCGGCTATGCCCGAGGGCAAAACGGTTTCGGGCATTGATGCCGACGGTAACTTTGTTCGCGGCCGCGAGATGTCTCTGGATGACTATCAGGTCAACATGTTGAAAGTTCAGCAGCTTCTGATCGAAATATTCGGCATCGAAAACCGCACCAATGATGCAACCGCTAATCTGGCTGGACAGGGCGGAACAAGAGCGCGACCCCTTAGCCTAAACACCCTGCAACAGCCTTTGTCGTCGGGCGGTTCCGCGCCGACCAGGCAGTTAGCAGTTGAATTTTTCAGGTTTATCGATATTAGACAAGGCAGGCATGGAGTTTTGGACGAATTATCGATAAAATGGAAAACACCCCTCCCACATGGACCCGCGAGGCGGCGCAGGCCGTATATGATCTTCCTCTGATGGACCTGCTCTTTCGCGCGCAGACCGTGCATCGCGAGAATTTCGACCCCAACAAAATTCAGACCTCCAAGCTGCTGTCGATCAAGACGGGTGGCTGTGCCGAGGATTGTTCCTATTGTTCGCAATCGGCCCGGAACGGATCGAAGCTGTCGGCTTCGAAGCTGATCGAGGTTCAGCGCGTCCTGACCGAGGCCCGCAAGGCGAAAGATGGCGGCGCGACCCGGTTCTGTATGGGTGCGGCCTGGCGCGAGCCGAAAGACCGCGACATGGACGCGCTGGTGGCCATGGTCGAAGGGGTCCGCGAGATGGGCATGGAGACCTGCATGACGCTGGGCATGCTGGACGACAATCAGGTGTTTCGCCTGCGCGACGCAGGGCTGGACTATTACAACCACAACATCGACACGTCTGAGCGCTATTACCCCGAGGTCATCACCACCCGCACTTTTGCAGACCGCATCGACACGATGAACCGCGTCCAGGAAGCGGGGATCAAAGTGTGCTCAGGTGGTATCCTGGGAATGGGTGAAGAGATCGGCGACCGCGTCGATATGCTGGTCACCCTGGCCAATATGGGACCAGCGCCCGAATCCGTGCCGATCAACATGCTGATGCCACAGGAAGACACGCCGCTGGCCGATGCCATGCCGATCGACCCGATCGATTTTGTGCGTGTGATCGCAACCGCCCGAATCATGATGCCGAAATCCTATGTGCGCCTGTCCGCTGGCCGCAGCGACATGACCGAAGAGTTGCAGGCGATGTGCTTCTTCGCCGGTGCGAACTCGATTTTTGTTGGGGAAACGCTGCTGACCGCCGAGAACCCCGAAGAAGACACCGACGCAATCCTCTTTGCCAAGTTGGGGCTGCAGGCCGAAACCGTTGCCGGGCAAAGCTGTGCGGAAGCGGCTGAATGAAAGCATTGAGTCGCCTGAACTCGATGCTTGAAACGCTGGACGCCCGGCATCGACGCCGGTCGCTGGCCCCGAGGCGTGGGCTGGACTTCGCCTCGAACGACTATCTGGGTCTGGCGGACTCGCCGCTGCTGCACCGCGCTGCGCAAAAGGCGCTTGAGGGAGGTGTTCCGCTTGGATCAGGCGGATCGCGGTTGTTGCGCGGCAATCATCCTGAACATGAGGCGCTGGAGGAAGAGGCCGCAGCTTTTTTTGGTGCTGAGGCCGCCTTGTTCATGGGCGGTGGGTTTCAGGCCAATCAGGCGATATTCTCGACCTTGCCCGCGGCGGGGGATCTGATCCTGTATGACGATCTGGTCCATGCCAGCGCCCATGAAGGGCTTCGGACGGGTCGGGCCGAAACCCGGTCCTTTGCCCATAACAACGTGGTGGATGCCCGCCGCGTGCTGGCGGATTGGCAGGTCAGCGGCGGATCGGGGCAGGTCTGGATCGCTGTGGAAAGCGTCTACTCGATGGAGGGCGACATCGCGCCCTTGACCGCACTGTCCGACCTGGCCGCCGAACACGGGGCCATTCTGGTCGTGGATGAGGCCCATGCCACTGGCGTTTTTGGTCCGAACGGAAAAGGTCTGGCACATGGTCTGACGGCCGATGTTTTGACCTTGCACACATGTGGCAAAGGTCTGGGTGTTGCGGGCGGTCTGATCTGTGGGCCGCGGGTGATGATCGACGCGCTGATCAACCGTGCGCGGCCGTTCATCTTTGCAACCGCACCGTCGCCTTTCAACGCGGCCCTCGTGCGGGCGGTGCTGGGTCATCTGCAAGCCGATACCCGCCTGACCAACGCGGCAACCGCCCGGATGCACCACGCTCATGCCGAAGCGCGCCGGACGGGCGTGCCGCAGGACGTGCTGAACAGCCAGATCATTCCCGTCATTCTGGGCGATGAGGCTCGGACAATGCAGATGGCCGCAACCCTGCAGGCGCAGGGCTTTGACGTCCGGGGTATCCGCCCGCCGACAGTGCCGCGCGGCACCTCGCGGCTTCGTGTCTCGGTCACTGGCAATGTGACCAATGCCGATATCAGCGCCCTGTTCGAAGCGCTTGCCCAGCACCAAAGCGAGGCCGCATGAGCACCGTAATTGTTGTCGGCACAGATACCGGAATTGGCAAAACCGTCTTTGCGGCAGGTCTGACCGCCACCCTTGGTGCACGGTATTGGAAGCCGGTGCAATCGGGACTGGAGGATGCAACGGATTCGGAAACCGTCAAGGCTGTGACTGGGGCCGAGGTGTTGTCCGAGGCCTATCGCCTGAACATGCCCGCTTCGCCGCATTTGTCGGCTGAGGACATGGGGATCGAGATCGACCCGGACCGACTGACCTTGCCGCAGGTGTCCGGCCCTCTGGTGGTTGAAGGCGCGGGCGGGCTGATGGTTCCGCTGAACCGTCAGGTCTTTTTTCTCGACGTGATCGCGCAATGGCAGGCCCCGGTCATACTGGTGGCGCGCACTGCTCTGGGCACGATCAACCATACGATTCTGTCTCTGATGGCGCTGCGCAACGCCGGTTGCGATGTGATCGGCGTGGCATTTGTCGGCAACGCCGAGCCGGATGTCGAACAAACTATCGCCCAGATGGGCAATACCCGCCATCTGGGCCGATTGCCTTTTATCGACACCTTGTCCCGCGACACGCTGACTAACGCTTTCACCGCCATCGACGTCGACACAATCCGGAGCGCCCTGTGACCCCGCTTGAGTTTGACGCCCGCCACCTGTGGCACCCCTACACAAACGTGCTGAAGCCCGGCCCGATGCACCTGATCACCGGGGCCGAGGGTGTTTGGCTGACCGCTGAGGACGGGACGCAGATGATTGACGCGATGTCCTCGTGGTGGTGCGCGGTGCACGGGCACCGTCACCCGGCCATCATCGGGGCGATGCAGGCACAACTGGATCAGATGCCGCATGTGATGTTCGGTGGGTTGACTCATTCCCCTGCGATTGAGTTGGGGCGCAGGCTGATCGAACTTTTGCCCGACGGGCTAGACCGTATCTTCTACAGTGATAGCGGCTCGGTGGCCATCGAAGTGGCGCTGAAAATGGCGGTGCAATACCAGATGGCGCAGGACCGCAAGGGCCGCACGCAATTCGCGACCATTCGCGGCGGCTATCACGGCGACACCTGGAAAGCGATGAGTGTCTGCGACCCGGTCAACGGGATGCACGGGTTGTTCGCGGGGGCTTTGTCCGTCCAGCATTTCCTGCCCCGCCCGCAGATCGCCTTTGGTCAGGACTGGTCCGAGGATGGCGACCTGAACGGGTTGAATGCACTGGAAGACTTGCTGGAAACCAAGGCCGACCAAATCGCCGGACTGATCCTTGAGCCTGTCGTTCAGGGCGCGGGCGGGATGTATTTCTATCACCCGACATGGCTGCAGCGGGCGCATGAGCTATGCAAGGCGCATGACGTGCTGGTCATCTTCGATGAGATCGCCACTGGCTTTGGCCGCACCGGAGAGCTGTTTGCACTGCACCACGCCGGTGTCGTGCCGGATATCCTGTGTCTGGGCAAGGCGCTGACTGGCGGACATATAACGCTGGCCGCGACCGTCACGACCGAAACCGTCGCGCGCCGGATCGGGGAAAGTGAGGCCAGCGTCATGATGCACGGCCCGACATATATGGCCAACCCGCTGGCCTGCGCGGCGGCTGTCGCAAGTTTGGAGCAACTATCCATCCGGGATTGGCGGTCTGAAGTTGCCGGTATCGCCGACCAGATGGAACACGAACTGGCCCCTGCGTGCGGGTTGCCCGGGGTCTCGGATGTGCGTGTCTTGGGTGCCATTGGCGTCATCGAAATGGAGGGCTGGGTTGATCCGTCCCTTGCACACGGGCTGGCACCGGAAACCGGCGTCTGGCTGCGCCCCTTCGCGCGCAACATCTATTGCATGCCGCCCTTTATCATCTCTCCGGACGAGTTGAGCCGTGTGACATCGGCCATGGTGTCTCTGGCGAAGGGCGCGTCATGAAACAGCAATGGTTGTCCCGTTCAGGTACTCAAGAGGTGCTGTTGATCTTCGGGGGCTGGGCCCTCGGGCCCGGGCTCTTTCAGAACCTTTCAACCGATGCGGATGTCCTGTTCGTAGACGATTATGCCCGGTTGGACAGCCCGCTGAACGAGCTTGCGCAATATGATTGGGTTACCCTGATCGCCTTTTCTTTTGGTGTGGCGTCGGCGGTGCATTGGCTGACGCAGGCAGGACTTCAACCCGATCGATCGGTTGCGGTCAGTGGCACTCTGTCCCCAGCCGATACCGAGAACGGCATCGCGCCGGATATGATCCGTGCCACGGCGGATCAGCTGAACACCGCCAGTTTCGCCAAGTTCTGCCGCCGCGCAGGGCTCAAGTCTCCGGCGCCCGAGATCGATATCGTCACAGCGCAAGCCGAGCTTTATGCGGTAATCAAACGCGGCAATGCGCCGGACCACAGATTTGACCGGATCTGGATACCACAGCGGGATCGGATCATCCCCACCGGTGCGCAACACGCTGCATGGGCCGGGCAGCAGGATGTGGTTCGAACCGTTTCCGCGCCGCATGTCCCTTTTGCCGCTGGTCAAAGCTGGAAGGAGTGGATCGCATGAACGCCCAGTTGACCGAGCGTGTCCAGCGCAGTTTCAGCCGCAGTTTCCTGACCTATCATGACTCGGCGGGTCAGCAGGCTAAGATCGCGGATCGACTGGCGCAGGATTTGCGTGACGGTGGCGCACCGCAGTACTTCCCCTCGGCGTTGGAGTTTGGTTGCGGCACCGGTCACCTGACACAGCGGCTTTGTGAGCATTTCGCGTTCGATACGCTCACGGTCAACGACCTTTCGCCCGAGGCCAATGAGACGGCAGCCACCTTTGCGGCCGAGTTTTTGTGTGGGGATGCCGAAACCGTCGCATGGCCCGCACAGCCCAATCTGATCGCGTCGGCCTCTATGATCCAGTGGCTTCCAAATCCCACCCTGTTCCTGCGCCGCGCAGCGACGGCGCTGGCCCCCGGTGGTTGGCTGGCCATTTCGGGGTTTGGCCCGCAGCAATACCGCGAGTTGGTACAGGTCGGGTCGGCGGCGAAAGCGCCGGGTCTGTGCACACCGGGCACTCTGATCGCTGCTGTTGAGGGCATTTTGGATGTAGTCTCTGCGGGGGAAGTGGAACGGCAGATGCAGTTTTCTTCGCCGCGAAAAGTATTGGAACACCTGCGCCGAACCGGTGTAAACGGGCGGGCGCAGAAAACCTGGACCAAGTCCAGCCTGATGGCGTTCACCAATGACTATGTCCGGCAGTTCGAGGGTGAGTTCGGCGTTTCGCTGACCTATCACCCAACCTGGATCATTGCGCGCAAACCCGACTGAGCCAGCCTAGGCCAATCGTGTCAGGTGGCGCTGCATTACCGAATGGGCCTTGGCCGCGTCGCGATCCTTGATGGCGGCCAGAATGGCCGCATGATCCGGGTCTGAGCGCTGACGCCATTTGGCGGTGTGCAGATTGTTGAAATGCCACGTATACAGCACTTGCAGATTTCTGATCTCGGCGATCATGCGCGGCATGTTGCAGGCGGCGATGACGGCCATGTGAAAGCGCTGATTGGCGTCCTCCCAGTCATCGGCGGTGGTGGCACTGTCGCATTCTTCGTGAACCTGTTCAATCTGCGCGATCTGGTTGGTTGTCAGGTTGGGGACGGAATGCAGCAACGCGACCGGTTCCAGAGCGCGCCGCATCACCCGAAGCTCTTGTATGGCGTTCTGATCCATTGGCGCCACACACATCCCCCGGCGCGGTACGGCAACCGTCAACCCCTTTGAGGCAAGGTTCAAAAGAGCTTCGCGCACGGTTACCTGGCTGACCCCGAACTCTCGGGCAATCAGGTCCTGCCGCAGCTTTTCACCGGGCTTCAGTGCCCCCTGGACAATCCGCGTCGACAGCTTGTCGGCGATGTCGTCCGATTTCTTGATCTGCTGATCCGACACCTGACCTCCGGTTCGTTTTCGTACCCTCACAGACGCTTACCGTCATGCAGAGGGTTGAGCAACAGAGCTGTGAACGGGTGCGTTTTCGCGGAAACCGACGTGACCTCGCGGCACTTGCGGCTGAGGTCCTGCAAGCAGGTTTCACAATCGCCAATCGCACGGCTAGGGTACGAGGAACGGTCTGCCGCAACAGTCTGAAAAGGGAACACCATGGATTTTGCCCCATCGCCTCGTGCTGTGGAATTCCGCGACCAGCTGAAACGCTTTATGGAGGCGCATATTTATCCGCGCATCCGCGACCACAAGGAAGAGATCGAGGCAGGCGATTTCCCAGTCTCATTCATGGAGGATCTTAAGGCGCTTGCCCAGGCCGAAGGGTTGTGGAACCTGTTCCTGCCCTCCTTGCGCGACGACGAACCTGGCACACGGCTGACCAATCTGGAATACGCCCCTCTGGCCGAGTTGATGGGGCAGGTGACGTGGTCGTCCGAAGTGTTCAACTGTAGCGCGCCGGACACCGGCAACATGGAATTGCTGCACATGTTTGCCACGCCCGAACAGCGCGAGGAATGGCTGGTGCCGTTGCTCAATGGTGAAATCCGGTCGTCCTTTGCGATGACCGAGCCGGATGTAGCCAGCTCTGACGCGACCAATATCACCACCTCGATCCGGCGTGAGGGTGATGAGTATGTCATCAACGGCCGTAAGTGGTTCATCACCAATGCCTGTCATCCGAATACCAGAATGTTCATCGTCATGGGCAAGACCGATCCGAACGCGGACCGGCACAAGCAGCAGAGTATGGTGATCGTGCCCAAGGACACGCCCGGTCTTGAGATCGTGCGCAACCCCACGATCCTGAACATGCACGATCCCGAGGGCCATGCGGAACTGGTCTTCAAGGACGTTCGAGTACCCGCCAGCAATCTGCTGGGGGAAGAGGGCAGTGGTTTTGCTCTGGCGCAGGCGCGGCTGGGGCCGGGACGTATCCACCACTGTATGCGCTCGGTCGGCGCGGCCGAAATGGCTCTGTCGCTGATGGTCGAACGCGCGCAGGAGCGGAAGACCTTCGGCAAGCAGCTGTCAGAGCAGGGTGTGATCCGGGAATGGATCGCTAAATCGCGGCTTGAGATCGATCAGGCGCGGTTGCTGACCTTGCAGGCGGCGTGGAAGATTGATCAGGTCGGCGCCAAGGCCGCCCGGCGCGAGATTTCGCTGATCAAGGTGGTGGCGCCCAATGTACACGCCACGGTGACGGACCGTGCGATGCAGGTTTTCGGTGCCATGGGTATGACGCCGGATACGCCGCTGGCCGACAGCTTTACCTGGGCGCGGGCGCTGCGCTATGCGGATGGCCCGGATGAGGTGCATCTGCAGGCCATCGCAAAGCAAGAGCTGAAAGAGTCGAACTTCGGCATGTCCGCTCAGTGGCTGACACCGCCGAAGCGCTGACCTCTTACTTGCCCTTCCAGACCGGGTCGCGTTTTTCCGCAAAGGCGCGGGCGCCTTCCAGCTGGTCGTCGCTGGCGTAAAGCACGTCCACCGTGCGCAACTGGCGCTTGGTGATGCGGTTCATCGCGTCCTGAAACTTGCTGTCTTCTGCGTCGCGCACGACCTCTTTGATCGCGGCATAGACCAGCGGCGGTCCCGAGGCCAGCAGGCGGGCCAGTTCCCACGCGCGGTCCATCAGCTGATCGGCGGCGACAATTTCGTTCACCAGACCCCAGTGGTTTGCTTCCTCGGCATCAAACCAGCGGCCGGTCAGCAGCAGCTCCATCGCAATATGATAAGGGATGCGCTTAGGCAGCTTGACGCTGGCCGCATCTGCCACGGTGCCCGAGCGGATTTC
Source organism: Ruegeria sp. BF6 (assembly GCF_056538665.1). Classification (NCBI taxonomy): domain Bacteria; kingdom Pseudomonadati; phylum Pseudomonadota; class Alphaproteobacteria; order Rhodobacterales; family Roseobacteraceae; genus Ruegeria; species Ruegeria sp. BF6. The sequence goes on from NZ_JBQFTN010000002.1 coordinate 181,701, forward strand.
CGGCAGGGCGAAAGTGGCATGTTCTGCGGCCAGGATCATGTCCGCCGAGATCGCCAGTTCCAGCCCGCCTCCGCAGGCGATGCCGTTGACCGCCGCAATCACCGGCTTGTTCAGATCGCGCAATTCCTGCAAGCCGCCGAAACCGCCGACGCCATAGTCGCCATCAACCGCGTCACCGTCTGCCGCGGCTTTCAGGTCCCAGCCGGGGCAAAAGAATTTCTCGCCCGCGCCGGTAAGGATGGCCACGCGCAGGTCAGGATCGTCGCGAAATTCGGCAAAGACTTCGCCCATTCTGCGGCTGGTGACCAGGTCAATGGCGTTGGCCTTGGGCCGGTCCAGCGTCACCTCAAGGATCGCCCCTTTGCGGCGGGTTTTGATCGGGTCCATATCTCAGGCCTTTCTGATGAGGGCATCCACCGCAACGGCCTTGTCGGGCGTGCAGAGGAGCGGGTTAATCTCGACCTCGCCAAGCGTGTCGGCGTTTTGCATGACATAGGCCTGAACGGCCTCTACGGCAGTGATGATCGCATCCATATCAGCCGCCGGTTGGCCGCGATAGCCTGCCAGCAGCGGTGCGATTTTCAGCTTGCCAAGGGCGGTGCGGATGTCATCGGGTATGCTGGGCACCAACAACGACGCGGTATCGCGCAGAACCTCAGTCAGCACACCGCCTGCACCCAGGGTGAGCACAAAACCGTGGGCCGGGTCGCGGACCACGCCGACCAGCAGCTCGGCAACGGTTCCGGTGATCATCTCTTCGACCAGAATCTCGTTGGTTCCTATATCGGCGGCAACATTTGCCACGTCGTCGGCCTGAACGCCCAGACGAACAGCAGAATGCTCGGATTTATGCGCAAGACCAACGCCTTTGACGGCGAAGGGCGCGTCCATTTCCTGTGCTGCGGTTTGGGCTTCCTCTGGGCTGCGCACCGTACGGTTTTGAGGGATGCGCAGGCCGCAATCGGCCAAAGCCTGTTTGGATTCGCCCTCGGTCAGGGTCCGGTTGGCCTCAGCAGTGCCCGGCAGCCAGACCGGATGCGTGGAGGGTGCCGCGACCTGAGCCGCAGCGCGGGTGGCGGCCAGAGCTTCGCGCAGGCCCATGAAGGGCACAACGCCCCCAGCCGTCAGCTCCTGCGCGAGGTCTTCGGGCAGCAGTTCCGGCAATGTCGCGGCAATCGCGAACCGCGCGCCGGTGTCGGCGCGGACTTTTAAGGCCGCACGCGAGGCGCAGGTCCAGTCGGTCGCGTCAGTTGTCGGATAGTCGACGATTGAGAAGGTCAGGTCGATATCGTCGCCGGTCATACCGGACCACGCTTTGGCCATCGCCTCTTCGTCACGCCAGATATAGGTGTGGTAATCCAGCGGGTTATTCAGCGCGACCATCGGCCCGAGCGCATCGCGCAGGCGGGCTTTCTTGTCGTCGGTCAGACGCGGGAAGGTCAGGCCGGTGCCTACGGCCATATCCGCGATCAGGCTGGCCTCGCCCCCCGAACAGCTGATCGAGGCGATGTTGCCGCCCGGCAGCGGCCCATAGCAATGCAACAGTTTCAGCGTTTCCAAGAAATCTGGCAGGGCCGACAGGCGCGGGATACCCAGACGTTCCAACAAGGCCTGCGCCCCGGCATCGCTGCCGGCCAGAGAGGCAGTATGCGATACGGTGGCGGCCTGCGCCTGTTCGGATGCGCCGACTTTGAGCGCCACCAGCGGGATGCCTTTGCCATGCGCCTTGGCGGCCAGCGCTTCCCATTCGCGAATGTCCTTGAAGCCTTCGATATGCAGACCCACGGCGGTTACACGCGGATCGTCGATCAGGGCCGAGGCGATCTCGGCCTGGCTGGTCTGCGCCATGTTCCCGCAGGTCACCATATAGGCAATCGGCAGGCCACGTTTCTGCATGGTCAGGTTGATCGAGATGTTCGAGCTTTGCGTCAGGATCGCAACGCCCTTGTCCACCGGGGTTGCCCCATGCTGGTCCGGCCACAGCAGCGCGCCGTCCAGCGCGTTGATGAAACCATAGCAGTTTGGTCCCAGAATGGGCATGTCACCGGCCGCCGCGATCAGTTGGTCTTGCAGGTCTCCGCCCGTGTCATCTTCGGCCACCGCCTCGGAAAAACCCGAGGCGAAACACACCGCGCCGCCCGCGCCCATGCTAGACAGGATATGAACGGCCTCGATCGTGGCTTGGCGGTTAATGCCGATGAACACGGCGTCGGGGGCTTCGGGCAGGTCTTCGAGGTGCCCATAGACCGAATGACCCGCGATTTCCGTGGCCTTGGGGTGCACCGGCCAGATTTGACCTGCGTAACCCATGCGTTCCGATTGCAGAATAACCTGTTGGCACCACGCGCCGCCCCCAACGACGGCAATGGTTTTCGGGCGCAGAAGCCGGGTAAGATCTTTGTTCATCGACAATCCTGATCGAGTCGTTGGAAATGCCCCCGGCGGCAAGCGGGTCAGGACAGGATGAGAGCGTAACCTGCCAGAACCCACTCGCCGCCGGGACGTGGACTTATGCGCCGAGGGGACGCAGAAGATCGCGGCTGATGATGTGACGCTGAATCTCGCTGGTGCCGTCCCAGATGCGCTCGACACGGGCATCGCGCCAGAAACGCTCGATCGGGAAGTCATCCATCAGGCCCATGCCACCATAGATCTGCAGCGTGGTATCGGTGACCCGCGCCAGCGTCTCGGAGGCGTACAGCTTGGCCGAGGCAATCTCGCGGTTCGAGGGCAGGTTCTGGTCCAGACGCCACGCGGCGGCCAGGGTCAGCCAATCGGCGGCGTCAATCTCGGTGATCATGTCGGCGATCTGAAAGCCGATGCCCTGGAATTTGCCGATGGGCTGACCGAACTGTTTGCGCTCGGCGGCATAGTGCAGAGCGTAGTCAAAGCAGCGGCGCGCACGACCGACCGAGAAGGCCGCAACCGTCAGACGGGTGGCATAGAGCCATTCGTTCATCACGGCAAAGCCGCCATCAACTTCACCCAAAACCTGTGCGTCGGGCAGGCGGCAATTGTCGAAATACAGGATATAGTTCTTGTAGCCCTTGTGGCTGACCGAGTTATAGCCCTCGCGCACTTCGAACCCCGGTGTTCCACGATCCACCAGAAAGGTGGTGATCCGTTTCTTTGGCCCTTTCGGGGTCTCATCAACGCCGGTGGCGATGAAGACGATGAAGAAATCCGCGTGCTCCGCGCCCGAGATGAAGTGTTTGGAGCCATTGACGACCCAGTCCCCGCCATCGCGCACGGCCTGACATTTCATGCCGCGCACATCCGAGCCCGCATCCGGCTCGGTCATCGCCAGCGCGTCCATTTTCTCGCCACGTACGGCGGGCAGCAGATAGCGTTCACGCTGCTCGTCGTTACAGGCCATCAGGATGTTCTGCGGACGGCCAAAGAAGTGCGTTAACGCCATCGATCCTCGGCCCAGTTCACGCTCGACCAGCGTGAAGTCGAGATGCGACAGACCGGCGCCGCCAACCTCTTCGGGGAAGTTGCAGGCGTAGAAGCCAAGGTCGATACACTTCTGCTTGATCTGTTCGCCCAACTCATGCGGGACGTGACCGGTGCGTTCAACCTCGGCTTCGTGCGGGTAGATTTCGTTTTCGACGAAGCTGCGAACAGTCGAAACGATCATTTCCTGTTCTTCTGACAGACCAAACTGCATGGCGCGTTTCCTTAGATAGGTGATTGACGCAGGAAACGGCATTGCGCTTTTATGCGGCATGCAGACTTAGCCCTGAATTGTGCAGAGTTGGAAAAAATTTGACCCGCCAGTATAACATTCTGCTGTTCGATGGGTTCTCGAACCACTGCTTGGCCAACATGGTCGAGCCGTTACGCGCCGCAAATACATTGGCGCGGCAGAGGCTGTATGCGTGGCACTTCTGCTCGATTGATAGAAGGCCGGTTGAAAGCTCCAGCGGTCTTGCCGTCACGCCGAATGGGGCATTGAGTGATCAGCGCGGAGACGTCTTGGTAGTCATGCCATCTTATGGTTTTCTCAAGTTGGAAACGCGTGACACCATTCGCGCAGTGCTGTCGGCTGCGGGAAAACACAAGCAGCTGGCGGGCCTGGACACCGGCAGCTGGCTGTTGGCCCGGGCGGGGTTGCTGAACGATCACAGGGCGACGATTCACTGGGATGAACTGGCCCGGTTCGAAGAGACCTTTCCCGCGGTCAACGCGGTCCAGGAGCGGTATGTCATCGACGGCAACCGGCTGACATGTTCCGGGGCGATGGCGGCGTTTGATCTCGCCTCGGCCCTAATTCGTCGAGATCACGGGCCGCTGTTGTCGATGGAGGTCGCGCATCTGCTGATGAGCCGGGGTGGTGCGGATCATTACACGCTGCCGCTCAAATCCGAGGACACTCTGGTCAACCGGGCGCTGACCTTGATGCAGGCAAACTTGGAAACACCTTTGACGATCAAGGACATTGCCCGCAAAAGCGGCTGCTCGCAAAAGCGGCTTGAAGGGCGGATTCAGGCCGAACTGAAGACCACGCCACAGGCGCTGTACCGGCGTCTGCGCCTGAATCTTGCACGTAAACTGGCGGAAGAAACGGAACAGTCCATCGCGGAAATCGCCGGTCGCTGCGGGTATGAGAACGCCAGCGCCATGACCCGGGCGTTCAAGGCGGAATTCGGTCAGACGCCAACAGCTTTCCGTAGCGGAGGTTGAGTCAGGGACAGGGTGTATTGCATTGCGAGCCCGAGAGCTTTCTGCACAGTGTCTAAGCAAACCCTGGTCGCAGGGCGAGACCAAACAAAGGAGACATGAAATGGCGCAATCCCCAGACGTCAACCGTCAGATCGTTTTGAACGAACGCCCCAGCGGCCAGCCGGACGAAAACACGCTGCGCATGGCCACGACCGAGGTTCCGAGCCCCGGACCGAATGAAATGCTGGTGCGCACTGTGTACCTGTCTCTGGACCCCTATATGCGTGGGCGTATGAACGATGCGAAATCATATGCAGAACCTGTTGCCATTGGCGGCGTCATGACCGCTCAGGTCGTGGGGCAGGTCGTGATTTCGAAATTGGATGGGTTTGAGGCCGGGGATTACGTCCTGTCCGGTAGCGGATGGCAGGATTATGCGATTTCTGACGGGACCGAAGTAATGAACCTTGGCAAATCTCCGCAAAACCCGTCCTGGGCTTTGGGTATCCTCGGGATGCCCGGCTACACCGCCTATGCTGGACTGTTGAAAATCGGTGAGCCGAAGCCGGGAGAAACTGTGGTGGTTGCAGCTGCTGCGGGTCCGGTCGGGGCGACTGTCGGGCAAATCGCAAAGCTCAAAGGATGCCGGGTTGTAGGTGTCGCGGGTGGTGCGGAAAAATGCGCGCATGTCGTTGAGAATTTGGGGTTTGACGCCTGTGTCGATCACAAGGCGCCGGATTTCGCCGAGCAGTTGCAACAGACCTGCCCGGACGGAATTGACGTCTATTTTGAAAATGTCGGCGGTAAGGTCTTGTATGGGGTGCTGCCGCTGCTGAACCCCTTTGCTCGGGTGCCGGTCTGCGGTGTCGTCGCCTGGTACAACCTGCCGGGATTGCCCGATGGGCCGGACATGGGCCCGGCAATCATGGGCACGCTGCTACGCATGAAGGTAAAAATGCAAGGCTTCATTATTTTCGACAGCTTCACACGAGCAGTTTATGAGGAATTCCGCCGTGACATGACCAGTTGGATCGCCGATGGATCGATCCAGTACAAAGAACACATGGTCGATGGCCTAGAAAATGCGCCGGATGCGCTGAACCAACTGCTCAGCGGCGGGAATTTCGGTAAAATGGTGGTCAATGTAGGGGCGTGACATCCACCCCCAGAAATATGTTCACCCGACGCCAAGCGCCGGGTGAACATTGAACAGGTCCGAAATTTTACGCTGTTGTGCCCTTGATGCGGATGGCTGAGCCCAGCGAACCCGCGCACAGACCGACGACAACCGCAATCAAAAGCTCAATCGTCTCGACATTGGCAAAGTTCCAATGGGCAAAGACAAGCGTTTCCATTACGCCGACTGCGCCACCCATCAGGCCGCCCAGCCACACACGCCGTGTCATCATTCCCAGCGCAAGGCCCAGAATACCTGGCAGGCTGATAATGTTGGCCCCGATAGTTCCCAGAAGTTCCAGCATATCTTGCCCCTCTTATTCCGCCTGATTGGTCAAGAATGACCGGATTTCAGCGCTGCCATCCGCCACCTGGTGCTGAAGCTTGCCCGAGGGCGCGCCGGCCAGTTCCTCGGTGATCTGCTGATAGGTCTCAAGGTAGTTCGGCGGCAGTGTGTGTGCGATGCCCTGGTGACAGTCGATGCAGGTCATGTTGTTGTCGATTGCGCGCTGGTGTTCAGACGCGGCACGGGTTTCCTGGATGGTAAAGTCCATGTAGTCGAAATTGTGACAGTTGCGGCATTCGCGGCTGTCTGACGCCTTCATCTTTTTCCAGACGGCCGAGGCCATGCTCAGCCGGTGCTCTTCGTATTTTTCAGGCGTGCTGATAGTGCCTGCCAGCTCGTGGTAGACGTCCTTGACGGCCATGATCTTGGCCTTGATCTTGTGGTTCCACTCATGCGGCACGTGGCAGTCGGAACAGATCGCGCGCACGCCCGAGTGGTTATTGTAATGGATCGTCTCGCGATACTCGCCCAGGTTGGTTTCCATCGTGTGGCACGAGGTACAGAATTCCTCAGTATTGGTCAGTTCCAGCGTCCAGTGGAACCCGCCCCAGAACAGGATACCGGCCAGAAATCCTGCCAAGATCAAAAAGCCCGAGCTGAACATGACAGCCGGTGTCCAGATTGCGTTCCAGATGCGGCCTATCCATCCGCGTTTTTCGGGGGAGTCTGCCATGTTGGTGCTCCTTTCAGACTTGCGTTGGATTAGTTGCCGGACGAGGGTTCAAAAACGTTGTCGACCAACGCAGGAGCATCCGCCTGAGGCACGTGGCACTGGTTGCAGAAATACCGGGTGCCTGCGACTTGGTCCAACTCGTTGCCGTCGCGATCCAGATAATGGGTCATCGACAGAGTCGGCGCGTTGCGGTCGCCGGCTTTGGTCCAGTCATGGCAGGAAAGGCATTGATTGGTGCGCACGTCGATCTGGTACTGCTCGACCGAATGCGGGATCAGTGGCGGTTGTTGACGATAGTTGCGCTGCATCCGCCCTTCGACATCCTTGTGGATCTGGTGCAGGGGGATGGGTTCATCCACCTCCGCCCCGCGCAGGGTTTCTACCTGGGCTGACTGGGCAAGGGCGAACCCGCTCAGGAGCAAAACGGGGATCAGGGTAATTCCGCCTGTCACGATTGATTTTTTCATCTTGGCACTCCCTTAGATAGGTCTGGCTTCGCGCGGCTCAGGCGCGGGAACTGGATCGGAAGGTGCGACGACGTGGTCGTCGAACCGGTGAGTAAATTTGAAGACATCGACGGCGCATACATCGATACAGCGACCGCAATTGGTGCAGTCCGGCGACAGGATCAGCGGTGTCGTGCTGGGCTTGCCCTTCAATGCGGGCGAAATGATCTGGTTTTCGGGGCAAACCGCATAGCAATCCATGCAGTCATCGCAGGCCGTCCGATTGGCGGCGCTGACACGCAGCAGGCTTTTGCTGCCGATCAGGCCATAGAAGGCGCCGACCGGGCAGATATGGCCGCACCAGCCGTGGCGCGCGACGACCAGGTCAAATACGAAGATCGCAGCAATCAGCGCCCAGACAAATCCGGCGCCGAAGATCAGCCCGCGGTGCAGCATGGTGATCGGGTTAACCAACTCCCACGCGATCACGCCGGTCAGGCCCGAGACGATCAGAACTGTCGCCAAAATCCAAAGACGGGTGTTGCGTTTTGGTTGCCAGCCTTTCGGCAAATCCAGCCGGCGGTGCAGCCAGTTTGCCGCGTCGGTCACCGGGTTGATCGGGCAGACCCAGGAACAATAGACGCGGCCGCCGATCAGCGCATAGGCGACCAGTACGATCACTCCACCAATCAGCGCTGTCAGTTCGGGCCAATGCCCGGCCACGATGCTCTGCAACAGAACCAGAGGATCGGTCAGAGGCAGCACGCCAAGGGTCAGCGATCCCGCAAGTGTGCCCTGTACGACCCAGATGCCGAACCAGGGGCCCAGCAGGAACAGGGCCAGAAAGAACAGCTGACTTGTTCGGCGTAGCAGCAAATAACGGTGCGCGCCGATCCAACCTTTGGTGGCCTTGGCCTCCTGTCCGACCGGCAGGTGGGTGCGGGCGCTCATTGTCCTACCCCCGGAAGATCATAGGTGGGAGCGAAACCACCCGGTGTGGCCAGATTGTCCGTGCCCGGCCCCGGCAGGCGGTCGGGCAGGTCGATGAGGCCGTCCACAAGCGGGCCGCCATGGGTCTCTTTTTCTTCCCAGCCTTTGCGGTAGTGGTCCGCACTGCTGCCGCGCGCCAGTCTTGTGGGCAGAACCTTGATCGCAGCTTCGGGCAGAACGCAGCTTTTTTCGCACATGCCGCAACCAGTACAACGATCTGCATGGACAGTCGGAATGAACATCGCATGGTGACCAGAGCGGTCATTGTGTGCGGTTTCCAACGTAATCGCCTCATCAATGACAGGGCAAACACGATAACAGACGTCGCAGCGCAGCCCGAGGAAGTTCAGGCAGTTCTCCTGGTCGACCAGAACCGCCACGCCCATTTCTGCGTCATCGATATTGTCCAGCCCCGGGTCCAGCGCACCGGTGGGGCAGGCGGCGACGCAAGGTATGTCGTCGCACATTTCACACGGCACGTCGCGCGCCGTGAAATAGGGCGTGCCAGTTGCAACGGCATCGGCCCCAAGTTCGGCCAGTTTCAAGGTGTCGTAAGGGCAGTCCCGCACGCATAGCCCACAGCGGATGCAGGCCGACAGGAACTCCTGTTCCGCCAACGCGCCGGGCGGGCGCAATGCCTCGGCCGGCAGCGCGCGGGCATCGCGGGCCAACCAGGCCAGCAACGACCCGGCGACCACGCAGCCGCCTGCCGCGCGTGCCGAATCCTGCAGGAATCGGCGCCGTTGCGGCGAGAGAGGAGTACCGGTCAGGGACATGGGGACTACCTTTGCGATCCTTCCCGGTTACGCGCGTTCGACTTTACACGCGCATTTCTTGAAGTCGGTTTCTTTCGACAGCGGGCAGGTTGCGTCCAGCGTCAGCTTGTTGGTCAGCTGATGCTCGTCGAACCACGGCATGAAGACCAGACCGCGCGGTGCCTTGTTGCGCCCGCGGGTCTCGACCCGGCTGGTGACCTCGCCGCGACGCGTCGACAGAACAATTTCCTGACCGCGCCGCAGACCCCGATCCTTGGCGTCCTGCGGGTGCATATAGACGACTGCGTTCGGGTAGGCGCGGTGCAGTTCCGGTACCCGGCGCGTCATCGAGCCTGAATGCCAGTGTTCCAGCACGCGACCGGTACACAGCCACAGATCGAATTCCTCATCCGGTTCTTCGGCGGCGGGCTCGTAGGGGGCAAAGATAATATTGGCTTTGCCGTCCTTCTTGCCATAGAACTTCACGCCTGCGCCTTCGGGCACATAGGGGTCATAGCCTTCGCGGAAGCGATAGAGCGTCTCTTTCCCGTCCACGACCGGCCAGCGCAGGCCGCGGGCTTCGTGATAGGTTTCGAACGGCGCCAGATCGTGCGCATGGCCGCGGCCGAACTCGGCATATTCCTCGAACAGGCCCTTCTGAACGTAATAGCCGAAATGCTCGGATTCGTCGTTGTCAAAGCCTTCGGCGGTCTCGGACAGGGGGTATTTGTCGATCGCACCATTGGCGAACAGCACCTCATACATGGTCTTGCCGCGGTGTTCTGGCATGGTGGCCAACAGTTCTTCGCCCCAGACTTCTTCTACGGTAAAGCGTTTCGAGAATTCCATGACCTGCCACAGGTCCGACTTGGCCTCGCCCGGTGCTTTGACCTGCTGCCGCCAGAACTGGGTGCGGCGTTCGGCGTTGCCATAGGCGCCTTCCTTTTCGACCCACATTGCGGTGGGCAGGATCAGGTCGGCGGAAACGGCTGTGACTGTCGGATAGGGGTCGGATACGGCGATGAAGTTTTCCGGGTTGCGATAGCCGGGATAGCCTTCTTCGTTGATGTTGGGCGCGGCCTGCATGTTGTTGGTGCACTGCACCCAATAGGCATTCAGGTCGCCATCTTTCAGTTTGCGGTGCTGCAGCACGGCGTGGAAGCCGGGCTTGGCCGGGATGGTGCCAGCGGGTACGTTCCAGGCGGTTTCGCAGATTTCACGGTGTTTGTCGTTCATCACGACCATGTCGGCGGGCAGACGGTGGGCAAAGGTGCCAACCTCACGCGCGGTGCCGCAGGCCGAGGGCTGACCGGTCAGCGAGAAGGGTGAGTTGCCCGGTTCCGAAATCTTACCGACAAGCAGGTGCACGTTGTACATCAGCGAGTTCACCCACGACCCGCGGGTGTGCTGGTTGAAGCCCATGGTCCACAGGCTCATGACCTTGCGGTTCGGGTCGGCATATTGCTTGGCCAGTTTTTCCAGCCGGTCGGCGGGCACGCCCGAAAGTTCTGCGGTGTATTCCAGTGTGTATGGCGCGACCGCTTCGGCATATTCTTCAAAGCTGATCGGTTCCATCTTGCCGACATTGGGGTTGGCGGCCTCTTGCTGCAGCGGGTGGCTGTCGCGCAGGCCATAACCGATATCGGTAGCGGTTTTGGTGATGTTGACGTGGTTATTGACGAACTCTTCGTTCACCGCGCCGGTCTGGATGATGTAGTTGGCGATATAGTTCAGGATCGCCAGGTCGGTCTGCGGGTTGAAGACCATGCCGTTGTCGGCCAACTCGAACGAGCGGTGTTCAAAGGTCGACAGTACATGCACCTCACATCCCGGTTTGGTCAGGCGGGTGTCTGTCAGGCGCGACCACAGGATCGGGTGCATCTCGGCCATGTTAGAGCCCCAGAGCACGAAGGTGTCCGCGTGCTCGAGGTCGTCATAGCAGCCCATCGGCTCGTCGATGCCGAAGGTGCGGATAAAGCCGACAACGGCCGAAGCCATGCAGTGGCGTGCGTTGGGGTCAATGTTGTTCGACCGGAACCCGGCCTTCATCATCTTGGCGGCGGCATAACCTTCCCAGACCGTCCATTGGCCAGAGCCGAACATGCCGACGCTGGTCGGGCCTTTCTTGGCCAGAGCCTCTTTCCATTTTGCGGCCATGACGTCGAAGGCTTCGTCCCAGCTGACTGGCTCGAATTCACCGTTCTTGTCGTAGACGCCGTTCGATTTACGCAGCAGCGGCGTCGTCAGGCGGTCCTTGCCGTACATGATTTTAGACAGGAAATAGCCCTTGATGCAGTTCAGGCCGCGGTTGACCGGCGCGTCCGGGTCGCCTTGGGTGGCCACAACACGGCCGTCCTTTGTGCCGACCAGAACCGAGCAACCTGTGCCGCAAAAGCGGCAGGCCGCCTTGTCCCAGCGGATATCGGGGGCCCCGGTTTGCGCATTGGCCTGACCGGTGGCCAGAGGGATGCCTGCGGCTGACGCAGTGGCAGCGGCCGCTGAGGCCTTGAGAAATGTCCGGCGAGATTCTGAAGTAGTCATAGCGTGAGCCTCCGGCTGGTGGTTTGGCTTGGGGCCTCGGGATGCGGAGCGCTTTCCGCGAGATCCTCGAAATGATGATAAGTCAGCGTCAGTGAAATCACTCCGGGGATCTGATGCAGATCCATGATGATCTCGGACGCAAGGCGGTCGGGTGTGTCTTCGACAACGATGACGAAACGGCCATCTTCTGCCTGGGCATGAACTTCGACGCCCGGCGTGTCCCGCATCGTTTGCGCGGCGGCGTCAGTCTGTTCTTGTGCGACATGTGCAAGGCAACCGCAGATATTCATTGAACCGTTTCCGTTTGAGTTATGGGCCGACGTTCAAACGCGACAGCATCGACAGGGCAGAGCGCCACGCAGGCACCGCATCCATTGCAGGTCTCAGCATCCAGTGCGGGTTCCGCCCGTCCGCCCAGTTGCAGCCTGAACCGGATGGCATTCTGCTCGCAATTGTCCTGACAGATGCGGCAGCTGACGCCGTTCATGGACAAGCACGAGGCATCCTGAATGGCTGCGCGCCAAGACCAGTCGGCCAGGCGTTCGATTTGCAGGGCATCCGTCGGACAGGCCTTGGCGCAATCGCCACAGAACGTACAGGGATCGCCGCCGGGCTGAAACACCGGAAAACCATCCTGGCCAATCGCAATCACGTTCTCGGGGCAGGCCTCGGCGCAGTCTCCGCATTTGGAGCACTGATCCACAAAGCCCGGCGCGGCCGAACCCGGCGGTCGAACAGTATTACTGTCCTCCCGGAACATGCTGGCGCTTAGAAACGCCCGGCGGCTCGTCATCTGGCTCATTCGGCTGGACTGTTCGCGTTTGATTCTTTTTCTACGGTACCTCAATAGCGTTTCTAAAGGTGATGAATTTTGATCCAGATCATAAACGAGAGCTTTATTTTTCATCGCTTTGTATACCTCTGATTGTTCCGGATTGCCGCTGCGGTTGCGAGGGGAAGAATGGGTCAACGGTTCGCAGCGGTTCTAGCGAAGAATCCGCCTAAACTCCCCTGCCGAGGGCAAAACACCATTGTCAATTTTTCTTGCTATGCGGCATTGCGGCATTGAGTTTGAGTCCCATATCGAAACTCAGTATGCTGCATTGCAGAATGCACGGAAGGGCGGGCTGAATGTTCAGACTGGACGGAACCAGAGCGGTTGTCCTCGGCCTCGCCTATCACCTGCCATTGGCGAAAGGTGTCAACGCCTGAAACCGGACTGGGAAAGGAAGAGGCTCATGTTTTCGAATGTCCAGAAGACCTCGCTGAAACTAGGTTCAGAGATGGCGCAGGATGCGGCAGCGGTACAGGACCGGACGTTTGATATTGTGACCCGTGCGCTGGATCAGTCGGGGGTGCAGTGGCACCTGCTGGCCAAATCTGTGCGGTTGCAGTCGACAAAGATCGCCGAAACTCACTCGGAACGCACCCGTGACCTGATACAGGGATTTGCCGATGTGTCGCAGCACCTTGTGGGTTCGCAATCCGTGGCAAAAGACTGGGCGGCCTATCTGAAGGACGCCTCGCAGCGGGTGGTGTTGACCATGGACGCGCTGCGCGAACGTGGCGATGTGTTTCTGGAGCATGAGGCTGCAGGCTGCCCCCCGGTACTGGTTTATGACTACGAGATCATAGTCGACGGAAAGTCCCTGAAACGCGCCTGCAATTACCAATTGCTGCGCATCCTGCCGCCCAAGGGTGTGACAGTTGTGGATACGAAACGCCCCTATATCATCATTGATCCGCGCGCGGGTCATGGTGGTGGGATCGGGGGTTTCAAGCCGGACAGTCAGGTGGGCGTTGCCCTGTCGAAAGGCCATCCGGTGTATTTCGTTAGTTTTGGGCGTGATCCGGTGCCCGGCCAGACCCTTGCCGATATCATGCACACCGAGGCCGGTTTTGTCCGCACCGTGCGGGCGCGCCACCCGGACAGCCCTCAGCCCGTGGTGACGGGGAACTGTCAGGGCGGGTGGGCGACCTTGCTGATGGCCGCCTGCAATCCGGACCTGACCGGGCCGTTGATCCTGAACGGTGCGCCGGTTGCGCCATGGTCAGGCGAGGTGGGCGAGAACCCCATGCGCTACAACGCCGGCGTTCTGGGGGGCACGTGGCAACCGATGCTGTGGTCCGACCTGGGTGCGGGCACGTTCGACGGTGCTAATCTTGTGATGAACTTCGAACAGTTGAACCCCAGCCGGAACTATTTCGGCAAGTATTTCGACCTCTATCGCGACCCCGAAGCGGGCTGGAAACGCTTCATCGACTTTGAACGCTGGTGGGGTGGCTATTTTACCCTGAACGAGGCAGAAATCCACTGGATTGTCGAGCAGCTGTTTGTCGGAAACCGGTTGGTCAAGAACACCGCGCAGTTGGAGCCAGGTGTTCCGGTGGACATCAAGGAGATAAAGGGCCCGATCTTTGTCTTCGCCAGCCAGGGCGATAACATCACTCCACCGCAGCAGGCGCTGAACTGGATTGCCGCCACTTATGCCGACGAAGAGGAAATTCGTCTGCGCGGGCAGCGGATCATCTACATGCTGCATGACGAGGTCGGCCATCTGGGCATTTTTGTTTCGTCCAAAGTGGCGCGCAAGGAGCATACCGAGCTGGCCTCGACTCTGGAAACGGTCGAAGCGATGGCGCCAGGTCTCTATGAGATGGTGATCGAGAACATAGAAGGAGAAGGTCAGGACAAACGGTTTGAGGTTCGGTTCTATGACCGTACTTTGGAAGATGTGGCCGCGCTGGACGATGGGCAGGAGGACGAAGCCAGCTTTGCCGCCGTGGCCCATATGTCCGAGGTACAGGCCAACGTCTATGAAACCTTCGGGCGTCCTGCTGTGCGGTCGCTGTCAATGCCGATGGGGGCGAAAGCCCTGCGCGAGCTGCATCCTTTACGGGTGCAGCGGGCCGCCATGTCCTCTGCGAACCCTGTGATGAAGGGCGTGGAGCATCTGGCCGATACAGTGCGCGAGCAGCGCGAACCTGCCGCGCCGGACAATCCTTTCCTTGAGCTTGAGAAACTGACCGCTGACTGGATCGAACAAGTCATGGACCTGAACCGGGACCTGCGCGATGCGTGGTATGAGGCCGCGTTCTTTACGCTCTGGGGTGGGCCACTGGCGACCTGGTTCGGTAAGAAATACGCGGCGCACCGCACCTTGCCAGACCCTGAATCCCTCCGCTCGTTGCCGCAGGTCGAGGCTGCGCTGGCGCATATGAAACAGGGCGGCCTGCCCGAGGCTGTGATCCGCCTGCTGATCCTGCTGGGTGCCAGCAATCAGAGCTTCCGGGCCGAGATTCTGCACCGATGGGCACATGTGTTCAGGAATGAAGCACCCTTCAAGAATCTGACTGTCGAACAACGTCAGCGGATGCTGCACGAACAGACCGTGATCGTGACCTTTGACGAACAGGGCGCGATGGACTCGTTGCCCGATCTGCTGCCGCGTGCGTCTGAAAGAAAACAGGCTGTGGATCTGATCAAGCGTGTTCTGGGCGATATCCCGGACCCGTCGCCCGAACTTGTAGGGATGGCGCAGGCGCTGTACGAGACACTCGATCTTGCTGAGGTTGAAAAGAAATCCGATGCCACGACCAAGCCTGCCCCCAAATCCCGGGCGCGCAAGGCTGCTGCAGTGAACAAGGCCAAACAGCAATGAAGATAGAAGAAAACCGCACTTACGCGCAGGTGGAAGTAGGCGACGAAGCGCAGGTGACGCGCCTGTGTACGATCGACGACCTTTACGCTTTTGCTTCGGCATCGGGCGATCACAATCCGCTGCATCTGGCGGGATATGATGGCGATGGTGACGGCCGCCCCGAGGCAGTGGCCCCGGCCCTGTGGCCTGCAGGCCTGATAGCGGCAGTTCTGGGCAATATCCTTCCGGGTGCGGGAACGCAGACCCGTTGGGCGAACCTGTCTTTCCACCTTCCCGTCGTGGCGGGCGACGAAGTTACCGCTTTTGTCACCGTGACTGAAAAGCGCGAGGATGGTGATTTGCTGTGTGCCGCCGAAGTGCGCCGCGTCGGCGATAATGCTCTGGTTCTCAGCGGCGAGGTTCAGGTGACGCCGCCAGCCAAGCACATGACCTTCGACTCGGTGGAAGTGCCCGGCCTGATCGTTCAGCGCCACCGTCACTTCGACGCGCTGATCGCACAGGCCGAGCCGATGGACCCGATGCCCACCGCAGTGGTTGCCCCGGAAGAGCCGAACTCGCTGGGGGGTGCGCTGCTGGGCAAGGCCAAGGGCATCATCACGCCGATCCTGTTGGGTGACCCGGACAAGATCGCCGCTGCTGCGGCCGAACTGGGTGCCAGTCTGTCGGGGATCGAAATCATCGAGGCCAACAGCCATGAAATCGCTGCTCATCGCGCGGTTGACCTTGTGGTCGAAGGCAAGGCGCAGACCTTGATGAAGGGGCATTTGCATACGGATGTGCTGCTGCGCGCGGTGTTGCGTCGGGACAGGGGGCTGCGGACAGGGCGGCGCCTGTCACATGTGTTCGTAATGGATGTGCCTGGCATGTCACGGCCTATTATGGTGACGGATGCGGCAGTCAACATCGCCCCCGACCTGGAAACCAAGGCCGATATCGTACAGAACGCTATCCACTTGGCGCATTCCATCGGGATCGAAACGCCGAAGGTTGGCGTTTTGTCGGCGGTTGAGACGATCAACCCGCATATGCCCTCGTCTGTGGATGCTGCGCTGCTGTCGAAAATGGCCGAGCGCGGGCAGATCACAGGCGGTCTGGTCGATGGCCCTCTGGCGATGGACAACGCGATTGATCTGAACGCGGCGCGCACCAAGGGCATTACCTCCGAGGTCGCCGGAGCCGCAGATATTCTGGTGGCTCCGAATATCGAGGCGGGGAATATGGTGGCGAAACAGCTGACCTATATCTCGCACGCTGAGGCGGCGGGGATCGTTGTTGGTGCCGCTGTGCCAATCATTTTGACATCACGGGCAGATGATGACGCGTCGCGGCTGGCTTCTTGCGCTGTTGCTGCGCTACATGCACGGACGAACAAAGGTAAAATCCATGGCTGACCATGTTCTGGCGTTGAACGCCGGATCTTCTTCGTTGAAATTTGGGCTGTATGAACTGGGCGAGGGCAACCGTCCCAGAATGCGGTGGCATGGCCAGATTGAACGCTTGGGGGATGCTCCTCGACTGCTGGCGGAATCCTCCGGAGGGCGGTCAGTCGACCAGCCGCTTACCGACGCCAAAGGGCATGATGGTGCCATTCAGGCCTTTCTGGATATGGCACAGGAGTATCTTCCGGACATTCACATCCGCGCTATTGGTCACCGGGTCGTTCATGGTGGAACCGTTTATTCCGAGCCCGTGCAGATCGACGAAAAAGTTGTTGAAACACTGGCCGAGTTTGTTCCTTTTGCCCCGCTGCACCAACCCTATAGCCTTGCCGGAATTCAGGCGGCCAGCGCCGCCTTTCCCGACACGGTTCAGGTTGCCTGTTTCGACACTGCCTTTCACCGGACACACCCGTGGGTCAACGACACTTTCGCGTTGCCGCAAAGCTATTATGACAAGGGTGTGCGCCGTTACGGGTTTCATGGCCTGAGCTATGATTACATCACGCAGAAACTGAAGGAAATTGCCCCGAGCCTGTATGACGGCCGCGTGGTTATCGCCCATCTGGGAAACGGGGCATCTATGTGCGCGGTCTCTGGTGGACGGGCGCTTGCCTCGACCATGGGCTTTTCTGCGCTGGACGGATTGCCGATGGGCACCCGCAGCGGACAGCTGGACCCAGGTGTCGTGCTTTACATGATGCAGCAGGAGGGCATGAGTGCAGATGAAATCGCCGAAATGCTCTATCGCAAGTCTGGCCTGCTTGGCCTGTCGGGAATGTCGTCCGATATGCGCACTCTTTTGGCTGCGGAAACGCCCGAAGCGCGTCGCGCGATCGACTACTACGTTTTCCGTATACGCCGTGAACTTGGGGCGTTGTCCGCCGCGCTGGAAGGGCTGGATGCCTTGGTTTTTACAGGCGGGATAGGCGAGAACGCGGCTCAGATCCGACAAAGGGTTTGCGAGGGAATGCGCTGGATCGGGATCGAGATGGATCCCAACAGAAACGCCGATGGCGGCACGGTTCTGTCGACTGACTTCAGCCGTGTTCGAATCCTTACGATCCCAACGAACGAAGAGATGGTGATTGCCCGCGCCGCAGCGCGAATGATGTAAACGCTCTATTGGTCCGGCTTGTTTTTTCGCCGCCGGGCGTATCTGACCAACATCCCCAGGATCGTGCTGATGACATCGGGCGTCAGCGCGCCCAGCGGGTCGCGCCTGAGGCCTGCTACGGTGCCGCGCGCCTCGGACAGGGTGTCTTTGATCTCGGTCTCGATGTCCTGCAAGGCCATGTCGCGCAGCTCCACCGCCGCTGTTGTATCGGCCTGCGCGTTCTGCGTATTGGCCACCAGCGCAAGGATCAGCGCCAGCAGCAGGTTGGCCCCGGCCATAATCAGGGCCGCCAGCGGTTTTGACAGGATTGCAGACAGCCAGAAAAACCCGGCCACATTCATCATGATGACCGCCAGCCCTACGGCCAGCCCCGCTGCGGCATAGAAACCGGTGCGACGTGCGGCCACCGCCACATGGCGTTGCGCGATCAGCCGTTCGGCACGCAGAATGATCGAGATATTGCGGGAAATGCGGCTCATGATCGGGCTCCTACCGGGACCGGCCTAGCAAATAGCCAAGCGTGAAAATACCAAGCGCAAACAGGATCGGTCGTTTTTGCGGCAAGTCTTCCAATTCGGTCAGGGCTTCTTCCAACTGACCGGACCAGTTGTCGAAGTTTTCGGCAATTCTGTCGGCCACTGTGTCATGCGGCTCTGGTTCAGGTGCCTGTTGGCTGGCCGCCTTTTGCTCGTCCAATTGGCGGCGCAGATCGGCGACCTGGGCTTCAAGCTCGGCTTTCGTGACCATGGGACCGGTCCTCTTGCAATGGGCGCGCGCGGGTTGAGGCTAACACCCTCAACCCCGGCTTCAAGGACCATGTTAATGCGCTTTTCCGGTTTAGGAAAAGGGACTTATCTTTTTTCAGGAATAGTAGTCCGCGACCAGAAGGAAATCGGGCGCGGCGTCTTCTTCGATGGTGGCGAAACGAGGGATCGGATCTTCGAACACGTTATCGGTGCGGTCGTCATTGACGGTCGAGACTTCACCGATCAGACAATCGCCCTTTTCGGCCCAGAACGCGTGCCAGATGCCAGGCATCAGGGTGACGCTTTCGCCAGGTTTCAGGCGTAGCAGCTCGCCGGGTTTGATAGTGACCGGGCAGCCATCGCTGGGCACGATAACGGGGTTATCGCGGTCAATGCCACCTTCGGCGTCCGAGGCATAGATTTCCATCACCAGATCGCCGCCGCCCCGGTTGATGATATCCTCGGCCTTGATGATGTGGCGGTGCATCGGCGACAGCTGTTTGTCGCGTGAGACCAACAGTTTTTCCGCATAGAGCATCCCCCGGCCGTTATTCAGATCGCCCACTTCGCCGTTGCGCAAAGTGAATAGGAACAGGCCAAGTTCGTCAAAGCGGCCCTGCCCGTAATCGGTAATATCCCAACCCAACCCGCGCTCGCGAATGCCGGCGGCCTTGTCGCTGCGCATCTGTTCCGGAGGCCAGTTGGCAAAGGGCGGTAGAACCGCACCGAATGAGCGTATAAAGGCCTCGGCCTCGGTCTTGATGGCATTGATGTCGGATCGTTTCATGTCGGTCTCACAAGGGTCAAAGCTCGTGCACCCAAGGCGGATTTGCCCCAGGGCGGGATACGGTGACGGCGGCGACTTTCGCACCCTTTAAGAGGGCTGCACGCAGTTGGTCGGGAGTTAGGGCGTGTAGGGCGAGTTTGTTTAGGTGGCCCGCACGTTCGAGTTCAGCCAGAACGCCAGCGTTGAATGTGTCGCCTGCACCGACCGTGTCCACCACCTCGACCGGTGGAACGGGGACCGAGATTTCGGACCCATCCGCCAGATAGCCAGACGCTCCGTCGCTGCCCCGGGTGACAATCACAACGGCCGGTCCTGCCTGCAGCAGCAGAGGCACTTTCTCGGCGATGCTTTCGGGGCCAGGGACGATCCAGTCCAGATCCTCATCCGAGACCTTCACGATATCCGCCTGCGCGATCATCCGGTTGAGCCGGGTGCGATAACGGGTCTGGTCCTTGATGAAGTCCGGACGGATATTCGGATCAATCATCACCGCCCGATCCGCCCCGTGTTTGTCCAAAAGCGCGGCATAAGCATCCGCGCAGGGTTCGCAGGCCAGGCTGATCCCGCCGAAGTACAGTGCGGATACCGCTGGTAACTGGTTTGGCATGTCCTCGGGCAAAAGCATCCGCCCGGCCGAGTTTTCATCTATGAAGCTGTAGGTTGCGTGCCCGTCTTTCAACTGCACAAAGGCCATCGTCGTTGGGCGGTCCGAGCGGATCACATGGTTGTCGTCCACATGGCTGGCCTGCAGGGCCGAGGCGAGCTGTTGCCCGAACATATCCGAAGACAAGCCTGTCAGCAGCCCGGCTGGTGCCCCCAGTCGTCCCAATGCAACAGCCGTATTGAAAACGGCACCGCCCGAATGGGGCACAAACCCCTCATCACCCGAAGCGGTCAAGGTAGGGATCATGTCGATCAGGGCTTCACCGCAGCACAAGATCATGCCGGGTCCTTTCTAATTCATGGGATCGGGCGGTCAGTCTACCGCGCGAGCGCACTTTTGCAGAAATTGTTAGCGCCAACAATGCCAAATTCGTCCTGTTCTGACACATAGAGGTTGAATGTGCGCCGCAGATCGCTGAACCGGCCACCCGCGTTGAACGCGTCGCGGAATGCTTGTTGGAACAGCCAGCGGTTTTTTTTGGCAACGCCGCCGACAAGGAAAATGCCACCGGTGGGCATGAGCACGACGGCCAAATCGCCCATGACCGCGCCCAAGTGAGCAGTGAACATATCGGCGGTTCTCACCGCGATCGAGTCTGTTTGCGCTCGGGCGTCATCCAGAATGTCTCTGGCGCTGCGCACTGGTGTATCGGCCTGACCGGCTGCCATGCCAGCGGCTTGGTACAGGATCGGCAGACCGGTGCCGCTAAGGAACATTTCGGCCTCTAACACCAGAGTATCGTCAAAGAAGCAATCCGGAGCGATCTGGCGGGCCGCGCGGAAAATCTCGACCTCATCGACGTGGCGGGGCGATAGGCCGATATGGCCTCCTTCTCCCGATGCTGTGTGGTAACGCCCTTCCGAAAAAAGCAGGGCGCCGACGCCAAGTCCGGTGCCCGACCCAACCACCAGCCTTGTGCCGGGGGGTGGTGTCGTGGCTCCTTGCAGAACTTCGACATCGTCGCCGGTGACTTCGGCAACGGACCATGCGGCAGCGGTGAAATCATTGATCACAAAGGTATGCTGCGCGCCGGTGGCCCTGCCGATATCACTCTCGGACAGATCGAGGTTTGCGTTGGTCAGGCGGATGGTTCCGTCCTTCACCGGCCCGGCCCCTGCGGCGACGACGGCGCGCGGATCTGTGCCGATCTCGTCGCGCAGGCTGTGAAACGCCTCGAGCAATTCGGGCAGGGCACCTGTGGGGTACTTGCGGAGGTCGGTCAGCTTGCCGTCCGAGATCACGCCCAGTCGCGTATTGGTGCCGCCAATATCGGCGACCAGGTTCCAGTGTTCATGCATGACACCGGTGGGCTGCGCGAGAGGCAGCGACACCGCGCCGCCTTCCAACGTTGGCCGCAAAGTATGCACGTCCGTCGACGTTGTGCGGAAGAAACAGCCTTTTACCGGCAGGCTTTGCTCCAGAGCGTTCTGCACGGTTTGTAGATGCTGGAAAATCCCGGAAGAACCCTGTTGGCGTTCCGAACTGCCCGTTTCGATGAGATAGATGGGCAGGTCTTTCGTGTATTTTTTCTGGATCCGGGTCAGGGCCAAGGGGTCGATCTGCCCGTAGGCGTCACAATTCAGCCCGCACCAATCGATGGGGGTGCTGATAGTGTCGAAATCGCTTTGCCAGCCCTCCGGCAGGTACTGCTCCAAATCCGTCAACGTACTTTTGGGGTAGGCGTTGTTGAAAATGCCGCTTAACAGGTCGAAGGTTTGACAACGGTTTTTGGTCGAGGCTAGGGGGATTTCCACTCCCAGATTGGTCATGCCCAGCCCGCGCATTGCCTCAATTGAGCGGCCATGCGCAAGCAGCATGTGATGCATCCTGCGCGCGGCGGTGCGGGCGTCGCACGAGCCCGTGGTATCAAGGTACAGATCGCCAAGAAACGCAGGCGCGTCTATTGGCGCAACACTGAACATGCGATCACCGATGCGGCTCATGACGGTCTCGGTATAGTCGGCAAGCCAGCCCGTACTATCGCGGTTTCGCCAGCCCCCCAGATCGGCCAGTGCCAAAGGAAGCTCCTTGCCGCACAACGTCGCACAGGGCCGAATGCCGTGTTCCAGCAGGGTATCGATCAGGCGATCGTAGTCGTCCAACCCAGCCTGTTTCACCGATCCTTGGCCGTCGGGCAGAACATGTGCCCAAATGATCGAAAAGCGATAGCAGTCAAATCCGGCCTTAAGCACAGGGTCAAGGGCTTGCGGCTCGGATTTTTTGTAACCGCCAGAGGTCGCAAAGCCAAAGAGGAAGTCCTTGGGGAAATCAGCGCGGGTGTTTTGCATGATCAGTACCTGTTGGGCGGGACCGGTAGGGGTGCCACCTATCAGCTTGACCTCCGGCATTCCAGTTTCACGTGGGGCATTCACTGCTGCGGCCCGTTTATTTGGCATTCTGGTTCTGTTTCATGAAGTCGGCGATATCAAAAAATGGTAGCGCTAACAATACCTGAATCGTTATCCCCGTCAGATAAGGTAAACATCATTGCGAAAAATCATCTGGCTCAGGCGAAGAATGCACCGCTGAACCCTTGTCTTGACAAGTGTGGTCAAGCTGTTTCAACCTAATTGAAACGTTTCAATTCAGGATAAGCCCGGGAAATGCGTATAGCAGCGCAACTATATACTGTCCGGCAGGTTGGGGATCTGGCGTCCCAGCTTAACCTGGTTGGTGCCTGCGGGTTCACAGATATCGAAACGATCGGGTTTCATGATCTGGCCCCTCGGGACATGGTGCGGCAGGTCGTACGTTCTGGTTTAACCGTGCGCTCGGCCCATTTCGACTGGGAAGAGTTTGAAACGCGGTTTGACGAGATTCTCGATCTGTTGAGCCTATTGAAATGCCAGGTGGCTGTCATGCCTTGGCTGTCACCCGAGGCGCGGCCCGACACGTCCGAGGGATGGATGGACGTGTCGGGCCGGTTGGCGGATTGGGCTACCCGGCTGGTGGCGCATGGGGCGTGCCTCGCTTACCATAATCACGATTTTGACCTGACCGGACGCCCCGGGGAAACGCCTCTGGACCTTATTTTGTCGCATGAAAACCTTTACTGGCAGCCCGATATCGGGTGGCTGGCGGTTTCGCAGCAAGATCCGGCAATACTGTTGCAGCGTTATTCCGACCGGATTGTTTCGGTCCATGCCAAGGATGCAGAACCGTCGGCAGGTCAGGGGGACGAGCGTTGGCGCAATCCGGGGCAGGGCGTCGTGGATTGGCCCCGTGTGCTGCGCATTCTCGCAAGCAGCCCGTGCTCTGATCTGTTCGTTGAACATGACGAAACGCTAAACCACGCGGAAACCTTGCGAACGGGGCGAACCTTCCTGATGCGACAGCTTGCAGCGGAGGTCGGGTAGTGGCGCGCGCGACGATCAAATCCATCGCGAAAGAAACGGGATATTCCGTAGGCACCGTCTCGAACGCGCTGCGCGGGGCAGCGTCGGTCCGGGAAAAAACACGGCAGGAGATTGAGCTCGCCGCCACCCGGCTTGGCTATCGCGTCAACATGGACGGGTTAAAACTGCGCACCAACAAGTCTTACCGCGTTGCCGTTTTGGTCAGCGTGTCGCCGGACGCGGCCGATGAATGGGAAGGGGTGGAGTTCACTCGCATTCTGGCCGGGATCTCTGCGGCGCTGCAGGGCTCGCGGTATGAAATGAGCGTGTTCAACGTGGCAGATATCCCGGACGCGATGACAGTACTGGCGCGGGTCGTTCAGGATGGGCTGGCTGATGGGGTCATATTCTCAGGCACGTTGCGCGGTGATCCACGCATCGCGTATCTGCAACAAAACGCGTTTCCCTTTGTGACCATGGGGATGAGTGACAGCAAAACACCCCATGCCTATGTCGATTTCGACAGTCAGGTCGCTGCCTTCGATGCCACTACGCGGCTGGTACAGCTCGGTCACCGGCGTATTGCGTTGGTCAACCCTCCGGCCGAGCTGATCTATGCGAGTCAACGGCAAGCCGGATATGAACAGGCCCTGACCAACGGCGGGATCGCGCCGGACAAGGCCCTGGTCTTCAACGGACCCACCACGGCGCGCACCGGGCAGCACAGTTTTGACGCGCTGATGCGGCTGTCCAACCGCCCCACAGCCTGTATTTGCGCCAACGAAGCGATGACGCTGGGCGTGTTGTCCGCCGCCCATGCCGCCGGGATTCGGGTTGGCCGGGACCTGGTGGTGATTTCGACCGACGATCTGCAGCTTAGCCGCTATTTCGTACCGCCGCCCAGCACCTATTATGTGCCGATCGAAGAAACGAGCCGCTTGCTGGGCGAGTACATGTTGAGAGCTTTGGACGGGGCTGACCCGTCCGAAACCCAGAAAAAGATCAGGGCCACACTTATCAAGCGGCAACCTGACACCCCCACGCCGAAAACGGCGTCTGTCAAATAGACCAACAGAAGGAGTAATGAAGATGTTCAAGAAACTACTGGCCGCAGCCGCTTTGACAGCACTGGCCACCCCGGCGGTCTTCGCCGCCGATCTGGAGGGGCGCGTGCTGAAAATCGGCACCGATGCCACCTATCCGCCGATGGAAACCGTCGATGAATCGACCGGTGAGATAGTAGGGTTTGACGTGGATGTGATGAATGCGATCTGCGAGAAAGTGAATTGCGTTCCGAACTTCGTCAACACTGCCTGGGACGGTATCTTTGCCGGGCTTCAGCAGGGGGAGTTTGATCTGGTGATCTCGGGCGTTTCGATCACGCCGGAACGCGAAGAGTCGATGGATTTTTCGGAGCCCTACATCGTGGTTAGCCAGGCCATTTTGTTGCAGGTCGACAATGGCGACATGACATTGGACGACTTCAAGGCCGGTGGTCAGAAACTGGCAGCGCAGACCGGCACCACCAACGCGCAGCTGGCCGAGGAACTGGTGGGGCGCGAGAATGTCAGCCTTTATGATAACTTCTCGGCCGCGATTCTGGCGTTGCAGAATGCGGATGTGCAGGGCGTCATCATCGACGGCACCTCGGCCGCAGCGTACGAACAAGAGTTCGCGGGTGAATTGACTGTGGGTATCACCGGCCTGAAATCCGATCCGCTGGGTATCGTGTTCCAGGAAGGTGACGCAACGGTTGATGCCATCAACGAAGGACTGGCGGCGATCAAGACCGACGGTACTTTGGATGCGTTAATCGGAAAATACTGGGGCACCGAATAACCCGGTCTGGCCCGTAACGGCCCGGTACCACCGGTGGCTGGGCCGCATATCAGCAGAGAGGTCTCATGTCGCGCTTAAGCTCGGTCCGCCCGAGCAACCTTGTGTTGCTCGCTGCTGCCCCGTTCATCATCTATTTGTTTGCCACCTCTTCGAAATACCTGCGGTCGCTGGTTGCAATTTTGGGGATTGGCAATGATGCCGGGCCGATTTTCGTCGGGTTTCTGGTCATTCTGGCGGTGACTGTTCTGGGCTATCTCTGTGCTCGCAACGCTCGGTTTCCGGAGGCGCCGGGATGGTTGCGTTTCACGGCGCTGGCCGCGTTGCTAGCAGCTGTGGCGTTGGCAATTCTGGGGTTTGCCGCACCGCAAGTGCTGATGCCCTTTGCAGAGTCCGTCTTCTTTCACGCGCTCAGCGAGAACACATCGACTCTGATCGACAGGTCTTCGCAAACCTGGGTGCTGTTTCCAAAGGTGGTCGACAAGGTTCAGGCCGGTCTGCAGATCATGCTGGTGATCTACGCAATTGTTATTGCCGCAATCCTTTTGAGTTCCTACCTGCCCGACGGGTTGCGGGGTTATGTGCAACTGGGGTTTGAAATCCTGACCGGCGCGGTGCTGTTCTACCTGATGTTCATGGCGCATTGGCAATTCGCTACCGGTGTGGCGATCACGTTCCGCGCGGCCATCTTCGCCTACATCTTCGCCGCTATTCTGGGCCTGATCTGGGTTGGGTTGCAATCGTTCAAACCCAAGGCCCGCACGACCGTCACTTATGGCTGCATCAGCCTGGCCCTGCTGGCGATTTCCGCATTTTTCTTCATGCAGCCACAAGTGAAATACGAACTCATCGGTACGCTGGATGCCCGTATCGCCATCGTGCGCGGTACCCCGCAAGCTCAGGCGGACATGATCCGCTTTGGTGAGTTTCAGGAGGGCGAGAACCAGCAATACCGTATTCGCAGTGCACCCGACGCGGCCACTGCGCTGGAGCAGATCGAAACCGTGGACAGCGTATCCGGCGCTTTTGTCCCCGTCGGAACAAACACAAAAGGGTATCCGGTGATCTGGCAGACCAGTTTCCTGCCCGACAAATACCGAAATCCGGCGCTGGCCTTTGCAGTCTTTGGCTTTTTGCTGTTGACCCTGACCGTTGGCGGAGCCCAGCACAAGCTGCACCCGCTGGCGGTGGGGGCCGAGTTTTTCGTCGATACGATCCGCGGCATTCCGATGCTGGTGATCATACTTTATATCGGCTTGCCTTTGGCTGGGGCCGTAAAGGATGCCACCGGTGGCGGCATCGACATGACCAACATGACGCGCGGGATCATTGCGATTTCCGTGGGCTACTCCGCTTACATGGCCGAGATTTTCCGATCCGGCATAGAAGCCATCCCCCGCGGGCAGATTGAGGCGGGCGGCTCGCTCGGCTTGTCGCGCTGGCAAACCGCGCGACTGATCATCCTACCGCAGGCGCTGCGCATTGTGACGCCGCCCTTGGGCAATGAATTCATTGCAATGATCAAAGATACCTCGTTGCTGTCGATCCTCTCGGTCCGCGACATGACCCAACGGATGCGCGAGTTTCAGGCGGCCAGTTTCCTGCCCTTTGCACCGTTCAACACAGCGGCCGTCCTTTACGTGGTGATCACCTTGGGTTGCGCCAGCTTCCTGAAATGGATCGAACGCCGCACGGCAAGGGAAGACCGATGAGCAAACTGGAACTGGGGGTTTGCTATTACCCCGAGCAATGGGATAGGTCGCTTTGGCACGAGGATGCAAGGCTGATGGTCGAGATGGGCCTCGACTGGGTGCGCATTGCCGAATTCACCTGGGGTTTGATCGAACCCGAGCGCGACCGGTTCCAATGGGACTGGCTGGATGAGGTGATTGAACTTCTCGGGGGCGCCGGTCTTCGCGTGATGATGTCCACGCCGACGGCTGCGCCGCCGAAATGGCTGATTGATGAGTATCCAGAAATTTTGCCGGTTGGCCCGGATGGGCGGGTTAGAGGATTCGGGTCCCGTAAGCATTATTGCTTCTCGAGTAATGTTTATCTGGCCGAGTCCTGCCGGATCGCCACCGAGTATGCGCGCCGTTATGGTGAAAACCCTCATGTCTGCGCTTGGCAGATAGACAATGAATATAATGACCACGACACGGTACTCAGCTACTCGGACGCGGCCCGCGACGGGTTCCGGCGTTGGCTGGCGGAGCGTTACGGCACCATTGAAAACCTGAACCGGATATGGGGCACCGTGTTCTGGGCCTCTGTTTATTCCAGCTTTGACCAGATTGAGTTGCCCAACGGCCTGGTGGCGAGCCCCAACCCGACACACGCGCTGGATTTCGCGCGCTACTCCTCGGACCGGGTGCGATTGTTCAACCGCGCACAGGTGGACATCCTCCGGCAGTACTCTCCGGGCCGGGATATCACCCATAACTTCATGGCTGGCAGTTTTGAGTTTGACCACCACGCAGTGGCTGCTGATCTGGATATTGTCGGCTTCGACAGCTATCCGCTGGGCAATCTGCTGGGGTCGACCCTGTCAGATGAGGATAAGCGTCGAAACCTGCGCACCGGTGCGCCGGACTATCAGGGGTTTCATTGTGACCTCTACCGATCACAGGGCAAAGGGCGCATGTGGGTACTGGAACAGCAACCTGGTCCGGTGGACTGGGCCAAAAAGAACCCTTCCCCCGCCGATGGCATGGTTCGCTTGTGGACATGGGCGGCCTACGCGCACGGCGCGCAGGCTGTGATGTTCTTCCGCTGGCGACAGGCCAGATTAGCGCAAGAACAGTTTCATACGGCACTGCTGCGCTCGGACGGAAGCCTGGATCAGGCCGCTCTGGAACTGGCGCAGGTGGTTCAGGAGCGTGATGCACTACCATCGACCACGCGCCAACGGGCACCGGTGGCCATCTTGCTGGACTACGCGTCCATCTGGGCAGCAGATATTCTGCCCCATGATGACGCGTTCCCGAATGCTCAGATCATTCGTGAATGGTATGCCGGGCTGCGCGCCCAAGGGGTTGATCTGGATTTTGTTGGTCCTGAAGACGACCTGACGGGCTATGCGTTGATCGTGCTACCGCAAAGCATGATCGTCTTGCCAGACCTGGCGAAACGGCTGCGGGACAGTTTGGCTAAACTGTTGATCGGCGCCCGTGCCGGCAGCAAGACGGATGACATGCACACGCCCCAGAACCTTGCCCCCGGAGAGTTGGCCGATCTGGCTGGCGTCCGGATTCTGAGAGTCGAATCACTGCCGGATCTGGCCCGCGAATCGGTGCGCCTGGAGGACGGCACGCAGCATGAGTTCACTGGCTGGCGCGAAATCATCGAAACCGCGAATAAGGTAACAGCCCGTTTTTCAAGCGTTTACCGCGACGGCAGCCCGGCGATTGTGCAGTCGGATCGGTCGATGTACCTGGCGATGATCCCGCGCGGACCGTTGTTGCAGGCTGTTCTGGCCGAGGCTCTGAGATGGGCAGACATCCCCGTGACAGAAAACTACCGGGATGTGCGCATCACGCGTCGGGGTGAGCTGTGGTTTGCCTTCAACTTCAGTGCAACTGCGCAGGTCTTGCCCGGTTCCGAGGATCGTCAATATCTGGTTGGTACTTCTGAAATCCCGCCCTATGGTGTCTCAGTCTGGACAGAGCCGTGACCTGATCCTGGTTCTGACGGGCGTGAATGCAAACTGGACTTAAGAAAACTGGTAACTGTCACTTTTGGACTGACAGCTCTGCATCAAAGGTCTAGCCTGCACTTACATAACAAAAAGAATACAAAGTCCAACAACGGGAGAAACGAAAATGGCTGAACGGAAAACGCTTTCCAGACGCTCTGTCCTGAAAGGCGCAGGTGCTGCTGCGCTGGCGGCACCGCTGTACAGCAAAAGCGCGCTGGCGTCCTCGGGTGAGATCAACATTCTGATGTGGTCGGATTACCTGCCGCCCAGCTTCATTCAGAAGTTCGAGACCCTGACCGGGATCAAGGTGAACTACACCGGTATCGGGTCAAACGAAGAAATCATCAACAAGATGAAGGCGACCAAGGGTCAGGGTTTTGACATCGTGTCGCCGACCAACAACCGCTCGCTGCAGTGGGAGCCGCTGGAACTGCTGCAACCCTTCGACATGAGCAAGGTGCCGATCGATCTGGTGAACCCGGCGATGGCCTCGATTGGTACGGATGCATGGAACTTTGGTGACAGCGGCGTCCACTGGCTGCCGCATATCTGGGGCACCGAAGGCATCGCCTACCGTACTGACCTGTGGCTGCCGGAAGGCGACGCGCCGTCTTATGGTGATGTCTGGTCGGAAGAAAACGCAGGCAAGACCATGGGCCGCGCGCATTCGATGATGCTGGGTGCGGGTCTTTACATGGAACGCGCGGGTGAGATGGAGCCGGGCTCGGTCTGGGCCGCCTACGGCGACGAAGAGACCATGCGCAAGGTCTGGGGTCAGATCACCGACTGGTGCATCGAACGCAAGAACCGAATCAAGTTGATCTGGAACGACGCGGACACCCAGAAAAATGGCCTGTTGAACGAAGGCGTAGTTGTCGGTCAGACTTGGGACGGCCCGCCGCTGGCGCTGAAATCGGCGGGTGAGCCGGTGCACTATCAAGCCCCAATCGAAGGTGCGATGGCATGGGTTGATGGTATGTCCATGCCGACAGGCGCGGCCAATATCGATCAGGTTTATGCCTTCATTGACTTCGCCTATCAGGCGAAACCAGCCGGTGTGGCGATTGACAGCCACGGTTACAACTCGCCGGTTCTAGGTGCCGACCAATACTCGGGCGACACCTACAAGAAGAACTTTGCCGAGGCCTATCCGGGTGACTCGCTGGCCAACCTCAACCCGTGGCCGGCCGAGGCGCCGTGGTATGCGGAAACCCGCACTGAGTTCGTCAACAAGTTCAAAAGCGCCTGATTGCTGTGTAACGCCGCCCTCCGCCAATGTGCGGGGGGCCATTCACCCGCGCGCCGTTCGGCGTGACGGATACTATTATGGTGCGGTCTGCAACCGTACCTGACGGAGATACCAACAATGAGTGCAGGGGTCGGTGTAGATCTTGAAAACCTGTGGATCCGTTTCGGTGACTTTGTCGCCGTGCGGGACGCCAATGTGAACATCAACGGGGGTGACTTCTTTTCGTTCCTTGGCCCCTCGGGCTGCGGTAAGACGACCATCCTGCGCGCGGTCTCGGGCTTTCTGGACCCAAGCGAGGGCCGGGTTCTGATCGGCGGCAATGACATGCAGGGTATCGGCCCGAACAAGCGTCCGACTGCCCTGATCTTTCAGAACCTGGCGTTGTTCCCGCTGATGAAAGTGTGGGAAAACATCACCTTTTCCATGGAGATCAAAGGCGCCAGCGCCACCGAACGCCGCAAGCGTGCTGACGAGTTGCTGGATATGATCGCTCTGCCCGGGCAAGGTGATAAGCTGCCCAGCGAATTGTCCGGTGGTCAGCGCCAGCGTGTTGCGATTGCCCGCGCCTTGTGTGCCGAGCCGGATGTGCTGTTGCTGGACGAACCGCTCTCCGCTTTGGATCTTAAACTGCGCCAGCACATGCGCACAGAATTGCGCGAAATTCAGCAGCGTGTCGGCATCACCTTCATCTATATCACCCACGATCAGGGCGAGGCGCTGACCATGTCGGACAACATCGCCGTCATGCGGGCCGGGGTGATCGACCAGATTGCGGATGGCAAAACCATTTACAACGACCCCAATACCGCATTTGCGGCCTCGTTCGTGGGTGAAAACAACGTATTCCGCGGCAAAATCAAGCAGGTCATGGGGAGCGAGGCACTGATCCGGACGAACCGCTCGGGCGATCTGGTCGCGCGGATTTCAACGGCCAATCAGGGCAAGATGAAAGAAGGCGACGATGCCATGCTGTTCATTCGCCCCGAAGCCCTTGCCATCGCGCCCGACGGCGCTACCGGCGATCACTTTGTTACTGCGCGGGTGAACCATGAAGAGTTTGAAGGCAACGTCTTCAACATTTTCACCGAAGGCGAAGGCGGCAAGGAGATCAAGGTATCGATCCCGAACCATGGTCAGTCCTTTAAGGATCACACAGGACAGAACATCACGCTGGAATACGAAACCCACAACGCGGTTCTGGTTCCGGCGGGTGAGCTGGCCGCGGAATAGGGGGACGAACACATGCCCCGCTTTCTGAAAGAGTTTTTCAATCGCAATGGTACCGGAATGGGTCTGGCCATATTGGGTCTGGTTCTTTTCTGGACTGTCGGTCTGATCATCCTGCCGCAATTGTCGATGTTGGACTTCTCATTCCGCCCGAACTTGCCGCCGCCAGAAATTGGCGGGCCAAAGGACGTCTATACGCTGGAGAACTACAAGTACCTGATCTACGGCCCGGAAGGCGGCAGTCAGGACTATAACGCGGTCGACCTGAGGGTCTTTTTCCGCACATTGCTTGCAGCGGTCTGCGTTACAATCTTCAATCTGATCCTCTGCTATCCAATTGCCTACTATCTGGGCCAATCAAAAGGCAGTCATATCCGCATCTTCGCGATCATGCTGATCATCCCTTACTGGATCAACGAGATCCTGCGGGCCTTTGCGTTGCGGATCATCTTTGGCGAAACCGGTGTTCTGAATACCCTGTTCATGGGGCTTGGCATCTGGGATACGCCGTTTGACTTCATCCGCAATGACATCGCGCTTTATGCCGGTCTGGGCTATGCCTACATCCTTCTGATGATCTTCCCGATGTATAACGTTATAGAAAGCCTGGATAAAAACCAGATCGAGGCCGCGCGCGACCTTGGTGCGCCTTGGTGGAGGATTCACTGGCGAGTGGTCATACCCTACGCCAAGCCGGGCATCAGTTCGGGCTGCACCATGGTCTTCATGCTGTCCGCAGGAGCGCTGGCCGCACCGCAGATTCTGGGCGGGCCGTCCAGCTTGTGGTTCACGCAGCTGATCTATCAACAGTTCAACGACAACAATGACTGGCCGCAGGGGGCCGCCTACGCCATCGTGCTGCTGGTGACCTGTATCCTGTTCGTGCTGGCGATGATGCGTCTGTTCAAGGTGAACATGGGGGATATCGGGAAATGAACAATTCCTTCCTCCGCATAAGCATCTGGGTCTATCTGGTCATCTTCTTCCTGTACCTGCTGGGCCCGCTGGTGATCATGTCGGTTACGGCGTTCAACTCTTCGGTTTTCCCGAGAATGACACCGTGGGAATGCCTGACCTTCCAGTGGTTCGGAGAGCTGTTTCAGGACCAGCGTATCCTGAACGGCATCAAGAACTCACTAATCATCGGCGCTGGGACGGTTGTTTTGTCGGTGGCGATGGGTCTGGCGGGAGCGCTGATGCTGACGCAGATCTGGCCCAAGCTGCGCGCGACCTATTACACGGTCATCATCGCGCCGATCCTGATCCCGGGCGTGGTTCTGGGTATCTCGACCCTAGTGTTCTGGGACCGGATCAACCGGATGCTGGGACTGGGTGCGGACAGCGTATTGTCGAACGGGATTTTCCTGACGGTGATCGGGCAGTCCACCTTTATCGCCAGCTACTGCATGCTGGTGCTGGTGGCGCGGCTGCAGCGTTATGATATCGCCTTGACCGAGGCGGCGCTGGATCTGGGTGCCAGCCATGCGCAGGCGTTTCGTAAGATACTGTTACCTTTCATGCGCCCGGCCATTGCCTCGGCGGCGGTATTGGCGTTCCTCGCCTCGTTCGAGAACTACAACACCACCACTTTCACTTTTGGCGAGTATCCGACGCTGACCATCGAACTGGCGCAAAAGGTGCGGTATGGTATCACGCCGTCGATCTCGGCGTTGGCCTTCATCATCGTGGCGCTGACCGTGTTCTTTGCCCTGTTGAACGAGGCCAAGCTGAAACGACAGGAACTGGTTGCTGCCGCGCGCAAGAATGCCACGGTCGAGGAGTTGGCGGGCAAAATCAAACTGCCCAGCTTCTTTTCCGGCAACACGGCCGCGGTTCTGGTGGTTGTTTTTGCCGTTGCCACGATCACCCTGATCGGTACCGCGACGGCTTACAACCCGGCGCAGTGCATCGCCGACGTGCGAGAGCAGAAGCAACTGGAAGCCCAGCAGCGCATCGAGGAGTTGCGTAAGCAGCGTGAAGAACAGCGCAGACAGCTTGAGGAAGAACGCAAACAGCGCTTTGAAGGCGTGTTTGAGCCCGGTGATCTACAGCCCGGAACAACGGAAGAGGAAGCAGAGCCAGACACCGGCACCAATAACTCTGGTTTCGGTAACGTGTTTGCACCGAACACCTTGGGTGGTGATGGTGAGGAGGGCGAACCGGACCCAGAAACGCCGCCTGCCAGCAATGGCGGCTTCGGCGGGGCTTTTGACCCCAACAGCCTGCAAAACGATCAGTAAGCTTCGCGCCTGACTGAAACCCGCGCGCCCGGAGAGCTACCCCTCTTCGGGCGCGTCCTTTTTCAAGATCAGCACATCGCAGGCACCAATCTCAAACCCGTTCCACGATACGGGGACAGTGGTGTAGTTGATCAGGAAAATGTGCTGTTCAGTCTCACGCTGCCGCAACCCTGCAGGCAGCGGTTTCAAGGTCAGCCCAACCTCTTGCGCAGCCATGGAGATCACCCGATCCCAAAGAACCTCATCCGGGAAGCCGGACAAATACCAAATGCCGTTCTCACCCTTCAGGGCGGATGTCCCGTCGGCATAGGTCAGCAGGTCCGGGGCGTTGCCGGACAGACGATCAATCCAGTGCCGGGCCGCGCCGCCGCCAACGACCTCGCGGCGTGTGTTTGGGGGCAGTGTTTCGACCAGTTCAACTTCGCAGTTCAGTTCGGTCAGGCCGGGGCGCCCCGTTTCGGGAATTTGGAAGTCGTGCGTGATGGCACCACTGCGGGGGCCATAGAGCGTCAGATCGCCCGGGTGCTGATCGACCCGACCGTCCAAGGTGGCCAGCCCGGGGGCGAGGATCAGTTTGTACCTTGCCTCAGGTGTTTCGGACGAGGACAGGATATCCACTGATAGCCCGGCACGCCGCAGTGCGCGATAAGCCGAGAACACCAGCCGGAAATAGCTGAACCCGGCCCCGTGTGGCTGGGTTGTCCATGCCCAGTCCGAGGCGTAGTCGAACAGAATGGCCACATCTGCCTGAGTCTGCGTGACAGTACCCAGCTGTGCCAGATCATCGGCTGTCTGACGGGCTTCGGCCAATGCCGGAGCGGGTGCGTTGTTCGGGGTCAACAGGCCCGCGTGCATTTGTTCCTGCGCGAATGGGGCCTGTCGCCAACGGAAGTAACTGACCACTTCAGCGCCATGCGCCACTGCCTCGAGCGACCACAGGCGTACCATGCCGGGCAGGGGAGCGGGATTATACGGTGCCCAGTTCACCGGGCCAGGCTGCTGTTCCATCACCCACCAGCGACCCCGGCCGACAGCGCGATACAGGTCATGGTGAAAGGCCTGCATGTCGGGGTCGCCCTGTTGCAGGAATGCGGTTTTATGTGCCTCGTCAGCCTCAAGCCGGTCGGACAGAAAGCCGATCGGATAACTGTCCCATGTCGCGATATCCAGATGGGCGCCCAGCTTGAAATGGTCGAAGTCCAGAATCCGGCCCATATAGTTATGCAGCAGCGGCGCATCGGTCAGCGGGCGCATGACGTCGACCTGCGCCTTGTTGAACACCGCCACCTGATCCGAGCTGAAGCGGCGAAAGGCCAGAACGTGGGCGGGGTTGGGCTCGGTCACGGTCAGGTTGGGCAGGTCGATCTGATCAAAGCTGTCGTACTCCATCGACCAAAAAATATTACCCCAAGCGGTATTCAGAGATTCGATGGACTCATACTGCTCGGCCAACCACCGCCGAAACGCCTGCAAGGCCGGTTGGCTGTAGCTGACGGTCGTTTCGTGGCAGCCATATTCGTTGTCGATCTGCCATGCCGCTATATGCGAGTTGCGCCCGTAACGTTCCCCCATGATCCGGGCAATCCGTTCACACTCGGCGATATAACCCCGGTGGCTAAAGCAATAATGCCTGCGCGAGCCGAATTTGCGCGGCTGCCCCTGTGCATCCACGGCCAGCATGTCGAGGTGTTTTTCCAGCATCCAACGCGGTGGCGTCGCCGTGGGTGTTCCCAGCACCACCTTCAACCCCGCTGCCCCCAGCACCTCAATCGCTTGATCCAGCCAGTCTAAACGCAGATCACCCGGTGCGGGCTCCATCCTGCTCCAGGCAAACTCACCGATCCGCACCCAGCTCAGACCGGTTTCCACCATGCGCGCGGCATCCTCGGCCCACATCTCTTCGGGCCAGTGTTCGGGGTAGTAGCAGACGCCAAGTTCGGGCTTCATAGAAGGACTCTGTGTTCGGCCTGCCCTTTGCCCGCGCCAGGGGCGGCAAAGGTCATGCCGTTGGTTGGGTGTTTGGCCAAAGTCTCTGCATCCAGCCCGTCGCGGGCGGTGGTGCAGAACAAGGTTGTCAGGTCATCACCTCCGAACGCGGGACAGGAAGTATGAGCTGCCTCAAAGGCGATCGCAGTCAGGAACCGGCCCGCAGGGGTATAGGCCGCCACGCGGCTCGCACCCCATTGGGCGATCCAGATGTTGCCATCGGCGTCGACCACCGCCCCATCCGGGTTCAGCCCATCGACGCGGTGGTCTAGAAAAACCGTACTCTCGCCCTCGGGCCAGCCGGTTTCCGGGTTCAAAGGCAAGCGCATGACCTGTTTCCGCACTGTATCCGCGCAATAGGCGCAGGTCCGGTCCGGGGCGAAGCAGATCGCGTTCGAGATCGTGACATCTGGCACCAGTTGCTGCAGTTCGCCCTGCCAATAACGATAGATCGCACCTGCACCGGGTTCTGCGTCTTTGCCCATCGTCCCGATCCAGAACCCGCCCCAAGGATCAGCGCGCCCGTCATTGGACCGGGTGATCGGATTGTCCGCCTCAAGCGGAGTGATCAGCCCTTTTTGCTTGGTCATCAGGCCGAACCGCCATAGCCCTGTTTCAGAGGCGATCAACAGCGTCTCTGAGTCGACCCAGCCCGCGGCAGAAACATGTTCGTCGAACTGCCAACTGTGCGGTTCACCGTTTTTCCGCGTCATTAGCTTCTTGCCCACAATATCGAACCAGAAAAGTTGCCGCCGCTCGGGGTGCCAAAGCGGACCCTCGCCCAGTTCACAAGGGCGGTCGTCGTAAATGACGCTCATCCGGCGGCTTCTTCGTAGGCAGCTACGATCCGCGCGGCCCGGCCCGCGACCTCTGCGGCCGTCATGTCGGGTTTGAACAACGCCGACCCGATGCCGAATCCGTTGGCGCCAGCCTTGATCCACTGATCGAAATTCTCAGGTCCCGCGCCGCCGACGGCATATACCAGCGTGCCCTTGGGCAACACCGCGCGCAGCGCGGATAGCCCCGCCGGACCGGCGAGAGTGCCGGGAAAGAGTTTCAGGCCGGAGGCTCCGGCCTTGAGGGCCGTAAAGGC
Source organism: Ruegeria sp. BF6 (assembly GCF_056538665.1). Taxonomy (NCBI): domain Bacteria; kingdom Pseudomonadati; phylum Pseudomonadota; class Alphaproteobacteria; order Rhodobacterales; family Roseobacteraceae; genus Ruegeria; species Ruegeria sp. BF6. The sequence goes on from NZ_JBQFTN010000002.1 coordinate 218,368, forward strand.
CTCAGTCGGGGTGAAGATGCCGGGCCAGCTTTCCAGTCCCAGTTGGTGCGTGTGCGAGATCACCTGCGCGTCGCAGTTCGGTGATACGATCAGCCTGCCGCCAACCTTGGCCACCGCGTCCACCTGATCCGTCGTCAGTACGGTGCCCGCCCCGATCAGGGCACGGTCCCCGAACTGTTCGGCCAGAATACCGATCGACTCCAGCGGATCGGGTGAGTTCAGCGGGACCTCGATATTGTCGATCCCGGCGTCGATCAGGGCCTGCCCGGTGGCAACGGCATCGGATGGGCGCAGGCCGCGCAGAATGGCGATGATGGGTCGGCTCATGCGGTTTGCCTCGTCAGGTTGCGGGCCTGCAATAGGCCGGCCAGTGTGCATTGCGTGCTGTTGGCGGTTTCGACAAACGCGCCCTGTTGCTGCAGGGCCTTGGCGTAGATGTCCGAGAGTCTCTTGGCCCCGATGATCGCGAGTTGCTGTCCCAGCCAATACGGGCGGGTCGCGGCCAATTCCGCGCCGATCAGAAAGCCCGAAAGCTGCGCTCTTGTGATACCGCGATCCTGACCCTGTAACAGATCAGCGGCGCGCAAGCCAAACAGCCGCGCGGCCAGTTGTTCGGGCCTGGACAACGTGTCCGCCGCAGCCTCGGCAAAGGCGGCATCGTCCCATCCCTGGCCGACCGAATGTTTCAGCACCGATTGCCCGGCCAGCAGGTCAAACATTTCTCCGGTCATGAAGGTGCGGAAGCTGACGACCTCTCCGGCGCTGACCTGCACCCATTTGGTGTGGGTGCCGGGCAAACAGATCACCCCGTCCCAGTTCTGATGAGAGGCCAGAAACCCCGCGATCTGGGTTTCTTCACCGCGCATGACATCTGGTGGCGCGTTTTGTTTCAGACCGGGCACCACGAAGGCCCGGATGCGGGAATCTGTGCCCGGAACACGGAACGGGGCAACCGGCGTTGGTTCACATGGGACGGCGGAGTAGGGGGCCTCGACCCAACCTTGTCGCGCGCCGACCATGCCGCAGGCGACCACATCTGTGGGGCCGCTGCCCAGCCAGCCTTCGATGAGTTCGAACAACGCGGGCTGGAACCCGCTTTTGTCCACCCGCGCCATGCCTTTGTCCGAATATGCCTGATCCAGCACCGTTTCGCCCTGCATCGCCCAGGCTCGCAAATGAGAGGTTCCCCAATCGACAGCAATCCATTCTGTATTCATGGCTCTACCCCGTTACGACGACGCCGCCATCGACGGCCATGCATTGCCCGGTCATCGCCCGGCTAGCGTTTGAGGCTAGGAACAAGGTCGGTGCGATCATGTCCTCGGGCGTCAGGTGTTCTTTCAGGCATTGGCGGTCGAGATGTGCGGCCAGATCCTCGGGCGTGGCCCACATATCCAGCTGTTTCTGCGTCAGAACCCAACCGGGGGCCAGCGCGTTGACACGGATGTTCTGCGGCCCCAACTCGCGCGCCAAAGACCGCGTCATGCCGGTGATTCCGGCATTCGAGGTCGTGTAGATCGGATAGCCTGCATTGCCCATCATGTAGCTGATCGAACTGAAATTCACGATCGCACCGCCTTTGCCCTGCATCTGGCGGGCGGCCTCCTGACAGGCGAAGTAGTAGGCCTTGAGGTTTACCTCGATCATCCAGTCCCAGAACTCGGTCGTCGTTTCTTCAAGCGAGTGGCGTTTATCGTTGGCCGCGTTGTTGATCAGCACGTTCAGCGGGCCATGCGCCTCGGCCGCCTTTTTCATGGTAGTGTGCAGCAACTCGGTATCTGTCATGTCGCCTTGCATGAACAGCGGCGCGCGCCCGTGTTTGTCGTGCATTTCATCGACAAACCCGCTGGCATCGGACCGCCCGATGAAGGCGACATTGGCGCCTTGCGCGAGGAACCCGTCGGTCAGAGCAGCGCCAACGCCCGAGCCACCGCCGGTAATATAGACCGAAGCCCCGTTGAGATCGTGGAAAGTGGCTGGTTGATCCATTAGTGGCTCTCTCTGGTGACAAGGCGGGTGTCTTTGCCGACGAGAAAATCAAGGTCCGCGCCCTGATCGGCCTGCAACACGTGGTCGATATAAAGTCTGGCGTAACCGCGGCTGTAATGCGGATCGTCCGCTTGCCACGCGGCGCGGCGGGCGTCCAGTTCCTTTTCGTCGACCAACAACTCCAACTCCCCTTTGCTGGCCGACACCCGGATGCGATCACCGGTTTTGACCAGCGCCAGCGGGCCACCCGCCTGTGCCTCGGGGCTGACATGCAGGATGACGGTGCCAAAGGCGGTGCCAGACATACGAGCGTCCGAGATACGGATCATGTCGCGAACCCCGTCCTTCACCAGCTTAGCCGGGATCGGCATATTGCCGACCTCCGGCATCCCCGGATAGCCCTTCGGGCCGCAGCCTTTAAGCACCAGAATGGTCTCGGGCGACACCGGCAGGTCGTCGCGGTCGATATTGGCTTTCAGGTCTTCGATGCTTTCAAAGACAAAAGCCTCGGCCTCGGTTTCCAGCAGTTCATCCGTTGCCGCCGAGGGCTTTACGATGGCGCCGTTCGGTGCCAGATTGCCGCGCAGGACACGCAGCCCCGCCGCGGGTTTCACCGGATCGTTGAAGGGGCGGATGACATCGGCGTTGAAGCACTCGGCCCCTTCATAATGGGCTGAGATGTCCTTGTTAAGGACGGTTTTGGACGGGCGCAGGAAGGATTTGAGTTCATTCAGAACGACCGGCACGCCGCCTGCATAGCAGAAATCCTCCATCAGGTATTTGCCCGAAGGCATACAGTTCACCAGCAGCGGGATTTCCGAGCCGATCTCGAAATCCTTGAGCGTCAGGTCCACACCTACACGGCCCGCCAGCGCCAGAAGGTGAACTACCGCATTGGTCGACCCGCCCACGGCGGCGTTGGTCAGGATGGCATTTTCAAACGCCCCTTTGGTCAGGATGTCCGAGGGTTTGAGGTCTTCGTCCACCATCTCGACAATCCGCTTGCCGGTCAGATGCGCCAACGCCATGCGGCGGGCGTCAACGGCAGGCAAAGCGGCGTTGGTGGGCAGGCTCATGCCCATTGCTTCGACCAGCGAGGCCATCGTGCTGGCTGTGCCCATCGTCATGCACACACCGGCGCTGCGCGACATGCCGGATTCAGCGTTCATGAAGTCCTGCAGGGTCATTTCGCCTGCGCGGACGGCCTCGGAGAATTTCCACACATCCGTGCCCGAACCGATATCCTGACCGCGATACTTGCCGTTCAGCATCGGGCCGGAGCTAACGACAATCGACGGCAGATCGACCGAGGCCGCACCCATCAACTGCCCCGGCGTGGTCTTGTCGCAGCCGCCCAGCAGGACGACGCCGTCGATGCCATAGGCGCGGATCGACTCTTCGACATCCATGGCCAGAAGGTTACGGAACAGCATGGCGGTGGGCTTCATCTGGGTCTCGCCCAGTGACATGACGGGGAATTCGACGGGGAAGCCTCCGGCCTCCCACACACCGCGTTTGACGCCTTCGGCCAGATCACGCAGACCCGAGTTGCAGGGGGTAAGCTCCGACCACGTGTTACAGATGCCGATGATGGGGCGTCCGTCAAAAGCGTGATCGGGGAAGCCTTGGTTTTTCATCCACGAGCGGTGGATGAACCCGTCTTTGTCGAGCTTTCCATACCAATGCTGGGAACGGCGTTTCTTAGTCATTCGCTGAGCCCTTTCAAGCGGCTTTGGCGGGTTGGCACCAGTCAGGTAACCAGTCTGAATGTGCAGTTAGAAGGTCTGTCACCAAATTGCGGATTTGGCGCAAGTCCAACTCGGCGGCGGTGTGCGGGTCCATCATGGCGGCGTGATAGATGTATTCCGGGTTCTGGTCGACCAGCGCCCGAACGGTCAGTTCCTGCACGTTGATTTGCGTTCGCATCAGGGCGATCAACTGCGGTGGAATGTCGGTGACGACCGAAGGCTGTACACCATTGCTGTCCACCAGGCACGGCGTTTCCACTACAGCACCCAAAGGAAGCTGCGGAATCTGGCCGGTGTTCGGCAGGTTGCCATAGGCCACATAGGGCGTGTCGGTGACGATTGCGTTCATCAGGTCGGCGGCGAATTCGTGGCTTCGGATCACCTCGATATCGCGCCCGTCGGTCAGGGTTTTGGCCTGCTCCTTCCAACTGGCCACCTGTTCGACGCATCGGGTTGGGTACTCATCCAAAGGGATGCTGAACTGCTCGATCAGGTCTTCGCGCCCGTCCTTGATGAACCATGGAACGTATTCGGCAAAATGCTCGGAACTCTCGGTGCAGAAATAGCCCAGATGGTCCATCACCTCGTATCGCACCTTGTTCGGGCAGCGCGGCATCAGCAACGGTGCCTTGGGGATCTGGCCGCTGGCATACCCTTGCCGCAGCGTAGGGTAGAGATCGCGACCTCGATGTTCGAGTTTCAGGAAGAAGGCGACGTGATTGACGCCAGCAACCTTGTAACGGAAGTCGCCCTTGGGCAGGTCCAGATCATGCGCCAGTTCCTCGACCGTATTCTGGACCGAGTGGCAAAGGCCTACATGTTTCAGCACAGGGAACTGCTCGGCCAGCGCCCAGGTGTTGATGGCCATCGGGTTGACGTATTGGAGCAGCGTCGCATTGGGGCAGAGTTGCATCATGTCGCGCGCTACATCCCACAGAACGGGAACCGTACGCAGACCGCGCATGATGCCTCCGACCCCCATTGTATCGGCGATGGTCTGGCGCAGGCCGTATTGTTTGGGGATTTCGAAATCGGTGATCGTGCAAGGATCGTACCCACCGACCTGAAAGGCAGTGATCACGAAATCGGCACCATCCAACGCTGCGCGGCGGTCGGCGTGAGTGGTGACAGTTGCCCCGGTTCCAACAGAACGGATCATTGCCTTGGCCACAGCTTCGCTTTCGGCCAGACGTTCGGCGTCGATATCCATCAGGGCAAAGTGGCTGTTTGCCAGTGCTGGGGTCAGCAGAGCGTCGCCCACGATGTTCTGCATGAAGATCGTGGAGCCCGCTCCGATAAAGGTGATCTTTGTCATTGAGGCAAACCTCTGGTTTGACGTTATTTTACGGCACCGAGGGTCAGGCCCGCGATGAAGTGTTTCTGCATGAGGAAGAACATGGCCACCGGCGGCAAGGCCGCGACGATGGAGCCGGCGCTCATCAACTGATAGGCCGCCCGGAATTGGGCGTTGAAGCTGGTGATCCCCGCGGTGACAGGTTGGCTTTCAGCACCTTGCGTAAGGACGACGGCCCAGAAATAGTCGTTCCAGATGAAAGTAAAGATCAACACGCTGAGCGCAGCAATGGCAGGCTTCATCAGTGGCAAGACCACGTACCAGAAGATGCGCCATTCGCTGATGCCTTCGACGCGTGCGGCCTCGATCAGTTCAAAGGGCAGCGCGCGGATGAAGTTGCGCATGAACAGCGTGCAGAACCCGGTCTGAAAGGCGATGTGGAATAGGACAAGGCCGGTTTTGGTGTTGTAGAGGCCAAGTTGCAGGGTCAGGTCGCGTACCGGAACCATCAGGATCTGAAATGGCACGAAGTTGCCCGCGACAAACATGAAGAATATCCAGAGGTTTGAACGGAACTTGTAAATACCCAGCGCAAAGCCGGTCATGCAGCTGAGCGCGACGGCTCCGATTACTGTCGGGATGGTGATCAGAAAAGAGTTCAGCAGGTAACGCGGCATGTCCGAGTTGAAGAATACCTGCCCATAGTTGAACGCGCCCTCGAAGCTGGACGGCATGCCCCAGTAGTTTGCATTGGTGAAATCCGCCGCCGGTTTGACCGAGAACAGGGCGACCGCCAGCAAGGGTCCGAGCCAGAGCAGCAAGGCCAGCGGCAACATGGCCTGATAGCTTATTTGCGCCGCGCGCGATTGTTTTTCGATGGGTTTGGGAAACATCTCAGTGCCCCCTTTCTTCGCGATACATCGACCACAGGAAATAAGCGATGAAGCAGAGCATGATCAGGAACAGGATCACCGCGATGGCGGCACCGTATCCCATGCGGAAGCCGTATTCGGACAGGGCAACTTCAAACATGTAATAGGCCAGCACGCGGGACGAGCCAAAGGGGCCACCCTGCGTCATGATCGAGATCAGGTCGAAGCTGCGCAGGGCGCCAATGATTGTCACGACAAAGGCGATGAAGGTTGCCGGGCGCAGTTGCGGCAGGATAATGTGCCACAGCATACGAAGACCCTTTGCACCGTCCAGCCGCCCGGCTTCGATCTGTTCCGGGTCAACGGCATTTAGGCCGGTGAGGTAGAGGATCATGCAATAGGCCGTCTGCGGCCAGAGACCGGCGAAGATGATTCCATAGGTCACGAAGCGTTCGTCACCGAGGACATTCAGCGGCCCGAGGCCGAAGAGGCCGAGGAGTTCATTCAACAGGCCGAAGGTCGGGTCATAGAACCAGGTGAACACGAGGCCCACAACAACCTGAGAGATGACGAAGGGAAAGAAGAACAGTGACTTGTACAGGCGAATTCCCCAAACCGTCTGGTTCAGGAGCAGCGCAATGAAAAGACCCGCCGGGATCGCGGCAAGATACAAGATCAGCCAGATCAGGTTGTTTTTCAGCGAGATGTAAAACGCATCCCGGTCCACCCATTCCCAATAAAGGTCTTCGTAGTTGCGGAACCCCACATATTCGGCTGCTCCCAGACCGTCCCATTCGTAGAGCGAGAGATTGAAAGACTGGAAAACTGGGATGATTACATAGACCATGAAGAACAGCAGCCCGGGGGCCAGAAACAGCCATGGTGCGATGCGCTGTTGGTTTCTGTGGAACCAGCTTTCCTGTTCGGGGGCTTCAACGGCTGACATGCGGATACTCGGGGGTTAGGAAAAAGGAGTAAGACGGGATATCACCGCCTTACGCAGATGAGGAGCAGGCCGGACTTGTGCCCGGCCTGACCGGATTAGTTGTCGTAGATACGCTGACGAGCGCGTTCCAGTTTGGCCAGGATACGGTCGGCGTTGTCCGGTTTGACCATGAATTCCTGGAAGCCTTCCATCGAAACTTTGGCCATTTCAGCAGGTGCGTCACGGTCCCAAAACTGAGCTACACCGCCGGGGCTGTTCGATGACAGCATTGCAAAACCCTGTTGCAGGAACTTGTCGTCATCGACTGTGGATTGCGCATTAACGGGCAGCTGGCCGAGATTTGCGCCATTGTTGATCTCGGACTGTTCATCGGCGGAGACAACAAAACGCAGGAATTCACGCGCGGCTTCTTTGTTTGATGCGTTGGCAGGGATGTGGAACGTGTCGGTCGGGGCGTCTTCGGCCAGTTCGACATCGGGGTTGATGGCAACGAACTGATAGAAATCCAGTTGATCGTCGGACAATCCAGCCTCACGCAGGGGTGCCACGGCGAAGTTACCCATGAGGTAAGCTGCGGCCTCACCGTTGACCATGAAGGGCAGGGCCTCCTGCCAGCTGTAGGTCTGGTGATTGTCGATGAACGCGCCCATGTCGATCAGCTGTTTCCAGTTGGCGAAGGTTTGCTTGACCCGGTCGTCCTCCCAGCTGATTTCGCCGTTAGCGAGCTGGTTGTGAAAGTCGAAGCCGTTGGTGCGCATGTTCAGGTAGTCGAACCAGCCACCGGCGGTCCACAGGAACTTGGTGCCGATGGTATAGCAGGCACGGCCCGAGTCGATGATCTTCTGGCAATTGGCCAGTTCTTCTTCCCATGTGGTAGGTTCGGTCAGGCCCAGCTCATCAAAGATGTCTTTGCGGTAGTAAACACCCCATTGATAATAGGTGTAGGGCACGCCCCATTGCTTGCCGTCGATGGTCATCGCGCCCTTGGTCGATGCAAGATTGTCCGCAATTTCGGGTTCTGCCCAAAGATCGGATACGTCCTCGAACAAACCGGCCTCGACATACGGCTTCATCCGGTTAGCCGCATACCATGTGGCGACGTCCGGCGTGTCCGCAGTCAGGAAGTTGCGGATTTGAGTCTTGTACGCTTCACGGTCGATCACCGTGGTTTCGACTTCCAGCCCCGGATGCTGTGCCGCGAACCGGTCGATCATCGCTTCCATCGTCGCGCGGGGCGCCGGGTTCGATGTGTCGAGGAAGATTCTCAGCTCGCCGGTCAGTTCGGCTGCAACGGGCGCAGCAAGCGCCACACTTGCCGCCAATGCCACCGCAGAACGCTTGAACATGGAATGCATGATTTCCTCCCTTAGCTTCCATTTTAGTTCCAAATAATGAAACTATGTTTTATATATTGAAAACTACACATCATATCGGTTAGTCTTGTCAAGACCCTCGTGAGGATGGTGTTGGGTCATAGGGAGGAGAACAGGCGCCCGTGGCTGGTGACGGTACAATAGGAAAAGCATGTGACGTGCTGGATCAGGTGGCGGCTTTTGCCCGCCCGGTCCGATTCGCGGAACTGTTGGAGAGCAGCGATTTTCCCAAGGCAACGCTGTATCGGTTTCTGCAGACGCTGACCAATCAGGGGATGCTGTCGTATGACTCTGATCGACAGACCTATACGCCCGGTCTGAGGCTGGTGCGGCTGGCCCATTCGGCGTGGACGCAAAGCTCACTGGCACCGATTGCGCGGCCGTTTCTGGATTCGCTCAGTCGGGAAACCGGGGAAACGGTGCATCTGGCACAGCTAGATTCCAGTCAGGTGCTGTATGTGGACAAGCGCAACGCTGCCCAGCCAATCGAGATGTACTCGCAGGCCGGCAAGGTCGGTCCGGCCTACTGTACCGGTGTTGGAAAGGCGATGATGGCGTTTCTGGACGAGGCGGCGCTTGATCGCGCTGTGTCGCAGCAAAGCTACCACCGTTTTACCGATAAGACACTGACCACTGAGGCCGCGCTGCGCGCTGACCTCGAATTGATCCGCAGCCGGGGCTACGCCATTGATGATGAAGAGCATGAGCCTGGTATCATCTGCATTGCCTGTCCGATCCTGACTTCGGGTGGACGGATGCTGGGCGCGATTTCCGTCACCGGATCGACCGAACGAATGGATTTCAATCAGTTGGAAACCTGGGTTCCCCGTGTTCGCCGTGTGGCCGAACAGATCGGGGCCGAAGCACAGGCCTGGCGGTTCCCCGAGACCCGCCGCAGCGCCGACAATGACAGGATACAAGCGACATGACGGGTGTGACTCTGAACCAAGCGATCAAGCGATATGGCGAAACGCAGGTTATTCACGGCATTGATCTGGATATCGAGGATGGTGAGTTTTGCGTGTTCGTTGGTCCTTCGGGCTGCGGTAAATCCACCTTGTTGCGGATGATCGCGGGGCTTGAGGAAACCACCGAAGGGCAGATTCATATCGGCGCGCGCGAGGTGACCCATGTGGACCCTGCGAAACGTGGTGTGGCCATGGTATTCCAGACCTATGCGCTGTACCCGCATATGACAGTGGCCGAAAACATGGGCTTTGGCCTGCGCATGAACGGCGTTGCCAAATCCGAGATCGACCAGAAAGTGCAGCAGGCCTCGAATATCCTGAAACTGGATCAGTACCTCAAGCGTAAGCCCAAGGCGCTGTCCGGCGGACAGCGTCAGCGGGTGGCCATCGGGCGCGCGATTGTGCGGGGCCCCGAGGTGTTTCTGTTCGACGAACCTCTGTCCAATCTCGACGCCGAATTGCGCGTCGAGATGCGGGTCGAGATCGCGCGGCTGCACAACGAGATCGGCGCGACAATGATCTATGTTACCCACGATCAGGTTGAGGCGATGACGATGGCTGATAAGATCGTGGTGCTTCGGGATGGCCGGATCGAACAAGTCGGCGCTCCGATGGACCTGTACCGCGATCCGGACAACCGGTTTGTAGCCGGCTTCATCGGCTCTCCGGCGATGAATTTCCTTGAATGCGACTATGCGGATGGCAAGGTTTCGCATCCGGCTCTTGGCGCGCCGCTGGAAGTGGCGGCCAATGTGCCTGCGGGCCTGAACAAGGTCACGCTGGGTATCCGCCCGGAACATATCGAAGTCGACCGCGCAGGAGGCACTTGCACCGTTGATCTTACCGAGGCGCTAGGTGGAGTGAGCTACTCGTACCTGCTGACGCCAAATGGCGACAAACTGATCGTCGAAGAGCGTGACGACCAGCGCAGCAAGCAAGGGGAACGGATCGGTCTTATCGTTCGACCGGAACGCGCGATGCTGTTCGATTCGGAGACCGGCCAGCGGTTCCGATAACCGACAAAAAGCAACCCAAATCAAGCGCGCCGATCCTCCGATCCGGCGCGTTTTTTCTGGGTTTCAATTTTTCTGGATTTTGTATCCAATATCCGTTATGGCGAATTGAAAGGGCTAACCTGCCCGCCCTGACCCTGCATTTTCAAAGGATAGCTCCGATGTCGAACAACGTTTTCACCGGCACCATGCCGGCGCTCATGACCCCTTGTAAGGCGGATCGCACCCCGGATTTCGATGCATTGGTGCGCAAAGGGCAGCAGATGATTGATGCGGGCATGTCGGCGGTGGTCTATTGCGGGTCGATGGGCGACTGGCCGCTGCTGACTGACAAACAACGAATGGAAGGCGTTGAACGCCTGGTCGCTGCAGGGCTGCCCGTGGTGGTCGGTACCGGGGCCATCAACACCAAGTCCGCCCTGGCCCATGCTGCACATGCGCAGAAAGTAGGGGCTGTTGGGCTTATGGTGATCCCGCGGGTGTTGTCCCGCGGCACGTCTCCGGCCGCGCAAAAGAACCATTTCAAGGCGATCCTGTCTGCCGCGCCGGGTGTGCCTGCGATCATTTACAACAGCCCGTATTACGGTTTTGCCACGCGCGCCGATCTATTCTTCTCTCTGCGTGCCGAGCATCCCAACCTGATCGGATTCAAGGAGTTCGGCGGCAAGGATGACCTGCGCTACGCGGCTGAGAACATCACTAGCCAGGACAATCAGGTGACCCTGATGGTGGGCGTGGATACCGAGGTTTACCACGGCTTCGTCAACTGCGGCGCGACCGGGTCGATCACCGGAATTGGCACAGCTTTACCGCGCGAGGCCCTGTTGTTGGCGACTCTGTCCCAAAAGGCAGCACAAGGCCATGCCGAGGCACGCCAGCGGGCGCAGGAACTGACCGAGGCAATCCAAGTGCTTTCCAGCTTTGACGAAGGCCCCGATCTGGTGCTGTACTACAAACATCTTTTGGTGCTGAACGGCGAACAGGAGTATCGTCTGCACTTCAACGAAACGGACGAGTTGAGCGATGCGCAGCGCAACTATTGTGAACAGCAATACGACCTGTTCCGCGCTTGGTTTGCCGATTGGTCTAAACAGGGTGGGGTGATCGCTGAATGCATGTGATCGACAGCCATACCGGGGGTGAGCCGACGCGGGTCATCCTCGACGGCGCGCCGGATCTGGGTTCTGGACCGCTGGCCGAACGCGCCCGCAGGCTGGCGACGGAACATGAAGGGTTTTACCGGTCGATCATGCTGGAACCACGTGGCCAACCCGCCATGGTCGGCGCGCTGCTGGTCGAGCCGGTCGATCCGTCCTGCGTGACCGGAGTGATCTATTTCGACGTGGACGCCGTGCTGGGTATGTGCGGCCACGGCACCATCGGCCTTGCGGTTACACTGGCGCATCTGGGGCGGATTGATGTTGGACGACACAAGATCGAAACGCCTGCGGGTGTCGTGACGGTAGAGCTGCACAATGCCAACACCGTCACCGTCATGAATATCGAAAGCCGCCGTGTCCACCGTGATGTGGTATTGGATGTGCCGGGCTATGGCGCGGTGACCGGGGATGTTGCCTATGGCGGCAACTGGTTTTTCATCGTTGATCCCAGCCCAATCCCGGTTGAGACCGGCAATATCCGGCAGTTGACCGATATGACGATTGCGATCCGCAAGGCCTCAATCGCGCAAGGCATAGGAGGAGAGCTGGGCGAGCCAATCGACCACGTGATCTTTCAGGACACCTCTCCCGGTCCGGACGTCCACAGCCGCAACTTTGTGCTATGCCCCGATGACAACTACGACCGCTCACCCTGTGGTACCGGCAGTTCGGCGCGGCTGGCCTGTCTGGCTGCGGACGGTGCATTGGCTCCCGGAGAGGAAATCGTCCAGCACAGCGTTATCGGCAGCGTCTATCACCTGTCTTATCAATTGGGTGTGAACGGTGGGGTCATCCCCTCAATCACGGGGCAGGCTCATGTCATGGCCGAGGCGACATTGATGTTTGATGAAAACGATCCGTTCAAGGCGGGCATAGAGCTATGACGAAGCAGGTCGTTGTGATCGGGGCCGGTGTCATCGGAATCACAACGGCGCTGGAGCTGCAGCGCCGGGGCCATTGTGTTGTGGTTCTGGATCGTGAGGGCGTCGCCGCACAAGCCTCCGCCGGAAATGCGGGCGCCTTCGCCTTTTCCGAGGTTGAACCGCTGGCAACCCCCGGCATCATGAAAAGGGCACCGAAATGGCTGCTGGACCCGCTCGGGCCGCTGTCCATCCCGCCCGCCTATGCGCTGAAAATCGCGCCGTGGATGATCCGGTTTTGGCGGGCAAGCCGTCCGGATCGTTACAAGCAACTCCTGCATGCTCAGGCCAGCCTGATGGATCAGTCTAGCGCGGCCCTGACCAGATTGATTGCGTCGGTGAAAGGCGAGGCGATGATGCAGCGCGACGGGCAGATGCAGCTTTATGAAAACGAGGCAGAGTACCGTGCCAGCCTGCCTACATGGGAGCTGCGGCGCCAACACGGCATAGACTTCGAGCTGCTGGAAAGCTTTGAAGCGATTGCTGAATTGCAACCTGGCCTCAGCCCGCGGTTCACCCATGCTGGGTTTACGCCGAACTGGATCAACACCGTTGATCCCAAAAAATGGGTGGAGCATCTGGCGCAAACGTTTCAGAGCCGGGGTGGCCGGATCGAGCGCCAGGAAATCTGCGCACTGACCCCGATAGATAGCGGAGTACGGATCACGCTGACAGAACGCGAGGTCGAGGCGGACAAAGTCGTCTTGTGCGCCGGGGCCTGGTCTCACCACATTGCGCGGACACTTGGCGATCAAATACCGCTGGAAACTGAACGCGGCTACAACACGACCCTTCCCGCGGGCGCGTTTGATCTGCGTATGCATCTGACATTCTCAAGCCATGGATTTGTGGCCAGCCGGATCAATGGCGGCGTGCGGATTGGCGGCGCGGTTGAACTGGGGGGGCTGGAACTCCCTCCGAATTACAAACGGGCCGATACATTGCTGCAAAAAGCCACGCAGTTTTTGCCCGGCCTAAACACGGAAGGCGGCACGCAATGGATGGGTTTCCGCCCGTCGCTGCCCGACAGCCTGCCGGTGATCGGGGCTTCGCCACGGGCAGGGGACGTGATCTACGCATTCGGTCACGGTCATCTGGGCCTGACCCAATCGGCAGGTACGGCCGAACTGGTTGGCGCCCTGGTTGACGGCCAGCCCGCCCAGATTCCCCTGACCCCATTCTCCGCCTCCCGCTTTTAGGACAGGACATGCGCAGCTGCAAAACCATTCATGTGATCTCGGCCCACGCCGAAGGTGAGGTGGGTGACGTGATTGTTGGTGGTGTCCAGCCACCGCCCGGAGAAACCATCTGGGAACAGCGTGCCTTCATTGCGCAGGACCAGACCTTGCGAAACTTCGTGCTGAATGAGCCGCGCGGTGGCGTGTTTAGGCACGTGAATCTGCTGGTGCCGCCGAAACATCCCGATGCGGATGCGGCCTTCATCATCATGGAACCGGAAGACACGCCGCCTATGTCTGGCTCAAACTCGATCTGCGTGTCCACCGTTTTGCTGGATGGCGGGATCATTCCGATGCAGGAGCCCGAGACCCTGTTGACGCTTGAAGCCCCGGGTGGATTGGTGAAGGTCCGGGCCGAATGCCGAAACGGCAAGGCCGAGCGCATTTTCGTGCAGAACCTGCCCAGCTTCGCCGACAAGATCGCAATTCCGCTGGAGATCCCAGGCACCGGCACTCTGACTGTGGATACGGCATATGGCGGGGACAGTTTCGTGGTGGTCGATGCGGCGGCATTGGGGTTCGAGATCGTTGAAGACGAGGCTCGCGACATCGCTCGCACGGGTGTGGCCATCACCCATGCGGCCAATGAACAGCTTGGGTTCACCCACCCCGAGAACCCGGACTGGGATCACATCTCCTTCTGCGCCTTTTGCGGGCCGCTTGAGCAGACGGAAACCGGCTTGACCGGCAAATCCGCGGTCGCCATTCAGCCGGGCAAGGTTGACCGATCCCCCACCGGCACAGCGGTCTCGGCCCGAATGGCCCTGATGGCGGCGAAAGGTCAAATGACGGTCGGTCAAACGTTTGAGGCGGTCTCGATCATCGGATCGCGCTTTACCGGACGGATTGTCGAGCAAGCCCATGCCGGCGACCGCCCAGCCATCATCCCCGAAATCAGCGGCCGAGGCTGGATCACCGGCACGCACCAACACATGCTGGACCCGGATGACCCCTGGCCTGCCGGGTATCGGTTGAGCGACACGTGGGGTGTGTGACCGGCTGGGGAGGCTTGAATCCGAGGGCGGATGTTTCTACCTATAGAAGAGCAGATTTCCGAAACTGAGCCTTTATGAAGATACGCCTTGCCGCCCTGATCATCGTAATTGCGACAGTGATATGGTCGCTGAACCCCAAGCCCGATTATACGGAAATGTCCGCGACCTGCATGGGGAACAAGGGCAGCATGGCCGACGTTGTTGCCACCTGCTCGGCGCTTATGAAGATCGACGACCTTTCCCCGGTGCAGCAGAGCAGGCTGATCTCTGCCCGCGGCTGGGCCTATTATTGTGGCAAACGCTATGATGAGGCTATCGCGAACTATACCGTGGCGTCCGACCTTCAGCCCTTGGATGCAACTCCGGTCTTAAGACGGGCTTTGGCGTTGGAGGCCATGGGACGCGTCGCCGACACCGATGCGGCCTATTCCAAAGCGGTGGCCCTTGATCCCGACAGTGCGTCAGCCCGATATTACAAAGCTCGGTTCGATCAGAGTCAGGGCAATTTTACGGACGCGATAGATGGATATGAGAAAGTTCTGGAAATTGACCCGGGGTATCAGAATGCGGGTTTCAGCCTAGCGAATACGCATTACGAAGTGGATGGGTTTGACGGAACGGAACAGTTTCTGACGCAGGCAGCGAAACGTTGGCCGGATCAGATATGGGTTCCCATTGGTCAGTTGTTGTTCCACTTGAACGGAACAGGTGACGTCGACGAGAGCCTTGCGGCTGCGAACAGAGTCTCTCATTTGATGCCAAATGGAGTCACAAATCTGTTTTTCCCGGCCATGGTTCACCTGAAGATTGGTGATGAGCAGAAAGGCGTGGAATTCGTTGAAGACTACGCCCGATGGACCGCGCACAGACCCTATGTCCGAAAGGGGATTGTCGCAAGATTGGGTCAGCGGGTCGATGAATGGTTGGGCCTGCGCGGGAATCAGGAATGGATAACCCGTGCCCAAACATATGCGGAATTAGGAAGAACTGATCTGGCTCAGCACGAGATTAACACCTTTCTGAAAGATGCCCGGCGTTTTGATCGAGAGTATTTCTTTTGCCTCATTCGAGAAGCCGGTGTGTCAGTGCCACCAGAGGCCGAGGCGGGTTCTGCCGATCATTTGAGTCAAGCGATCACGGATTATGTCCAGCAGCTTGCGGCCTCCAGCGGGTATGCGGATTTTGGGGTCTAGTAGAAACACCCGGACTGCGGTCGGAACAGCCTATCAAACTGGAATTGGCTTGACCCCAATCGTCAACCCCGTGTCAATTTGCGCCCCCACTAGAGGATTGATCCGAAACGCATCCTGTTTTAAGGGAGGCCCTGTCAAATCAGAGTCACCATTGGGGCGGTAGGATTCTCGCGCCCCATCCGCAGCCACGAATACGTGGCACACTCTTGGATCGCACGCCCCGAAAGGCTTAAAAAAGGTAAAAGAATATGGCAGAAAAATCGAACTTCGATATATTGTATACCATTGTAGACGAAGCGCCCGAGCTGGCCAGCGCGTCGTTCCTGCCCATCATTCGCAAGTTCGCCGGCGCCGCGGGTGTCAGCGTCGGAACCAAGGATATTTCGCTGGCGGGCCGTATTCTGGCGACCTTTCCGGAAAACCTGACCGATGCACAGCGCATCACCGACGATCTGGCCGCACTGGGTGAGCTGGTGAAAACGCCCGAGGCCAACGTGATCAAACTGCCGAACATCTCGGCCTCGGTCCCGCAATTGGTTGCTGCGATCGAAGAGCTGCAGGCGCAAGGTTACGACATCCCGAACTACCCTGAAGAACCCGCGAACGACGCAGAAAAGGCGATCCGTGCGCGTTACGATGCCATCAAGGGCTCGGCCGTGAACCCGGTTCTGCGCGAAGGCAACAGCGACCGTCGCGCAGCAAAGGCCGTAAAAAACTACGCTCAGAACAACCCGCATTCGATGGGGGAATGGTCCGCAGACAGCAAAACCAAAGTGTCGTCGATGTCGGATAACGATTTCTACGCAAACGAAAAATCGGCCACCATCACTGCAGCGCAGGCCGGTGATGCAAAGATCGAGTTTGTCGGCAAAGACGGCAGCGTGACCGTTCTGAAAGACGGTTGGACGCTGGACGAAGGCACCGTGGCGGACGCGACCTGCATGTCGGTCAAAGCCCTGTCTTCGTTCCTGGCTGATGCCATCGAAGACACCAAGAAAGACGGCACCATGTTCTCGCTTCATATGAAAGCGACCATGATGAAAGTGTCGGACCCGATCATCTTTGGCTATGCGGTCAAAGCCTGGCTTGCCCCGGTGTTCGAGAAATTCGGTGCCGAACTGGACGCGCTGGGTGTAAATCCGAACTCGGGTCTGGGCGACCTGCTGGATCGCGTCAAAGACAACGCCGAGATCGTGGCCGCCATCGACGCTCTGAAAGGCGAGCGTCCGTCGATGTACATGGTCGACAGCGACAAGGGCATCACCAACCTGCATGTACCGTCGGATGTGATCATCGACGCCTCGATGCCCGCCGTGATCCGCGCGGGCGGTAAGGGCTGGGATGAGACCGGTGCCAAGGGTGACACCAACTGCGTGATCCCGGACCGCTGCTATGCCGGTGTCTATGACGAAACCATCAACTTCTTCAAAGCCAATGGCGCACTGAACCCAGCCACTGCCGGCGCTGTCGCCAACGTCGGCCTGATGGCGCAGAAGGCTGAGGAATACGGCTCGCACCCGACCACGTTCCAGGCCCCTGCAGACGGAACCATCCGTGTCGTTTTGGCCAATGGCGAAACACTGCACGAGCATGCGGTTGAAATGGGCGATATCTGGCGGTCCTGCACCGTAAAGAAGGCCCCGATCGAGAACTGGATTCAGCTGGCGATGGACCGTCAGCGCCTGACCGGATCCGAGGCGATCTTCTGGCTGGACGCAAACCGCGCCCACGATGCTGAGCTGATCAAATACGTCAAACCGGCGCTTGAGGCTGCTGGCGTGGCTGACAAGTTCCAGATCATGGCACCGCGCGAAGCAACCCGTCAGTCTCTGGAAACCATTACGGCGGGAAAGGACTCGATCGCGATCACCGGCAACGTGCTGCGGGATTACCTTACCGACCTGTTCCCGATCCTGGAGCTGGGCACCTCGGCCAAGATGCTGTCCATCGTCAAGCTTATGAATGGCGGTGGCCTGTTCGAAACCGGTGCCGGTGGTTCGGCCCCGAAACACGTGCAGCAGTTGGTCGAAGAAAACCACCTGCGGTGGGACTCGATGGGTGAGTTCTGCGCACTGGGTGAATCGCTGAACTTCCTAGCTGACAGCAAGGGCAATGCGAAGGCGGGTGTATTGGGTGCCGCGGCCGAGGGCGCTACGCAAGGCATTCTGGACAACAATAAGTCGCCCAGCCGCAAGGTTGGACAGCCGGACAACCGCGACAGCCACTATTGGTTTGCACGCTATTGGGCCGAGGCTCTGGCAGCGCAATCCGACGATGCGGATCTGGCGGCTGAGTTCGCGCCCGTCGCCAAGGAGCTGGCCGACAAGGAAGTGCAGATCCTGGGTGAACTGGCCGCCGCACAAGGTGCGCCTGCTGATCTGGGCGGGTACTATCACACCGACCCCGCCAAGACCGCAGCAGTGATGCGTCCCAGCGCAACTTTGAACGCAATCATCGGCTGATTGTGTAGAGCCACGCCCCAAGGCGTGGCTTTTTACGTTTCAGATCAAAGCTTTGAATGGAAAAAGGGGCTGACCCCCAAAGTCAGCCCCTTTTTGAGTGAGTGGGGAGGCTAGGCCTCACCGGTATAGTTGTTTTCAGACTAACACTTTCTACGATTCAGGGTATTAGGGGTTTCCCGTAGTTGCCTCCGGCAAGATCGCGGACATGGAAGGTTCCAGACAAAAAAGAGGCCGGTCCTAAGACCAGCCCCTTGGTAGTCAGGTGAACCGAGGGATCAGTTCGACGCTGCCATCAGTTTCTCGTTGTGCTCGCGCAGCGTGTCCGAAACGATGGCGTACCATTCGCCGGATTCCCGCATTTCATTCAGGCCTTTATTCAGCATCGCCAGATACTGTTTGCCAAACGGGTTGCTGCGGTGGCTGATGAAACGCAGTGAGGACAGAGATGTCACAAACGGGTTTTCCACCAGGTCGTTCGAAGTAAGACCCATTTCCACCATGGTGTCTGAGAACAGCTGCACTTCGAAGGTTGCAACGTCAGCAGTACCTGTCAGAACCGCGTCAAGGCATTCACGTGCGGTGATTGGCTGCATCAGGGTCATAGAGGTGCCGTTGTGCAGGCCTTCCTGTTCGAGGTCGTGGATGAACCAGCCATCCATACGGCAGATAGTTGCGCCCTCCAACTGACCAAAAGTGGTGGCGCCTGCGTAGTCGCTTTCCGGCAGTGTGTAGAAGCCGACAACGATGTCGTAAACCGGAACGGACGAGTCGAACTGAGTGCAACGGACTTCTGTTTCCCACGACCATTCGTAGGTCCGGTTGGTGCAATCGGGCATGTTCCACGCCATCGACACGTCAAATGCGCCCAGCGGCAGCAGCGTTTCCAGGTGTGAATTCCAGTCGTCCACGAAACTGACCGAATAGTCACGCGCGTTGCCGCCACGCTGCAGCGCTGTGGTACCCAGACGAGTGATCGCGCCGCCACCATTCAGCGATTCATCGGCGAATGGCGCCCAACCGTTACCAGTCACCAGCTTGATCGGCGGCTGATAGACGCTGGAACGTTTGACACTGGCCGCGCGTGCTTCTTCGGCCGCAATGATTTCCTGAGCGGACTGACCGTTTGGCAGGCTGCCGTCTTCACAGGGCAGGGCCAAAACCAGACCAGGCGCCAGATCGTTTGGGTTGGTGATGACGTTGCGGTTCGCGTTGAAGATCGGCTGATAGTTCGAAGTGCCATAGGCCGCGATGGCGATGGTTGCCATCGTATCGCCGTCCTCGACGGTATAGTTTGTACAGGCTTCCTGCGCGGCAGCGGCTCCGGCGCTAAGGGCAGTGACGGCGGTGGCCGCCATCACGACTTTCTTCAGGTTGAATTCTAACATGTCCACTTCCTCCAGACATTTTTGTTGTCAGGCCGGTTGGGCCTTAGCCATTTTCCATTTGATGACGCAGAGCGGTTGAAACGATATCTCGCCACTCTCCAGATTGCTGCATGATCGCCAGACCCTGGTTGAGCGTCTCAAGGATCGCTTCCCCATCCGGATTATCTTTGTGGGTCATGACGTTAAGCGACTTTATGGCCGCTAGGTTGGGGTTTTCGATAATGCGGTGCTCGTATCCCAGTCGTCCGATTGCTTCGACCGCAAGATGGGCTTCGATTGCCACGATGTCGGCCTTGCCTTCCATGACCGCGTGAAAGCAGTCATCCGGTGAAACGGGGCGCATCAGAGTGATTGCGGGTTCGTAAAGGCCGACCGTATCCATATGCGACAGCGACCAGCCTTCGGGACGACAAATCGTGGCGCCTGCAAAGTCGGCATAGGTCAGAGTCTGCTCATAACCCGAGCCCTCGCGGGCAAAGAATGTATCCACAACCTCGTAGAACGGGTTCGAGAAATTGTAGGTATCACAACGATCGCGGTCCTTTTCGGAAAGCGCCGAGGCCTCTTCGCAATCCGGGCGCGACCAGGGGAAGGTGGCGTCGAAAGCCAAGGTCGGCATCAGCAGGTCCAGATGCGAAGACCAGTCGTTGACGAACTGGATCTTGTAGCCCTGTTCGGGCGCGGCCCGCAGCATCGCGGTTTCCACGAGATTGGTATAGAGGCCGCGATTGGGCAGGGCTTCATCGGTGAAAGGCGCATAGTTGCCGCCAGTGATCAGCAGCAACTGGCGATCCCGGATTTCCGGTCGCTCACCGTCATCCGCGTTGCGGATCAGGGCGGCCCCCTCGGCACGGGCGGCTTCGATTTCCTTTTTGGCCTCGGCCTTGGCGGCAATCACGGCGTCTTCGCTGGCCTTTTTGGCTTCGGCTTCGGCCTCGGCAACCCGGGCTTCGGCGTCGGCGATGGCCTTCTCGGCGCGTTTTTCCGCAGCCTTGACCAACTCGGCAGCCATTTCGGCAGCCATTGCTTCGGCCTCTGTCTGCGGTGCCGTTGGCGCGCGCCCGATCTCTTCGAGACAGGGCAGTGTCAGTACGTCGCCCACACGGATGATGTTCGGGTTGTTGCCGATCACATCGCGGTTGGCGTCAAAAATGATACGGAAATCCTCGGTCGAATACACTTCGATGGCCAACTCGCGCAGGCTGTCGCCGCGCTGGATTTCATAGGTCGAACACGCCTCTTGCGCCGAGGCCGCACCGGCAGCGGCAGTAAGTGCCAGGCTAGATATGAACAGATGGGGTTTCATGGTTCCTGTAGCTTTGCCTTGGTTAGTTTTTTATAAGTTTCACAACGCCGATTGAGGCATTGTCCTGATCCGGATCCTCTTTGGCCCGAAGGGCCTGCCACAACGCGTCGGCGATATCCTGCGCCCAGGCGTGTGCGTTGCTTTGCACGACGGTCTGGATTTCGGTATCGCTGAGGTATTGCAGCCCGTCACTGCCCAGGATCAGTACATCCGATGCGGTCAACTCCAGCGGCTCTTCGGGGCAATCGACCTTGGGAATCGCCGCCCCCATGATGACCGAGGTCAGCTGGTTGCGGTCGGGATGTGCCTGTGCTTCAGCCTCGGTCAGTTTGCCCTCGGCCACCTGCGCGTCGATCACCGGTGCCATGGAGTGATCTTCGTTGATCTGGCTCAGAACCCCATTGCGGAACAGGTACAAGGGGCTGTCACCGATCGAGATCCAGAAGGCGCGTTGCCCCAGCAGCAACAGCCCCGTCAGGGTCGACCCCATGTTGAATTCACCATCCTTGCCTTCGCAATGGGCTGCAATCGCGGCGTTGGCTTGCATGGCTGCCAGTGGCAATGCATCGGCCACCGCCGCTTCGGACAGGGGGGTATTCTCAAGCTCGGCGTCCAGAGACTCGCGCCAAGCAGCAACCACAAGTTCCGAAGCAACCTCACCGGCTGCGTGGCCGCCCATACCGTCCGCAATCACAACATAGCCAGCATCCGTTGCATCGAACATGCGCGCGGCAATCGCGTCTTCTTGCGACTCGCGTTGACCCTGATCCAGGATCAGCGCGATATCATATGCCGGTTGCGCCAGCATCTATCAGGCATCCCGCCAGTCAAAGCCGTCATCACAGAAGGCGGCAAAGCGGATCGAGGTTTCACTGATGCGGATGAGGTCGCCGCTGGACAGTGCAACAGTGCTGAGAACCGGTTTGCCGTTCAGGCGCACCAGATTGGCCTTGCCGCCGTGTCCCAGATAGCATTTGCGGTCCTCGGGGTCGTAAGCGATCACCGCATGGCTGCTGCGCGAGATACCGGTGTCGCCAAAGTCCAGTTGAATGGCCTGATCATCGTTGCGGCCAATCTGCATCAGGCCTTCGGTCAGCGTGATGCATGCGCCCCGGCCCGGGCCTGCGGTCACGACCAGCCATCCAACTGGAAACGTCTCTTGCGCGGCTTCGGTCTTGGCAACGGGTTCCGAGCTTTCCATCAGGTCCTGAACGTGGGTGTCCGCGCGTTCAAAGCCCAGGAACGTGGTCTTGACTCGACCACGACGATCCTCTGCAGGGGCCGGCGCCGCGGCCTGTTGTACTGGTTCCGGCTGAACTTCCGGTGCAGGCTCGACCGCCACTTCGGGTGTGATTGCGACCTCTGCCATCTGCGCTGGTTGATCGGTTTCAACAGTTTCAACGATCACTTCAACAACCTGTTCTTCTTGAACCGGTTGCTCGGTTACGGCGTCTTCCTCGGTGGCGACGTGCAGGGTCACAACCGGCTCTTCCGGTTCAGGCTGAGCTTCTGGAGCCTCGAAAATGTTGTCCTGCGTTTCGGTGACAACCTCGGTAGTCACGACGTCCACTACGGCCTCGTCTTCCGAAAACTCGGGCATCTCTTCTTCGGGAATCAGGTCATCCGCGTCGTCGTAGTTTTCCGATGACGTAGACATATTGCCACCGCCCAAAGCAGCGCGCAGTGCGTTGAAATCCGCAATCGGCTGGGGCTTTTCGGTCTCGGACGCTGCAGCTTCTTCTTCCACCGTGGTTTCGGCTTCGGGTTCCTTGGCTTTGCCGGCACCTTCGAGCAGCCGGCTAAGAGGGCTTTTGTATTTGAACATGGCGTCGATACCTTTGCTTTCTTTCACAGAACCTGCGTCCTGCGGGGCTGCTATTCGCCTCTGCGCGCAATGGCACAACGGCACTTATGATGCGGAAATCAAACCAACTTTTATCTATCGCGACGGGCCGGTCCCCGTCAGGGTGATGGATTTCCGAGCACCACCCTCAGTTTTCACTTGCGGTAGATCACTTGCGACCGGTCAGATTACTCCTGCTTCAGCTGCATCACGGCATCCGTCTGGACGCCATCGCGCATCACGGTCAGGCGTGCCTGCGCCTGTTTCTCTGCGACCAGAGCGCTCAGCATAGCATCCAGGCTTTCCTGCCCGTCGATGGCTGCCCCGGTTTGCGCTTCCGAGATCAGAACATCGCCGCGCTGCAGATCGCCGGCCGCATCCGCTGAAATGGTGGTGACTACCGTCGTCCAGCTCTGACCATCCTCATTGCGAACGGTAAAACCGTAGCCGTTTTCCAAACCGATCACGCGGATGGCGGGCAGGGCCAACAACCCGTTCTGAGCAAGGGTTTTGCCCAGTGGGCGGTAGCGGGCGGTCACGCGGATATAGCCGTCGGGATCAATTGCCAGGTCGCTTAGCACCTGCGCGGCAAAGCTCGTGTTGTCGCGGATCGGCTCTCCGTTCAGGGTGTAAATCGCATCGCCGCGTTTGACCCAGTCACCGATCACGGACATGTCCTGCGCCGGATCAACACCGGTCACAGCGATGATGCTGCCAGTTGATGCCCGGCGCCTGGATGTCTGGAACGGTATTTCGACATCCCAATGCGAGAATGCAATCTGTGTTTCTGCCGGAGGCACTGAAACCACTGGCGCAGGTTCGGCTGTCCGGGCCTGTTCCGGATCAACCGATTGGTCCTGTGTCTGCTCGACAGGCGCCTGAGGTATTTCTGCCTTAACTGGTGCCGGATCAGCCTGTTCCGGCGAATTATCTGTGGTGGCGACCTGCTCGACAGGTTCTTGCGTTACTGCCACCTGTTCTTCTGTTTCTGGAGCTGTAGGTGCTGATGCTACTGCAACATCCTGTGCCGGTTCGCTTTTTTCACCGGACATCAGAAAGTAACCGCCCGCTGCCAGACCAACTGCAATGACAGCTGCACCGGCAATCAGTTTGCCGCTGCCACCCGATCCGCTTTTAACCACGGTATCGACCGCAACTGCAGCTTCTTCCCTGGGTGTGAACTTTGCGAGTTCATCTTCGTTCTTGTCTTCATTGCCCAAGGCCAGATCGGCATTTCCGGCCAGAAGGGCGGTGACCACAGCTTCGGCATTTTCGCTTTCGGCCTTAATCCGGGCCTTTTCGGCCTCTTCATCCTTGCGGTCCATGGCCACGATGACCGAGACCGGGCGGTAGTCGAACGTATCGAACATGACGCCCGGGCCGCGGAACATGCGCAACCAATCCAGCGCGCTTTGCAGACGGTCGGTGACGTGCACCTCCATCGCCTTGTCGATCGCTTCAAGGAACCCCTCGGGATAGCCTTTGAACCGCCCGGCCAGAGGGGCGTAGGGGTCTCGCTGACTGTTGTTGAAGGCGTTCAGGCGGGTTTGGCCGTCAATCGGGCGCTCGCCGCTGATGGCGTGATACAGCGTGGCAGCCAGCACATAGAGGTCGCTGCTGGGGCCTTGTTCGGCGCCGCGCACATAGAATTCATGCGGCGAGTACCCGTCTTTGATCACACGCAGGGTTAGCAGGGCCGCAGATTGATTTGCAGCCTGTTCGCGCGCCGCGCCAAAGTCGATCAGAACCGGGTCACCGTTTTCATCAATCAGAATGTTGTCGGGCGAGATGTCCCGGTGCAGCATTCCGCTCTGGTGGATGAAAGATACCGCTGACAGCATCTTTTCCGTGACCTGGACGATGAAATCGGGGCCGGTTTTGTTGTCAGTGTTTTCGACGTAATCCAGCAGGTCGCAGCCCTTGATGAAGTCCATCGCGATATAGGCGGTGTCGTTGTCCTCGAACACCTGATGGACGTCGACGATGTTGGGATGAACCAGACGTGCGTGGTTGCGCGCCTCTTGAATAAACAGGTCTATTATCGCGCGCAGGTCTTCCGTATGTCCGGGATCGGCCGGTTCGACCAGATTGCCGTTGCGGTGACACAATGCGCCTGGAAAGCACTCTTTGATCACCACGTCGCGTTCCAGGCTGTCCCGCGCCAGATAGGTAATTCCGAACCCGCCGTTGCTGAGGTAACGCAGGATCTCGTACTGTCCGCGCAACAGCTTGGCGCCGGGTTGAAGTCCTTCGATTTTCGGTTCGTCGTGCGATGCACCGACCGCCTGGTTGTGGCTCATTTCTTTCCGCCCGTTCTGATCGTTTTGCGGTTTTCTTAACTGGGCAAACTCGCCCGTGAACTCGCAACCAAACACAACCGCAGGACACTTGAGACGGTTAGACGTTTCAAATTTGACTTTATTGGGGCCGCCTGATGGCTTCACTAAGGACCGTTTTCATGAAATAACTACATGTTGTATTTCGTGACTATTGAACGACTACATGTTGAAAAAAGATTTGCACAAAATGCAGACGGATCGACTCTTTGTCTCCGCTTGGTCAACGGAGTCGATACATTCGAGACCCGATTCCATGGGTCTCGATTCGCCGAGTCGCGGCGCAATCTTAAGGAGAAATTGTCAGGTTCCGGTTTTCGGTTGCACCGAATCCACCCGGCTGCCTGCCCAAGCCAAATTGTCGCTGAGTTGCGCGAGGATACTGATCGCGTCTTTCAGGGGGGCGTCGCCGCTTTCGAATTGCAACAGCAACAACAGGTCCGTTGCTTTTTCGAACTCGCCTGGTATCCAGTCGGCCTTCGGGTCGATCTCACCGCCTTGCTCAAGGCGCTCGGCGAAATCTTCGACGATTTCCTGACACGAGTGCAGGAAGGCCGACGGTTCGATATCGGACGATTCGCGCAGATCTTCGTAGATGCTTGCGATCGCGGCCAGCCAGTCCTCGAGGATCGGGTTTTCCAAAGGAGGCAGCGCGGATTCCAAGACGGCGTGCACGGATGCGGTGTCGGGCAGCGGCGTCTCAGCCTCTGGGCCCGCCAGTGTTTCCAGAAAGGGCAGGAAGTCCTGTTTCAAATCGGTGCGCGCGGCCTCCAGATCGGCAAGACGTCTGTCGGATGCGATCTGAAGAACCTGCTCAGCCAGGTTCTGACCGCCGCAGGTTTCCCAAAGGGCAAAATCCGGTTCGGGCTCTTGTGCCATGGCGCGCACGGCCACCGGCGTACCGATTGGCACGACCGAGCGGAACAGATCGCCCTTTTCCTTGTTGAGACGCGACAGAACCCGGTCCAGCGCATCGCGGACCGGTGGCAGATCGGCATGAGTGACCGCAAGCAGGCTGTTGGCTTGCAGCTCCTGTGGCACCTTTGTCCAGAGATGACGTTCGGTCTCGCGCCATGCGTTGGTGCCATTGGTGCACCAGATCGCGCAATCCACGAATTTCAGCAAATCGAGGGTTTCTTTGTACGTATCGTCCAATGCTCCGGTTCCGGGCAGGTCAAACAGCGATATCTCCTGCAAGGCAGGGGTGTTCAGGCCGACCGAGATGAAATCAGGCGCATCTGCAGCGGCCTTTTCCAACGCAATTCCGGAATAGGTCTTGGGTTCTTTATCCCACCAGCCGACGGTGGTTTCCGGTGTCTCGGAATAAGCGACGATTACCAGCGGCAGCTTCAGGTGCTGCGGCCCGGTTGGTAGAATGTCCGCCCCGGCCAGCATGTTGGCGAGGCTGGATTTGCCAGCCCCGAATTCCCCGGCAAAACCGATGTTGACCGCGTTGGACAGCCGCCCGGCATGGGCAAGTGCGCGCTCGCGCATCTCGTCCAGCACCGTGTCGGCCGGCATCTTTTCGGTCGCGGTCAGAAAGCGTTCAAGTTGTCTTACTTCCTGTTCGGTTCCGGGAAATTCGATCATTCCGCAGCCTCTGCTAATCGTTTGTCAATGTCATCCGGGCCAAAGACGGCGCCCAGTTCTTCGGTGATGCGCTGCGCGTGGTCAAAGGCCTCTTGCGCCTGGGCCCGCTCGTTGGTTTCGCCGCTTCCGGACCGATGTTCAAGATGTCCGGCCAGCAAGGCCATGTAGTGATCCAGAACTGTGTTCAGACGTTCCAGCAGATCGCTGCGCGCAGTGTCCACCAGATCATCGCCGATCATCTCGAATTCCTGCACGATCATGCGCTCGGCGCGGGTCACGACGCTCTTGCGTGAGATCAGGCGCGACAACCAGCTGACCCGCAATTCAACCGTGATACCCCGCGTCAGCGCAGTGGTGTCCGGGCGGAACCACCGCACCGCACTGGTGTTCATGCGGTTGTCGGTTGGATCCTGCCAGCCGGGCAGGGCGCGCAGCGCTGCGTTGCTTTGCATGTCGACCGTATACAACTCGCTGAGCATCCGTTGACGTACAACCTGTGTGGCCCCCTGCACAAGCTCGCGCATTCGGTCACGCAACGGGGTGAAGTTCAGTTCGGTGTCACCACCCTTTGCCAACAGCGGGGAATCCCCGTTCGGCCCCCGCACCACGACCGATACGGCTTCGGCCACGGTGTCGTCCATGACGCCGCGCAAATTGGCCAGAACATCGTCCATATCATTGATGATCCTGGCAGTCTTGTCGGCAACAAGCGCGCGCAGATCCGTCAGAGTCTTGTCGTTTTCATCATTGTTTTCGGCGGCGGGGGTCGATTCGTCCTCAATGGCGCGCAGATGCGCCCTGCTGCGCTCGACCTCGCCTTGCGCAAAGGTATTGAGATGCTGCCACGCCATTCGCAGCTGTTCGTTGCGCGGGCCCTCGGTCAGGGCACTGGTCACATGTCGGCGCAGGTCCGGCAGGCCCGAAGCGATCATTGCAGCAAAGCGCAGCACACCTTCGCGGCTGATCGGACCGGGACCCTGTTTGATCTCTTCCACACCGTCCAGGTATTGCGTCATCTGTTCCGGATGCGCCCGCAGCCAGGCTAGAACTTCATCATGGTTGATGCCGGTCTCGTCGCCGGTCAGCGCGTAATGCGCCCATTGCGCGCTGCCCATCAATACGTCGATGTCCGAATTTCCCAGAGCTTTTTCCAGGCCCTCCATCACGTCGGCCCGGACCTTGCCTGCATCTTCGGCACCGCCGCCCAACTCGTCGACGCGGTTGATGAAGACCACTATCTGACCCAGCTCCAACGCCTGCATCAGGCGAAACAGTTTCAGGTCCGCCCGCGATAGGGCCTGATGCGCCGAAAGGACCACCACAAAGAAGTCGGATTCCTTGAGGTACTGGCGCGAGATTTCCTCGCGGATCAGCAGCGGGTCGTTGACGCCCGGCGTATCGGTTACTGTCAGCGGAAACGGAAAGTGACCGATGTCGAAATAAACCTCGGCCTTGCGGGTGATGTCGCTGTAAAGGCCGCGATCCGAACCCGGGTCGTGTTCGCCCTCTTCGGTCGGGTCGTCACCAGCACAGACATAGCGCGCCAGATCGTCCGAGTTCAGTTCGTCAAGATCGTGATGCTGGCCAAGCAGGTGCTTATAGCTTTCGCCCAGACGCAGCTTTGCGCGGGTTTTCATCGCCTCGACCTGCTCTTCGATCATCTCGCGCTTATAGCTGTCCTCGTCATCGGGGAACATGTTGCGCAGCTCTTCGCCTTCGGCGATCAGTGCCTGCCATTGGCGATTGTCGAAGAAATGGAACTCGGCCCCCGAGGTCCGCCCCGAGGGGTGGCCGAAATGCATGTCGGTGATCACCGTTGTCCAGGGGTTCACGTCCGACGGCAGGTATTCGGCCTGACCGGTGAAGCCGTTGATCAGACGGGATTTGCCCGCCTTGATCTGCCCGACAAAGGCAATCGAGGGTTTCAGATTTGTCAGATCACTGACAATGCGTGAGATGAACTGACGGGTCTCATCATTCGAGGCGCCGTTCATGTCCTCGGCAATACGGATTAACTCGCGACGATTGTTTTCACTCATAAAACTTACCCTGGTAACTTGTAATCACGGATCGAATTCATCGAAAAATTGAACGAAAGGGGCGTAATCATCCGTCTGGCCTTTTCAGAGTGGCCCACAGGTTGACAACGGCACCCAGTTTGCGTGCCTCGTGGACGGCGACAGCAAAACTCTTACCATCGTTCAAAATGGCCAACCCGGCGCCCTTGCCACCGGAAGGCCGCATGACAATTAACTGCGGTTGGTCCATTACAGAAGCCGTGTCGCCATCCCACCCAGCAAGGTCGCGGGCGAAACGGGCCAGCAGGTCGGAACCGGGGTGCAGAGCTTCCCCTTCGTCACAGGTGCCATCCATGCGCAACGGTTCCCCGTCGGCGCCGATGGCCAGAACCCGGCCCTGAGCAAATCGCTCTGATCCATCGTAGAACTTTTGGGCCAGACAGTCGGCAGACTCTTCCACCGGTGCTTCGCCGACGGGCGTGGCTTCCTCGGGCTCGTCCGGAACAATGGAAATGACCGGGTCAGCTGGCAGTTCTATTTTCTCGCAGGCGCTTTCGATCTCGCTGAATGTGATGCCCACATCGTCGGCCTCAAGTGCAGTGTCGGGTTGCAGCGAAATCAGCTCCAACGGGGCGGGGGCGGCGGCGATGTCGGTCACCAGTTTTGCCAGCTTGTCAGCCAGTTCCTCGCGGGATTCGGTTTCGAAATCTGGAGCGATGCCGGACTGAACCCGGAACACGTCTGTGATCCGAGAGCTGTTGACTTCAATGGCAAGGCAATGACCATCGGCAGCAGTGAATTCCAGGCGGCGCGGCAGAATGGTGCCGCGAATGGTGTGCAGCACCTTTTTGCGCCGAATCCGGGCGGTTTCCCCGGGAACTGTGACCGCCGGATTCAGGCGTGCCACAGACGAGCGCCCGATGTTGTCGAGCAACTCAAGTATGTCCGTATCCATCATGCCGTGACCCCCTCTGGTCCGGTTTAGACTGCGGCCGCGACTGACCCCAGGCTGAGATGCGATTTTGTCAGCGCCAACCCGACATTGGCGCTGCTGCGACAGATGTAGCAGACCACATGATCGGGATACTCCCGGGTCCGCAGAAAGATATTGAGCCGATCATTCGAAAACACCGCGATTTCCCCAAATCCCGGGTTGTCGACCTCTTCGACGCCAGCCGCGCGCAACAAGTCCTCGAAGGCTTTTACGCCGCGCCCTTGGAACAGGTTAGCCACGGCAAGGGCGAGACTGTCCAGAACGTCCGCGCTGCCCGGGTCCTGGGTGTTGGTCCCAAGCAACATCCCCGTTTCCATGTCGACATACCCGGCTGCAATACAGTCGGGTATGGTATCCATCGCGGTGTTCAATGCGGTTTCGATCGTCATCGCTTGCTACCTGAGGTTCTGCTCATAACACACGGAATTCTGCTCCGCCGTTTTCCGCAGCATTGGGAACGGGGCGAACCGCCCCCTTGGCACGGCGCGCAAAATGCTCGACTGCGATCTGGTCGAATTCCTCGAGGAACGCAACGAACACTTTCTTCATGCCTTCGACATCGTTCGGCAAATCCTCGCCCGCAGCGATGTCGCGCCACATGGACGCCGCACTGAGCGGAGTGTCGGTCGAAACGTTCAGTAAGATTTCTTGACCTTCATCAGTGTCACCCGACGGAGCGGGGTCTTCGGCTGTCGCACCGTTGGGCACGGGAACAACCTGCATGTTCACGAGGCCACTGGATTCGGGCTCTGGCTCATACTCATCCTCGGTGCCATTCGACTGCTCAGCCAGCAAAGCGGCAATCGACGACACCGAAACCTCAGCACGCTGTACATCCGGCTCTTCGACGGATGCCCGATCCTGTTCTGGTGTGTCTGCCAGTTTGTCTTCCATCGACTCCATGAACGGGTCTGATTCTGTTAGGGCGGGTTCCTCCTGGGTATCAACAGGTTCAGCCGCAAGGCTTGTGTCGATTTCGAACTCGTCATCATCCAGTAGATCAAACGGGTCTTCTTCTGCCAGCGTTTCCTTGTATTCGGCCAGATTCAGGCTGTTGCTTTCGGTGTCTCGGAAAAAGGAACGCAGATCGTCACCTTCGGTTTCCGGTTGCGGCTCTGACACCGGAGATTCAGTCTCCATTTCGGCGCGCAGGCGCTCGGCTTCTGCGGCGTCGATGCGTTCTTCGCGGCTGGTATCTTCGGTACGGCGCTCGACACGGGCCGGGCGGATGGGAAAGCTGATGACTTCATCTTGCTTGTTGGCCGTGGGAACGGGGTTCACCAGTTTAAGCGGTGATGGTTCGTCGGTCTGTTCCACCATTCGTTTCGGGCGGATCGGCTGCACAGGTGTGCCCGCTGTCAAGCCGTTGTCGATCTGGTAGCGCGTCAGCATATCGGCGCGGCTGTCCATGATCTGTTCGGTGATCTGAAGAAAGCTGTCCACCATCTTGCCGCCGCCACTGCGCGCCCACTGTTCGGCATCGCCGCTCTTATCCCGGGCGATGATCGCATCTCGAGCCGAGAACAGGATCGAACGGTTGAACAAGTGACCCGCTTCACGGTTAACCCGTCGCAGCACCTTTTGGCGGTCTTTCGCACCCAGCACGTCGGCGCGGGTTACCAGCAGCAAAGAGTTGTGCTGCAGCCGCTCCGGCAAAGACATCCATGTCGCACGTTCGGTCTCGCGCCACGCCTGAGTCGCATGGGTACACCACAAAACACCATTCGCTTGCCCGACCGCGCGGCGCCAGACATCGCTGGAAATCTTCGGGTCAGAGATACCGGGAGTGTCGATCAGGTCCACCGCTTCCAGAATGTCGGCCTCAAGGAAGATGCGCACGAATTGCGCATCGTTGACACCGACGGTGTCCAACTGATCCAGAGTGATGCTCTCGCGGGTCCCATCGGGACGTTGGACATAGGCCGATTTTTTTCCCCAGCTAAACCAGACGGGCGGCAGTTGCGTGGCGGTGACTTGTGTCGGCAGCGCCTGCGTGCGCAGCAGAAAATTCATCAGCGTCGATTTTCCGGCGCTGAATTCTCCCATCAGCGCAAAGATAGGTTTGCGACGGGACCACTGTTCGATGCGTTCCCAAGCCTTAGGAGAGACGAAGCGGGTTTGTGTATCTTTTGCCATATCGCTACTTATGCTGCCTCGTTACTAAGATCTTTCAGGATGTCGCCCAGGATATCGTCGCGGGATTTTTTGGGAGTCATGCCCGCCATCAGGGCCGCCTGGTTCGGATCCTGCTCAGCCGAGGCCGAAATGTTCAGCAGAGTCTCTTTCTGCTCGCGCAGGAAGTCGGACAGGCCAGCCCGAACGTTTTCCAGAACGGCCGCGATCTGGTTTTCCTCAAGGTCTTTGGTGATCGAGTTCGCCTCGGATGCGATCAGGCGCGTGTAGTCTGCAGCATAGGCCTCGAACCCTTTGCGACGTTGCCACCAGCGGCGCCACCAGGTGCTTTGCAAATCCAGCGCGATGGTGCGGCCGATTCCCAGAGGTGGCGGCACGCGAGGCACGATGGGGGCTTCGATGCTGAACTCACCCAGATGGTTGCCCAGCAGCTTTTGGTACAATGCCTCGACATCTGTCGCAGCGGCGCTGTAAAGCGCACCCGCATCTTTGCGCATTGCGCGGGAAAAGCTGAAATAGGCAGCCTTTTGCAAGGTGCGCAGCCCGGCCGGATCATACTGCCAGGTGCCTTCCTCGCCATTCTGTTCCAGATGCGAAATCAACGAGTCCGTAGCCCGTTTGACAAAGTTCGTTTCAGCCGATTTCAACCGCTCCAACACTTTGTCGCGCAGCGCGGTCGTCAGTTCTGCGGTCTTCTTTTCATATTCCTCGGTTACCTTGGCGATGGCTTCTTCCGGGGATACACCGTCCAGATCACGCACCACGCCCTGGCCGTCGGACAAGTTCTTCGCCACCGCAGTCGCCCGAATCTGGCTTGCGATGTTGCGCGCACGATGGCGAACGCGGTCTAGCAAGCGATTGCCTGCCCCTTCGGCGATACGTTCATTCATGGCCAGCAACAGGTCGGGCAAGCCAGAAAGCGCCCAGATCTTGTCGAGCGAGGGGGCTTGGTCGCCGAACCCGGCGGCCAGGTAGAAGGTGTTCAGGGCCTGACGGGATTCTTCCGACAGGATATCCGGATTCCCGGTCAGGGCTGCCTCGGCCCAGATTGCGCTGCCGAACACAACGCTGGTATTGGTGTCGATATTGTTCTGCTTCAACGTGTCGTAAACCCGATCCCGAATCTCGGGCACCTGATTGACCGGGTCGGACAGCTCGTCGATCCGGTTTACGAACAGGATGATCTGACGGTTTTCGAACTGCGCGATGATCCGCATCAACGCCATATCCATCGTGGTCAGCGCCTGGCTGGCCGCCAGCACAACGACGCAAACCTCGGACCCGCGAAGGCTGCGCAGGGTGATCTGCTCGCGTACCATGAAGGTATCGTTCACGCCGGGCGTATCGCACAGTTTCAGTGAGATCGGGTATTGCGGGATATCCATGAACAGTTCCGCAGACTTGGTGACGTCTGCAAAGCGCCCGGTTTTCGGGTTGATATCCGGGTCGTCTTCATCGCCCAGACAGACATAGCGCTGGATCAGTTCGTCGTCGAAATAGTCATACTGGTGACTTTGCCCCAGAATCAGGTCGAAATGCTGACCAAGACGCGCTTCGGACTTGGCCTTCATCTCGCCAATCTGACGGCGGATATCCTCCATTTCATCATCGGCGCCAGCCCGGTTGGCCAGTTCGCCCAATCGGCCACCGCCGACCATCAGGTTGTCCCACTCTTCTTGTTCAAAGAAAGTGAATTTGGCCTTTTTGTCGCCTTCGGTGCGGGTGTTGATGTTCAACGTGGTCACCACCGAGGTCCACGGGTTCACATCCGAGGGCAACAGGGCAGGGCGCCCCGCAAGGATGTTCACGATCGAGGATTTGCCGGCCTTGACCTGCCCGACCAACGTCACACTGGCCGTAAAGTTCTCCATACGCGTCTTGAGCGTCGCAAGCCGCGCCGAGGATCGTGCATCTGCCACCTCAGTCAGCTGGTCGATCTGCGCCGTCAGCGCCGTCATCGCCGAGGTCATCGGCGTCAGCGCTTCGTTTCCTACGGACAGAAGGTGGTCGTTTCGGGCCATGGTCAGCCTCCGGTTCCAGTAGCGGCGATGTGAGGTTGCATCTGACCGTCAGAAGAGCTGGTCAGGATGTCGATCCGGGCGATCAGATTCAGCGCATTGCCCAAAATCGCGGCCTCGTCACCCGGCGAAATCTCTTCGTAGGCACGGGAATCGGCAAGTACTTCGATCGAGCTGAACTGTTCGCTGTTTTCAAGCAGGGCCAGACGGCGTCCGGTCGGAAAACCCTGGGATTTGGTTTTAGGCAGCGGCATCCGAGAATTGGCGAGCAGATAGTGGCCCCCCGAATGCGTGCGCAAGGAAACGCCAAAGCCCGTATTCGGATGGTTCTGATTCAAGGACTTTAGTTCACCAAGGAAACTTTCACGTGCAAGACCAACGGCGTCTTGCTCAGCAGTGGCAGAGTTCATCATATTGGTCACGGCTAAGACCCCTGTGTTCGAGTTGAGCAAAAAACTCTTACGGCGCCCGAAGGCGGGAAAGACTCATTAATTCCCGCCGTCCATCAATTACTGGCAAGGCGGTGTTATTTTGACGCGAATAAGATATTTTGGCGTTTGAAATGTGGCGCAATTATGGTCGCGGGCTCGCGAGCGGTTTCAACCTGAGGACGTATCAACAGATTCCAGGTACTGCGCATTCCTTAATCGCGGTCAATCGAGGTGCGCAATTTTGAACGAAATACCGGCTGTAATCTACTGTGTTGTCAATAACTTACCTTCTGTTATCAGGAAAGCTCCGGCTCAAAGAAAACGCTCGGTCGAAGCGCTGATCACAAGGTAGATTTGTGTGAACCCATAGATAATTCGGTTTACTCAACGTAAGCGCGTTTAACATGTCACCGAGTTTTTTTGGAGATGTGCACGTTAAATAGGCGGTGGTTTTGTCCGAAAACGCAAATTGAAACGCTACCCTCTAATTAACGTTATGGTGCGGACAGGCGCCGATCCGAAAAATGGGTACGATCCTGGAGCACGGCCCAAGTGTCAGGCCCGAATGAAACCGGTTGGCGACCAAAAAATCTTGCGTGTAAGTGATTTTCCCTCTCGCACTCGTCCACTGGCTTTGTTAATGAGCACGCCAATCCGGCACTTAAGGCCGGTACTGCGGGTGTGGCGAAATTGGTAGACGCACCAGATTTAGGTTCTGGCGCCGCAAGGCGTGGGGGTTCAAGTCCCTCCACCCGCACCATACTGTTTTTACAAGGAAATTCAAGGTCTTGGTGCGGTACACGTTGCCTGTCATTTCTCAGTTTCCCGCTTAGTTTCCCGTTTTCACGTTCTGATCTTGTTCTGTTCTCAGGTCTATTTCCGCCGCGCCTGAGCCTGTTTCGATAGCTTCTTCTGATTCACCTGACTGCGGTACTTCCTGACCATCTCTAGCGTCTTGTGCCCGGTAACGGCCTGAATCTCGCTGTCACTACATCCTGCCTCAGCCAGCGCTACAGCGGCGTTGTAGCGCCACCCATGTATGACGTAGGCTTCCGCCTTCACGTCCTTGTGGCGGCGAACCTTTAGAACACGCTCCTGAATGGTTTTCTTCGCGATTCCCTGTGTTAAGTTCTTCGCCATCATGAACTTACCTTTTCTGGGTAGATCATCCAGATAGGCGCTGAGAAAGTGGGGGCAGGCGACCCATAGGCGCTTATCTGTCTTATCCTGCACAACGGCTATGAATTCGCCGTCGTAGTGTTTCCATTCCATTCTCACTACATCACCGATCCGCTGGCCGGTGCCTGTGCAGAGCATGAACGCCGTCAACTCCCATTCAAGGCCATGCTTTCGACAATAGTTCTCAAAAGCCCGCAGCTTGGTTTCCGGCCAATCCTCGTATTCCCCGCCTTTCAGCTTCGTAACACCGCTGGCAGGGTTGAACGTGATCCATTCAAGGTCCATTGCATGGCGGGACAGGATAGATAGCATTTCCACCATGGAATTGGCCTTGCGCCATTTGTCGGCATACTTGTTTCGGGCATCAACGACACCCTTGCGGCGCAGCTTTGTGAAGTCGGCTTTACCGTTCTTTTCGCGGATCAGTTCAAGGGTGCGGCGGTACTCTTTCCGGGTTCCGGGCTTCTTGGTTTTAAACTCAGGGGTTTGATAGTAGCTCTCAATCAGGGCATCGAAGGTTGTTTTAGTCGCCTTCTTTCGGTTCCCGGATCTGATCGCCCAATACTCTGTGTCGAATTCCTGGCTATCTGGATCATTGGGCAGCCTCTGGTAAGTCTCGCCGCGCCGAAAATAGTAGTAGGTCCGGCCTTTGACGGCCTTGGATACAACGTATTTTCGGATCAGCTTCTTTACCATGTGATTTCTTCGTCGTCCATTTTTGTGCCGTTAAGGATAGCGTCCAGTTCAGCTACACTCCAACGTTCAACACCGGGGGCCACGGGCTTAGGGCGTGGCAGCGACCCGGCCCGAACAAGGCTCTGGAACCGCTCCACGCTCATATCCATCATCTTAGCAGCGTTTCGTTCACCTACAGCAATCGGGGTTATGCGTGTCATTTCTCCCCTCCTTATGTCGTTCGTCAAAAATGTAATCCGCCCATTGTTCGTAGCGGTCTAGCGCCACCTCGGCCCTTTCAATGTCACCGGCACGGATCGCGGATCGGAGTTCATTGTAGGCAGCACGTATCTTGGACACGCGGGTTTTGCCGTAGCGCTCGGTCATATTCCCTCCTGTGTCTCGTGCGTCATGGGGTGGGGCCTTCGTTCATGACCTCGGAAAAAGGACGCGGATCACGTGCTTGCTCTGGTGTCGCCCCAAGTTTTTCCCGCCAATAGATACGAGTGGTTTCAAGGGTGCTGTCCACATGGGTCGAATAGTGCAGCGATAAAGCGCGCTTAAGCATCAGCCCCCTCCTGTCCCGGTGTTGTCCAAGGCGGCGGACACGACCTCTATCACTCTTTCGCAGGCTGGATGGCGTGGCGTCCATATTGCTGCCTGCCTGCATGTGACTAACGCCGTTTCGAGTTCGGATATACGATTGTGCATCCGGTCAAACATTGGCTTATGACCTAAGCAAACGTCTGTTGGGTTGTCGTATCCGCAAGCGCATTCTTGACCGCTGTCATCAATCATGTCCGCAACATGCTGCTCCAACTCCGCTATCCGGTCCCTCTGGGCGGCAAGGGCGTCGGCTATGTCTTGCAACTGGTCGTATCCGTTTTCGTACGGGAAAAGCAGTTCTCGCGCCTGCTCGATCAGCTTGTCTACATCCTCCGGCTTACCTGTCATGTGACTGCTCCTGTGCTGCGAACATCGATGGCAAATACCTCAACCGGGTCACTTCCAAAGTGCGGGTGGGTAATTTCCTGAACGGTGTATCCCTTGTACGGCAATACCAGCCTGCGTTCGCTGTCCTCTCGTCTGGGGTATCCCCGCGTTAGAACGATGTTGCGGTACTCTCGGCCAACAAGTCGCTTGCTCCAGTACGTAGTTGTTTTCCGGTACTCGAATGGCTTTGTCCCGGCCTTGATCTGATCGAAGTATTCGCCCTTCAAAGGAATATGCAGGTCCATTACTCGCCCCCCTGTGCGAGAGAGGAAAGGGCGGCTTTTGCGCCTTTAATACACTTGTGCATGTCCTCAATGGCGGGGACTGGCATCGATGAGAAATTACCTTGAGCGATCCAGTACAAGAGCGCCGAGCAATGTTGTTTTAACTCATCCACCCGTGCAGCATCGGCCACGGGATTGCCCGTCTGTTCGGTGGGGCAGACAGCGGACATGGTTTCTTTGTCACCATCCGTAATAATCAAGCTGCGACCATTGGCTGTTTTCACAACCCACATAGATGATCCTGTGGGTTCAGGTTTGGATACTGGCAGATAGTGGTAACCCTCCTGTTTCCAACAATCTGGTACTAGCTCGTCAATTTCCCGAATTTTAAGGGCGATTATGTTATTCAAAGAACCCGTATCCTCTTCCGCCCGCAGTTCGTCGTCATACTTGGCAATCGTCATGGGGTCGGTGTTGCCTACAGGCGTATCAAGGGGGGTGAGGGTGAGATACGGCGTCATTCGAGCCTCATAATCGCCCTGCGCATCGTCCCTTGCAGCCTGCTTTCCTGCGGTCCCACATAGAACCCACGTGCTGCTCTCGACTCGTCGCCACTTGTAGCACTGCCCATCAGACTTTCTGATTTGATAATTGCATATACCATTGCCCCATTCCCCGTCTGATCCGGGCTCATCTGGAACCCACACTAGCGGCTTTACGGCCCCCGCTTCCCGTCTGGGGGACAGGTCGGCGCGGCGGTTCCAATCGTCCCTGAGGGTGTCATAGAAAATAGGGCATGTGTCGCGTGCGTACTTCTCACCAGATTGAGCCCCGCAATTCCTGCACTTATAGTGATAGTAAGTGCCCTCATCGTATTCATTGTAGGACTTGGCCATATAGGGAGTGCCGCCGCAAAACGGGCAAGGTTTCAGTTCCGTCATTTCCCGTTCTCCTTCAACGCTTCGATGGCGAGACCAACCTCGTATGTCGCTTGGCGCGCGGCCTTGAATGGTTCGGCGTCTAAGCTTCCGTGCTTCTCGGCGGGGTACTCAAATGCCAGGTTCGCCGCCGCCTCAATCGCTTCATTCCACACACGTTGACGCCACTCGGCTACGGTGTCGGGGTCCATTCCCGCCAACGCAGCCCGCTCAGCATCCAGCCCGCCGTTTAGAAATCGTATGTGCTTCTCTTCAAGCTCAGCTACACGGGCTGAGAGGGCGCAGGTTTCGTTCCACTGCTTTTGCAGAAAGTCACAGGCCTCGTCTTTCGTGCCCTCTTCGCGAATGGTGTTAATGAATGCTGCCGGAACGTGCGGCGCTTCTTGTTGATCCATCTGTCCTACCTCTCTATGTGCCTGGGTCATTGCTCGCCCTTCAGCTTGATCAAGCCAGCGGCGCGGCGGTTTCTGAGCGTGAACAGGAAGGCCATAAGCACATCTTCAAACCCAATCGCTGCATCTGCCCACTTGTCCCGGCTATCGAAAATCGCGTGACACTTGTCACAGGCGTCCAGAATGAAGACGTCGTCGGGTTTCTGGCCACCACCAGCCAACCCGAATAGCCTGATATGGTTGCCGACTGTGTAGGCGGGATCGTGGCGACAGACGCCGGGGATCTTGAGGGTACAGTCCCGGTCTCTGGCGTCATTACGGATAGCCTTGACCTTGGCGGGCTTCTGGCCTTTTTGGTAAATTGGACGTCCTGTCAGGTTCATAAAATCACCTCACCAAAAACAACTCTGGATTCTCCGGGCTTAAGGCTGCAACCGCTTACCAACTTGTCATGCTTCCAGTTCTCGCTGAACGAAATGTCGGGCGGGACATTCGCGCCGCAGTCCTTGCAAACGGCTTTGATTTCCAGAACCGGGCCATGATGCAAAATGGCGGTGGTTTCTCTATTGAGGTGCGAGCAGCACTTTTGCCTCCACCATGTTTTCAGTGCTTCCACGTTCATGATTGTGCCTCCGGCTGTGTCAGGCGAACGCCCTTGCTTGCGTAGTGCCGATAGACCTCATCCAGGTACTTGGACTCCTGCTTGACGGTCATCAGCGAAGTGACGGGAAGTATGTCCATCAGCTGCAGTTTCGTTTCGTAGGGCAGTGGTTTGACTGTCTTGTCGTACTTCTCGCAGAAGTCGGAGTTTTCCCCGCGAAGGATAGGCACCCCGAAGTGCAGCTTGCAGTGACGACGGGCGTCTATCGGGCTGGCCTCGGCCTTGTCCCGTGCTGCCTCGGAGTACCACTTGTATTGCAGGCTGTTCTGGCTCAGCGTCCGCTTGGGCGGCTCAATAGTGCAGACCCACCCGTCAGGAACCCGGAACAGAGCCTCAGCGGCTTTGCCCTTTGCGGAAGTGCTGGATAGGGTGAAGGTCTGCGGGGTCATTTGGATTTGGCCTCCTCAAGAGCTTTTGCGGCTCTTTCGACGTCCCACTTATTGGCGGTTTTTCCGTCAGCGGCAGCGGCCCGCAGGAGCCTTTCGAAGTTCGGGCTGTCAAATGTGTATCTGGCTCCATACTTGGCCCTCAGGTCATACCAAGTAGTTTTGACGCCCGCCCCATGCGCGAGGGATAGGAAGAATGGTGCGGCCATACGGGCGAGCAATAGGAGCGTCCCACAAGTCAGAAGCCATTTCCCAATCATCATTCCGAAGTAAGCGGCAACCAACCACACAACTCCGTCTTTAGCGCCCTCAAGTAACGGGATGAGTTCTTTGATGACGTCCAGCATCAGCCCCTCCATTCCGGCGCGAAAGGTATGTCGTCGCCCTCAACCCCACCCGGTGTCGGGTTGCTATACCCACCGCCGTATGGGTCGGATGACTGGTTGGGTTGCTGGCTGCTGGGTCCGTCAAGCATCACAAGGGTTGCGCCGAAGCCCTGCAGCACGACCTCCGTGGAGTAGCGATCCTGCCCGCTTTGGTCCTGCCATTTGCGGGTTTGCAACTGGCCTTCTAGGTAGACCTTTGACCCCTTGCGAAGGTACTGCTCAGCAACGCGGGCGAGGCCTTCATTGAAAATGGCTACGCTGTGCCACTCTGTGCGCTCTTTGCGTTCGCTGCTCCCCTTGTCCTTCCAAGTCTCAGACGTGGCGATACGCAGGTTGCAGACCTTGCCGCCGTTCTGGAATGTGCGGACTTCTGGGTCTGCCCCAAGGTTCCCAACTAGGATGACTTTGTTCACTGATCCGGCCATTACTTGGCTCCTTCGATTTCGTTGCGGCGCTGCTCGTAGGCTTGGATTACGTTGCCCCACAGGTCGTTGTGTTTGTTCTCAAGCTCATCGATCAACGCGGCGCGGCGGTCCCATTCGTTGTCAATCTGACGGATGCCCTTCATGCGCTTGAACTGCGTGCAGATGGCCTGCGCGATGGCCTCAGCCTTTTGGCGTGGCGTCGAGTTCTCCGGCATGTCCTGAGTGATGGTTGCGGCCCATGAATAGGGCTGCTTAGGCGGGCGCTCCTGCACCTTTCCTGTAGACTTCCCGTCGTCTTCGGAGTCCTCACCTAAAGACAGCCCTAAGATGGCCTGTGCGGTGTACCGCTGGCCGTATGTCTGGGATGAGCCAACCGCCTGCACCTGGTTGCGGCCTGCGCCTGTGTCGCGGGGCAGGGGGATGCTGTTGCGCTTCGAATGCCCGTTTTCATGGGACAGTTCGGCAGTGACAATTACAAAGTCCGCGTTCGCTTCGGTCGAGAACGACAGTGCAAAGCCATACTTTGACAGAACAGGCCGCGTGTTCGACAAGATATCTTTCAGCGTCGAATAGCTTTGGCCGTTATGTGTGTTCCGCCCGCTCTGCGGAATGTCGGGAAACTCAGCAGAGGCCATAGCAAACGCTTTATCGAAGGCAATCTTCGCCTGCGTAGCGTCGTGTTCGCGCTTCATTTCCATCATGCGCTCAAGCTTGGCAATGTCCGAATTCGGGTCCATCGCCACGCGCTCGATCATGAAAACCATAGGATCTGCTGGCAGAAGGTCCTGTTCAGGCGTTACTTTTGCTACTTTGTTCATATCTCGCCTCCTTTCAGGGCGTTGTCTGGGTCAAAAATCGTCTTCGAACACACCGACACGAAATTGGCGCGGCTCGTACTCGCCTTCCATGTCGGCAAAATCGAAAGGATAACGTTCCGGCCTGCGCGGGCGTTTTCCTTCCCCGTGAAAGTCGGCAAGGTGCTGCTTTAACCCATGTTCATCCTTGAATTTTCGGTCGCACCGTGGGCAATCGACCTTCCGGGTTCCAACGTCGTTGCTCATGGTGTCACCTCTTGGTTGACCCCGACAGGCAGGGAGGAGAAACCCGCCGGGGTCGCCTCGTCGGGGGACGAGAACTCGGTAAGGGTGAGAGCCGTGAAAATAGCTGCGAAGAATAGGAGAGCGTCAGTCATCGCTGGCCTCCCGTGCTTTGAGCATGGCGTCGGCTTGCCTGTAGGCCCATTCGGCCATTTTCTCGTGACTCATAGTGTCGGTTGCAGTGCTGTCTGCTGAAATTCCCGCTAAAGCCTGCCCCGCGAAGTAGTCGCGCAGGAACATTCCGGGGCTTCCGTTTGCCTTTGGAAAGGCGCGGCTTAGATACTGTTCGTCACTCATTGCCCCCACCCCGCGATAAAGACACACGCAATCAGGGCGGCCAGGATGATAAGGTTTGCGCTTCTTGCAGACCGCAGCCACTGGACCACGTCTTGACGTTTGTCACGACGTAGGGCAGGCGCGTTCATGGTTTCTAAGATGTGCTTCATGACGTGACCTCCTTTGCAGGGGTGTCTATTTCGCTGAGAATGCTTTCGAGGACTTGCAGACCCTTGGGCTTGCGGATGCGGTAGCGACGAATGTGGTCAGGTCTTGGAAGGTTCCACACCCACGCTGACCAATAACTGTTGTCCAGCCATTCGAACGAATTGACTGACCCAACTTGATTAGCGTCGACAAACCCGTCAAAGCACTCAACTTGAACAATCATCCCGAAGCAGGGACAGCCCCTGCCATCATGCAATTGCCACGGTCCCCACTCACTCATGACACCCTCCGAACTGGTTTGATTTCCGGGCCTTTGTAGATCTGGCCGTTGCAGCGAATAACGATACGGTTGCCGGGAAGCGGTTGATTACCTTGCCCTGTGCAATGCAGTTGGGGCCTATCTGGATGCAGCGGATCATGACGCCTTCACCAGTTTGCCACCCTTAGCCTTGTACCAAGTGTCGGGCTTTAGGCCGTCCTTACCGATGCAGCCTGTTGCGAAGCCCACACAATCGCCGTTGCCGTTGAACTCAGCAACCGAAACCCATGTTCCATCAGGGCCTCGCACTTGCGCATTATATCCCGCGCTGGCGACAACAGACTTTTGCCCCGAAACGTCGATCTGTGCGTAGTAGCCGCTGGACCCGATCTGTGCGTGGTCGCCGCTGGACCCGATCTGTGCGTAGTAGCCGCTGGACCCGATCTGTGCGTAGTAGCCGCTGGACCCGATCCGTGCGTAGTAGCCGCTGGACCCGATCTGTGCGGAGTCGCCGCTGGACCCGATCCGTGCGTAGTAGCCGCTGGACCCGATCTGTGCGGAGTCGCCGCTGGACCCGATCCGTGCGGAGTCGCCGCTGGACCCGATCCGTGCGGAGTTGCCGCTGGACCCGATCCGTGCGGAGTTGCCGCTGGACCCGATCTGTGCGGAGTTGCCGCTGGACCCGATCTGTGCGGAGTTGCCGCTGGACCCGATCTGTGCGGAGTCGCCGCTGGACCCGATCCGTGCGGAGTAGCCGCTGGACCCGATCCGTGCGGAGTTGCCGCTGGACCCGATCCGTGCGGAGTCGCCGCTGGACCCGATCCGTGCGGAGTTGCCGCTGGACCCGATCCGTGCGGAGTCGCCGCTGGACCCGATCCGTGCGGAGTTGCCGCTGGACCCGATCTGTGCGGAGTTGCCGCTGGACCCGATCTGTGCGTGGTCGCCGCTGGACCCGATCTGTGCGTAGTAGCCGCTGGACCCGATCCGTGCGGAGTCGCCGCTGGACCCGATCTGTGCGTAGTCTCCGCTGGACCCGATCCGTGCGGAGTAGCCGCTGGACCCGATCCGTGCGTAGTAGCCGCTATCTTCGTTCTTACCCTTTGTCGCTGAAATCAACCAATCAACGCACTTACGGACGAATTCACCAGCACTCAATTCCGCCTCAATGGTGATTTTCCCGGCTGCAATTTTGCTGTCGCCATCGCGTTTTTTGTCGGTCTCGCCCTCAAGCGAAACAAGGGCATACTTGACGTCGAACGGCCCATAATACCCCCACACGTCAATGGGGTTTTCACAGGCGTGGAAGCCGCTACCGCAAATCTTCACATCACCGTCATGCTCGTAGGTCTTACCAACTTCGAATTGAAAGTCGCGGCAGGTCCAGTCGGAGTTGAAGCCTTTATATGCAGTGATTTTTGTCATTAGAGTGCTTCCTTGCGTGTGTCGTATTCATCATCCGACCCGTAGCCGGGGGCCTGAAACTCGTACTGCTCAATCCGGTAAATCGCGTCCAAGCCGATGACCTTCATGGCCCACTTGCGGTTGGGGGATACGGGGGAGGTCATGACGAGACCTCCGCATTCATTTTGTCGGCACTGATTTGAATTTCGGCTAGTCTCGCAAGCGCTTCGTCAGAGAAAGCGTCAAGCTGAAGCTCTTCCAGCATGGTCCAAAGGCAATCGATAGCTACGTCACCGTAGAGGCCATAGAGATCGTTGATGTGTTTTTTGGCTTGCTCACGTTCCATGTCAGTCACTCCGCTGCCATGACCTGCGGCACGTCCTCTGAGACGGTCAGCAGGCTGTGAATTGTGCTGAGCGCTACAATGGTTGCGGCGACATATTCGGCGTCGTCGTAACGGGGCTCTGCGGGCAGTTCCCGGCCAAAGTTACGAGCCGCCATCATGATCGAACCGTTGCCGTAATCGGGATGCAGTTGGTTCGTTGCTTTTCGGTGCGCGTTTGCGACGATGGCGCGATCAATGACGTTCACTGCTGCGTCAGAACGGTTGTGCGGTTGGAATGTCAGGAGTAGGCGCGCGAGGTGTGAAACGTCCCCGGCCATGATCGGTGTAACAAGTTCTTGCATCGTCGTTCTCCCTTGGCTTAGGAAGATACTATGCCATATTATTTAGCATTGCAATAGTGAATTGCCAAAAAAATTGGTAATAGCGTTTAGCAATCTATCCTTGCAAATATGCAATCCATGCAAATCGGCTATGAAAATAACGGCGGAGTCGAATATTGACTCAGCAGTCAAAAGCCCCATTTTGCACAAGCTAATAACGACATTCTTTTGAAAGGAAACGAGGGACGCAAATCCCCACAACGCTCTGAAACATAAGGTGAATACCAAATGACAACGGAACCTCTGACCGATAGTGAAGTTGCTATCCTTCGGATGCAGTTTCGAACAATGATCCTGTTCCAGTATCTGCGCTGGGACTCACATTATCGAAGGATAGGTCAAGTTTTACTTGGCTATGAGCCGGGTTTAGGCGCAACTATCCATG
Organism: Ruegeria sp. BF6; assembly: GCF_056538665.1. NCBI lineage: Bacteria > Pseudomonadati > Pseudomonadota > Alphaproteobacteria > Rhodobacterales > Roseobacteraceae > Ruegeria > Ruegeria sp. BF6. The sequence continues at coordinate 263,164 of NZ_JBQFTN010000002.1, forward strand.
GAATTAGTCGGGTATCCCGCATCCCTAGAAAGACAGTCAGGCGTAAGCTGGCTGTTATGATGCAAACCGGCTTTGTTCAAAAAAGTTCAAGTGGCCTCTACTCCTACACAGAGCATGGAAAGTCCCTTCATATAAGGATATGGCGGGACATTATGGCTGTGGCGCGTGGGGTCCAGAAGGGGCTGTCCAGGGACGTGCTAACAGACCTCCGGCAACTCCCATCATATGAGGGGTACAACTTCCCTTTTCTTGCAAATGTCGCATTCGATGAGAGTGCAAGAATAGAGGTTAAAGCTGAGTCAAGAATAGCAAAAAATCGCTTACCCGCACTAACTTAGAGGGGGGGCAACTTGCCCCCCTTTTTGCTTGACGCCTATAAAACGGGCGGTCTTACTGTGAGACATTAACTAAAATATGTTCAATCTAGGGGTGTGAATGGAACGGGAAGAAATACTAATTGAAGGCGCTAGAAGCACCGGGTTTACAATCGACTTCCTTAACGATTTAACTCAGGGTCTTTCGCGCCAAGCGTTGCGAAGGGTCATTGGCAACGCGGCGTCAATACCTTCATATAGGAAGTCCAGCGACAAGTCGTACTTCTTCCGAATCGACAGTGCGCCATCAAGCGAAAGCCGCTGAGTTCCAGCCTCCCAGAGAGACAATGCACTGCGTTTTGCGCCGATTGCGTCGGCATAATCTGACTGCGTCATATTGACCACCTTTTCACGGTGCCATTTGAGACGCTCAGCAATATCTAAATACGGTCGCGGCTTGCTCTTATCCATAGCCGCGATTTTCTTCTGCTTTAAATTTTGGCTCAAGTTCATTCTATTGGCTTGACGATTGCCATATAATTTGGCAATGTCGGTTTTATGGACAGATGTACGCGTAAGCTCGCAATTCATAAAATCACCGATATCTGCGGCGCCGAAGAGATACAGCAGCGCCTTGGAGTTACATATTCATCAGTTCGGAACGCTCGGACAACAGGGGTCATGTCCTGCAGATGGCGTGCCGGGGTTGAGATCATGTGCAAAGAGAAGCGCACAAGTCTCAAGCGGATATGTAGCGAGTTTGGTATTGCTGACGTCACTACATTGTTTTCTTACATCCCGGTCTGTCCAAGTGATAAAAATATTGGCAGCGAATGTGAGAAAAACAAGAGCAAGGTGCAAAAAAAAGCCAAAAAACCTGTACTTGAGGCGAGCGCAGGCAAGTCACCTATCCCCGCAAAAGGGGAAGGCGAATGATCGGGCCAGAACTCGCCACACCACCACTCACAGGCCAGCAGAACAGCGGGTTTTGCTCCTTTTACCGCTCAACTGCCGCCACCCCTTTCCACGGTCAGGGTGGCCAAAGACCGTGGGCTTTCTCTGCGGAGGGCGTGTGAATGGGGATCATCCGCGAAGAACGCATAGGTGATTGCCGGTTGATCCTCGGGGATTGCCTTGAGGTGATGCAGGAGTTGCCAGATGTCGATCACGTATTCTCTGATCCGCCATATGAAGCCAGCCTACATGCTGCGAAGAACTCGCTACGCGGACGGGTCCGCGTAGACAGCGGTCCCGATCTCAAGGGGCTGAATTTCGATGCGATTGACCTAATCCGAAACGATGTTGTTGCCGCCTGTGCAGAAATTTCTCAGGGATGGTTTGCCGCTTTCTGCACGGTCGAGGGTGTAGCTAAGTGGGCAGACGTCATCAATGCAAGCCCGATGAAGTACAAGCGGGCTTGTATTTGGGTCAAGCCAGACAGCACGCCGCAGCTCAACGGTCAGGGGCCAGCGCAAGGCGCAGAATGCTTTGTTACCGCTTGGTGTGGGAAAGGCCACGCAAAGTGGAATGCAGGCGGCAAGCGCGGTGTGTATCGGCACAATGTTAATGCGCCTGACAGGCATGGGGGACACCCGACCGAAAAGCCTTGGCGTCTGTTTGTGGAACTCCTACAGGACTTCACTAGCGCCGGTGATACCATCCTTGACCCATTCATGGGCAGCGGAACAACCCTAGTAGCCTGCGCCAAGCTGGGCCGAAAAGGTATCGGTATCGAACTGGACTCGGATTATTTCGACATCGCCTGTAAGCGGGTCGAGGAAGCCTATCGACAGCCTGACCTATTCGTCCCTGCACCTTCTGCACCTGTTCAGGAGGGCTTTGACGTATGACCAATCGCACAACCATAACGCTGCCATGGCCTGACAAAGCGCTATGGCCTAACCGCCGCGTTGACAGGCGAAAGTCAACTGCAATCCGGCGAGCGTTCAAAGAGGCCGGATTCTATGCCGCTAAAGAAGCGAAGGCAAAACCCGCTGAACACCTCGCAATCACGTTCCACCCGCCCACAGCGGGACGCCGTGACTTAGACAACATGCTTTCCGCCATCAAGTACGGGCTGGACGGCATCGCGGTTGCTGTGGGGCAGGATGACAGCGAATGGAGCCTAAGCCTGGAACGGGGAGAGAAGGTTAAGGGTGGGGCTGTTCTGGTCGAGTTGTGGGGGGTCGTGGAGTGAGTATACTGCACATCGCCTTCTACCCCTCTGATTGGCTGTCCGGGACGCGGGGAATGTCCGACGCAGAAACAGGCGTCTACATCACCCTGATTGCCAAGATGTATGAAATGGCCGGACCCATCGAGCGGGACGACAATCGGCTGTCTAGGCTGTGTGGATGTAAGTCAAAAGCATCCTTCCTGAAGTCGCTCGAATACCTGATTTCCGAGGGCAAGATCACCGAGGTAAAAGACGGTCTTTTTAACGAAAGAGTCGACAAAGAAATCAAAAACACGACAGAAAAGAGCGCAAAAGCAAAGGCAGCAGCGCAATCACGTTGGGATAAAAAAACCAATAAAAACAATGAGGGTGATCATGCGAACGCATCGCCCAAGCATATGCCCGAGCCATGCCAGTTAGAACCAGAACCAGAGTTAAGTAATAAGGATACTAACGTATCCTTGTCAGTTTCACCCGCAAATGGCCTGTCTGAGGCTGTTTCGATTTACAACGAGGCGGCGGCTAACTCGGGTTGGCCGCAGGTTCAGAAAATCACCCCAACACGTTCTAAGCAAATCCACGCGCGGCTGGCTGAATGCGGCGGCGTCGATGGTTGGCGGGCGGCGGTCGATAGAGCCAAGTCCTCAGACTTCCTGTGCGCGAGAACGGCGAAGGCTTGGACGGGGTTTGGCTTCGACTGGCTGATCAAATCGCAAAACTTCACCAAACTGATGGAGGGCAACTATGACAACCGACCTAACAATCCGAGACCTGCCCAAAGATCCGAAAACCGGCCTGACCCTGCCCTTGAGCAAATCGCTCGCCTCGCAGGACTTGGTGAAGCACAGGGCAATGGTGGCCGTTGAGCTTGAGGTTCTGGCGAAGAAGTTTGATCGCTTCGGATGGGACCGAGACAGGGGGTCGATGTCCCATGACCGAACCCTGACGGATTGGATGGACGCGTTGCAAGACTATCCGCTTGATGAGGTGAAGGCCGCGTGTCGTGCCGCCGTTCTCAGCAATCCAAACAAGATGCCGAATGAAGGGCACGTGAAGGCGGAAATCATGAAGGCGCGGGCGCTTACGGTGTCGAGTATGCCGATGATTGAGCGTTACGAGGAACCAAAGCCCCGTGTCACGAAAGAGCAGGCCGAGGCAATTTTGAAAGAGGCTGGTTTCAAGCCACGCCGGTTTGGAGCTGCCCAATGATCGAGCCCATCACAGCCGAGCAGATGAAGACAGACTTTGCGGCAATGGCGCACGTCCACCGCAAGGGTTTCGTGGCCGTTCCCAAGCGGATCATTTCCCTGATCTGCGCCGAGAATGATTGCCCCGTGGAAACCGTTCTCAGCACGGATAGGACCCGCTCAACGGTACGGGTTCGGCAGGAGTGCATGTTGGAAATCAGAAACCGGACCAGCCTTTCACTGCCCCAGATAGGACGGATTTTCAAACGCGACCACACCACGGTTGCGTGGGGCATTCAGCGGGCAAAGCAGCGCCGCGCAGAGCAAGGGATTTGATCATTGACGCTCCACTCACAAACCCCGTTCAACTTTCACAACGAACACATGGGCCGCACAAACCACGTTACGGTGCCACAGGTGGCGCGCACATACAGCCATGATCAGGACGAGCTGGCTCAGAAATGGCTGGATCTCCGCAAGACGGAAACGTCCGGCAAGGAGCCGTTTCGTGTCGGCGCTCGGTCTGTCTGGCATCGGTATGCGGTGCTTTTCGCCAAACATGGTGAGCTGACCGTTGGTGACCTGATGACAATGCTCGGCCAAAAAAGCGCCGTCGTGCGAGCTAACCTCAACGGGTGGGCCAAGCTGGGAATGGTGGAGAAGGAAATAGTGAAGGGTGTCCGCGTCTACCGGTTGGTGTCGTCATGACCAACCGCACAGCCTATGACCACCTCGACAGAACGAAACTCGTGGAGCGACTGATTGAAGCGCTTCAGCGCAACGCTCGCCAGCGCGCCACCATCCAGCGTCTGCGCTACAGGCTATCGGAGACGCAGAAGTGACCCGCGAACAACTACAGGCAATGAACGACACCCAGGCCGAGACCATAAAACGGCTGTGGGTAGAGCGGTCTAAGCTGAAAAAGACCATAGGTTTTCTGACACACGAGGTTGAGAGACTGACGGGCAGACCACCAACAGAAGAAGAAATCAGAGCAGCGGTATTTGGAGGGCAGGGGTGATGGGGATGAACGTAGCAGTACAAATTGACGGTCGCCTGCGAAACCACGACTGGCGGCGCACCATCGGGGAAGGTGTGGATCTAGCCAAAGATCAGGTCCGTTCTGATGTGGTGATGGATGAAACCCACGTTATGTGGGCTCTGCTCTGTGAGGCTGCGGAGGTTTCAAAGATTGCTTATAGTGGGCCACCGCGCACCGGACTGCCCATGAAGTCGGCTCTACCGGAAGCACCAGACGACGTGACGCAATGGCAACGTATCTCTGCCTATCTACGGGGTGAGGTTGAGGAACTGCCCGAGATAGAAGCGCGCGCCCCACGTCCATCAGCGGAGCAGGTCACGCGGTCAGAGATTATCCTGGAAGTGTGGCACCGCTTTTGCCTGATCCGGTTCGGTGAGCGGTCCAAGATGAAAAAGGCGGTCTATCTCAAAGCCTGCGGAATGCCAGACCGGAAGGTTCGGGCTGTAACAGGCATGACCAAGCAACGCATTCATTCTGCAAAGAAAGAGGCGATGCAAGATATGTGGGAAATTATCAGGAAGTATTGACTATGCGACTAAATATGGTATGTTATGTGGCATAATCAGATGAAGTATGCGCACAAACGATCAGATGCGAATAATTCATTCCATGGCTCGCCTAAATGCAGGTGGGCCGTTTTGATTCCGACCGGAGCCGCGTCATAGGTCGCAAACAATGCTACGGCTGGGAGGGTGCAAGGCCCTCAACATAACCGCCCTTTGGCTTGTCGCTTATGCGGATTGGGAATTACCCGGTCGGGCGGCAATCCTGAGCGCGGCGCGGAAATAGACGGGCCTTCCGTTTGATCGCGGAAAGATCAAGGCCGTGGGTGCAAGTCCTGCCGTCGCGTCCAAATTTAACCGCTCTTTGGTGGTGTGCTGGCTAACCGGGTTGATCGCTGGTTATGTCAAAACGCGGAATACTGATGCGACCGGCACCCAACCTGAGCGCGGCGGCGTGGAAATCGGAACTGGCGAATGTCCAGAGCGGACGAGACCAGCCGCTACCAAACGGTAGATAGCCGGAGTGCCGCCCGGCCCGCGTTCAACATAACCGCTCTTTGGCGTGCGTTCGTCGCGAAAGGTCCAATATGGCTTCTAGGGCCGGTACCGAGTAAGGAACGCACTCCTGAGCGCGGCGGCGTGGAAGGACACGCGAATTAGTCGGCGTTTAGCCCTACCCCTGACGTGGAAGTCGCGAATGAAGCCGAGGGGAAACATGGCAGACCTTGAAGGTAGCTAAGTCAAAAAGCTCAGGTAGCGCCTGAGTGGACTGGTTTGGTGGTCTAACCGAGATAGGGAATTGTGGGAGCCGGTATCAAGCCCGGCCCGCGCTCAAACATAGAAAATACTCCACCTCATAGCAGAAATACACGGTAGCCAGCGTAGGTAGAACCTGGGCGGCTGGCATAATGGAATGCATGTGTGACCGCCGTGATATGACCGGCCCCTCTGCTTCGGTACGGGTCGGTTTCCTTTTGCAATCACAAATCGCAATCGCATTTGGCAGCACGCCAATTCGCCAGACTGAGCGTTAACAGTCATTAACGCCCCTGAGGGGGTGGAGAAAACCATGGAACATCTAATTGAATACCGGGTGCGCCCGGTGACGCGGTACGTTTTGACGCGATTTGAAAGCGTGACGGACGAGGGTGGTGACTCCGGCGGTAGCATTGTTGTCGGGGAGTTTGATAACGCAGATCGTGCCTTTGTGGTGGGGAATGCATTAGCTAAGCAAGACATGGACAGGCCGGTTGCGCAGGGTGACGTTGAGCCGAAGGTACTTTGGCCCGTTCATCCGCTGCATACGGACAGGACTTTGGGGTATGAATTGAACCCTTTCTAACAGCAGTACGCTGCCCGCCCTGACAGCGGAAACATTCGGGGCAACCAACTCTGTCAGAAAAACGGGTAACTTTTTCATGGACCCAGAAGACGATGAGTTCCTGTTCTTTCAGTACAAAGAGGATGAGGACGGCGCATCGCTGCTGACCAACATGGATGACGAGGAAGTGGCAGAGATCCTGGCGCAGTTCATCCAGCGGGATACAGAGGGGAAGGTTCATTGAGGTTCATGGATATTATGGCCGTTATTGGATTCTTTGCTCTCATCCTGAAGACGATAGAATTTCTCATCGGATGACCCCCACTAACGAGGAATACGTAATCGCAGCATTTTGCGAAGCGGTAACGAATGACCTAGATAACCGTGTGACATGGTACGCGGTACAGAACGCAGGCGACGGCAAGTCGTTCCGAGGTAAGCAATTCGATGACAATATCAGCGCTGCGATTCAGGCCGGGGAATGGCTGGATCGGGCAGTGGAGAGATACAGAGGTTAGAGTAATGGCGAAAATCCACATCACATTTGGTAGCGCCATGGGTGGCGGCGCACCTGTATTTGGCTGTCGCCCCCGCGCGGCTGAATCCATCACATCCAGCGCTACCAATCAGGCAACCACAACAACAGCCGAGGTTGGCGAGGTCATCACAGTAACAGCGCTGAGCGATGTTCATGTCTCCATCGGCCTTTCCCCCGATGCGACGTCCGATGTTACGGATCTGGTCCCTGCTGGTAGCGCCAAGAGTTACGGCCCTGCGTCAAATGGCTTCAAGGTCGCTGTAGTAGACGCATAATCAATTACGAAGCGAGGTTGCCCCATGAGCGGCGATAGGCTTACCCCGAAGCAAGAGGCGTTTGCGCGGGGCTACTTCGAAACTGGAAACGCAGCCGAGGCTTATCGGCGGGCGTATGACACCGCTGAAAACGCACGGGATAACTGGATTTATGTCGAAGCCTGCCAGCTTCTTGATAACCCTAAGGTAGCCATAAGGCTTAAGGAACTTCAGGAGGAAGCCGCACGGCTCTCACAGTACACGGTTTCCCAGGCATTTAATGAATACGAGGAGGCAAGAAAGCTGGCTGTAGATGAGAAAAACCCATCAGCAGCAGTTGGCGCGGTCTCCGGTAAAGTAAAGCTCTTTGGGTTGGAGGCCCCAACAAAGCGCAATCACATTCTCACGGGTCCGAACAATGGGCCAATCCAAACCGAAGAAGTAGGACAGGGCGCGGCAAAGCTTGCTGCATTCCTGAGTGACATTGCAGAGCGTAGCGGAACGTCTGGCGAGCCTGACGCCTGATGAGAGGGCGCAGGCGCTGGCTGCACTCACCGATAAAGAGGCCGAGGCCCTTCTATACGATTGGCGCGGCTTTCTGGCGCGACCAGAGCAAATCATGCCTGATGGCGATTGGGATATCTGGCTTGTCCTGGCTGGCCGGGGATTCGGAAAGACGCGGACGGGCGCGGAGGCGGTAAGAGAAGAAGTAGAGGGCAATAGGTCTGAGCGGATCGCGCTCATAGCGGAGACAGCGGCAGACGCGCGCGACGTCATGGTTTCTGAACTGTTGCGGATATTCCCGCCAGACAAGAGGCCAATATACACGAAATCCAATAGGTGTGTTGAGTTCCATAACGGGGCAAAGGCGTTCACATACAACGCGGTTGAGCCGGACCAGCTTCGCGGCCCGCAACATGACTTCATTTGGCATGACGAGTTGGCTAAGTGGCGCTATGCCCGTGAAACCTGGGATCAAGCGCAATTTGGCCTTCGCCTCGGCCGTCACCCCCGGCAAGTCGTAACCACAACGCCCCGCGCGATTGAGTTGGTTAAATCGATCCTGGCGGGAAAAGAAGGCAAGGTGCACATCACTCGCGGCAGCACCATGGACAACAGGTCAAACCTCGCTTCGGGGTTCCTGTCCCGCATCCAGAAGCGCTACGCAGGAACGCGGCTTGGGCGGCAGGAGTTGAACGCTGAGCTTTTATCCGACCTTCCCGGCGCGCTCTGGACGCAGACGGCAATTGACGCTTACCGGGTGGATCGTGTGCCGACGCTTGGCCGCACAGTGGTTGCGTTGGATGTGGCCGTAACCAACACGGACGATTCAGATGAGCATGGGTTGATCGTTGTTGGTATGGGCGAGGACAAGGGGCAAGAGGCTTACGTGGTCGAGGACGCCTCGCTGAGTGGCAGCCCTGCTGATTGGGCGCGCGCCGTGGTGGCAAAGTATCACCAGCACAACGCGGACGGTATTGTTGTTGAGGTAAACAACGGCGGTGACATGATTGCCCACACAATCAAGACCGTCGCGCCGAATGTAAACGTGATCGAGGTCAGGGCCACGAAGGGCAAGCACGTCAGGGCCGAACCGGTTGCGGCACTTTATGAGCAGGGCCGGGTGCGGCATGTCGGGCAGTTCCCCGAACTTGAGAACCAACTGACACAGTTCACTAACGAGGGATACCAGGGCAGCGGCAGCCCAGACCGTGCGGACGCGCTGGTTTGGGCCTGCACCGAGTTGTTCCCTGACATGGTTGAGACTGTGCCGGACGTATCGCGGTACTACGCCACCAGCGGCGGGCAAGGATTTTTGGCATCATGAACAAAGACGATATCCTAAAGCTTGCGCGCGAACGGATGAGCGAGGCTGTAGATGCGGACCTCGAAAACCGCCAAGAGGACATGGACGACCTTGAGAAGCTTGTGGGCAACCAGTGGCCGCAGGATATCAGGGAAGATAGAGAGAAAGACCTGAAGCCCTGCCTGACAATGAACAGGCTTCCTCAGTTTGTGCGGCAGGTGACAGGCGATATCCGCCGCATGAACCCGGCAATCAACATCATTCCGGCTGACGATGGGGCGGACCCTGAAACCGCCGATATCATTGAGGGCCTAATCCGCAAGATTGAGTATGCCAGTGATGCAAGCTCTGTGTACGAGCAGACAGCGGAAAGCGCGGCGGCAAGTTCGATTGGATGGTTCCGCGTCCTGAACGATTGGGTGGATGACAAGTCATTCGAGCAGGAAATCAAGATCAAGCGCATTCGCAACGCTTTCTCGGTCTACTGTGATCCGGCGGCGGAACTGCCGACCCGCGAGGATGGCAATTACATTTTCATCACCGAGTCGATGAAGAAAGAGGCATTCGAGGCGGCGTTCCCCGGCAAAAAGGCGGTTGACTTCGACCATGACGGGACAACAGACGGGCTTGAGAACTGGCAGGAAAACAACAAGGTCATTGTTGCCGAATACTACTGGAAAGAGCCTGTAACCAAGAAGCTGGCCCTTCTGCGCAGCGGGGAAATCACGGATAAGCCCGTTCACGGTATGGATATTGTACGTGAGCGTATCGTTAAAACACATAAGGTCATGTGGGCCAAAATCAGTGGCGCAGACGTGCTTGAGGGGCCGAAAGAACAGCCCTCCATGCACATTCCGGTGATTGCCGTCACAGGCGAGGAATGGCAGGTCGGGGATCGTGTATATCGGTCAAGCGTTATCCGGTACGCCAAAGACGCGCAGCAGATGTATAACTACTGGCGTTCGGCGCAGACCGAATTTGTCGCGTTGCAGCCCAAAGCGCCTTACATGGTGACACCAAAACATATTGCGGGCTTGGAGACGTTCTGGAACGAGGCAAACCAGAAAAACCGCCCGTATCTGGTCTATAATGTGGACGAGAAGGCCCCAGGTGCACCACAGCGCGCTACGCCGCCTATCTCGTCACAAGCGATGTTCGAGCAGGCTCTGAACGCCGCCGAGGACATGAAGGCCACAACCGGCATTTATGACAGCGCGCTTGGCAACCAATCGAACGAAAAGTCAGGCGTGGCCATTCGCCAGCGCCAGATGGAAAGCGACGTTTCCACATCGATCTATTCCGACAACATGGCCAAGGCGATTGCGTATTGCGGACGTATAATCGTGGATATGATCCCGAAGGTTTACGACACGGCCCGCTCGGTTCAGATCCTCGGCAAAGACGATCAGGAAAAGATGGTCCCGATCAACGGGCAGCAGCTTGTTTCGGATAATGGCCGGATTATCGCGCTGCCGGTCAATGACCTGACGGTTGGCAAGTATGACGTCCGCGTATCGGTTGGCCCGAACTACTCGACGCGCCGTCAGGAAACCGCTGAGGGAATGCTTGAATTCATCCGCGTGTTCCCGCAAGCCGCCGTTGCAACGGCGGATTTGATTGCCAAGGCGCAGGATTGGCCGGATGCAGACCAGTTTGCAGAGCGTCTCAAAAAGACCCTGCCGTCGCAGTTGCGTGACCCCGAGGACATGACGCCAGAGGAGCAAGAACAGGCTCAGGTGACGGCGCGGGCGCAGGCTCAGGCCGAAGAACTCGCTCGCATCATGGCTCAAATCAATATGCGCAAGGAAAACGCTCAGGCGATAGAGGCCGAGGCGGACGCCGACAAGGCACAATACGAAGTTATGAACGAACAGTTGGAATTGGCCGCTAAGAACGGCCAGCTAGGCGAAATGGTTTCCGCGCTTGTTCAGCAGGAGCTATCCCGCGCCCTCATTGGGCAACATCAACAGGGGCAGGCCCCCACTTTCTAAGGAAAATCCAAAATGACCGACGAGGTGCAGGCTGCCGTAGAGGCGGCCCCTGAAGTCGTGCAAACTGAGGCCGAGCAGGTCACAGCGCCGGAAGCGGCGGAAAGCACAGAAGGGCAGGTGGAAAACCAGCCCGCCGAAACCGAGGGTGGACAGCCCGAAGCGGAGGATAAAGTAAGCGCATCCAAGGCGAGACGGGAACGCCGCAAGGCAGAAATGCACCGTCTAAAAGATGAGGTCGCGCAGGCGCAGGCGGAGAACGCCGATCTGCAAGCCCAAATCGACCGCCTGAAGGGTGTTGAAACTACACCACCCCCAAAAATCGACGATTTCGACGATCACGACGAGTATCTGGCTGAGCTTTCCGCTTACCGCGCTGAACAGCGCATGGATAAGCGTGAACTGGCCCGGTTGGAGCAAGAGGCTACCGCCCGTAAGGAACGGCAAGACGCACTTCATCAGCAACAGATGGCAGAGGCCCGAGAGAATTGGGCGTCCCAGGTTGAGGAGGCAAAAGAGCGCTACGCCGATTTTGAGCAGGTCGCAGCGGCCCCGGACGTCGCAATTACGCCAGATATGGCGCAAGTCCTCGCCCTTTCGGATTCGGGCGCAGACATGGCCTATCACTTGGGGATGAACAAGGCTCAGGCGCTGCAAATCGCGCAGATGCCGAAGGCCCAAATGATCGGGGCAATGCAGATGCTGGAACAGCTTGTTTCGGTTCAGACGCCGCGCCCCAGAACCCAAACCCAAGCCCCAGATCCGATTTCACCCGTTTCCCCAAAGGCAACAGGTGCAAAAGACCCGTCAGGGATGACGGCTGCGGAATATCGCGCGTGGCGCGAGGCTGGCGGCTCTTTCTGAGGAACCATAGAAGATGGCTAACTCCTTTCTGACGCCCTCTGTGTTCGCACAAGAGGGTCTTATGTTGTTGGAGAACGAACTCGTTCTCGGCAACAAAGTCCACACCGACTATTCGAAAGAATACGCGATGGTCGGGGATACTATCAGCATCCGTCGCCCGACTGCCTACCAGGGCCAGGATGACAATCTGGACGTGTCCGCATACAGCGAGGACATTGTGCAGGGTAAGACAACCTTGCAGATGAACAAAACCGTGTCGATTAAGGTCGACATTGGCGCGCTGGATGCAACACTGTCCTTTGATCGCGTCCAAGAGGACGTTATCAAGCCGGTTGTCATCAAGATGCGTGACCGCATCGAGACCGAGTTGGCGAGCCTGTATTCGCAGCTTTACTACTTCTCGGGCACTCCCGGCACTGTTCCGTCCACCTTCAAAGAACTGGCCAAGGCTGGCGCTATCATGACCGATGCCGCTATCCCTCAGTCGGATCGCTTTGCGGTGCACGGCACGGATGCATCGGTGGAACTGGCGGACGGCCTCAAGGGCGTTTACGTCCAAGGCAAGGCAAAAACTGCCTTTGAAGAAGCCACGATTGGCCGTTATGGCGGCTTCAACAACTATGAAAGCGTCCACGCGCCAACCCACACCTCGGGCGTTGCAACCGGCACCCCGCTGGTCAACGGTGGCAGCCAGATTGTGACCTATGTTGCGGCCAAGGACACCTGGACCCAGACCCTGAACACCGATGGCTGGACGAACTCCACCACCGGCATTCTGAAAGCTGGCGACGTGTTCACCATCGCGGGCGTGAATGCAGTGAACCCCATCTCGAAAGAGGATACGGGCCGCTTGCAGACGTTTGTTGTAATGGCTGACGCTGATTCCGGCGCATCCACCGGTCCTGCGGCTCTGACCGTATCGCCGCCGATGATCACGTCTGGCGCGTACCAGACCGTCACGGCAGCCCCAGCGGACAATGCGGCAATCACCGTGAAAACCGGCACTAATGGCTCGGTCAACAAGCAGTCGCTGCTGTTGCATCCGAAGGCTTTCGCCCTGGTCACTCGCCCGCTGAAAATTGCGAGCGCAGCCGGTGTGAAAACCTCCACCAAGAGCGGCAACAAGGTCACGATTTCGTGCACCGAGTGGGTCGATGGCAACACGCTCCAGCACAACATGCGTTTTGACATGCTGTTCGGCGTGAAGTGTCTGGATCAGCGTTTGGGCATGCGCCTGACCAACTAATCAATCACCGGGGCTGTAGTGGCCCCGGTTTTTCTTTTTGTGGGGTACGTCATGGCAACGATGCGAGACATTATTCGCCGCGCCTACCGAAAGGGTGGGATTGTCGCATACGATGCGTCCATGACCGCCGATGAGGCCGACGAAGGGCTGGAAACACTGAACTCGCTTCTGCATGAGTGGAAACTGCGTTCTGTTGATATCAGTCACTCCGACCTGACGTTGAATGGCACGTTCCCTTTGGGTGATGAGTTCAAGGAGGGCACGGTGCATATTCTCGCGTCCCGGCTTGCTCCGAACTACGAATTCCCCGTTAGCTTTGACGCAGATGATTTCTTTCGGGCTATTCAGGTGGCTTATCTCACAATCGACACAGTTTCGTTTGATCGGTCGATTTATGAAGTCCCGTCCAAGAAAGCCCGCGATGGCACTCTGAGCTATCAGGGTCGATAACACATGGCCTTGGTTGAGTTTGTAGGCCAATCCGCCAAGAGCGAAACCGCTCCGGGGGCCGGAACATCACGCCTGCTGAACCTATACCGCGAACCCGTCACGGAAGGTGATTTAACACGCTATATCCTGCGCCCGGTGCCGGGTCAGGTCAGCGTTTACAGCCCGCCGAATGAGTTTCAGCGCGCAATGCGGTGGGTTGATAACGATGTTTACATTGCATCCGGCGGGAATCTGTCCGTTCTGAGCGATGATGGCGTACCAAGCGCCCTTGGGACCATTGCCGACGATGTAAATACTGCCATCGCCGGAAACGTCGGGTACGTCACCGCTGTAGCTGGGGGCAACTACTACACTTGGAATGGAACGGCGATGGCAGAGCCAGCAGACGGGGCGTTTAGCAACTATGGATCTGTTGAAACCATCGGGCAGCGAACGCTTCTGACGGAATTGGGTGGGCGTCGTATCCAGTGGTCGGATATCGCAGACCCGACCACCCTGAACGGGCTGAACTTCGCCACAACAGAGGCGGGGGAAGACAACAACATCCGGGGCGTTGCTCTGAATGGCAACTATTGGGTGTTCAAAGAGCGCTCTATTGAGATTTGGTATGAAACCGGCGCGTCGGACTCGTCGCAGGCGTTTCAACGGGTTTCAGGTGGCGTTCTTACAACGGGATTGAAGTCGTTCAACCTGCTGACAAAGTTTCGCGGCGGTCTGTTTTTCGTCGGTAACGACGGCATTGCCTACCTGACAACCGGGCAGGGCATGAAGCCCATCAGCACCCAGCCTGTCACAAGGGATATTCGAGAAAAGAACCCGACGCACTGCTTCTACTATGAGCATGAGGGGCACAAGTTCTGTGTGCTTCGGTTCTCGGGGCGTCCAGCCTGGGTTTTCGACTTTTCCACGACGGAATGGCACGAGCGTTCCGAGGGTGTGGATCACGGCCCATGGGACGCCGTAGAGGCCGCACAAACGACCGCCGGTGAATGGCTGGTTGCATCTGAACTTGGCGCAATCTCGCGCCTCTCCAACACGCCACAGGATAAGGGCGGGACACTGTATCGCCGCGCGGTTTCCCGGACGTTAAGGCGGGGTGGTGCGCGCTTCAGGGTGCCTGCGCTTGAGTTCATGGCGGACTACGGGCGGGTTCCCACGGATAGCTCTGTAGAGTTGATGGTTCGGTTTTCGAAGGATCGGGGCCACACGTGGAGCGACGAGCGCCGCGCGTCCATGGGGGATCTGGGGGACTATCAAAATCTCGTCGTGTTCCGGTCTCTGGGGCAGTTTCGGCAGCTAACGGCGCGGATCGACATAACGCACGGTTATGAACTGCCACTTTTCTCTGATCAAAACTTGAGGTTGGCATGAGCGCGCCACGGCTAAACAGCACAACGCAGGTTTCAACGCCGGAGGGAATGCCGACCTTTGAGCTTCTGAAGCTGATTGCAGAAATGTCGCGGTATATCGAGGCCCTAGAGGCAAGGATTGAGGCGCTTGAGTCGTGAAGATCACCAGAGACGAGGCGCGGGAATACTTCCTACACCCTTCACAGCAACTGGATATCGACCCTGACAACTTGCCGGGTGACCCGGTTCAATATTGGGCGAATGGAGGTGTGTGCGGTGTGTTTCACCCCTCATTCTGGCCCGGTGTTTGGATGGCTCATTACGCGGTCAAACCCGAAGCTTGGGGGGAAACGGTCCCCGCAGGCCGCGCGGTTCTGAGTGCCTTTTGGCAGGCGAATAAGCCAAATCTCATCATCGGATGGACAGACCAGGACAACAGGCAGGCCCTGAGCTATGCACGGCGGCTCGGGTTTAAAGAAATTGGAACGATGCAAAACGGCGTCGTCACGCAGGAGTGGACACCATGGGTATAGGCGCAGCAATTAGCGGCATCGCTGGCGGTATTCTCAGTTCAAATGCTGCAGGTGACGCAGCAGACGCACAGACAGAAGCGGCAGAACTTCAGGTCGACCTTCAGCGGGACATCTACAACGAAACAGTTGATCGCTTCGAGCCGTTTCTGAATCTGGGGACGGACTATTCAAATGCGCTACGTTATGAATTGCTGGGTGGTGAAGTCCCAATTATGGGGGCGACTGACTACGAGATTAAAGAAGTCCGAACCCCAACTGGCGGACGCGTGCCGGGTCAGGCAGGAAATGCGACGGGGCACAGTCTTCAAGACCTCATTTTCGGAAACTGGAACCGCGACGAAGACGGCAACTTGCTCCGTGGTGCAGGGTCACGGCCTCAGCAATACGCAACGCAGTACACCGTTGGCGGGCATACTTTCGACAGCAGGGGGGACGCTGAATATTGGGTTTCCCAAAACAGTGGCGGTACTCCTTACCGGGGGTTCCAGGCAACGCCCGGCTATCAATTCGCCTTGGATCAAGGCCAAGCGGCGATTGATAACAGCGCAGCGGCGCGCGGGAACGTGTTCTCTGGGGCTACCCTAAAAGCTCAACAGGAATTCGGAACGGGTCTGGCTAATCAGGAATACAACAACTATCTGAACCGCCTTACCGGACAAGCATCACAGGGACAGGCCGCAGCGGGCAATATGGCAACCGCAGGGGCAAACTACGGTGCCGGTGCCGGAACGGCTTATGCCAATATGGGCAACGCACAGGCGGCGGGCTACATCGGCCAAGCCAACGCCATTAACAGCGGTATTAACAACGCTATCGGGGCTTTCGGCTACATGAACAACGGCGGCAACATGTTGACCGCTTCCAACGGTATTCAGGTGCCAGGCAATCTAATGAATAGCGTAGGGTCGCTGTTCTGATGAATGCGCTGCGTGAGGGCATCATTTCATCGGCAAGGGCCTTGGGTATAGACCCTTTGGATCTTGCCACGGCCATTAGTTATGAAACTGGTGGTACGTTTGATCCGACGCAGATAGGCCCGACAACGCAGTGGGGTCAGCATCGCGGCCTGATCCAGTTTGGCGAACCCCAAGCCCGTCAATACGGGGTGGATTGGTCTAACCCGGTTGGTTCGCAACTCGGCCCTGAGGGTGCGGTGGTCAACTACCTGCGCTCAACAGGAGTTCGCCCCGGCATGGGGTTGCTGGATATCTATTCAGCCATCAATGCGGGTGGGGTTGGGCGCTACAACGCCTCTGACGCAAACAATGGCGGGGCTCCCGGTACGGTTCGGGATAAGGTCACTCAACAGATGGACGGGCACCGGCAGAACGCCATCGCGCTTCTGGGCGACGTTCCACAGGGGGCAGACATGCCCGCACAGCAACCAAACGCCCTTTCCGGGGGTGACACTCCGGAACAACCACGAAGCAACGCCCTGCGCCCGCATACACTGGACCCATCGCGGTTTATGACTTCGGTCGCACCTCCGACACCGCTGAGATTTAGCTGAGGAATGACATGTCAGGAATGAACGCAAATATCATCCTAGGTGGGCGCGGCGTTGATGGGATCAATGCTTTCGCGCGCGGTCAGGCACTGCGGGCACAGGCAGATCAGACACAACAGCAGAACGCTTTGCGCAACCTATACCAGACGCAAGGAGCCAATATCCTAGCCGGTGATCAAAACGCCCTGAACGCCTTGGCGCAGCACGATCCGGCGCAGGCTTTGGCAATCCAAGGTCAGCATCAACTTCAGAACCAGCGCAATGTAGATGCGAAGCGGGCAGCGGAGGAATACGCGCGCAAGCTGACCGCAGAGCAACGCGCAGCAGAAGCCGCGAAGATAGAACAGGGGATTACCCGTGCAATCGGCATGTATCAGGCCGGGGATCTGAACGGCGTCAATCAAATCCTGCAAAGTGCAGGTGAACAGCCGATCCAGAGTCTTGAGCAATTCCCGGCGATTGCTGCCATTTATGGCGATGTACTGGATACTCTGAAAACCGTTAAGGATGTGACTGAGCCAGAAGACCCAGCCGACGAATACGGGCGCTATGTAGCCGAGGAAACCGCAGCAGGCCGCACACCGTTAAGCCGGATTGAGTACAAGCGGGCAGGCCAAAAGACGCAAAAGGTGAGTGTTGGGTCAGATGGCAGCGTTACCCTTGTTGAGGGCTTTGGGGATTCCGGCGCACCGCCGAAACTGACAGTTGACGCAGGTAAAAACACCGGGTTCCTGATCCGCCTGAATGATTCGCAGAAAATTCTAAACGAATTGGAGCAAGAGGGGCTTAGCTTCTTTGAGCAAAACGCGGATGCGGTCCCCCTTGGGCTGGGTAACTACTTTGTTGGTGAGGACTTCCAGAAGTTCGACCAAGCGCGCCGCGATTTTGTGAATGCCATCCTGCGCCGTGAATCTGGCGCAGTTATCAGCGATCAGGAATTTGCCAATGCGGAGAAACAATATTTCCCCGTACCTGGCGACAGTGAGGCGGTGATAGCACAGAAGCGTAAGAACCGTGAAAATGCAATAGCGGGTGTGCGAGCTGGATCAGGTGACGGTGCGCAGTATGTGGACCAGCTTCAACAGCAGGAGCCTACCCCCGAGGCGGTCGGTTCAGGTTCTGGTGAGTTTCAGTTTGAGAGCGAAGAGCAGAAGGCGTTGTTCGATAAATACGCCGTTCCCAACGGACAATGAGAAAAACCATATATCCGACAAAGGCTATAGGCCAGATGCTCGGCACCCACCAATCGGTGCCAAGGGTGTAGATGGCCACTCCGCACCAAGCAGACAAAAGCCCTAAAGCTATGCAAATCGCCGTTTTATGCGGCGTCCACTTCAAAATCATACCCTAAAAATGGGGGCGAAATGGCAACCTTTCAAGAACTGATGCGCGCGGCACAAAACGCAGAGAATTCGGGCGACACCAATGCGGCGCGACAGCTTGTTCAAATGGCGCAATCCATGCAGGCCCCGGCAGAACCACAGACTGATGTTATGGTTCCCCAAGCCTATGACCCCACGCAAGATGTAGCAACGAAGCGTGAGGATCGGTTCGGAGATACAATCCGGGCGGCTACTAAGGGTCCAGTTGCTGCAACTAAGCATTTTGCGGGTGAGGTGATGGACCCAGATAAGGGCGTGGGTGAGCGCGCCTTGGCGGCGGGTAAGACTGCCCTTTCGGCGGCAGGGGCAACATATGCTTTTGGTGCTGGTTTGGTTGGTGAGACACTTGGGGGAAACCCAACACAGGAAAAGAAACTCGCCCGTGATTTGATGATGATGGGTGAAGTGGCCGCGCCGGAATTGGCCGGAGTTTCGAGTGGGGTTCGTGCCGCAGGTAAAGTTGCAAAGGCAGCGGACACGCTCAACAAGTCTCCAACCCCTCGGCAGGAGATCGCCCGTGCGGCGGATGATCTTAATATTGTTCCCAGCCTTGGGGCCACAGGGAAGACTCACGGTCAGGTTGCTGCTGCCTTGGAAAAGGTTCCTGGTGTCGGGAAGGTATTGGAAAACGATGCAACGCGATTTGTCGATGACGTTGAGCGCGCCTTTACACAGGTGCGGCGTGGGGTGGGTGAAGCACAAAGCGCAGCAGACGCCGGGGAAACTCTTCAGGGAGGTGTAAAGAAGTTTGTTCAGCGCTTCGAGGAAACATCGAAAAAGTTGTATGACCGCGTTGACGAGTTCATTCCTAACGACATGGTTGTCGATTCACCAAACACCATTAGATTCGTCAACGAATTGACGTCTGAGTTCGCTGACAAACCTGCAATGTTGCAGCAACTTGGTCTGAACAAATTCGCACGGCTCGCGGGCGACATGGAAGGCGGGCTTTCATGGCGAGCAATAAAGGATCTGCGTTCCAGTATCGGGCGAGCTATTGGAAGCAAGTCCGGCCCTCTAGAGGGGCTAGACAAATCCCAACTACGCCAGATGTACGGTCAACTTACCGCAGACATGCAGGCGGCGACGCAAAAAGCGGGGCCGAAGGCCGAGGCGGCATGGAACCGGGCCAACAAGCACTATGGTGCCGGGGCGCGCAGGATCGAAAGTGCACTAGACAAGACTATCAAGGCAGACAGCCCCGAACGCGCCTTTGAGGCGTTTGCAAACATGACCAAGGCAGACAGGGCCACTGCGGATGTGCGCCGCATGAATGCTATCAAGAAATCCATGCCCAAAGAGGACTGGAATACAGTTTCAGCCAGTATCATTGACCGCCTAGGCAAGGCTCCGGCAGGTCATCAGAGCGCAACAGGTGACGTGTTTTCCCCCGGAAAGTTCCTGACCGAATGGAACAAGATGAGCCGGGAGGCGAAGTCTGTGCTGTTGGAGCCAGGAGCGCGGGCGCAACTCGATAAGTTGGCGCGTGTTGCCGAAGGCGTAAAGCGGGCAAACGCAGAGCGGAATTTCTCAAATACTGGAACAGTAGAGACATGGCTTGCCATCGTGTTTGGGACAGGTGTTAGCCCTGTAGCGACGGCATCGGCGGTAGGTGCGGCGAACCTTTCCGCTCGTGCAATGACATCCCAGAGGTTCCTGAAGGCAGCAAACAGGGCCGCGCGCGGTGACTACAAGGCCATGCAGGCCCTTGCTAAAGGCGGGTCTCCCTACGCGAAGGACGCACAAACCATTCTAAGACTGTCTGCTGCTGATGCGGCGTCTATAATCCCAGCGGACAACGAAAACACCTCGCCAGAACTGCTAATTGCGCCTCAATAAGTGGTGCAAACAACTTGCTGCCCGTATTGCGGCTGACAAACCGTTCTTTGCGGGCTGGTCATTTGCGGAAATGGCTGGATCTGTGTTGGTTGGTAAACAGGCTGGGGCACATAAACCGGAGCAACCCGTTGCTGTTGTCGAACGTCATATAGCTCGGCATAGCTATCACAAGCCTTATCGTCGCCACCAACACAGGCAGCGGACAGGTCCATAAGGGTCTGATCAATTTGGGTTGCCTGCGTTGTTGTTTGGCATCCTGACAGCATCGCAAAGCATACGAATAAAAAGCGCTTCATAAAAACCTCTCGTCAACCCCACCAACAATGCCCGCGAAATTGAAAGTATTCAATAGGGTGAATTTCTGAGGGAAATCATGGCAGAACAGCTATCCACTCTGACACCCTTTCGGGTGTTGGACGCAAACGGCGATCCTATCAGCGGCGCTAAAGCGTACTTCTATGAGACCGGAACCAGCAATTTAGAAACGGTCTATACGACAAGTGCGCTTTCCACGGCCCACCCATCGCCACTGGTAGCCGATTCACAGGGTAAATTCCCCCCGGTCTGGCACTCTGGGTCGCCCGCCCTGAAGGTTGTCATCACAGACGCAAGTGACGTGGAGATTAACGGCTCCCCGCTTGATCCGGCCCCCATGACTTCTAGTGCAACAACAGCGGCTAATATTTCCTTCACGCCCGTTGCCAACAACCCGGCCAACAATGTGCAGGAGGCAATCGAAAACGCTTCTAGTCTGGGTCGGCCCGTTGAGACCCGCGCCACAAACTACACCTTCGTTGCTGGTGATCGAGGGAAGTACATTCGCTGTACCGCAGACATGACTTTGACGCTCTTGGCGGCGAGTGTTGCGGGTGACGGCTGGGACGTGATGGTTGAGGCATATGGCGGCGATGTTACGTTTACCCCTGATGGGTCCGATACGATCAACGCAACCACACTTTTAGACGGCCAGATTGCCACTCTGTACTGCGATGGTTCTGGGTGGCGGCTGGAATCTCGGCATGTGACGGCTTCGAAGATTCAAGAGTACAATGTAACAGCAGCCGGGGCGGTTGACATTACCCTGCCTAACGACCGCTTCACACATTACAGGGTTATTGTCAGTGATCTGGCCATGGGCACGTCAGGGGCAGACCTTCGGCTGCGTACCTCATCTGATGGCGGGTCAAACTTCGATGATGGCGCATCTGACTACTTCCGACAAATCCTGATTGCTGCTGGTGCTAGTGTTTCATCAACGGGTGCCACTGCGGGATCATATATTTGCACGCCCACCTTAGATGATACGAACGCAGCGCGGGTTGACCTCCTGGTAACGAATCCCGGCGGAACTGAAGAAACCGGGTTCAACAACGTGTATTCGGGGGTCAACAACTCGTCAGTGTTTGTCTCGGGAACCGCTGGGGGGCAGCGCAGCAGCACGACCGCCGTTAACGCACTCCGCTTTTACCCGCAATTTGGGGTCATGGCGGGAAAATTCACTCTATACGGGCTGGGCTAATGTTTAGATATGTGAATGGGGAAAAAACCCCCTTAACCGCTAGTGAGTTGACCGCTATTCAGGCTGAGCCAGATCCGGTTCCGGCTTCCTTGGATCAGCAGCGAGCAAGCGCAACGCTGTCTCGTTTTGCTTTCGGTGCCGCTGTTGCGCAGGCGGGCTACGTGACCTTTGAACAGGCAGCGCAATGGGCGGCGGGCAATGAGATACCCCCGCAATTCCAAGGAGTGATCGATGCATTGCCGCAGGCGGAGCAAGGACCAGCCATTCTGGACGCTCTGTCACGTGATCCGATAAGGCGCAACGGCACTCTAATGCCAGCGCTGGCCGCAGCATTTGGCGCGACGGACGCGGATCTAGACGCCCTGTTCGGGATTGCCTGATAGCAAGCGGGGCCGATGGTGTGGAAAAGGATATTCTTTCATATCGCCTATCGCAGGCGGAACAGAAAATCACGGAGCTTGAGCGAGACCTTAAGGAATTCAAAGAAGAAGAGCAGGCCCTTGAAAAGAAGCGCTTGCTCTGGGGCATATCGGTTCTCGGGTCAGTCATCATGACGCTCGGAGCGGTGATTTGGTCTTATCGGTCGGTAATATTCAAATGATTAATCTTAAAGTGCTTTTCCGTGTTTGTTCTGTGATTGTAGCCCTTCAGGTGGTTTGGGTAATGGCGGCGGCTGTACCTGCAAACTGGTTTTGGTTTGATGCAGAAGATTACTTCTTCACAAACGGAACTGAAGCGGCGCCTCCGACACTAACCATTGAACGGACTATAAAGCGGCCTGTTGTGATCCGGTACTCTGTTCGGATTATTCGTGTGACAGACGGCAAAGGGATCTGCACGGCATCACCTGCCGCGTTCCCATATGATCCGGCCTCTCCAAACCCGTCAGGGAATGACTTGGTGTGGTGGGTTGATGGCGATCCGGATTGCTGGCCGCTCGAACCGGGGCAGTACACAACAAAAACATGCTGGACGGTCATGCGCCCATTCTGGGGGATTGTACCACCTAAAACGGTGTGCCGCCGCAGTAACGTTTTCACCATTCACCATAGAGCGCCCGGTCACACAGAACTGAGGTAAATCACATGTCCTATCTACCCGATTCAAGGGTGGCGTACATCGTCATCCACTACTCAGCTACGCCCATTGAAAACTCGTTCACCGCTGCGGATATCGACCGTATGCATAGGCGGCGCGGGTTCAAGGAAATCGGCTACCACTGGTTTATTCGCAGGGATGGTACGGTAGAGGCGGGGCGTGACTTGTCCCAGCCGGGACGGTTTGAGACGGGCGCACATTCCAAGGGCGAAAACTCCATCAGCATCGGAATTTGCTATGAGGGTGGGGTAACCAAGTCCGATCCTAATACAGGCTTTGACAGTCGCACCGACGCGCAAACCCAAGCCATGATTAGACTCATCGACAAGATGCGGGCGCGGTTCCCCGGTGCTGTTGTTCTGGGCCACCGAGATATGCCCGGCGCTGCCACTCAATGCCCAGGCTTCGATGCGAAAACATGGTGGGACGGCGTTGTCCTTGATCGCGTCCAGAAGAAACCCAAGCGCGCCACCTACACCGTATTGAAGAACCCCCGAAAGGTCAGTTGGCTTACCCGCCTTCTGCGTAGACTGAAACGATAGAGGAAACACCATGAAACCGATGTTGTACGCCGCCGTTGGAGCGGCTTTTTTTGTGTCGGCTTGTGCTGATCTGACAGCCGCACAACGCGAAGCACTGCTTGCCGAAGCCGTGTTCCTTGCAGGCGAACTCTCTGACGGCGAAGTGACGGCCCCTGATCTGACCGACGCACAGCGCGCAGTCCTGAATAGCGCCTGCCGCTTAGGTCCGGTGTTTGCCCCGGATGAGTTTGAATCAATCGCGTTCGCTTGTGAACTGTTGGAGGCATAGAAATGAACGACAAGTTTATCCTGAAGTCCAAAACCATCTGGGGCCTGTTGATTGCCGCAGCCCCACAGGTGGCAATGCTGATGGGGTGGAATTTCGGCGTCGAAGATGCTGCCGAACTGAACACCCACGTCGAGAACCTTGTTAGCTTGATCGGTCTGGCTCTGGCGTTCTTTGGCCGAGTCAAGGCGCAGCAAAACCTGACGCTGTGATTAACAACCTGTCCCGGCTGACACACAAGGCGCTGTGCGGGCGGAACGAGTCATTTTGCAGTTATGCATTCCACCACCAGCATCGCCCGTTCTGGGCGTTCTGGGTGCGTGTGTTCGGGCGGGAACACTGCCGAAAGTCTCACGCAAGATACCACTAAGACAGGCTCTGGCTCGCACCTGTGCAACGCAAGCCCATCCCGGAGGGGAATCTCATGAAACTTATCGCAACAACCGCCTTGGCGGTCCTTTTGGCATGTTCGGCATTGGCCGCGCCAAACTGTGCATCAAGCAAAGACGTGATTGCAATCCTGACACAGAAGTATGGCGAAAAACCCATTGCCCACGGAACTGATGGTAAGGGGCGCTTAGTCATGTGGTGGGGAAACATCGAAACGGGGTCTTGGACCGCTACCGTCACAAATGGCGATCAGACGTGCATCGCTGCGCAAGGCGGTGGATTCAAGAGAATGGCTCTGGTTCCGAACGTCTGAGCCATGGTTACCCCATCCAGAGACCCGCAAGAGTGCCTGCGCTGCCTCCGAATTTTCGAGGAAGAAGGGCGGAACTATTCAGTAGGCGCTAGGCGGGCAGAAATGCCCCGCAGCACATTCAAGCGCCACGTGCTGAATGCAATGGAATTGAACCTAGCCGAAGTTCAGGCCGAAGAATCTATCTATGACCTAGGCTACAACACCGAAGCGGACGAGAAGACCCCCGCCCAAGCCTGGAATGAACACGCGGGCACGTTTGAGCGCGCCTATTCGGAGTCACTTCGCAAGCGATGGCGTACGATCAAGCGACCTAAAGGGGCGTTCTGCGTCTTCCACACCACCGACGAGCATGTGGACGACGACAAGACGCCGCTACGGCTCATAGAGGCCGATATCCGGGCCGCTGACGAGCTAAACGCCATCAAGTGCCATGGTGGGGATGTTCTTAACAACTGGCCTCTGGCGGGGCGTCTGGCGAAGCAATGGGCGGAACAGCAATGCACCCTGCCTGACGCGCTCAAGCGGATGCAGCACTTCTTTCAGCTTCTACAGCCTGATGTCGCAACGATGGGCAATCACGAGGAAATGAATCCGTACCTTGCCCAACTGATCGAGGCGGAATTACCAAAGAACTGCATCACTGACTATTGGGCCGTGAATTTCCGGGTTGAGACCCCATCGGGTCGACCGCTGCGCGCGGTTCTGTCTCACAAGTTCCAAAAGGGCTCATCGTGGTTTCATAAAGCCCACGGCCACATTCGGGAAATGCTTGAGGCGGAAGAAGCGGATCTGCTTATGGATGGGCATCTGCACTCTGACGGCGTTCTGGACCACAGTTTACCGGAACGGGGCCACTCCGCGCTTTGTATCGCTTCTGCGGGCTACAAGGTTCTGGATAAATGGGCGACCCGGATCAGCAAGGGCGGCAAGGTCCCGAAACTGAGGGGCAGGGCACATTGGGTGATTGTCGATCCCCAAGCTGATTATGACGCCAATTTCTGCACTGCGTTCAAAGACCCACTACAGGCTGAGGCATATCTGTCCGGCCTGCAAAACCTGAGGGCCGCATGAAACGAGCAGAAATCCTAGACACCGCGAAAGAGTACACCACCAAAGACCGCGCGGCGTCTCACGGAAACATGGAAAACAACTTTACCCGCATTGGGGCGCTTTGGTCAGCGCATCTAGGCGTCACAGTCACACCTACTGACGTGGCGTTGATGATGACGCTTTTGAAGGTGGCTCGCGCTGGCCAAAACCCCGCCCACGCTGACAACTGGATCGACATGGCGGGCTATGCGGCTTGCGGGGGCGAACTCACAGACGAATCGAGGTATCCATGCCAGGAATCGGAATCAGAATAGGGATAGAAATATCCGCATCCAGCAGGTTCATAGAGAACTATACGACTCCGAACAAGCTTGTCAGCCAGTCCTTTGTTGGAACCCCATACGTTGCGCACACCGCTGCGACGGCAATAGGTGTTGAGAGCGCCACGCAGGTCGCGGCGGCAATCGCTGGTGGAGTTGTCTTAACACCCTCGGGGGTTGAGAGCGCAACACAAGTAGGGGCGGCGGTTGTTCATATCACTGAAATAACCGCGACAGGTGTTGAGAGTGCGTCTGAGATTGGTGGTCCAGCGGTCTCTGAAACGGGTGACACCACAGCGCCCACTATGACGAGCGTCAACTTTAACGAGAGTACATCTGTGTTCTCTGCCACCCTATCAGAAGCAGCCACGCTTCATTTCTTGGTAGATTCAACGGAACCGACCACGGCAAACGCCATTATCAACGGGTCGGGGCTCTACAAAACAACGGTTAACGTTGGTGCCGGTGGCAGTTCTGAGCCAATGGAGTTTTCCTCAGTTCAGGCAGGAACACACTGGCTCGGTGTTATCCCGGAAGACGCATCAGGAAACAGCGATTTCGCGCAGGCACACGTCGCTCAATACACCTTCTCAGGGCCGTATGTAGCAACCGGCGTTGAGAGTGCGTCAGAGGTCGGCGCAGCAACCGCAAGCACCACCAGCGTTACAGCATCAGGCGTTGAAAGCGCCTCAGAAGTTGGCACGGCAGCAATCGTGTCCGGCGTCTGGGCCTATACCGGCTCAGTCGTGACCAACCTCCCGGCCAATGAAGGCTGGGGTTTCACTGGCTCGGTTATCGACACGATTCCAGCCGCAGCATAGCCAGACAGGAGAAATCGAAATGGCTTTTATGAACGATGAAGTGTTTGACCAGGGCCTTGATTGGGGCATCACCAACGGGACGCGCTTGCACCTTTGCAGCACCGATCCCAGCGGCACCTACGCGACCGTAACAGGCAATGACCTCGGCAACGCTGCCGTGACCCAAACGCAAGGGAACGGCGCAACTGATGGCCGCACCAATACTTGCCCGGAAACCACCATCACACCCTCCGGGACAGGTACAGCGACACATTGGGCGATCACCAACAACACCGACACCGTTGTTGCATCGGGCGCACTTTCCTCAAGCATCGCTGTGACCAGCGGCACAGACGTCACTGTTGCAGCCTTTGCGGCCTGCACCATCCGCGATGCGGCCTAATCTGAAGTAAGGAGGCGGTTCATGCCTAACGTAAAAGTAATTGACGCGGCGGCATGGGCCGCACTTCCTGAAATCAGCGTAATCGAGGGTGAAGACCTCGCCGGTAAGGGCATTGCAAGCGACACTTACCGTTGCATTCGCTCTGATGTGGCCTCCGCTGTTGTTTCACAACTTGCGGGTACAGGGGTGGAAAGTGATACAGAGGTGGGCGCGGCAAGCGTGAGCGCGGCGGCGTCTGGCATCTCTCTGGTATCCAGAACCACAGGCACAGTTCCGGCATCGGCAAGCAGCCACTCCATTACAATTCCAGGAACAGCTCAAGAAAATGACTTTGTCATTCTGTACATGGCGAATGACAGTGCGTGGTCAAGCAATCCCCCGGTCCAGTCGGCGGGGTGGGCCAATACGCAAGACAGTTGGGCCAGCACGGCACCCGCTGGGGGCTTTCAAACTAAGGTCATGGGGGCGACACCTGACACCTCAGTGCTGGTTGATGGCGCTGGCAGGATCAGCCCCTACATGCTTGAGATTTGGAGGGGCGTTGACACCACAACCCCATTGGACGGGGTGGCAGTTGGCACAGCGACCGGTGCTAACCCGCCCTCCATTACGACGAACACAAACGATGCCTTGTCCATTATCGCACACTTCCTAGATGACGATGACGCGGCGGGCACCGGCGCAGCGCCTAGCGGCTACACTGACTTTGCTCAGGCAGACTCGGGTCAATCCTCCGACAGCCTTGGCTCTACGATTTCTGTGGCTAGCGCGACCGTAGCAACGGCGGGCGCGGTTGATCCTGACGCATTCACCGGCCTGTCCACTGACTCTGAATGGGTGGCACACTTCGCGCTGAGGGCTTCGTAATGGCAAAAACCGAACCGGCAGCAGACGCAACAGCGGCCAACACGACAGCTTTGTATGCCCAACTTGCGACATGGGAGTCAGAGGGGCCGACTTCGGCTAAGGTAATTGAACTTACCGGACCAGGAGAAAGCGGCGGGCTGAATCTGGATAACTACACGTTCACCAATGAGGTAACGGTTCGTGGTCCAGTCCCCTCATCTCCCGGTGTCTACGCGGAGCGATGGGGCGGGGTGTCGATTGATGACTCGTCGAACGTCACCGTCGCATACATTAATTGCAACGGCGTGGACATGGAGAACTCATCCAATATCACTGTCCGAGATTGTGAGGTGAAAGGTTCGAGTCCGGCAGTTAGTGTGCTGTATGGAATTTACATCCGCAGTGGATGTTCTGACATTCAGATTTTGGACAATGCAATCAAGTGGTTCAACAAGAATATTCACAATCTTGGCGGATGTACTGATTTGACTATTCGGGGAAATGTCTTCCATGAGCCCTATCAGGATGACGTTACGATGGGTGCCGTCACGCGAATGGATTTCGAATACAACTGGTTTTCGCGCACCGAAGTTGCTTTGTCTGGTACGCACACGGATTGGGTTCAGTCCAAAACAAACGTAGCGATTGTCGATGCTAACTATGTCGGAAACGTCGGAATCGTTGGCACCACGGCATCCACCCCACAAAGACAGGCATTCTTTGGGAACGCTAACGAAACCAATACCGTCTATGATGGTAACATTGTCATCACCAATGCCGGGCAGGGAATTGAATCTGACGATGATGCAACTACCGGGTGGTCTACTGCTTCCATCATAAACAACACACTCTTGCGGATTGAGGACAGCCCCTGGAATCTGGGTAGTGCCCCCATCATAAGCGATGAAAACTCTGGCACGTCATCTAACGTTTCCTATGACCGCAACCTGCAAGCAACCATCGGGGTCTCTGGGTCCGGTGGAAGCTCGGGCACAAATGGAGAGAGAATAGACATCGGATATCCTGACGGGACGCCTAGCGGTTTCGGATGGGATGACTCAAGGGCGTTTGATGGGTATCACACTTATTTTGAAAACACGCAGTCTGCGCTGAGCAGCTTTTATGACCTACGCCCAAAGGTGGGAGCCCGGACACATTGGGATCACGTCAACCCTCTGGGCGCGACCCAGACCTACAAACGAGTTATCGAAGACGGCATTCATCCGGCAAATAACAACAACGCTGCGGCTCAATACTTCATTGATCAATATGACCCGTCTGAGCAACTGCCGAACAGCGGCGGAACGCCAACAATAAAGGACATTGGCCGAGCCATAACGCTCAGTATCAGTGTTTCTTAACCCGACTTCTGGCTACAAACCCCAGCCCCGCGAGACCTATTAAGAACATCGGCAATGACGCGGGAAGCGGAACCGGCGACGGATTCAACGTCACCTCAAGATTGTCCATTTGGTATTCCGCGCACCAGAAGAAACACCAAGCCGTATTCGGTTGAAGGATATCACTCGGTTCTACACCAATCACAAAGGTTTGAGGAATACTCAGGCTGATCAACAGGCGGTCGATGTTTGCGAACGCACTGGAAAATGCCATGTTGCTCGCCCCCAATATATCCCAGACTTGGCTTGCTACCTCGTGACCGTCTCTGAGTCCGGTGAAAGTCAGATACGGGATCGGCGGGGTTCCTGACATTGCCCACTGATTGACTTCTGGTGATCCGTCAAATTCTCTGGCCGCGCCATCCCCGGTCATTTCAACGCGCGAGTATCCGACTAAGTCGATATCGTGCGGAGTGAAATGCGCGCCGTTTTGGGCGTAGATGGCGGTCTCTAGGATTCCGCTATCGTCGTGCAGGGCAATATGCCTCCCACTCAGGTAATCTAAGTCATAGAGATAGTGAAATCCCTGGCTTTCACCCACAAGGGTGTCACCCCCGGCTGTTTCTCCGGTTGGATTGTGATCGAAAGTGACCGTCAACGCCCCCGCACTGGTTGCGAATAAACAGGCTATCGCCGCAAGAAAAATGCGCATCGTTACCCCCAAAAGAATCAACTAATAGGCGTAGGGTAGCACCGTTCATGAAATCGACAAAATCCCGGCCTAAATGGTCGGGTGTTCTTTTCTGCGTTTAAGGGTGTATGAGTTATGAATGCTCGTCCTATACCTCACATGCCCCTGCGGCCACACCGGCATGACCCGGAATGAAAAGGCTATCGAAGCCCACAAGACAGTGACGCCATTCCGCGCCAAGTGCAGCAAGTGCGGTAGGCGTGGACCCTCTGACCAGTTCCAGCGCAGCCTGTCGTTCTACAAGGACGTGAACCCTTACCGGCAGTCAGAGGGGGTGGAGGGGTAGGGACGCAACCTTAGAAATCGACACGATGGCAACCAGGGGGCGCTTGGTGCGGGTCCAAGGACCAATCAGCAAACCAGCCTTGATTGAATCCACACGGCTCATCGTTAATGTGGTGCCATTCTGTTAAAGGATTTCTCACCCTGAGAGGGCCTTCCCTGAAGGAAAAGGTGTACCCATCAATCGTTTCCGTCTCAGGTAGCAATTCACCCTCGTAGAACTCCCGAAGTGAGGTTTCGTTTGTTGCCGCTAATGCAATCGATCCCTCTTCGGCCCCCTGAAAGATGCTATTTAGGGCAAGGCAATAAACGCGATACTCTCTCACGTCTCTAAACTCAAATTCCATACTGGCTGTTCCTTTTCACTGTTTCCCGGTTTCTGCCTTTGTTCCCGCTATGTCTTGGGAAATAAAAAGGCTAAGTGATTGCTTTCTAACGATCCGCGCAAAATTTAGGTTCTGGCGCCGCAAGGCGTGGGGGTTCAAGTCCCTCCACCCGCACCACGATATCATTGTACATTCTGATACTGTTGTTATTGGCTTCTGACTTGTCATTCGGCATCAAATTGGCCGCCTAATCTTCAGTCCGGCCTTCGATTCAGGCGCGAACCTCTGAGACCTTCCGAAGGACCATGCGACGCGAATTTCAGGCTAAGGTGTCTCGTTTTCTGCAATGGGGGCGCGGTAACACCTTATTCAATTCGCCCTGTTTCAGCATTCCAAGCGTTTGCACAATGCCTTGGAAGGCGCGCTGTTGTCTCGTGCGTGTCACGACGATTTTCGAGTTTACCGGCAAGTGATGCGGTATCCCGTTTCCCTACCCGCTAACCTTAGATCTGGCGCGCGCTACTAAACAATGCTCCAAAACCGAAAAAGTCGACTATACTCCAAGCCATCAGTAGACAGGAGATTGCCATGCTTTATCCACTTGCAACGCTTGAGGCCGACAAGCTCAACGCTGTTCGGGCGCTGGAACAGGAGATTGGACGCCCGGTTGTCGCGCTTGCCGCTATCGAGGCCGATACGGCCAATCTGCCGAAAGATGACCTGAAAAAGTTGCAAGCCCTGGAAGATGAGCTTGACGTCGTTCTTGTCGCAGTGCGGCCGAGCTAGGTGCTCTGAAAACCTGTAGGTTTGTCGCCCGGGCAGTTGCTCGTTGCTGGGGACAGCCTGTTTCAACAGTTTGGCCAGAGTGGTAGCATAACAGGCAGGACCAAAAGCTGGGCCACCGCAGCACCTTAGGCGGCCTTGATGTAAGTGCCTGAGTTTTTTGTCCAAGGCCGCGACACCAGCAACGACGCCTCAAATGATTTCAGAACCGGACGGGCGGCTTCAAAGCTTGGCCCGATTTTCACATCGAGTTCGGGAAACAAAGTCTGGACTTCTGCGACGCTCTCTTCGTTCAGTGCGGCCATGCCTGTTTTTCCCAATAGCAGGCTTTCCGACGCGACGCCATTGGCCCAGACGATCTGGTGCTCATCAAAGAGCAGATGGAAGTACTCAACTTCCCCACCTTTCCGTACAGACACTCCGTCACCGTCGATCAGATGAGCGGCAGCGGCGAAAACCTGCGGGCATGCGAAATTCAATTCGACCTCGGCACCTTGCAGCAGGATGCGATGCTGCGGACTGACTTCCAGCGTCTCCTTGGCGCCCAGAAAGCCTGCGCGAATTTTGATTGGCGCGAATTTTCCGATGGCCGCCATGGTTCGACGACCAATCCAGCGTATCGGTTGCGCGCCGTTATCCATGGTCAGCACCAGATCTCCAGCCCGCAGGTCTTCAATCGGTCGCGGCCCATCCGGGCAGGCGATCATTGCGCTTTTTGCAAAACACAATGGATCGGAAACGACCCGTTCCCCGAACATTGAGTACCCGGCGTTGAATCCGTTTGAATAAACCGGTGACACTAGCTGAATTGACACGATCGCATGTTCCTCGATCGCGTCCTGATCAGTGTTTTCCTCGAATTCCGGTGACCAGTACGTATTGCCGTTTGTATCCTGGAAAACGACAGCCGAGATATTTGCGGTGGTGCCGTCATTGTACGTGATGACCGCATTAAATATCATCGAGGCATCAAAGGTTTGAGGCGATCCTCCGTCGATGCTGAACTGGTCGTTCGAGACGTTGTTGTCCAGATCATAGGTGTTTGCATCCCCACCGCTGAAACCGTTGCCCGCCTCGGCAAACGTCTGCCTGCTGTCATAAAGCGGATCACCAACAGAGCCATAAGTGCCAAGGGCCGCATTCACATTGGTGGTCGAAAGGGATGTGTTACCCTCAACGGTGTCCCAGATTGGCAGGGTTCCGAGGGAGAAGACGGTAAAAGTGGTCGCCATGCGTTACTCTTGAAACAAAAAATCGTACGGTAGCAATTAGCCTTCAATCCCGAAGAAGTTCAAGTTTCAAATCATAAAGTAGTTATTTTGCAGGCCAAAGGCCCGTGCAAGCCCAGTTGCTTGGGTGCGACAACACCGGTTTTCAGGCCCGAGCGATCATCATTCGAGTCGCCTGATCACTTACATCCCTGGTCGAAGGTACTTGGAGCGTTTTTGCGCTCCAATCTTCCAAAACTGTTTTGGGATTAATCGAGGAACGCCACCTAGCGGAGCGCCATACCTCATTGGAACTGCTGCAGAAAAGGTTCAATAGTCCTTTCTGAGAGTCGCAGCCTTGTGGTGTTTCGCGGCTTTTCTGAAATACATCTGATTGCTCACCAGCAGAAGAACTGCACCGACCATCACAAACCTGAGCTTCCCATCCGAGATCCCCCCGTGGCCAAAGTAATCCGGGATGTCGCTGGCGGACATGTACAGGAACTGTGCCGGGAGGAGATACAGTGTGGCCGTCTTGAAATTTTTGTTATCAGCAATGTACCCCACTCGGTGAAACCAGCCGGTCAGAGGTTTGCGGTGCATCTCGATCGCGGCCAACAAGGCATGCGCATCCTGACTGTTGGGCGAGAGGGCCAGTGCGCTGAGGGCGGCCTTCTGCGCTTTGTCAAAGTCGTTCCGGACCCAGAACGCCCAACCGATGGCGATATGGTTCGGGCTGTTGTTCGGCGCGATTCTGAGCGCCGCATTGGCGTGCTGTTCTGCTGACCCGGCATCCTGACGCAGGGCTTCGTCCAGGGACACTGCCGCTGATTTTGTATCGTCAAAAACCGTATCCAGCATGGATCGAAGCACATGCGTCATGGGTAGAGCCGGGTCCAGAGGCAAGGCCGTGTCCAGTGCGCGGGACGCAGCGAATTACTTGCACAGACCAAACAGGCAGACCGCAAGATGCGCGTGGATAACGTGGCATTCCAGTTCATGCTTCAACGCGTTGCGAAAATGCCCGAGCGCGTTGGTTTAGTCGCCCCGTGGAGAGGCGGCGATGGCCAGCGGAAAGTCTCTGTCGGAGCGCATCATGATCAGTTTATAAAACAAGCCAGGCCACCCGTCGCCTCGCCCAAAGGTGGAACGATGGCAAGCAAAACGGCGGTGACAAACCAGGACCCGATGAGGAACAGAACGGCAAAGGGCAGTCGCAGGTGTGTCCGTCCTGTTGTCATCTGATTCAGGGGATAGAGTTGTCGCTGGACTTGAAAACAGTACCCGGACGCAATGACTGCGACCACCAGAACCACGTTCAGCAGAACCTGATTACCCAGACGTTCAGTGCTGCCCATTTCGAAACTGTCCTTGATGAAATCGATCAGCATCAGCACTGGGGCGCAGAACAGGGCTGAGGCCAGCAGCACGCGGCCCTGTTGTTTCCGGTCGCGGTAGCCCAGAGAACCTGCGTTACAATACAGCCAAAACCGGGCCCGCCATAAAGCTGACAATCCAGACCACGAAAGGTGCCGTTATTTCGTTGGGGCTTGCTTCGGCAAGCGTGTTATCCGCAATGTCCAACTGCATCATCTGCGCCCGTTTGATTTGAGAAAGGCCAGAACATCATTATAACGCCCGCTTTCATTGCCATAGGTTGCATGGTGGCGGGCTGTCGTCAGCCAGTCGATTGTGGAGGGGCCGGCTTGATCGTCTGCAGCTGCTAGCATCTTCATGCTAATCGGTACTTCGCATCCCTGAGACAAGGTCGCATCAATCGCCAGATCAGTTGCGGTTTCGATGATCTGTGCCAGATCCGCACCGGAATATTAGCTTGTGGCGGCAGTGGTCCTGTGAAAGCGGATATTGGCTTCGGCCGGGCGACCGGTAAGTTCCAGCCGCAGGATCGCCTCCCGCG
The DNA here is from genome assembly GCF_056538665.1 of Ruegeria sp. BF6. NCBI lineage: Bacteria > Pseudomonadati > Pseudomonadota > Alphaproteobacteria > Rhodobacterales > Roseobacteraceae > Ruegeria > Ruegeria sp. BF6. The sequence continues at coordinate 297,618 of NZ_JBQFTN010000002.1, forward strand.
CCCGGGCATCCGGCGGCGGCACAAAGAACAGCCGATCGAACCGCCCCGGGCGCAGAAATGCAGAATCCTTCGACTAGGGTTAGTTGCGGCCAGCACCAAAACACCGTCATTCCGCTGGCTGACGCCATCCCTTTGGGCCAGAAAACGACTGACATCTGCGAAACATAGGTCGAGCTGTGTCCGGGTCGTTTCGATCCCAGCGCATCGATCTTGTCGAAGAACTGGATGGTCGGAGTGTTGTTGCGCGCCTGCTCGAAGATAGAGGTCAAACGTTGTTCAACCACGCCCCTATAAGGGTCACGAATGTCCGAGATCGCAACGGCCTGAAATCGCGCGGCTCATTCCCCGGCAGCTGCCCGTGCGATGATGGTTTTGCCGCATCCCGGCGGACCACACATCAGGACGCCCCCGCCGGATATTTTCCTGAGCCGCAACAGCAGCCCTGACTGCTTAAAGGGCGCAATGATGCGCCTCTCTGTGTCGCGTTTTATATATTCTAGCCCGCCGACGTCAGCGAAAGAGATTTGCTTGTTATCCTCTTCGGATTCGGCCGCGGGTTGCCCGTCAATCACCTGCAGGCTGACGGCATTGCCGTCTGCCTCATCGGATTCTTGTTCCTGAGGTGGATCTTGTTCCTCGGGTCCATGGAAAATGCTCGGCAACGCTTGTCTGACTCCAAAATTCGGCGTCCTTGGTCAGTCCAGCGCCCGCAAAGACCTGTGAAACCAAGGTTCGGTCATCGGCAGCCTTCACATCTTCAGGCTGAATGCAGAAAGCCAGTTCCAAGGCACGGCTGTCCAGATTTAACGCCATCGCACGTCGCATCACAGCCAACCGAAGCGTCCCGTTTCCGGGCGCGGCATCAAGACGCCCTAACAGGGTTTCAAATGACTCTTCAGGTAATTCCTGTCTCCGAATTATACTGGTCGAGGTCTACGCGAAAAACAGCGTCAAACTGTGTCGGATACCAGCCCAAATCGAGTCAATGTCACCGGCGCAAATGCCGCAACCTTTTGTTGTCTTGCCTCAAACTTTGAACAGGATATCGCTGATCTGCGCGATCTTTTCACGCGCTGGTTGCAGATCTGCGGAGTCGACTGCTGTGTCGCGGAACAACCGGTTCAGTGCAAACTCCATATGAGACAGTGCTTCGGTCGAAGACATCGGTCGAGCCTGTAACGCGGCCCGCATCCAGATCCCGTCGATTAGCGTTGTCAGGTTAAAGGCGACCTGTTCTGCCAATGCAGGCTCAACCATACCGCGCAATACGCTCATCAGGTTGCTGTGCATGCGCGAATGGATGACATTCTGGATGCGTAAATATTTGGCGTTTTGCGGCACCTCCGCGCACAGGAAAATCCAGGCATTGCAGATTTCGTGTTGAAAGAGCGTCGGGGCAAAATTGCCGTAAATGATTGCGTATAGCCGTTCCGCCGGTGTGTCGCTATGCGCGAATAACGCGGTCACACAACGGCGGGCTTCAGCGTTGGATTCACGCAAAACAGCCTCGAACAGTGCTTCTTTACCTGGAAAGTAATGCTGCACGACACCTTTGGATAACCCGGCCTCTTTGGCGACCTTGTCGAAGGTTGTCCCGGAGATTCCATGAACTTTGAGAACTTCAAAGGCCGCCTCGGTCAATTGCTTGCGACGCATGTTCTTGATGGACTGCTTTCTCATGTTAGGATCGCTTTCATGCTCAGCGTATTGGACACGAAAGTACCATTCGAGAAGGCAAAAAACAAACACTGTTGACAAAAAACAGTCTGATGCATCAAAATACCTGCAACTGTACTGTTTTTTGAAACGGACACAAAAGGCCGAAAACGGCCGACGCACCAACGGAGGTTTAACCATGAAATTTTCACACAAACTGAGGCCTGCTTTGCTGGCTTCCGCGACGCTCATGTTGATGCAGGGTGCGGCGCTGGCCGATCCGATCAAGATCGCGGTCAACGAATGGACCGGCCAACATATCTCCGCCCATTTCGCGGGCGCGCTGTTTGAAGAATTGGGCCACGAGGTCGAATACGTCACCGCAGGTGCCGTGCCGCAGCTGGCCGCAATTGCCGAAGGCAGCCTGCATTATCAGCCCGAGCTGTGGACCAACAACGTGGGCGATATCTACCCCAAGGCCGTTGAGGCCGGGGACATTATCGTTGTCGGCGGACTGGGGCTCGAGCCACAGGAAGGCTGGATTTATCCCCCGTACATGGCTGATCTCTGCCCGGGTTTGCCTGCTTATGAGGCGCTCTATGACTGCGCGCAGGCCTTTGCCGCCGCAGACACCTTCCCTGATGGCCGTTTGATCACCTATCCGGCGGACTGGGGGACCCGTTCGGCCGATCTGGTCGAACTGATTGACCTGCCGTTCAAACCGGTGCCCGGTGGCTCGGAAGGCGCGATGCTGGCCGAGCTTAAAAGTGCCGTGGCTGCAGAGCAACCGATCCTGATGATGATGTGGCAGCCGCATTGGGTGTTTGCGGATACCGAGGTTGAATGGGTCGAATGGGACACGCCGCACGGAACTTGTGACGAGACCAGCCAGAAACGCGGTGAGGCCTGTGGCTTCCAGCAGGCGACCGTCGACAAGATTGTCGCCAAGGATTTCGCTTCGAGCTATCCGGATGCGATGAAAATGGTCGAGCTGATGAGTATGACCAACGACGTGCAGAACGCTCTTATCCTGGAAGTGGACCAGAACGGGCGCGAAGTGAAAGAGGTCGTGGCCGAATGGATGGGCGCAAACCAAGACGTCTGGCAGCCTTGGGTTGAAGCCGCAAAGCAATAAACACCACTGACTCCGGTGGAGCATGTTTTTGCGTGCTCCACCTTATTCAAGGCTGCCGAAATGACCACATCTTCCCCGACCACCACCCCGAAACTGTCCTGCAAACATGTCTGGAAGCTCTACGGCAAGGGGGCGGATCAGCATCTCAGCAACGTCGACGTCGCCGGGCAGGGGCCCGATGAGGCCACGGCGCTGGCGCAACGCATTCGCGAGGGAGGTGGCATCGTCGCCTCGACCGATGTCAGCTTTGACGTCATGCCGGGCGAAATTTTCGTGATTATGGGCCTGTCAGGCTCGGGCAAGTCCACGATCGTGCGGTGCCTGTCTCGCTTGGTCGAACCCACCGCCGGAGAGATCCTGCTGGATGGAGAGGACTTGCTGAAAGCGTCCTCGAAAGAGCTGATCGACATTCGTCGGCACAAGATGGGGATGGTGTTCCAGAGCTTTGGCCTGATGCCGCATCTGAATGTTCTGGAAAACGTGGCGTTTCCGCTGAAATTGCAGGGTCTGGACGACAAAGAGCGTCTGGAACGCGCCGAGCGGGTGATCTCGCTTGTCGGTCTGGAAGGCCGGGAAGCCAGTTTCCCCAGCCAACTTTCGGGCGGTCAGCAGCAGCGTGTCGGCATTGCGCGGTCGCTGGCCGTGGAACCCGAGGTCTGGTTCCTCGATGAACCCTTCAGCGCGCTTGACCCGCTGATCCGGCGCCAGATGCAGGACGAATTCCTGCGGCTGCAGCAGGAACTGCACAAATCCATTGTCTTCATCACCCACGATTTCCTTGAGGCACTGCGCATCGCCGACCGGATGGCGATCATGAAGGACGGTGCGGTTGTTCAGATCGGCCGCCCGGTTGATCTGATCCTGAACCCGGTTGATGACTATGTGCGCGAATTCACCAATGACGTCCCTTGGGAGCTTATCCTGACCGCAGGCGATGTCGCTTCGGACGACAGCCCGCCCGCTGGGATCAAAGAGGTTCCGGCCTCGACCAACGTGGCCGATCTGCTGCCCTATCTGGCCTCACATGACACGGGCGTCGCGGTGCGCCGGGACGACAATGCGCTGGTGCACATGACCAGTCAGAACGTAATCGCCGCTTTGGCCAGCGGTGTCTCGGACGCCTCTGCGGTCAAGGACTGACGTCATGGATACAGCTTCGAACAGATCGCTGGTGGTCTGGCTTGCGGTCACGGTTCTGGTGGCAGTTTGCGTTGTGTTTGCCAAGAATCTCGGGCCGCTGGTGACCTATCCCGATGCGCTGGTCCTGCCAGTTACTGATCCGATGAATACCGCGATGCGGTGGTTCGTCGTGACATTCGGGTGGTTCTTCAAAGGCATATCCTGGCTGCTGGACTGGCCGATCCTGCTGGCCAAGACGGTGCTGCACGCGGTGCCATGGGCGGCCTGGTTCGTTCTGTGGGTCTTTCTGGCCTTGCGGGCCGGGGGCAAGGGACTGGCGATCTTCACAGCTGCCAGCTTGCTTTACATGGTGACGTTTGGGTTCTGGACTCAATCGATGAACTCCTTCGCGCTTGTGGTTGTGTCGATTCCAATGGCGGTTGCCTTGGGTTTTGCGCTGGGAACATGGGGGTTCATGTCAGAGCGGGCCTATCGGATCATCATGCCGATCCTCGACCTGATGCAGACTGTGCCCGCTTTTGCCTACTTGCTACCAATCCTGCTGCTGTTCGGCTTTGGCACAACTGTCGGTCTGGTCGCCTCGATCCTGTTTGCCTTCCCGCCGATGGTGCGCAACACCATCGTCGGCCTGCGCGGTGTCCCGGATGAGGTCATCGAGTCCGGCCTCATGAGCGGCGCCACCCCATCGCAACTGTTCTGGCGCGTGCGGGTACCGACCGCGCAGCGGCAAATCCTGCTGGGTGTGAACCAGACGACAATGGCGTCACTGTCGATGGTCATCATCGCCTCGATCATCGGCGGCACCAACGATATCGGCTGGGAAGTGCTGTCGACCATGCGCAAGGCGCAGTTCGGAGAAAGTCTGCTGGCGGGGATCGTGATCGCGCTTATGGCGATGGTGCTGGACCGGATTACATGGGGATTTGCGGTACAGTCTAATTCGACGCAACGCAAAGCGACAGGCTGGATAACCTGCGCCGTTCTATTTGGCGCGGCTTGGCTGCTGGCTTTGGTCTTTTCACCGCTCAAGGACTGGCCCGAGGCATGGGTCCTGAACCCGGCCCCGGCGATGAATGCAGGTCTGGAGTGGGTCTTCGTCGAGTTCCGGACAGTACTTGAGGCAATCAAGCGGGCGGCGCTGTTCTACCTGATGCTGCCGATCAAAATCGGCCTGGTTAAGGCTGTCAGCCCCTTTACCTGGGGCTTCGCAATGACCCCGGCTGTAACTGTTGGCTACGCACTGATCGTTGCAGCGGTAACGGGATATATGGCCTTCAAGGGGCGGTTGCTGCAGGCTCTTTGGGTGATCCTGTTTGCCTTGGTTCTGTATTCGGGACTGTCCGGTCTGGCATGGGTTGCGCTTTGCGCGATCATCATCGCATTGGCCTGGCAGGCGGGGGGAACGAACCTTGCGCTTTGGGCGCTGGCCGGGGTCGCATTCCTGTTGCTGACCGGAATATGGGAGCCTTCGGTCGTCTCCCTCTACCTTTGCGGAGTAGGTGTGTTGCTGTCTTTCCTGTTCGGCAGCGCCATCGGCATCTGGGCGTCCGAGAATGACACCATATCGCGCATTGTTCGGCCGGTGATCGACACCTTGCAGACGATGCCGCTGTTCGTGATCCTCATCCCCTTTGTGATGGTGTTCAAAATCGGTGAATTCACCGCACTGCTGGCCATCATCGTCTATGCGATCGTCCCCGCGATCCGCTATACCGAACACGGTCTGCGCAATCTGCCCCATGACGTGATCGAGGCTGCGACGGCCATCGGGACAACACCCCGCCAATTGTTGTGGCAGGTAAAACTGCCGCTGGCCGTGCCGTCGATCATGCTGGGGCTGAACCAGACGATCATGTTCGGCATTTCGATGTTGGTGATCACCGCGCTGGTGGGCACCGACGATCTGGGACAGCAGATTTATATCGGCCTTGGGGACGGTGATTTCGGGGTTGGCATGACCGCGGGGATTGGCATGGCGATCATAGCCATGATCGCCGACCGCATCACGCAAGGATTCAGCCAGCAGATCCAAGCACGCCTTGGTGTGAAACTGGACGCCGCCGCCTGAAAACAAGGTAAGCAGCATGGATAACGCAGCGCCCAAACCAAACGTTGACCTCGATCTGTGTTAGATGACAGCGACCCAAGCGCTTGCTGCGTTTCGCGCGGGCCTCCTGAAACCCAGTGATCTGCTTCAGGTATTGATTTCCCGGATAGAGCAGGTCAATCCGGTGATCAATGCCCTGACCGACATAACTATTTCGATAAGGCGCGGCAGCAGGCACTTGTTGCCGACGCGGCCTATGCGGATGGTTCGGCCAGCGGAGCGTTTCTGGGCATCCCGGTGCTGGTCAAAGATGCCCAGCGTGTAAAAGGCAAACGCACGACGCATGGGTCCCTTCTGCACATAGATGTCGCGCCTGACGAGATGTCGGACCCGATGGTCGAACGCTTGCAGGATGCTGGCGCGATCATTCTGGCTCGTACATCGGTGCCAGAGTTCTGCATTTCGGGCGTGTGTCGCAGTCGGATCTGGGGCAATACAGTCAACCCGTTCAATCCTGACTATGGAACCGGAGGATCGTCGGGCGGATCAGGGTCAGGGCTGGCGGCGGGTTTCGCACCAATTGCAACCGGAACGGATATCGGCCGGTCGATCCGTATCCCGGCCAGCTGTTGTGGGATTGTGGGGTTCAAGCCACCGCACGGGCGCAACCCCGACGGTCCTCCCGCAAATTTCGACCGTTACAACCATTGCGGCCCGCTTGCCCGTTCGATCACGGATCTGGCTTTGGTGCAGGATGTGGTGTCGGGCGTAGATCGGACGACCAGTTCCAGAACCCTGATAACCGACAATTTTTTCTAGTTGAAGTGCGGAGAATACTGCATCGGGATTTGGTCTTGGGAAACACCCTTCTGAGAAAACTCATCAGCATGTCGGTTAATGTGTCGCGATTCCGCAGCGCCGTTAACTGTCTCCAACCGAACTGTCCGACCGTCGGTTAGTTTCTGGATGGCCACCACATTCTCAGGAGTGAACTTAGTTCCGCTCGCCCGCAAGTTGTCGATTAGCTGTGTTCTATTTTGTGCGCTATTGGGAAGGCTGAGCCGCAGCAGTTGATCACGCGTCAATTCAAGCAGTGCGGTTGACGGCAGCTTTAGGCCATCCAAGGCATCAAAGCTGCTTGCTTGAGAACGGTTCCGGTTCACTCTTTCAAAGGTGCCGCCCATTAATTTTTTCACTGCGACTGTTCCGGTACCTTAGGAAAGTCGTCTGCCGCAGTCGCAATTAGAACGGCTGCAATGTGATCGATCTTAGACTGAGGCGTCAAATCGGAGCGACAGAGATTTGTCCAATGTTGTGCAGCCCCCAACTCCTTTTTGCTTCCAACGCCAAATTGAGCGCTTGGAGAATCAACTTGATTCGTGTTTGGTGCCTGCGATGGTTCCCGGCCGCTTTGTGCGATCCGGGATAAAAGGGAATACGGTGCGGTCCCTGCTAAAGAGGCCAAATCCGTGACTGCCCCCGCAACTGTAGGCGGTGAGCGACCCGAGATCGTCCACTGGGCATTCGCCTGGGAAGGATCGGGATAGCGTTGACCCGCAAGTCAGGAGACCTGCCATCCGACAATGAATGAACCTGGGCGGGGTGTCCCAGAGGGAGATGACAATGTTTCAAGCGGCCTTAGCCGTCGAAAGACTTGCACTCGCTTCGCCCCCGCGCAAACGGAGGAGGCGATGCTGTTGTCATTGCAGAAATCTGAAGCTCGACCCTGCACAATCTACGGGGTCATCGTCCCCTCACCAGTGTTTTTCAGCAAAGCTTCCGCTTTAGACGCGGGAGAAACCCGATGACCCGGCGCGCGGCGGATTCTGACGCCGTTTCACAGCGGGGCCGCTGCCTGACCGAGTTCAGCATACCGGTGTTGGTTGCAGGCGCTTTGGCCCTGTCCGCCTTGCTGTGGCTGGCAATTATTTCGGTGATCTGATGTCGACCGTTCTTCAAATCCGCGATCTTACTCTTGGTTACCGCGACCTGACATTGTTCCGGCGCCTGTCCATGGATATCGACGCTGGCACAACTCTGGCCGTTCTGGGGGCCAACGGGTCGGGCAAAAGCACCTTTGTCAAAATGCTGCTGGGGCTCATGGATCCGCTCTCGGGCAATCTGAACTGGCCCAAGGGCCGCCCAGCGGAAATCGGCTATCTGGCGCAAATGACCGAGTTCGACCGACGTTTTCCCATTCGCGTGCGCGATCTGGCCGCGATGGGCGCGTGGCGTGGGTTTGGTTTCCGCTCGGGGCTGGACAGTGCCGCACGCGACCGGATGATGGCAGCGCTGGACGAGGCCGGTGTACTGGATATTGCCGACCGCCCCCTACACATGCTGTCGGGTGGTCAACTTCAGCGTGCTTTGTTTGCGCGGGTCATTATGCAGGACGCCCCGTTGATCCTGCTAGACGAACCCTTTGCCGCCGTAGACCAAAGTACCGAGGCGCATCTTCTGTCGATTATCCGCCGCTGGCGCGACGAAGGTCGTGCCGTAGTGCTGGTGGTGCATGATCTGTCATCGGTTCTGGATCACTGCAGCCATACCCTGCTGCTGGGCGGTCAGGAAGCCACCCATGGCACGGTGAACGATGTCCTGACCCCCGACAGGCTGGTCGCGCAGGGATACCTGTCCGAAAGCCAAGCATCCTGGATGTTCCGAAGCAACCCATCCACAGCGGAGACAGCGCATGTTTGAACTCCTCACTGAAATGTGGAGCTTTGCCTTCATGCGCCGTGCATTTGTGGCAACCACGGTCCTGTCAGCCTCGGTCGCGCCGGTAGGGGCGTTCCTTGTCCTGCGCCGATTGTCGCTTGCGGGTGAGGCCATGGCCCATGCGATCACGCCCGGTATCGTCATAGGCTTTGTGACTGCGGGACTGTCAGTCATGTCCCTGCTGATTGGAGGATTGATTGCCGGGGTCGGTGTTGCCATCCTGACAGCGTTGCTGGCCCGACGAACCATTTTGCGCAGTGATGCCAGCCTTGCATCGCTCTACTTGATCGCGCTGGCGGTGGGCATTTTCATCCTGTCCGCCGCCGGGTCCGCCGTTCCACTGAAAAGCTTTCTCTTTGGCTCGATCCTTGGGATCGACGATGCCTCGATGCTGCTTGTGGGTGGCGTCGCGACGGTGACGCTGGTCGCGTTCGCTTTTCTGTTGCGCCCCCTGATAGTCAGCACCTGCGATCCGGTGTTTTTTGAGACCCAGACCCGCCGCCCCTGGTTGGTCGATCAGGGTTTCATGCTGTTGCTGGTTCTGAACCTGCTGGCCGCATTCAAAACACTGGGTACGCTGATGGCCGTAGGCCTGATGATCCTGCCCGCGACTGCGGCCCGTTATTGGGCCAGTACGATCACCGCCCAGCTGGTTCTAGGTTTCATCTTCGCCTTGTCCAGCTGCTGGATCGGTCTGACCCTGTCCTACCTGTTCCCCGACACACCTTCGGGTCCGGCCATCGTGCTGGTTGCAGGTGCTTTTTTCCTGTTCTCGGCCATATTCGGCCCGCTTGGTTTTGGCGGACGGCTGCGCAAACCGTCCGTTTCAAAAGACCTCACCGTTGCGCAAGTTCCACAAGAAGAGAGAGCACAATGACTCTTACGAAATCCCTCTATGCTGGTGTCGCCTCGGCCTCCCTTGCCTTGGCAGCGTTTCCGGCTGTGGCTGGTGAAAACGATGTGAAAATTGTCGCCAGCTTCTCGATCCTTGGTGACATGGTCGAAGAGGTTGTCGGTGATCTGGCCACTGTGACGACCATCGTGGGCCCCGACGCCGACGCGCATGTCTACCAGCCGTCGGTCGCCGACGCGAAGGCCGTCGCCGAAGCGGACATCATCTTTGTCAACGGTCTGGGTTTTGAGACTTGGTCCGACACTCTGATCTCGGAGTCTGGTACTGAGGCTACCGTGCATGTCGCAACCGAGGGAGTCATCCCGGTCAAAGTCGATGGTGAAATCGATCCTCATGCCTGGAACTCTCTGTCGAATGGTGTGGTTTACGTAACCAACGTGGCGGATGCGATGAAAGAAGCACTGCCCGAACACGCCGACCAGATCGCCGCCAACGCCAATGCCTTTATTGCCGAGTTGGAAGCGCTGGATGCGGAAACCAAAGCCAAGCTGGCTGACCTACCCGCAGATCGCCGCACTGTGGTGACGGCACATGACGCGTTCGGCTATCTTGCAGATGCGTACGGAATGAACTTCCTGGCACCCGTCGGTATCGACACCGAAGCAGAACCTTCGGCGCGAGAGCTTGCTGTTCTGATCGACCAGCTGAAAGCCGAGGGCGCGGCGGCGCTGTTTGTTGAAAACATTACCAGCCCCGCTCTGGTTCAACAGATTTCGGACGAAACCGGCATCGAGATTGGCGGCCGTCTGTTTTCGGACGCCCTGTCCGAGCGTGGTGGCCCGGCGACCAGCTACTTGGCAATGTTCCAGCATAACTTGGGCACACTGCTGGAAGCTTTGTCCCAAGAAGCAGCCAGCTAAAGCAGTTTCTTGCGCGAGCTGGTTCTCGACATGACCCTCGAGAGCCGCTCCACGCTTAAACTACGGGGCTGCCTCGTCGCGGTCGCCCAACAAAATCAGTTTTGTCCGCGATTTTTGAATTCGTTCATTCGATGAATTTGTTCGAGCAGCGAGTGACAGGTTCGGCGGATGCACTGCGGCACGCTTTGCTCCGGTTGAAGCATGATAGTCGGCAGATAAAGGCTGATAGTCGATGTTTTCTGCAACGCGTCATCGTACAGACCCGCAGCCTAGGGTCAAACTTCGTTGAAGTAGCAGCGTTTAGTTTGGTGTTCATTCTGAAGCTGAACGTTCATATGTTTTAGGCCCAACTATGACGGTTGGACCAGGTTTGCGTGACATTCACCACCAGAGGTAACTTTTTTGGCGGAAAGGTAATTTAATTGGTCATAAGGCAGAATAACTCTAAATTCGACACCTTGTTTTATTGGTCGGAGTGAGAGGTTTCGAGCCTCCCACCGCTGCCTCCCGAGGACCGGTGCAGAGGGCTAAGCCATTTATTTTTAGTCAAAGGAGCCCTGTTTTTCGGGCGTCATCTCCAATCAAACCAGCCAAGTTCAGGTTCGGTAGGTTCATTGAACCTAAGAGCACTGTCTACATGTCCGGATAGTTATCTTGGTCTATGATCAGTGCTAGTTTGTTCTCTACATTATTGTCCAGGTCCAGCCCACTTATGCACGGTGAAGCGCCCTGCCATGGGTCAGGCCATTCACTTTCTCCAGAATGGCGTCTGCGTCAATGCAATGGTGGCGATATAGATCGCCGATCGTTCCGGTCTGACCAAAATGCTCGACGCCCAAAGGAATGGTCTGATGTCCAAGCACAGCCCCCAGCCAGGATAGAGTTGCAGGATGGCCATCGATAACGGTGACGAGCTTGCAATGTGGCGGAAGGTCGGACATCAGGGTTTCGATGTGAGAGCGTGCCGACCGGGTACCGCGAGAACGCGCTCGTTGAGCGGCGGTCCACCCGGCATTCAGGCGATCTGCCGATGTCACGGCCAAAACACCTATATCGCGACGGCCCTCGCCAATCATGCCGGCGGCTTTGATTGCCTCTGGCGCGACGGCCCCTTGATAGGCGACAACAACTTCGCAATTGGGTCCTGGTTTTCGTAACCAATAAGCGCCATCGATGGCCCCTTGGCGAAATTCGTCGTCTACGCGCTTGCCGGGCTGTTCGATTGGATTGGTGGTCAGCCGCAGATAGACGGACCCTCCGGTTTCATCGCGAAGCCAGGTGCGCTCGTCCGGTTGCCCTTCGCCGTCGCGCTGCATGTAATCAAAGGCCCACTCCATGATCACCGCCAGCTCGTCGGCAAAGGCGGGTTCAAAAGCGGCCAACCCGTCCTGGCTCATCCCGATGAGCGGCGTTCCAACGGATTGGTGTGCTCCACCTTCGGGTGCGAGGGTGACGCCCGATGGTGTGCCAACCAGCATAAAGCGTGCGTCCTGATAACAGGCGTAATTCAGAGCATCGAGGCCGCGGCTGACAAAAGGATCGTAAACGGTGCCAATCGGGATCAGTCGCTTGCCGAACAGGGAATGCGATAGACCCGCCGCTCCCAGAAGCAACATGAGATTCACTTCGGCGATACCAAGCTCGATATGCTGCCCTTCCGGCGTGAACTCCCATTTTGCGGTTGATGGGATCCGGTGTTCTATGAAGGCGTCGGATTGTTCGGAACGGGCAAACAGTTTGCGCCTGTTCACCCAAGGACCAAGGCTTGTTGTGCCTGTCACATCTGGGGAAGTCGTCACTATGCGTCCGGCCAATGGGCTGTCGCCTTTTGACAGATCGTCAAGAATCTTGCCAAACGCCATCTGGGTCGAGATTTCGCGACTGGTGTCGATCCCGATTGGAGGCACATACAACTTGTCATCAAAATAGCGGCGCGTACCTTTGGCAAAAAATGGCGTGTTGGCCAGAAAACCCTTGTACGTGTCTGGGTCCCGTACTGTCGCAAGCGGCTCCCATTCTTCGCCTTCCGGCACTCCCATATGCGACTGCCACGCAGCAAACTGGCTATTGTTCATCAGCCCGCCGTGATTGTCCTTGTGGCCCGCAATGGGGGTGCCCCATCCTTTGACGGTATAGGCCAGAAAACATGTTGGGCGATCATGATCGATGGCGGCAAATGTCTGGGCCATCGTCTCGACGCAGTTGCCACCAAGGTTTTCCATCAGGGCAGCAAGTTCCGCGTCCGTGCGCCTTTCGATCAGGGCGGTCACGTCTCCCTGATCCCCCAGATCGTCCAAGAGACGCTGACGCCAGTTCGCGCCACCCATGAAAGTCAAAGCAGAGTAGTCCTGGTTGGGGCACGCGTCGATCCAATCACGCAGGCGGTTGCCGCCGGGCTCTTCAAAGGCCGCGCGTTGCAGAACCCCATACTTTACACGCACGACATCCCAACCGAACGCATCGAAGATCTTCTCGATCCGTTCGAACAGCCCTTCCCGGACGATACCGTCCAGTGACTGTCGGTTGTAGTCGATGATCCACCACGTGTTTCGCAGGTCGTTCTTCCAGCCTTCCTGCAACGCCTCGTAAACGTTTCCTTCATCCAGTTCGGCATCGCCCACGAGGGCTACCATACGTCCCATTGGCGCATCTGAGCCCCAGCTTTTGGCCTTGATGTAGTCTTGAATGATCGAGGCAAACGAGGTGATCGCAACACCCAGACCCACCGACCCGGTCGAGAAATCAACATCGTCGATATCCTTGGTCCGGCTGGGATAACTTTGCACCCCCCCGAATCCGCGAAAACTCTCCATCTTCTCACGTGTTTGATTGCCCATGAGATAATGCATCGCGTGAAAAACTGGCGAGGCATGGGGTTTGACTGCAACCCGGTCTTCTGGACGCAAGGCCGAGAAATAGAGCGCGGTCATGATCGAGACCATCGAAGCAGACGAAGCCTGATGGCCACCGATCTTGATCCCATCCACCTTCGGTCGAACATGGTTGGCATGGTGAATCATCCAATGAGACAACCAGAGCAGGCGCTGTTCCACAATCTTCAGTTGGGTGGGATCAATGTGCATGGCGGTCTCCGGGTTCAGGCGGCGCTGCGGGCAGGGTAGGGCAAAGCTTGCTCCAGGTCTGCAAGGATATCTTCGACATCCTCCAGCCCGACGGACAGACGGATCAGACCATCGCTGATGCCATGCTCGGCCCGCTCTTCCGAGGTATACGTCGAATGGGTCATGGATGCGGGGTGCTGGATCAGTGTTTCCGCATCGCCCAAGGACACCGCGCGCTGGATCATGTTCAAGCGGTTCATGAAATCGATCCCACCGGACAGGCCGGACTTGATTTCAAACGCTATCATGGCGCCGGGTTGGGACATCTGGCGCTGCGCGACATCATGCTGGGCGAAACTCTCAAGCCCGGGGAAGTAAACTTCGCCGACGGCGGGATGTGCTTCGAGGAAGTCCGCGACGACCATGGCGGACGCACAGTGACGATCCAGACGCAGGTTCAGTGTCTTCAGACCACGCAGGATCAGCATCGCGTTGAAAGGGGCCATTACCGCGCCGGTCATGTCTTTCATCCCAACAAGGCGGATCTCAGCAATCTGTTCAGCGGTTCCTACAACAAGACCCGCGACCACATCACCATGCCCGCCGAGGTATTTAGTAGCGGAGTGCAGAACGATATCTGCCCCAAGTTCAATCGGGCGGGTCAGATACGGGCTGGCATAGGTGTTGTCGACTACGACTGTTGCACTGACCGAGTGCGCAATTTCGGCGCTGGCGGCGATGTCCACCAAGCGCATGTTCGGATTGGCCGGAGTTTCAAAATAGACAACGCGGGTCTTGTCGGAAACGGCCGCTTTCAGGTTCTCAGGGTCTGTCATGTCGACATGTGTGATCGTGACCCCCCACTTCGCCAAACCATGACGCAGGAAGGCGAAGGTGCAGCCATAGAGCGTTTTGTCCACGATGACTTCGTCCCCCGGCGACAGCAGGGTCCAAAGCACTGCCGTGATCGCCCCCATGCCGCTTGAGAGAGCTAGTCCAGCCTCGGCTCCCTCAAGTACGGCAATACGTTGTTCAAGAAGGTCGCATGTGGGGTTTGAAATACGGCTGTAGATATGACCTTCACGCTCACCGGCGAACAACTCTCCACCAGCTTCTGCGGTTTCGAACGTAAACGTGGACGTCAAATGTAGCGGTGGTGTCAGCGCGCCGTCATTTTCCAGAGGATTGTAAGCATGGTGAATGGCGCGGGTGGCAAATCCGGTTGAACGGGTCATTACAAGCTCCTGATTCAGTTTGAAGCCAGTTTGCGCCTTTACTTTGAGCCATTGGTTGCGAAAAATACCAATGTGGTAATGAAAATTAGCATAATCTGCTAAGCAAGAGGGTGAAATGGACGCTAAGGACAGGCAGATCATTCGAGCGCTGCAGCGTGACGGGCGCATGACGAACCAGGATCTTGCCGACGAGGTGAACCTGTCCCCGTCACCGTGTTTGCGCCGGGTCAAAAACCTTGAAGCCAACGGAGTGATAAAGGGATACAGCGCCGACGTTGACGCTGCCGCGTATGGGATGGCCATTACCGTCTTCGTGCGTATCCGGTTAGAGCGACACAATGAAACGGACGTTCAGAACTTTGAAAAACGTGTTCGGATGATCGATGAAGTTCTTGAATGCCACGTGCTGACCGGGGCAATGGACTATCAGTTGCGGGTTTTGGTGTCGGACCTTGAGGCTTACGAGGAGTTTATTCGCCACCGAATTCATCCGATTGGTGGGATAGCCTCGATCGACACCAGCTTTGTCTATGGAACGGTAAAAAAGACAGCTGTTTTTCCGCCCGGATAGATAGACCGAGTTAGAATGGGTTGTTATCAAACGGCTAAACATCTTAGCTGTTTGATTTTTTCCGGCTGCATTTTCCCATTGTCAGCATCGCTATAGTGCGGAGCTCTTGCATAAAGCTGCCAGCGCGTTGGCGTTCGGTAAGTACTCAGGTTCAACGAACCTCGGATCACTGTCTCGAATACAACAAAATATGGGCTTTGGAAGCCGACCATTGCACTTAAGTGGCAGATGGCGCTGCAATAACGTTGCGGTTTCATTGCGAGCAAATCATGCGACACGTTCCCATTCTCACCATCGCTATAGCGAAAACATGCAGAGCGTGCTGTATCACTTCTAAGAGGATAGCGATTACGCCATAGTCTTTGTTGAGCAAAGTCCAAGAGACAAGTTTGATTGCATTATCCGAAGAGAGGCTGATCGAATGATCAGCTTGAAAGTAAAAGCTGCATATTCTTCGGCGGCCCTTAGAGTAGTCTAAGAAGTTTGCAGGGCTGCTGATTGGTCTACTTCCCAATCTTTGTTTGGAATGCTTCCGCATGGTTAGGGAATAGCGTTTGAAGGAAATTTAGTGTCTGTGTCAGCGCCCCTTCACGTGAGTAGATGTGTGGGAACAGATGCAGTTTCTGCCAGTAACCGTCCGTCAGCGTATCGATCCAGCCGCCAGCTAAACTGGCCCTGTCAGGGTCGTCCGGCACCAGCTGATGGCAGATCTCGCTGAGCATCTTGGACCGTTTGTCCTCAAATTCGCGGTTGATTTCGGCATATTGTGGAACAAAATTCTGTTCCCCGAAGAAGGCAAACCAGATGGCGAGGGCATTGGAGTTGCAGATTTTGGGGCTAAAATCCGCCTCGATGATTGTGCGCAACCGGGTCGCGGGGTCTTCTGGTGCCTTGCCCAACGCCGCCACCCAGTGGGCCTCGTAGGATTGGTACTGATCCCGCAGTGCTTCGGTAAGGATCCCGGTCTTGGACTTGAAATAGAAGACTGCCACGCCTTGGGACAGCCCGGCCTCGTTGGCTACTGTCGCCAGCGTTGTCTTGGCGAGCCCGTTAGTCACAATCGACTTAAGAGTCGCATCGAGAATCTGACGCCGTCGCATGTCGGCGTTTTCCTTGCGTTCCTTGCGCGGCTTCCTGCCGCTGCCCTTAGATGCCACCATGAGAAATCCAAACCAAACTTCAACTTTTCCCTTTTTCCACAATTCTCTGTTCCTGTCAGCCCACTTATTTTTATTTGAGCGCTCAAAAAAACTTTACGAAAAATATCTTCTCCTCTACGCTCCACCTGACGAAGGTCGAGCCAGGAGAAGTTCATGGGGCAGCACGACAGATATGACGCAATCGTCGCAGGGGCAGGGCACAATGGCCTGACTACGGCCTGCTACTTGGCAAAGGCAGGGCTGAGGGTTCTGGTTGTGGAAAAGAACGATTGGATCGGCGGTGCAGCTGTGAGCCGGTCGCTGCATGAAGGTTGGACCTATTCCAACTGCTCCTATGTCTGTTCGCTGCTACGCCGCGAAATTGTGCGTGACTTGGAACTGCCAAAATATGGGCTTCAGGTGATCCCCTACGAAGGTGGTGCCAGCTTTAACCGGGACGGCGACTACTTTGCCTATATGTCCGACCATGACGCGCTGCGCCGGGAAATAAGCCGCCACAGTACGCATGACACGGATGCTTATGACCGGTTCAGCCAGACAGTGATACGCCAATGCCGCTTCATCCGGCCTTTTCTGTTGCGAAACGCACCAGATCCCACCTCGTTAAAGCCGCGCGACATCGGCGAGCTGCTGTTTCTGATCAAACAGGCGCATGGGCTGGGCAAGAAGGAGCTGGGCGAGACCCTGCGCTTTTGGTCGATGTCGATCGGCGACTTCCTAGATGAACATTTCGAGAATGACCTGATCAAGGCGCACATAGCCGGGGCAGGGATCATAGGTACGGGCCTAGGTGTCTATTCGCCCGGCACAGCTTATGTTCTGCTACACCACTACATGGGCGACGTGGATGGCGCGATTGGGGCTTGGGGCTTTGCCCGTGGCGGCATGGGTGCAATCTCCAACGCGCTTGGAGCCTGTTTTGAGGAAGCAGGCGGCACTATCGTAACCGGCTCTGGCGTCGACCGCTTTTTGGTTTCCAATGGCAGGGTCACAGGGGTCGTGTTGGAAAATGGCGATGAATACCGCGCGCCCTTAGTCGCCTCCAATATGGATGTGAAGCGAACTTTCCTGGAGCATACCGAGCAGCAGCATTTACCCTCCGATTTTTTGAGGGCGGTCAAAAGGTTCAAGATTCGCGGCTCGTCGGGCAAGTTGAACATTGCACTGGATGCCTTGCCCGAGTTTCCTGCCGCGCCCAAGAGTGCGCCTTTCTTGCGCGGCGATCTGCATTGCGCCGAAAGCCTGAACGAACTGGAACGCGCCTATGACGATTGGAAAGAGGGGCGCTGGTCGCAAAACCCTTATTTCGACATGCTGATCCCCAGCCAGATCGACCCGACAATGGCCCCGCCGGGCAAGCACATGATGACCGTCTTCGTACAATACGCCCCCTACGATCTGGAAGTGGGCGGCGTGCGCGCCGGAACCAACTGGAATGGCCAGACCCGCGGCGCCTTTGCGGATTGTGTCTTCGACAAACTGGAACAGGCCTGCCCTGACATCCGCAGCAAGACTTTACATGCTGAAATCCGCACGCCTTGGGATATCGAGCAGGAGGTTGGTCTTACCGAAGGAAACATCTTTCAGGGCGAGCTGACCTTCGACCAGTTGCTCTTCAACCGTCCGGTCCCCGGTTACGCACAATACGATACGCCGATTGATGGCATGTACATAGTCGGATCCTCAGCCCACCCAGGCGGCGGTGTGATGGCGGCTCCGGGTGCCAATGCTGCCAAAGAAATCCTGCGCAACATTGGCAAAAGCAACGCAATGAACAGCTACGCAGCCTGAGGAGTATATGATGACGACACCTACCTATGATGCGGTTGTCATTGGCGCGGGCCATAACGGGCTGGCCGCGGCTGCGACGCTGGCCCGTAAGGGCAAATCGGTTTGCGTGATCGAAAGGAACGAGACCGCAGGCGGTATGGCGCGCAACACCACACTTGCAGGCGGGACTCAGGTGCCGGAGATCGCGCATCTGCTTTACAACTTACACCCTAAAGTGACTAAAGAGTTGGGTCTCGGGACAGCACGTGCTCCCTTGGAATTGCGCAAGCTGGCTTCAGTGTCGCTATCAGAAGACGGTAACCATGCGGTCATCCGTGATGGCAAGGCTGAATTGGCAGACGGTCGACCTCATCCCGAAGCCGCGCCTTTTGCCGAATTGATGCGCCGTTTGACCCTGTTTGCGCGTTTGCTGGGCCAGCTTTCTACGAAAACCCCTCCGTCGCTTGAAGGCGGCTTGAACAGCCTGGATATGCTCACCGAACTTGGCGGATTGGCCAAACTGGGGCTGGATCTAAAGCGGATGGGCAAGAAGGACATGCGCGAGTTTCTCCGCGTTCTCCTGTCCAACGCTTATGACTTGATTTTGGATGATCTTGAGGACAGCCCGCTGGCTGGCGCGCTGGCAGCAGATGCGGTGCGCGGCGCTTATGCAGGCCCGCGCTCACCTGGGACTGTTTTTACCTTAATGTACCGCTTGGGGCAGGGCGGCGGTGCGCAGCTGCCAGTGGGTGGAATGGGCGCAGTTTCTGCTGCGTTTGAGACTGCGGCTCGCGCTGCCGGGGCGGAAATCCTTACTGGCAACGGCGTGGCCCGGGTGTTGGTTGAAAACGATCATGCAGCGGGCGTGGTGCTGGAGGACGGCACCCAAATCTCCGCCCGTGCAGTTTTGAGCAATACGGGCCCAATGCCCGCAATGATGCTCACAGGCACAAAACATTACGACGTCGAAGCAGTCCGGCGAATGCGCAACCAGCGCTGCAAAGGCTCGGCGGCCAAGGTCAATCTGGTGCTTAGCGGTACGCCGGAGTTCACAGGTCTCAATCCCGACCTTGCGGCGAGCCGGCTGCTGATCGCCCCGAGTGCAACTTATGTAGAACGTGCCTTCAACCCGGCTAAATACGGCGAGATGCCGAAAGCGCCTGTTATTGAGGCGATCATTCCCAGCCTGACAGACCCGACGCTGGCCAAAGACCGTCGGCATGTGATTTCTGCCGTGGTCAGTTCTGTTCCCTACGGTCTGGACGGCGGCTGGGATGAGGCAGCTCGTGAGAAACTGTCAAACGTCACAATTGCAACGCTTGAGAAATACGCACCCGGTATCGGAGGTCTGGTCATAGAGACGCAAGCCCTCAGCCCTGCCTGTATTGAAGCGCGAACAGGGGCGCCGGGTGGGCATTGGCATCATGCTGAGATGGGCATCGACCAGATTCTAACGGTGCGGCCCGCCAACGGCATGGCGCATTACCGGTTTGGACCCGAAGGCTACTACCTCTGTGGTGCGGGCGCCCATCCGGGCGGAGACGTGACCGGTTTGGCCGGCCGTAACAGCGCAATGCAGCTATTGAAGGACGGGGTACTCTGATGACCAAACATGTTCCCATCGGCCTGATCGAAACTCCGTTCCAGCCGCGGCTGGAGGCGCTCAGCACTGCTAAGAGTTGGACCAATTGGGCAGGCTACGTTTCGGCCGCGACATTGGACACGGTGGAGTTCGAATATTTCGCCATCCGCAACCAGACAACCCTGTTTGATATTTCGCCGATGCACAAATACCGCATTACCGGACCGGATGCGTTGGAGGTCGTGAACCGGCTGGTGACCCGCGACGTCGCCAAGCTGCGCGATGGGCGGGTCGGCTATGTTCTATGGTGCGATGAAGAGGGCATGGTCATCGACGATGGCACATTGTTCCGCTACTCCGAAACAGATTTCCGCCTTTGCTGCCAGGAGCCGATGTATACATGGCTTCTCGACACCGCCTGGGGATTGGACGTCGAAGTCGCAGACGAGAGCCAGAACATCGCGGCGTTGTCTTTACAGGGGCCGACGTCGTTCTCGCTGTTGCAGGATGCAGGTCTGGGTGATGTTGGAGAGATGAAGCCTTTCGATTGGCGCGAGGTCGAACCGGATCTCTGGGTATCGCGCACCGGGTTTACCGGTGATCTCGGTTATGAGCTGTGGGTTCCGAATGGAAACGCGTTGGACTTGTGGGACCGGTTGTGGGCGGCAGGCTGCCATTGGGGGTTGAAGGCGATCGGCTTCGAGGCGCTCAATATCTGCCGGATCGAGGCAGGGTTCATCGCCGCTGGTTTCGACTTCCAACCTGTTCACACTGCCATGCGCCTGGGGCGCGGCCGTAGCCCGCTGGAGTTGGGCTTCGATAAAATGGTGGATTTCACAAAGGGCCATTTCAATGGGCGCCGCGCATTACTGAAGCAACGGCAATCCGGTCTGCGGTATCACCTGCGCAAGATCGATATTGGCGGGTTCAAACCCGCTGATGGTGCTCTGATCTATCACAAGAAAAAGAAAGAGGTGGGGCATGTGACCTCTGGCGTATGGTCCCCCACGACCAAGCGCAACATCGCACTGGCCGAGTTCAAAGCGCCTTTCGGCGAGGTCATCACGGATGACCTCTGGGCAGAAGTTTACGTCAACGAAGAGGGCCAATGGGACAAGCGCCTTGTGCCGGTCACAATCGAAGACAACCCCATTTTCATCAATAGCCGTGCGCGAGCAACTCCGCCACGCCCGTTCTGAATCGGATCAGGTACTTCCAATGACCAAAATGAAACCAAATACGTTGTCCAACGAACCGAGCCCCAACACCCTGCACACGTGGGATCGCACCCATCAATTGCATCCTTGGATGGCAATGGACGACTGGCGTGGATACGACAATATGCTGATGGAGACCGCCGAGGGGATTCACCTTTGGGACGCCTCCGGAAAGCGCTACATCGACGGGCCCGGCGGCATGTGGTGCACCCAGATCGGCTATGGCCGCCAGGAGATGGCCGATGCCATCGCCGCGCAGGTCATTAAACTACCCTATACTTCTCCGTTCACCAACACCACTGAACCATCGGCGATGCTGGCTAAGAAGATCGCCGAAATGGCCCCCGGAGATTTGAATAATGTATTCTTTACTACCGGTGGCTCGACGGCGGTGGATACGGCGCTGCGTACGATGCAGTACATGAACAACCGCCGCGGCAAACCACAAAAGAAGAAGATCATTGCCCGCGAAAAGGGCTATCACGGCTCGACCTATCTGGCCCATTCGGTGACCGGCAAGGAGCGCGACAAAAGCCATTTCGATTTCGAGACGCGACTGGTGCATTTCCTGCCCGACGTTAACCCCTATCGCCGCCCTGCGGACATGAGCGTCGAGGATTGGTGCGATGACAAAGTCGCCGACCTAGCTGCCGCTATTGCAGAGATTGGCGCGGAAAACATTGGCGCCTTCATTGCCGAGCCGATTCTTTCCTCCGGAGGTGTCATTGTGCCTGCTCCCGGCTACCACAAACGGACCTGGGAGCTCTGCCGCGCCAACGATATCTTGTACATCTCCGACGAGGTGGTGACCGGTTTCGGCCGGCTGGGTCATTGGTTTGCCTCCGAAGAAGTTTTCGGTATTCAGCCCGACATGATCACCTGCGCAAAGGGTCTGACCTCTGGGTATCTGCCTTTGGGCGCATGCGTCATTTCCGACCGGGTTATGGAACAGATGAGTCACCTGGGTACACCGTCTTCCTACACAAACGGATACACCTACTCAGGTCATCCGGTCTCTTGCGTCGCAGCGCTCAAGAATATCGAGATCATCGAGCGAGAAGGTATCCTGGAGCATGTCCGCGCCGTCACCCCGCATTTTCAAGCACGCCTGCGCGAACTTATGACGTTTGGAATCGTCGGCGATGCTCGCGGTGAGGGACTTTTGGGATGTATCGAATGTCGGGCGGAGGATCTGGAAGCCGAGCGCAAGCTTGGCGCGATGATTGATGCCGCCTGCGAGAAGATGGGCCTGATCGTGCGACCGCTGATCAACATGGCTGTGTTCTCGCCACCGTTGATCATCACGTTGGAGCAGATCGACGAAATGTTCGACATTCTTGAACGAGCCATTCAGCAGGTGGAAGCGCAGCTGACAGTGTGAGGTTGGGGTAGGGGTGACAGAGGCTCCAGTCACCTTTCCCGAACTGGCGGGTGCATCGGGTTCCTGCACCCGCCTTTATTGTTCTATTGTTCTGGAAATGCTCGGCACCAGCTGCAACTCGGCATCTGAAAACTATTCACCTGATCGGCAGGCACAACACCATCCGACGTTTGCATCTATAGAAGGCATTCTTTCCGCGGCGCTTATTGCGGAAGTTCGATTGCGCGTGTGTTCTTACACCGTATGTTCGCGACGCCCGTATTTCGTGGCAAGATCAACTTCCTGTCCCAGGTCCATCGCGGCGCGGTAGCCGCTTTGCACGGCGGCCGCTACGATATGGGGGGCTTCGGCGTCGCCAATGCGGATTACGGATTTGATGCCGGACTCGTGTAATCCATCTCCCATACCCTTTAGGCCATCATAGAGATCCAGCACCGGCAGGCGGCGGGTAAGCGGGATAATTGCATCGCAGGCATGAGTACTGCGGCTCTCTGAGAACATGCAGGACAAGACTGCCTCTCCCTTATGGGCAGCCACCAGCATTCGGTTGGGTACGACGGCAACCCCCGCCTCAATCAACGCGGTATTGGATTGGTAGACCTCGGTCGTCCATTGGCCCCAATCGCAGGGACGGCCAGCGGGCGTCACCAGCGTGACCCTGTGCCCTTCCTTGCGCAGCTTTAAGGCCAGAACTGAGCCGAGGTAGTAGTGATCGTCATCATAGATCATCACATGATCCGCATTCAGCGTTTCACCTTTCAGCACTGTTTCCGCCGAGACGACCATGCCGGGCGCCTCCTCCTCTAAACCGGTATCGGAATGCCGCCCGATGGTATCCCTCGCCCAGACCGCCCCTGTTGCGGCGATCACATGGGAGGCACCAAGATCCAGCACATCGGATGCTGTCAGTGGGCTTTCCGGATAGATTTCAACGTTGGACAGTTTTTCGATCTGCCCAACACGCCAGTCGCGCACGCGGGCCCACTCAACCATCCCCGGCAGGCGGGACTCACGAGTGACGCGGCCTCCTAGTACGCGGCTTGCTTCGGCTAGCATTACCGAATGGCCGCGCTCGCCTAGAACCCGGGCGGCTTCCAACCCGGCAGGCCCTGCTCCGACAACCAGCACTTTTTCAGGTTTTTCGCTGCGCCCGGCTTTCTCGGGGTGCCAGCCTTGGCGCCATTCCTCGCCCATGGTCGGGTTCTGGGTGCAGCGCAGTGGCACACCAAGCGAGTCATGCGCGTAGCAGATGTTGCAACCGATGCACTCGCGTATGTCTTCGCTGCGGCCTTCTTCAATCTTCTTTGGCAGGAACGGGTCAGCGATTGACGGGCGTGCCGCACCGATCAGATCCTGCCCGCCCTGGCGGATCACCTGCGCCATGGTTTCAGGCGAGGTGTAACGCCCTACCGCCACAACGGGTTTGGAGGTCAGAGATTTCGCTCGCGCGATATTATCCGTAAAAGACGCTTCCTTGACGAAACGGCTTACCCCCATCTCAACCCCGTAGTCGGGCACCACCAGGTCCCACAGGTCTGGCAGGTCCGCCAGCATGGCGAAGGCATCATAGCTCTCGGCATCGTCCAGCCCGACGCTGAAACGGGTGGCCACGGCGCATTTGTGACCAACGGCCTCTTTTGTTTCCTCGATGAGTTCGCGCACCAGCCGAACCCGATTCCTCAGGCTGCCGCCGTATTCATCAGTGCGTGTGTTGTTCACCGGGTCGAGGAATTCCGACAGCAGGTAGCCGTGGGTGGCATAGACATAAACGATGTCGAAACCGGCATCGACCGCTCTTAAGGCAGCCTCGCGGTGCCATTTGCGAATATTGCGGATGTCCTCGCGATCAATTTTGCGCGCCTGTCCCGGATGCAGCACTGTGGAATCCGTCTGTGGCCGGTTGCGCATACCAAGGGGGGCAAGCCGGGTGCCGAAATTCGTCACCATACCGCCGCCTATCCACAACTCCACCCCGGCCAGCGCGCCATGTTCATGCACGGCGTCGGTCATCAACTGGTTGGCCCGAATATCATCCTCGTCCCACAGTGCGGCATAGGGGTAGTAGTCGTTATCCGAAGTTGGGTGAATCGAGCAGAATTCGGTATTCACAACCCCCCAACCTCCTTCCGCCTTCATCCCCCGCATTGCCGCAACAGTACGCGGGCGCCGCCATCCCATGCCCGCGCAGTGCGGCACTTGGTAGAAACGGTTCTTCGTCTCTACGGGGCCGATTTTCAGCGGCTGGAAGAGGATTTCGTGGCGAGGATCGCGCATCAGTATTTACCCTTTGATATGCAGGTTTTGCATCATAATTTGATTGAGCGCTCAAATAATTCTTGTGTCAAGTCAGATTCCCTCTTAACCTTTTTCTTATCACGGTCCTACCTGCGCCGGAGGAGGCAAAAGGCTGGAAAACAGGGCCGCGGCAACAGGGAGACTTTCATGAAATTTTTGAAAACAGCCACTGCGCTTGGCATGGCCCTGTCACTTCAGGCAGGTACGGGATTGGCCGACGATGCGGAACTGACCGTTTTCGACTGGGCCGGTTACGAAGACCCTGAGTTCTTCTCTGCTTACATCGAAAAACATGGGGACGGGCCGACTTTCGCTTTCTTCGGTGACGAGGAGGAAGCGTTCCAGAAACTGCGTTCCGGTTTCCACGCAGACGTTGCCCATCCCTGTTCACAGTCGGTTCCAAAGTGGATTGAGGCCGGGTTGCTTGCCCCATTGGATACTGCGCGCATTGAGCGCTGGAACGAGTTAGAGCCGAGTTTCCGCGACATTGAAGCCTACACCAAGGACGGCCAGAGCTATTTCATTCCAGCGGATTGGGGCAACACTGCCGTCACCTATCACACTGAACATCTGAAAGATGCGGACGTGGCGACCCTGCAGGCCTTCGCAGATCCCAAGCATCAGGGGCGGATCTCGATTGGCGACAATGTGGATGATGCCTATGCTTTGGGTTTTCTGGCCATTGGCGTCACAGACTGGACCAATGCCACGGACGAACAGTTTCAGGCAGCATCTGATTTCCTGCGCGCGGTGCACCAGAATGTTCGCACCTACTGGTCCGATGGCGCGTCGCTGGCCCAGCTGATGCAAAGCGGTGAGGTTTATCTGGCCTGGGCCTGGAACGAGACATATTCGACGATGACCTATGAAGGCCACCCAATCGCTATCAAGCGCGACACGGAAGAGGGCGCGTCCAGCTGGGTATGCGGTTATGCGAAGCTAGCCAATGCGCCGGGCTCTGAAGACAAGTTCTATGACTTCATCAACGCTTGGTTGGAACCTAAAACCGCTAATTATCTTGTGTCCAGCTGGGGCTATGGCCACGGCAACGCAAAGGCCATGGCGGACATGAACGCGGACGACCTCGCGGCAATGGGGCTTGAAAGCAGCGAAAGTCTGCGGGCCAAGACCTTGTGGCAAGCACCGGTGCCGTCGGACCTGCGCGAAAAGATGATCGCTGAATTCGAACTGATTAAAGCTGGTTTCTGAAGCCGCCTTGTATTCACGAAAGAAGAAACACCCCGCAAAATTGGCGGGGCGTTTCTTGTTTTCTATAACTTGATGCTATTCCGGGCGACCAGCCAAGGCAGCCTGGGTCACTGGAATAGCACGATGGAGTCAGCGCCCCAGCCCACCGGAACCTCGCTGCCGGGAGGAACGATGGAACGGCCCGCGGTGTTACGCATTGAGATTGTCACGTCCGCGGTATGGCCGGGCAGGCGCACGCTGTAATAGGTCATGTCGCCATAATAGGCGGTTCCAGTTACCTGCCCCCTGGCCACCTGCTCGGTCGGTTCGCTGCCATCAAAGAGGATAGTCAGCATCTCCGGTCGGATGCCAATCGAATCCAGGTTCTGAATGTCCATTCCTTCGGGGATCTGCGCTGTTGGTAATTCGATACTGCCAAGCGCCGGAATATCGAGCGCCAGATGACCGTTCATACGCCCCGAGGCTTTGGCGTCGAGGAAATTCATTACTCCGATAAACGAAGCAACACGCTTGTCCACCGGGCGGCGGTACAACTCTTCCGGGCTGGCTAGCTGTGCAATCCTGCCTTCGAACATAACGGCGATCCGGTCGGACATAGTCAGTGCCTCTTCCTGGTCATGGGTCACCAGAATAAAAGTAATACCAAGCTTTTGCTGGAGTTGGCGCAGTTCCACCTGCATTTGGTCGCGCAGCTTTTTGTCGAGCGCGGACAAAGGCTCGTCCAACAACACGACCTTCGGCTTCATCACCAGTGCCCGGGCCAGAGCAACCCGTTGACGCTGACCGCCGGACAACTCGTGGGCAGCGCGATCACCCAACCCGCCAAGGTCCACCATTTTCAGCGCCTGCTCTACTTCGCGGGCAATTTCAGCTTTGGGCATCTTGCGGGTCTTCAAGCCATAGCCGACGTTTTCTGCCACGCTGAGATGCGGGAAAATCGCATAGGATTGAAACACCATATTGGTGGGGCGGCGGTTGGCGGGGACGCCCGCCATGTCTTGGCCTGCAATAACGATTGTGCCATCCGTTGGCGTCTCAAACCCGGCAATCATGCGCAGTAAGGTGGTCTTGCCGCAGCCCGAGGGGCCCAGCAGTGAAAAGAACTCGCCCTCATAGATGGTTGCATCAATGCCTTTTAAGGCCTCAAAGCTACCAAAATTTTTGGTGATGCCGGTAAGGTCGATGATGGGCTTTAGGGATGGGGTAGCCATATCAGGCAAATCCTCCGGTAGCTGAAGCTTCGATACCTTGTTTCCGAGCCGAACGGCGGCGGAACCACTCGGCAAGGATCAGGAGTAGGACAGACAGAGTCAGCAAGATAGTCCCGAGCGCCATTACAGACGGCAGCTTGGCAGGAAAACGCAGCTGGCTCCAGATATAGACGGGCAGGGTTACTTCTGTGCCGGTCAGGAAAAAGGCGATAATGAATTCATCCAGCGAAATGGTAAAAGTGATCAGAAGACTGGACACGATGCCGGGCATGACCAACGGTAGAACCACGCGGCGGAACGTTCCCCAGCGGCTTTCACCCAGGTCGTACGAGGCTTCCTCCAAGCTTTGATCCAGCCCTTGAAATGCAGAGTTCAGAATGGCGATGGCGAAGGGCGTGCAGATCAGTACATGGCCCAATATGACGGTTGCCAGCGACAACGGCATGCCCAGCTGGATCAGAAGAACCAAAAGGGCCACTGCAACGATGATCTCTGGCAGCACAAGTGGCAGCATGATGAAGCTCATAATACCGCGTTTGGCTGGGAACCTGTAGCGAGCTGCCGCCCGTGCTGCGCAGGCGCCGAGGATGGTGCTCAGCACCGCTGACGTGACGCCGACAACCAGCGAATTTCGTACCGCACCGTGCAGGGCCTCAGTCTTCCACAGCACGTCGAACCACTGGGTGGTAAAGCCGGTCAGTGGAAATGAAATGATTGTGGCGTCGTTAAATGCGAACATCGGCAACAGGATGACCGGTGCGTAGAGAAAAACCATGTAGGCAACGGCGTAGAAAACCAGCCATTTGGGGGAAAGCCCTTTACGAACCGAGTTCATTTCACTTTGCCTCCAAAACGTTTGCCGGCAAAGAAGATCACTGCGCTAATGCTAGCCACGATCAGCATCGAAGAGATTGCCAGAGCCGCTCCCAGCGGCGCGTTATTTGCCTTGCCGAATTGAATTTGGATCATGTTCGCGATCATCAACCCGTCGGTACCGCCAACCAACTTCGGAGTGATGAAATCTCCGATGGTTGGGATCAGTACGATTAGGGTAGAGGCTACCACGCCAGGCATTGCCAATGGCAGTGTGATCCGAAAGAACCTACGCACCGGTCCGTCGCCCAAATCCTCGGCGGCTTCCAGCAGCGAGCGATCGATCTTCTCCAGTGCTACGAATATTGGCAGAATCGCGAAGGGCGCCCAGGCATGGGCCAGTGTCAGCACCACCGCATTGGCGTTGTACAACAGGAAAGTCAGCGGCTGGTCTATGATGCCCATCCCGGTGAGCGCGGTATTTAAAACGCCGTTGTATCCGAGGATCACTTTCCACAGAAACACCCGCAGCAGATAGCTGGTCCAGAAGGGTACGGTGATCAGAAACAACCACAACGCCTTGCGGTGCTTGACGTGGAAGGACAGGTAGTACGCGATCGGAAACGCAAGGGTCACGGTTACCACTGTGACAATCAGCGAAATCTTTAGTGAGCGGAGCAGCAAGGTGCGGTAGATCGGTTTGCTCCAAGCTTCGCGGTAATTGTCCAATGTTAAGGTCGTATCGAGCTCGAGGTAATTCTGGGTCCAGAAGCTAAAAGTTACCACCATCACCAGCGGAGCGGCCAGCAACAGTAGCGAATAGAGTAAAGTCGGGCTGATCAATGCGAGGCCCTGACGCCTCTCTCCGGTTAACATTCCTGGCTCCTCCCGGCCGGTATTAAGAGCGCCGCCCTGTTCGTGGCGGCGCCCGTATTCATGTCTTGCCCAGCTGTGCAAGCAGCTCTGCATTCCGGGTCTTCAATTGCCCCGAGTCGGGTTCATCATGGTCCAGCACCGGGAACAGCTTGCGCAACTCATCGTGGTAGCTGCGCACGCCGTGCTCCAGATCCGATAGGATTACCCCATCATAGCCGCTGGAGAAGGCCGCCTCCCAGCACCATTCGATAAGCTGCTCATCCTCTTTCGAGGTGATCCGGTCGATCCGTCCGCTGAGATATCGTGCAGCTCGCAGCTGCCGATTCTCTGCCGGCCGTTTGTAACAGGCGGCGCGCTGGATAGTACGACCGTTTTCCACCGGAAACTCGTGATAGAAGATCACTGAATCCGGGTAGATACCGAATACCAGGTTGGGGAAAAGCCCCAGATAGAGCCAGGCTGCCTGATGTTCGTCATCCAAAGCCTCGGCTCTCGGAAGCAACTTCTTGTAATTGCGCACACTCCACATCCGCCCGGAACCCGGGCGGAAGCCACCAAAGGACCGGGCGGCGCCATTGGTGAACGGTTGATCTTCGTAATTGTTGCCAAAAAGATCATGCAGGCCTGGATGTGCCAGCGGCACATGGTAGCCCTCGTTGTCCACGTCACGAACGCATTTCCAGTTTGCAGCGATTTCCGTGACGCTGATCCCATTCCCGTCCGGCAGAATCTCTGCCAGGCCGTAAGGGATCAACTCTTCTTCAAACTGAGCCATCACCTCTGAAACCTTGGGTTGCGGTCCCGGCTTGAAGCGAACAAAGACAAAGCCGTGCCAAATGTCCATCTCGACCGGTTTTAATCCCCACTTCACTGGGTCCAGATCCGGTAACGTCTCGGGGCGTGCAGCGCCGCGCAGTGTTCCGTCCAGATTGAAGGCCCAGCCGTGGAACGGGCAGATGATAGCGTTTTTGCAATGTCCCTTGTTTTCAGCCACGACGCGGCTTCCACGATGGCGGCAAAGATTATGGAAGGCGCGAACTTCACCGTCCGCCCCCCGGACCACCAGAGCACGTTCGCCAGTGAAATCCGCAGCCATGAAATCGCCGGCTTCGGGCACATCGCTCACATGGCAAACAAGCTGCCAGTGTCGTCGGAACAGAAGCTCCTTTTCTTCTTCCAGAAGCTCTTTGTTGGTATAGCTCCAGGCGGGCAGCCCGGTGCGCCCGGCTCTGGGATCAGAGTGAATCAGCACTTCGTCCTTCATAAGGATCTCCTTTCCTCTGAAGGGAATCACTATCATTTTTTATTTGAGCGCTCAAATAAAAAAATTACTGCAGATGTGTTTTGACGGCTGGACAAGACGATTGCAGTGCGTCAAGTTTGAGTAACTGCTCAAACTTTGAGGACGTAAGAAATGCGCCGAAACAGAAGCCGCAGAAGATCTCCATTGCCCACTGATGTCGTCGCCAACAAAGGTCCGCATTCCCTGACTACACCAGCCTACACGCCGCTTACGCAAACCCAGGTTGATGAAATCGTGAACACAGCTATCGAGCTGCTTGGCACATCAGGCGTAGTGTTTGAGGCAGGAGGTGAAGCTGACTGTCTGCTGCGGAGTGCCGGGTGTAAATTTTCAGGTAATGGGATCGTGTCTATCCCAGAAACCGTGACCCGCAGGGCGCTGGAAACCGCTGCCCGCGCGACCACTTTATGGGACCGCAACGGGGAAAATCCCATCTCGATTGATTGCCATCACACTTGGTTCATGCCTGGCATGACCTGTATTGCAGTCTATGATATGGAAACCGGCGAGCCCCGACCTTCGACACGGGAGGACCTTGCCCTCATCACAAGAGTTGCGGACAAGCTTCCGCATGTTGATGCGGTTTGCATCGCCGTTAAGAACGTCGAGGAGTCGAACCAGTTCGGCGAAATCGACGAATTTGCATGCATGATGGAAAACACCATCAAACCGTTGGAATACCTTTGCGAACATCCTTCATCTCTTGAGGCGGTGATCGACATGGCCGCGGCCTTGCGCGGATCGCATGACGCACTTAGAGACAAGCCGTATTTCTTGCATCTGATCACACCGCTACCGGTCAATCTCGCGCGGATCCACTCGGACCAGATCATCACCGCTGCTCGGGCAGGTATTCCGGTTGGCGTCGGCACTCTGCCGATTGGTGGTGCCTCTTCACCAATCACCTTGGCCGGATGCATTACCCATGCTCTGATGACGGATTTCGCAGCCATTGTGCTTGGCCAGTTGGCTGCTGAAGGCAGTTTCTGCATTGGGTGTTCGGATGTGAACTTCATGGAACCTGCTACAGGTGCCATAGGTAGTTTCTCTCAGACCTCGGTTGCCGACATGGCGATGTGCCAAGTGCGCCGCACGCTGGGGTTCCCCTCGCTGACCGGCATCGGAGGTTGTTCGGTTGCCCGCCGCCTCAATCAGGATGCGGTCTGGGAAATTTCGTCAAACATGACACAGATGTTCTACAACCGTCCCGCTACAATCGACTACATGGGTTCGCTCGATCAGGGGCTGACCTATTCGCTGCACGCGCTTTTGTTGTGTGACGATCTGGCTGGGCTGCTGCGAAAGATGTGGCAGGGGTTGGAAATTTCTTCCGACCAGATGGCTGTTGATCTCATTCGAGAAGTTGGCCCCACTGGAAACTTCCTCGCTCATCAGCACACAGTCGACAATTGCCGAACCCAGGTGTGGAACTCCCGGTATTTCGGCCCGAACATTCCGCTCAGCAATTCTGGGCTCGCAGATCAAGACTTGTTTGAGCGACTTGACGATGACCTCAGAGAAAAGTTGGCGGCGCTGCAGCAGCCTGAACTGCCTCGGGAAACCAAGGCAGCAGTGACCGTGATTTTGGAAAAATACCGCGAACTTATGGTCTAGTCGGGTCGCAACGCTGATCGCGTTGGAGCAAGGGCGAACTTCCTGGAACATCAGATGCAGTTGCCACTGAAAGATGCTGCAAGTGCACGGATGGCTGCTATTCGGAACTAAAATGGCATGGCGGGAATGTGTGCAACGGGTCGCCCGTGAAGGCGATCCATTGGCTCTATATCTCAATGGCTTCGGAGATGGCCAAGGCATCTTCGAGTTCAACGCCGAGATACCGGACTGTGCTGTCCATCTTGGTATGGCCAAGCAAGAGCTGGATCGCTCTGAGGTTGCCAGTTTTCTTGTAGATTTGGGTGACCTTCGTGCGCCTCATTGAATGGGTTCCGTAGGCGCTTGCTTCAAGGCCAATAGATGTGACCCAGTCTCGTACAATCCGCGCATATTAACGTGTCGAGATTTGCAATCTTTCGTGGAATCTGCCAGGCCAGAGGTATTCTGAACCAACCATGAGTTGATCTTCCATCCATTTTCCAACAGAGGCACGGGTGCCCTCGGATATCTCGAAGCGCACAGGTTTCTGCGTCTTGCTCCGCGGTACTGAAGCGCGTTCCTTGATCTGACCCGATGAAATGATATCGACCACCTTCATCTTCACCAGATCACAGCCGCGATGCTTGCTGTCGATTGCCATGTTGAAGAGTGCAAGATCACGGTGGTTACCGGAAAGCTCGAGGCGAACTCGGATTGCCCAGACATGTTTTGGTTGGTTTTGTCAGATTAACTTTGCTTGAGCGGGGCAGGGTGGTTGCGTAGCTTTTGCCCATGACCAGACCTGCCTCTTTCAAATACTTTAAAACTAGTCCCGAAATCATCCGCCTTGCGGTGATGTTGTGCATCCGTTTCCCACTCTCGCTTCGGAATGTCGAAGACATGCTGCACGAGCGAGGCATCGACGTGAGCCACGAAACTGTCCGGTATTGGTGGAACAGGTTTGGCCCGATGTTTGCTGCTGAGATCAGACGGAAGCGTATTCAGCAATTGAAAGCATACTCTAAATGGAAGTGGCACGTGGACGAGGTTTTCGTGAAGGTGAATGGCAAGAGGCACTATCTTTGGCGGGCTGTTGATCCCGAAGGCGAGGTGCTGGAAGCGGTTGTCACCAAACACCGAAACAAGCAGGCGGCATTGAAATTTCTCAAGAAGTTGATGAAGCCTCACGGCAAAGCGGAAACCGTCGTGACGGACCGCTTCGCATCCTACAAGGCTGCGTTCAGAGATCTGGGTGCGCTGGAAAAACAAATGACGGGCAGGTGGCTCAACAACCGCGCCGAGAATTCGCACCTCCCGTTTCGACGACGCGAACGAGCGATGCAACGTTTCAGGCGCATGCGAAGTTTACAGAAATTCGCCGCCGTCCATTCCTCCGTCTATAACCACTTTAACCAGGGAAGATCGCTCGCCAGCCGAGACACCTTAAAGCTGACCCGCACCGCCGCTCTTGCCGAGTGGCGTCAACTTTGTTCGGGATAGGATCACGGTTTCCGCAGCAAACTGAAACTGGTTCGAATTCGTCTGACAGCACCCATCCAGCGAATGAAACGTTGCGGATATCGTTGCAGCCGATCCGCAGAAAACAACAAAGGCGCCCTTGGGCGCGTTGTTTTATTGGTCGGAGTGAGAGGATTCGAACCTCCGACCCCTGCCTCCCGAAGACAGTGCTCTACCAGGCTGAGCTACACTCCGACCGTGGCGGGTGATCTATACCCGGCAATTTGGATGTGCAAGAGGGTTTTTGAAGCCCTTCGCGGGAATTCCAGTCAGGCGGATGATGCAGAATTGCCGTTAGAGCAGGGGTTCGGTTCGGTACAGCCGGATTTTCGTGCCGCCATGATCTACTATGGGCCCCGGGGCCAACAATGGAAGGCGGGTTGCGCGAGCAAGCGACTGGTTGCTGGTCACTATTCCAACTCGCCATCCGCTGAACCGGGACATCAGAGCTTTTCCTAAGCTGCCATACAAAGAGCGCAGGCGCTTTTCATCCCCGATTCTGGCGCCATATGGCGGGTTAACGATGACAAGACCCGAAGAACCAACGGGAGGTTTGATGTCACTGACCGAACTGCACCGAAACCGTGTGTGCGCGGCAACTCCAGAGCGCTCGGCATTCGTACTGGCCACCTCAACAGCACCTGCGTTTCGATCCGACCCGTAATACACCGTTTCCGTTTCTGATCGTGGGCCGCTCTGTTGCATCGCGGCCCATGCTTCAGAATCGAACTCTCGCAGGTCTTCGAAAGCAAAACGGCGGGACCGTCCAGGGTTCAGCGCCAAGGCAATCTCGGCTGCTTCGATAACAAATGTCCCCGAGCCGCACATGGGGTCCAGAACGGGCTCGGAACCGTCAAAGCCGCACTCTCGCAGGAACATGGCGGCCATGGTTTCGCGCATCGGCGCCTTGGCAACTGCCGGTTTGTGGCCGCGCTTGTGCAATGGCTCGCCCGAAGTGTCGACAGACAAGGTGCAGATATCCTTTTCGATCCGCAGCAAAACCCGCAGCCCCGCGTCTGACGAAATCGGTGTGCCTAATGTGTCCGTGATTGCCCGCTCGATCCTCTGACGGGCAGCGCCTGCATGGTAAATACGCGACTTGCGGCTGGTGGCCTCGACCTTGACCGGAATGTCGTGGCGCAGGAAATCAGACCAGGGAAACTTACGCGCCCGTTTGTCGAGTTGTGCCAGGTGAACCGCCGGGAAACTTCCCAAACGGACCAGAACCTTGTTGGCACCGCGCAGGCACAGATTTGCGCGCCAGACCTCGGGCCAAGCACCTCGGCAGCTTACCCCGCCGGGTACGATTTTGGCGCCTGCGAATCCCTTCTCAACGGCTTCGGCGTACAATGGCGCTTCAAGGCCCGGGGTGGCCACCAGAAAAATCTCAAGATCGCTCGTCTGTTCCATTGGATGTGCTTACACCGGAAGCTTTCCGGGTGCGACACGCAAATTGTGCTGCGACAAAACGTAAATCTTCCGAGGAAAGTGCCATTCAAAGTGCAGTTTAGACGGTAACAGGTTTGCTTTTAGCATCATCCCCGCGTAAAGGACCCCCAATCAGAACTACGCCCGCGGAATTCGGACGCATTTCGACGCTTTTGCGACGACTGTTTGAAAATCCCGCGTTATTGTCTGACCCTGAAAAGGTGTCGGCATGGCTGGCACAGGTAAAGAGGCTTGGAAGACAGTAGCGACATGCAAACTTTCAAACTGAAAAAAGGGTTGGAGTTGCCGGTGCAGGGCGCACCGGAACAAACCATCCATCCGGGACCAGAATTCAAATCTGTTGGAGTGTTGGGGGGCGACTACCTTGGCCTGAAACCGCGAATGCTGGTTCAGGAAGGTGACACGGTTCAGCGCGGCACACCACTGTTTTGCCACAAGGATGTACCCGAGGCGATGATGGTTGCGCCGCTCAGCGGTAAGATCGTCGCCATCAACCGTGGCGCCCGGCGTGTTTTGCAGAGCGTCGTGATCGAGGTTTCGGACCCAAACGACGCGGGTGTTGATTTCTCGGGCGTCGGCAACGGTGACAGCGCCGAAGGCGTGACCGACAAGCTGTGCACGGCGGGCCTGTGGACGGCTTTCCGCACGCGGCCATATTCGAAAATGCCGGCACCGCACACCAAACCGGCGGCGATTTTCGTCACCGCGATGGACAGCGAACCGCTGGCAGCCGACGCGGCCATGATCATTGCCGATGCGGGTGAGGCATTTGCCGCGGGCTTGGGTGCGATCTCCAAGCTGACCGAGGGCAAAACCTATCTGTGTCACAAGGACGGCGATTCCATTCCGGGTTCAGATGTGGCGGGTGTCGAAGCCGCGGGCTTTTCGGGTCCGCACCCAGCGGGTCTGGCGGGCACGCATATTCACTTCCTTGAGCCGCTGGCCGGCGACAAGCAGGTCTGGACCATTGGCTATCAGGATGTGATTGCCATTGGCCGGTTGTTCCAAACCGGGCATCTGGACCCCAACGTTGTGATCGCACTCAGCGGCCCCGGCGCGCGGCAACCGCGTCTGATCCGAACTGTGATGGGCGCCTCGACCGATGACCTGACCCGCGACGAGATTGATGTAGACGGCACCGCCCGGATCATCTCGGGCTCGATCCTGTCTGGTGTGCAGGCCGAGGGCCCGACCGCCTATCTGGGCCGTTTTGCCCGTCAGATCAGCATCATTCGCGAGGATCAAGATCAGATCACGATGGGCTGGATTCTTCCGATGCCCTCGAAGTTCGCGGTCCAGCCGGTTCTGGGCTCGGCCTTTGCGCGCAAACTCTATAAACTGACCAGCAACCTGAACGGTGGCCGCCGTGCGATGGTGCCTACAGGGACGTTCGAAGAGCTGATGCCGCAGGATTACCTGCCGACACAGCTGCTGCGGGCATTGCTGGTGATGGATACCGACACCGCTCAGGCACTGGGTGCTTTGGAGCTGGACGAAGAGGATCTGGGCCTTGTGGGCTTTGCCTGTCCGGCGAAATATGAATACGGGCTGGCGCTGCGCGACTGCCTGACCAAGATTGAAAAGGAGGGCTAATCCGAATGGGTTTGCGCAGCTTCTTTGACCGGATCGAGCCGAACTTTACCAAGGGCGGCAAGTACGAGAAGTTATTCCCCATCTACGAGATGGTCGAAAGCTTTATCTACACTCCGAAAACCGTAACCACCGTCGCCCCCCATGCACGGTCCTATGTGGATATGAAGCGTATCATGACCTATGTCGTGATCGCGACGATCCCCTGTATCCTGTGGGGGATGTGGAACACCGGCTATCAGGCAAACTCGGCCATTGCCACGCTGGGGCCGGAGTCGGCCACGGGTTGGCGGATCGCCCTGCTGCAGATGTTCGGCATTTCGCTGGACCCGTCCAGCATCTTCGCCAACGTCATGCACGGACTTTTGTACTTCCTGCCGATCTATATAGTGACACTGGTCGCAGGCGGTATTTTCGAGGTCATCTTCGCCACTGTACGCGGACACGAGGTAAACGAGGGTTTCCTTGTGACCTCGATGCTTTACACGCTGATCATGCCGGCCACCACGCCGCTGTGGCAGGTGGCATTGGGCATCATCTTCGGCGTCGTGATCGGCAAAGAGGTGTTTGGCGGCACCGGCAAGAACTTCCTCAACCCCGCGCTGGTGGGCCGGGCTTTCCTGTACTTCGCCTATCCAGCGCAGATGTCGGGTGACGCGGTCTGGACCCCGGTTGACGGGTTTTCGGGCGCCACGGCGCTGGCCGTTTCCGCAGCCGACGGGATGCAAGCGCTGGCCGCCGAGGGCATCACCTGGTGGAGCGCCTTCTACGGCACCATTCAGGGCAGCTTTGGAGAAACCTCGACGCTGGCTTGTATTATCGGTTTGGTCTTCCTGCTGGTGACCAAGATCGCCAATTACCGATTGATCGTGGGCTGTCTAGCCGGGACGATCGTGTTCACGTGGCTGCTGAACCTGATCGGGTCGAACACCAACCCGATGTTTGCGATGCCGTGGTATTGGCATGTCGTGCTAGGCGGGTATGCGTTCGGCCTGGCGTTCATGGTCACCGAACCGGTATCCGCAAGCCACACCAATCTGGGCCGCTACATCTATGGCGCGCTGATCGGTGTCATGGTTGTGCTGATCCGCGTCCTCAACCCGGCTTTCCCCGAAGGCATGATGCTGGCC
Source organism: Ruegeria sp. BF6 (assembly GCF_056538665.1). Classification (NCBI taxonomy): domain Bacteria; kingdom Pseudomonadati; phylum Pseudomonadota; class Alphaproteobacteria; order Rhodobacterales; family Roseobacteraceae; genus Ruegeria; species Ruegeria sp. BF6. Next base: position 335,052 of record NZ_JBQFTN010000002.1, read on the forward strand.
ATCCTGTTCGGCAACGTCTTTGCACCGCTGATCGACTATTTCGTCGTTCAGGCCAACATCAAACGGAGGGCGCGTCGCCATGTCTGATACGCAATCCCAAGAACCAAAAGGCGCGATTGCCAAGTTTCTGGCGGCCTCGCCGGATTCGGTTGGCAAAACGATCTTCATCGCCGTGGCTGTCTGCCTTGTGGCCTCGATGGTCGTGTCCGCCGCTGCGGTCAGCCTGCGCCCGGTGCAGGAAGCCAACGCCCTGAAAGACAAGCAGGTAAACGTTCTGCAGGTGGCGGGCGTTTATGAGCCCGGCATCGACGTTTCCGAAGCCTTCGCCGCGTTCGAGCCGCATGTGCTGGAGCTGTCCACCGGAGACTTCGTCGATGATCAGTTCGACCCGGCCACCTTCGACGATATCGCCGCAGCCAGCGACCCCGAGCTGAGCGTCGCGCTGGATGACGACCCGGCAGGGATCGGCCGCAAGGCAAACTACCGCGTGATCTATCTGCTGCGTGACGATGCGGGCGCGCTGGATAAGGTGATCCTGCCGCTGCACGGCTATGGCCTGTGGTCGACGCTCTATGGCTTTATCGCGCTGGAGAATAACGGCAACGATATCTACGGCCTGCAATTCTATCAGCATGGTGAGACCCCGGGCCTGGGAGCCGAGGTGGACAACCCGCGCTGGAAAGCGCTGTGGAGCGGCAAGAAACTGCGTGATGACGCGGGCGATCTGCAGATCACCGTCGCCAAATCGCAACCCGCAGCCGGGCCCGATTTCTATGTTGATGCGCTGGCTGGTGCCACGTTGACGTCCGTGGGTGTCGATAACCTGGTGAAATTCTGGATGGGTGACGCGGGCTACGCTCCGTTTCTGGCCAAACTGCAAGCAGGAGAACTCTGATGTCTCAGACCAAGAAAGAGATGCTGGTCGACCCGCTTGTCGACAACAACCCGATCACGCTGCAGGTTCTGGGTATCTGTTCCGCGCTGGCGGTGACCTCGTCGTTGCAGGTGGCCTTTGTGATGGCGCTGGCGGTGACCTTCGTGACCGCTTTCTCGTCGATGTTCATCTCGATCCTGCGCAACCAGATCCCGGGCTCGATCCGGATCATCGTGCAGATGGTGATCATCGCCTCGCTGGTGATCCTTGTGGATCAGGTTCTCAAGGCCTATGCCTTTGAGATTTCGAAAACCCTGTCGGTTTTCGTCGGTCTGATCATCACCAACTGTATCGTGATGGGCCGCGCCGAAGCGTTTGCGATGAAGAACCCGCCGGTGGCTTCTTTCATCGACGGTGTGGGCAACGGCATGGGCTATGGCCTCATCCTGATGCTGGTCGGCTTTATCCGTGAGCTGTTCGGTGCCGGATCTCTGTTTGGCGTCACCATTCTGGAGACCATCAACAACGGTGGCTGGTACGTGCCCAACGGCATGCTGCTGCTGCCACCGTCGGCGTTCTTCATCATCGGTCTGATCATCTGGGCCTTCCGCACATGGAAGCCGAACCAGGTGGAAGAGCGTGAATACAAAATTCAGCAGGTAGAGGCCCACTGATGGAAGGTCTGATCTCACTGGCCGTAAAGGCCATCTTTGTCGAAAACCTTGCGCTCAGCTTCTTCCTGGGGATGTGTACCTTCATCGCCGTGTCCAAGAAGATTTCGACCGCGCTGGGTCTGGGCATCTCGGTCATGGTCGTGCAGGCGATCACCGTGCCTGCCAACAACCTGCTGCTGAACTATCTGCTGAAGCCGGGTGCACTGGCCTGGGCCGGGTTCCCGGATGTGGACCTGACCTTCCTTGGCCTGATCTCGTATATCGGTGTGATCGCGGCGATGGTTCAGATCCTCGAGATGGTTTTGGATAAGTACTTCCCGCCGCTTTACAACGCGTTGGGAATTTTCCTGCCGCTGATCACGGTGAACTGTGCAATCCTGGGCGGCTCGCTGTTCATGGTGGAGCGCGACTACAACTTTGCCGAGGCCACCACCTATGGTCTGTCTTCCGGCTTTGGCTGGGCGCTGGCGATCACCGCGATGGCCGGTGTACGTGAAAAGCTGAAATACTCCGACATTCCCGACGGACTGCAAGGTCTGGGCATCACCTTCATCACCGCAGGTCTGATGGCGATGGCCTTCATGTCCTTCTCGGGCGTGAAACTGTAAGGAGGGCGCAATGGAAACTTTTAGCTTAGGCGTCATCCTTTTCACCCTGATCGTTCTGGCGCTGGTCGCCGTCATCATGGCTGCGCGCTCGCGTCTGGTTTCGACCGGCAACGTCAACATCACTATCAATGGTGAGAAAACCATCTCGGTACCCGCAGGCGGCAAGCTGCTGCAGACACTGGCAGCCGAGAAACTGTTCGTCCCCTCTGCCTGCGGTGGCGGCGGCACCTGCGCTCAGTGCCGGGTGAAGGTACATTCCGGTGGCGGCTCGATCCTGCCGACCGAGGAAAGCCACATCACCAAGCGCGAAGCCTCCTGCGGTGACCGTCTGTCCTGTCAGGTTGCAGTCAAGCAGGACATGGACATCGAGGTTCCCGAAGAAGTCTTTGGCGTCAAGAAATGGGAATGCACCGTTCGGTCAAACGAAAACGTTGCTACCTTCATCAAGGCACTGACGCTGGACCTGCCCGAAGGTGAGGATGTGAATTTCCGCGCCGGTGGTTACATTCAGATTGAGGCCCCTGCACACGCACTGAAATACACCGATTTCGACGTGCAGGAGGAGTACCGCGAGGATTGGGATCGCTTTAACCTGTGGCAGTACGAATCCGTCGTGAACGAACCGATCGAGCGCGCCTATTCGATGGCCAACTATCCGGACGAGAAGGGCATGATCATGCTGAACGTCCGCGTTGCGTCGCCGCCTCCGGGCTCCGAGGGCATCCCTCCGGGTCAGATGTCTTCGTACATCTTCAACCTGAAGCCGGGCGACAAGGTCACGATCTCGGGCCCGTTTGGTGAGTTCTTTGCGCGCGAGACCGGCAAGGAAATGGTCTTCATCGGCGGTGGTGCCGGAATGGCGCCGATGCGCAGCCACATCTTCGACCAGCTCAAACGTCTTGAGAACCGCAACCGCAAGATCAGCTTCTGGTACGGTGCCCGGTCAAAGAAAGAGATGTTCTTTGTTGAAGACTTCGATCAGTTGGCAAAGGAGTTCGATAATTTCGAATGGCACGTGGCCCTGTCGGACGCGCAGCCTGAGGACGATTGGAAAGGCTACACCGGCTTTATCCACAACGTACTGTTCGAAGAATATCTCAAGAACCACCCCGCGCCCGAAGATTGCGAGTTCTACATGTGTGGCCCGCCAATCATGAACCAGTCGGTTATCAATATGCTGCTGGATCTGGGTGTGGATCGAGAAGACATCATGCTCGACGATTTCGGCGGGTAAGAAGCGAAAAACCGGCGCACACAGCGCCGGTTTTTTTCATTCAGGCTTTTGGTAGAAGTCCCTATACCAGGCCACGAATTCCTTCATGCCCCTGCTGATGTCCGTTGTCGGCTTATAACCAGTGAGGCTCTGCAACAGGTTGGTATCTGCCCAGGTCGCGGGCACATCGCCTTTCTGCATCGGCATGTAGTTTCGCACCGCTTTCTTGCCGAGCGCATCTTCGATCGCCTCAATGAAGTCCATCAGGCGCACCTTATCTGAGTTCCCGATATTGACGATGCGGAACGGCGCGATCGGTGACAAGCTGTCGCCTTCAGCAATGTCATCCTTGCTCTGCGGTCGGACCGGAGCCGCGTCGATCAGCAGCCGTATCCCCCGCACCAGATCGTCGACATACGTAAAATCACGATACATGTCGCCGTTGTTGTAAATGTCGATGGGTCGGTCTTTCAGGATCGCTTCGGTGAACTTGAAATAGGCCAGGTCGGGCCGCCCCCAGGTGCCGTAGACAGTGAAGAACCGGAACATGGTGGTCGGCAGGTTCCACAGATGGGCGTAGGAATGGGCCATCGCCTCATTGGCTTTTTTGGTGGCCGCGTAAATCGTCAGTTGGTTGTCCGCCTTGTCCGTTTCGGCAAAAGGCATCTTCTCATTTGCGCCGTAAATCGAGGATGTCGAGGCCATCAGAAGGTGCTCAACATCGTGTTCACGCGCAACCTCCATCACGTTGAAAGTTCCGACCACGTTCGAGCTGACATAGCTGCGCGGGTCTTCAAGGCTGTAGCGCACCCCGGCCTGCGCGGCGAGGTGGACGATCACCTCGGGCTGAAAATCATCGGCGACCTGCATCAGGCGTTCGTGGTTTTCCAGCAAATCCTCGGTCGCCGAAAATCCCGGTGTTTGCAACAGCATCTGGTGGCGACGCTGTTTCAGGGTAACGTCGTAATAGTTCGTCATCCCGTCATAGCCATGCACGCGAAATCCTTCGGACAGCAGCAGCTTTGCCAGATGGAACCCGATAAATCCCGCCGTGCCCGTGACCAGAACCCGTTTCATGCAACCCTCGACCTCAACGCTATCTTTGACGCATCAGGGATACTGTCACCGGTGCAAGGTCAAGGGGTTTCTGGACAGAAACGCCTAGCCGACAATCATCTGCTTCATGCGAAGCGCTTCGTATTCCAGCTCTTTCAGGCGGAAATGCACCACGTCGCCGATGGTGATGACGCCGCACAGGTTGCCGTCACGCAGAACCGGCATGTGGCGGAACCGGCCTTCAGTCATAGTTTTCAGAACGTCGTTCAGATAGTCATCCGGCGCGCAGGTCTTTACCTCGCGCGTCATCAGGTCCTCGACCGCTTGCGGCAGGGTCTGGCCGGGCGTGTCCGCCATGCGCCGCACGATGTCGCGCTCGGACAGGATGCCCTGCAAGGTACCGTTCTGGTCGGTCACCAGCACCGCACCAATCCGCTTTTCCTTGAGTGTGTTGACCACGGAATGGATCGTTTCGTTCGGGCGCACCGAAAACACCGCATCCCCTTTACCTTCAAGCAACTTGGCCACGGTTGTCTGCGAGTGCGACAGGTTCGAGTCCGTCGATTGGCTGTACGTGGACTTGTCAGCCTTGTCGCCACGCGATGGCGATTGGTAAGAGGTTGGGGCCATGGGCAATCTCCTTCATGGTTATTGCAAAGTCTTTCCCTTTCACCTTAGCGCAGCTAAACGACCTGTATAGGGTGCATTTGCACTGATCGGCAGAATCTCTTGCCAGCAGAGGAACCTTAAGCCTTTGAACGAGCTGTACCTTACCCCGCCCGTGGCCGCGTTGATTTTCTTTGCGGTGGTCGTTTGCGGCCATAATTTCCGCATGGCGTGGAAACAGCAGGCGCCGGGATGGCAGAAACGGGCGTGGTTGTTCGGGGTGCCTGCGGGGATCGGCCTTTTGGTTCTGGGCTTTCTGCCGCTGAAGCTGTGACGCCGGTTTGACTTCGGCAAGGGTGGCTGGCATATGCCGGGCACTGAATTTTCGGAGACCACCCCATGCGTCTTGTGCCTGTTCTGGCCTTTGTCACACTATTGTCCGGTTGCCTGTTCGACAAGGAGCCCGAAGTGGTTCGCCTTTCGGGTGAGACAATGGGTACGACATTCAACATCACCGCCATTGGCGAGAATCTGGACGAGGACGCTTTGGCCGCAGCGGTCCAAGAAACCTTGGCCGAGGTCAACTCCAAGATGTCGAACTGGGACCCTAATTCCGAGGTCTCCACCTTTTCTGCCGCAACCGGCACCGATCCTATGCCGGTGTCCGAAGAATTTGTACTGGTGATGGCAGCTGCGAATGAGGTGCATGAGAAAACTGGTGGCATATTCGACGTTACCCTTGGCCCACTGATCGAGCTGTGGGGCTTTGGCCCGCGCACGCCGGAAGACCCGGTGCCCTCGGACGTCGAGATTGAGGTCGCGCTGAACAGCGTCGGCCAAAACCGGTTACTGACCCTGGATGCCGAGGCCGGCACGCTGGCGAAATCCGAACCCGGCGTCGGCATCAACCTGTCTGCTATCGCCAAGGGCTATGGTATCGACGCCGTGGCCGAGACCCTGCGCGAAGCGGGGATCGAGGATTATCTGGTAGAAATCGGCGGCGATCTGGTCACCAAGGGTCAGAACGACAAGGGCGAAACCTGGCGGATCGGCATCGAAAAACCGCAGGCCGGAGCCCAAACCCCGCAGCTGATCGTATCGGTGGGCGATCTGGGTATGGCCAGCTCGGGCGATTACAAGAATTTCTTCGAACAGGACGGTGTGCGCTATTCGCATATCATCGATCCGACGACAGGCCGTCCGATCACGCACCGGACGACCTCGGTCACCGTTCTGGCCGAAAACGCGATGATGGCGGATGCCTGGGCCACCGCGATGCTGGCTTTGGGACAGGAAAAGGGCCTCGAACTGGCCGAAAAGCATGAACTTGCCGTGTATTTCATCTCGCGGGATGTGACAGGCGGCGAAGAAGCCTATATCACCGTTCACAGCACTGCGTTCAAAGACGCGCTTGGCACCAACTAACCGGTAGGACCCACGATGAGCACCTTTATTCTGGCCTTCATTCTGCTGACCCTCGTCGTGGTAGGCATGTCGTTGGGCGTGATGCTGATGGGCAAGACCATCAAGGGCAGCTGTGGCGGCCTGAACGCGATCTCGGGCGCGGATAAATGCGTAGTTTGCCAGAAAGACGTCGATCCGAACTCACCGCTGCGGGATAAGCTTCAGTGCAAGCGCGCGAAGAAGAAGCAGGAGCAGATGGAACGTCAGGCAGAGGTGTAGTTTACGCTTCGCCCAGGGCCGGGAATTGGCTAACTAGGTCCCCATAGACACTTGGGGGGCAATGCCTTGGCCAAAGCCAAAAACATCCTGTTCATCATGTTCGACCAGCTCCGCTGGGATTATCTGAGCTGTTACGGCCACCCGCACCTCCATACTCCCAATATTGACCGTCTGGCCGCGCGGGGCGTTCGGTTCGACCGGGCCTATATTCAATCTCCCATTTGTGGCAGCTCGCGCATGTCCACCTATACCGGGCGCTACGTGCATTCGCATGGAGCCTCATGGAACGGTATCCCGCTAAAGGTGGGTGAGATCACCATGGGTGACCATCTGCGCAAGGCGGGGATGGACTGCTGGCTGGTTGGCAAAACCCATATGAAAGCGGATGCCGAGGGGATGGCGCGGCTGGGGCTAGAGCCCGACAGCCTGATCGGCGCCCGCGTAGCGGAGTGCGGGTTCGACGTCTATGAGCGCGACGATGGAATGCGCCCCGAAGGCCCGGATGGGTTCTATGACCCGGACGGGGCGAAGAAATACAACCAGTACCTCGCCGACAAAGGCTATGAGAGTGACAACCCCTGGCACGACTTTGCCAACTCCGGTCTGGATGCGGATGGCAACGTATTGTCGGGCTGGTTTCTGAAGAACTCGAGCGAGGCGGCAAATATCTCCGAAGAAGATAGTGAAACACCTTATCTGACCGGCCGCGGCATCGAATTCATGGAAAGCCACGATGCCCCGTGGTGCTGTCACCTGAGCTTTATCAAGCCCCACTGGCCCTATATCGTGCCGGAACCCTATGCCTCGATGTACGGGCCCGAGCACGTGCTGCCGGTGATCCGGTCCGAGACCGAGCATGAAGACGCCCACCCGGTGCTGCGCGCGTTCATGGACACGAAAATCGGCCGGACTTTCTCGCGTCAGGACGTGCGAGACGCAGTGATCCCCGCCTATATGGGCCTGATCAAACAGGCCGACGATCAGATGGGCCGTTTATTCGACTGGATGGAGAAAACCGGCCGGATGGACGACACGATGATCGTTCTAACCTCGGATCACGGCGATTTTCTAGGCGATCACTGGATGGGCGAGAAGACCTTCTTCCACGACGCCTCAACCAAAATACCGCTGATCATCTATGACCCATCGCCCGAGGCAGACCTGACGCGCGACACCGTTAGCGATACGCTGGTGGAATCCATCGACCTCGCCCCGACCTTTGTGAATGTGGCAGGCGGCGACGTCGCCTCACATATCCTCGAAGGGCATTCTCTGCTGCCGATCCTGCATGGGCAACAGGATGAAACGCCGCGCAATGTGGTGATCTGCGAATACGATTACTCCGCCTCACCCATCGCCGAAATGCTGAATGCGTCCGTCCGCGATGCGGTGATGTTCATGGTCGCCAACAAGAAATGGAAGCTGATCCATTGCGAAGGTGGCCACAGGCCAATCCTGTTCGATCTGGAGAATGATCCGGAAGAGCTGACAGACCTGGGCGGCAGTGCCAAACATGTCGAGGTCATCGCTGAGATGTACGACCACCTTTTTGCCTGGACCCGCCGCCCGTCGCAGCGCACCACCAGGTCGGAACAACAACTGATCGAGATGCGCACGAAAAGCCGGGGAAGGGGGGTTGTCTTGGGGATCTATGACGAAAACGAGGCTCCGCTGGATCTGACCGTCAAATACCGGGGGCGCAAAGCACGGCCTTTTGCTGAATATATCGGCAAGGACAAACCGCAACGTTATTAATTCTGACCGGCGCGGGTCAAAAGGCGGTTCACCCGCCGGTGGTCAGGCGATACAAGACGGATCAAGAGCAGAAATCCGGAGAGCCGAAATGACCGCCCCCAAACCCGTTGTCCTGTGCATTCTTGATGGTTGGGGCCTGTCCGAGGACACCAAAGCTAACGCGCCCTATCTGGCCAACACGCCGACCTTCGACGCGATCATGACCGCTGGTCCGCACGCGACTTTGACAACGCATGGGCCTGATGTAGGCCTGCCCAGCGGTCAGATGGGAAACTCCGAGGTCGGCCACACCAATATCGGAGCAGGCCGTGTTGTGGCGATGGACTTGGGGCAGATTGATCTGGCGATCGAGGATGGCTCATTCTTCAATAACGACGCCCTGCAGGATTTCATCGCCAAAGTGAAATCCTCGGGCGGCACCGCGCATCTGATGGGGCTGGTGTCTGATGGCGGTGTCCACGGCCACCTGAACCACATCGTTGCCGCGGCCAAAGCGATAACCGACGCTGGCGTTCCCGTCGCGCTGCACGCGATTACCGATGGGCGCGACGTAGCTCCGAAATCGGCATTTACCTGCATCTCCGAGCTGGAAGACCGCCTGCCCGAAGGCGCGCGTATAGTCACGGTCAGCGGGCGCTATTTCGCGATGGACCGCGACAATCGGTGGGAACGCGTCAGTGAGGCCTATGAGGCAATGATCAAGGGGCAGGGCCGTACAGCTGCCTCCGCGCATGGCGCGATTGACCATGCCTACAACCAGTCGGAAACCGATGAGTTCATCGTGCCCACGGTTCTGGATGGTTTCGACGGCGTGAAAGACGGCGACGGGTTCTTCTGTCTCAACTTCCGCGCAGACCGCGCACGAGAGATTCTGCGTGCGATTGGTGAGCCAGGTTTTGCCGATTTCGACACCGGCCCGCGCCCGCAACTGTCTGCCCTGCTGGGAATGGTCGAATACTCGGACGGGCACAACGCCTATATGACCACCGTGTTTCCCAAGCGCGATATTGTGAACACACTGGGCGAATGGGTCGCCAAACAAGGCCTGCGCCAGTTCCGCTTGGCCGAGACCGAGAAATACCCGCACGTCACCTTCTTCCTCAACGGCGGCAAAGAAACACCCGAAGTGGGCGAAGACCGTTTTATGCCGAAATCGCCCAAAGTGGCGACCTATGATCTGCAGCCCGAGATGTCCTCGGCCGAAGTAACCGCCAAGTTCGTAGAGGTGATTGAGGCGGGATACGACCTGATCGTCACCAACTATGCCAACCCGGACATGGTTGGTCACACTGGTGACCTGCAGGCGGCGATCAAGGCCTGTGAGGCCGTGGATCAGGGTTTGGCTCAAGTTGTTGCTGCGCTGAAAAAGGCAGGCGGCGCAATGATCGTGACCGCCGACCACGGCAACTGCGAGCAGATGGTCGATCCTGATACCGGCGGGCCGCATACTGCACATACACTGAACCCGGTCCCTGTGGCATTGGTTGGCGGCCCGGCGGACGCCACGCTGCGCAACGGACGACTGTCTGATCTGGCGCCAACCCTGCTGCAGCTGATGGGGTTGGAACAGCCACCGGAAATGACCGGGAAGAGCCTGCTGTCATGACCATTCGCGCGCTTTTTCTGGCGCTACTGTTTATGACACCAGTTCACGCGCAAACCGACCCGGCCACGGCCGCGCTGAAAGCGGCGCAGATGCTGGAGGGGGCTTCGGTCGCTCTGACCGAAGCGGACAGTGCCCGCGACCGCGTGCGCGCCTTGACCGAAACCATTCAGGCCTTTGAGGCCGGTCTGACTGCCATGCGCGAAGGCCTGCGCCGCGCCGCCACGCGCGAGGCGCAACTGACCGCCGAACTCCGCACCCGTGAAAAAGAAATCGCACAGTTGTTGGGCGTGTTGCAGACCATTGAGACGACTGCCCCGCCGGTACTGATGTTGCACCCCTCGGGGCCGCTCGGGTCGGCCCGGGCGGGGATGATGCTGTCCGAGGTCACGCCGGGCCTTAACGCCCGCGCGCAGACCCTCGCCCACAATCTGCAAGAGGTGCAGACCCTGCGCCAGTTGCAGCAAAGTGCGGCCGAAACCCTGACCGAAGGACTGGCCGGCGTCCAAACCGCTCGCACACAATTGAGTACCGCCATCGCCGACCGAACCGACTTGCCCAGCCGTTTTGTCGAAGATCCGGTGCGCACCGCGATCCTGATCTCGTCAACGGAGACGCTGGAAGGGTTTGCAAGCGGTCTGTCGGAAATCGCGGAAGGGGAAATCGCCGACACTAAGGCCGATATCTCCGACCGCAAGGGCGCGGTCGCATTACCTGCACAGGGTATCCTGCTGCACCGCGCGGGGGAAACGGATGCGGCTGGCGTCAAACGTCCTGGTGTGGTCTTGGGCACGCGTCCCCGTGCAATTGTGACCTCGCCGACAGCCGCCACAATACGCTATCGCGGACCGCTTCTGGACTTGGGGAACCTGGTGATACTTGAGCCTCAACCCGGACTTTTGTTCGTGTTTTCGGGCCTGCAAGAGGTTTATGGCGATACCGGGCAGGTGATCCCCGAGGGAACTCCGGTCGGGCTGATGCCCGGAGAAACGCCTGAAATCGGCGCTATTTTGTCAACAAGCGGTGATGGCACTGGAACTGACCGGTCAGAAACGCTCTATATAGAGGTAAGACAGGATAACAGCCCCGTGGACCCGGAATCATGGTTCCGGACCAGCAAGGATGGATGAACACGTATGAAGAAATTTATGATGGCCGGTCTGGCCGGAACCGTGGCAGGTATAATTGCGACCACTCAGATCGCCGGCCCTCTGCTGGCGCAGGAGGCCGAGAACAATGCCAGCGTCTATGAACAGCTGGACCTGTTCGGCGATATTTTCGAGCGCATTCGTGCGCAATATGTCGAAGAGGTCGAGCCCGAAGAACTGATCGAAGCCGCGATTGATGGCATGCTAACCTCATTGGACCCGCATTCCAGCTATCTGTCGCCCGACGACGCGGAACAGATGCGGGTACAGACCCGTGGTGAGTTCGGTGGGCTGGGTATCGAGGTCACCCAAGAAGAGGGCTTTGTGAAAGTCGTCTCGCCCATCGACGATACGCCTGCGGATGCGGCGGGTATCGAGGCAGGGGATTTCATCACCCACGTCGACGGCGAGAGCATTCTGGGCCTGACGCTGGACAAGGCGGTCGATCTGATGCGCGGCCCGGTCGGCTCGGAAATCGTCATCACCGTTGTGCGCGAAGGTGAGCAGGAACCGTTTGACGTCACCATCATCCGTGACACCATAAAGCTGACGGCTGTGCGCGCCCGCACCGAAGGCACCAGCGTCGTGCTGCGTGTGACAACCTTCAACGACCAGACTTTCCCCAACCTCGAGGAAGGCCTGAACGAACAGATCGAAGAGGCTGGCGGCATCGACAAGGTCAACGGCTTTGTTCTGGATTTGCGCAACAACCCCGGTGGTTTGTTAACGCAGGCGATCAAGGTTTCGGATGCCTTCCTGAATGAAGGCGAGATTGTTTCGACCCGTGGCCGTGATCCAGGCGAGGGCGAGCGATTCAACGCCACCCCCGGCGATCTGACCGAAGGCAAACCGATCGTGGTTCTGATCAATGGCGGCTCGGCTTCGGCGTCCGAGATCGTCGCCGGCGCGCTGCAGGATCACCGCCGTGCCATCGTTGTCGGCACCAAGAGCTTTGGCAAAGGTTCGGTGCAAACGGTCATGCCGCTGCGCGGTGACGGTGCGATGCGCCTGACCACATCGCGTTACTACACACCGTCGGGTCGCTCGATCCAGGCGCTTGGTGTCAGCCCTGACATCATCGTCGAGCAGCCGCGCCCGGCGCCTGTGACGGACGAGGAAGACTCGAACCGTCCCTCCCGGTCCGAGGCCGACCTGCGCGGCAGCCTGAACAATGACAGCCTCAGCGAGGATGAAATCCGTCAGATCGAAGAAGATCGCGCCCGCGCCGAAGCCACCGCCGAGCTGCGCGAGCAGGATTATCAGCTGGCCTATGCCATCGATATCCTCAAAGGTCTGTCGGCTTTCAACCCGAACGGGCCGTCGCAGTAATAGGCCCAGACCGCCCGATGAGCGGTCACTGAAAGCAAATGTTGAAAGCCCCGCTCGTTTTTCGGCGGGGCTTTCTGTTTAGGCTGCGTTTGTCCGGGAAAAATTCTTTGAAGGGCTCAGATCGGCTTCCAGCCAGCATTCACCCAGTTCGCAAACTCCACTTCATCTATCTGACCAGCAGCCAAGCCTTCCATCATCAGCACACCCTTGGCCGGGTCGGGAAGAAAGGCGTACCCATTGAGCCGCAGGAAGGTCAGAGCAGTCACAAATGCCGTTCTCTTGTTGCCGTCGATGAAAGCATGCGCCTTGGCGATGCCAAATGCGTATGCTGATGCAATTTCGGCAAGATCGGCATCAGCGTAGGCCGCAAGGTTCATGGCTCTTGCGCAACCCATCTCCAAAAGGGCGCGATCTCGCGTTCCGGGGGCGCCGCCATGTCGTGAGATCTGTCGGTCGTGAATAGCCACAACCGCCGCCAGCGGTACCCAGATCGGGGTTTTCACGCCAGCGCCTGAAGCAGATCGCGGTTCTCGTCCATGATGATTTCAGCCGCCTCAAGCGCTTCGGCGACCGACGGGTCGTGGGCCATGACTTTTAACGTGCCATCGTCACCGCGCAGGACAAAAAGGGTGTCACCCTCTTTGGCATCGAGGATGGTCAACATCTCGGTGGACAGTGTCATGACGGCCGAGTTTCCGACCTTGCGGATTTTGGTTTCGATCATTGCACCCTCCGGTATATATTAATGTATATACTCATTCGGAGTAAAACTGACAAGTTTCAACTGATTCATGCGGAGTTGGACTTTGTTGGGGTGTGTCAGCTCTCCACCTTATGCAGCTTTTCTTCATCCAGCATCATTGCCAGAAAGACGCCTACCGAAACGGAAACGGTCGCGAAGATGAAGGCCATGTTCATTCCGGTGTCAAAGGCGGCGGCAATGGCGGATTTGACCTTTTCCGCCTCGGCGGTGCTCAGTTTCTCCATGACGGCCTTGGCAGAGGGTGTGGTCAACGTCCCCCCGTTTATAGCTCTTTGATTGGCATCCGACATATCAACTCCGGCGGACTGCAGGCGTTCCCCCAAGCTGCGCAAGCTGACAAGGTACATGATTGCTGTGGCGCAGGCGACGGAAATGGCGCCGTAAACCAGATGAGTCATGAAACTCAGCCCGCCGACAAGCCCTGCCCGTTCCGGTTTCACGGCACAGACGGCGGCGGTGCCGGATGGCCCAACCGTCAGTGTGGCCCCCAGCCCGATCATGGCCATGCCGGGCAGGATCTGGAAGTACCCGAACCCGGCGGGCATCACCACAACGCTGGCTGCCCCGACCGTGGCGCAAAGATACCCCCAGAGCAAAAGCCGCTTGGGACCGAAATCGTTATATAATCGGCCCGACAGGATGGACCCAACCGCCAGAAGAACCGTCAGAGGCGCCAACCCAAAGGCCGATTGCAGAGTCGACCATCCCAGAACCTTCTGCATGTATTGCGGAAAATACATCAGCCCGACGAATGCTGCCGAAACGTTGAACATGTTCAGCCCCAAGGTGATGCGGAACTCGCGGTTCGCCATCATCTGCGGCAGCAGCAGCGGCTCTTTCACCCGATTTTCCACCTGCGGGAACAAGACAAACAACACTGCGCTGACAAGAAACAGCATCAGCAAGGGGGCCGAGGTCCAGCCCCAATCCGCCCCCACATCCAATCCATAGAGCAACAGCAAGACGGCAAAGGACAGCACGGCCATACCGGCAAAGTCGATATGCTCCCCCTGTTTATGCTGGGTTTCACGCTGCATCAACAGCAGGGCGGTCACCATCGAGATGGTTGAAAAGACAACGTTTGCGAGGAAAAACAGCCGCCAATCCCCCAAATTCACCACTGTTCCGCTGATCAGGGGCCCAAACACATTGCCGCAGGTGACACCAGCCAGGATCAACCCCATGATCATTGCCCGATGCTCGGGCCGCGAAACCTTTGTTGCACCAAAAGCCAGCGTGCAGGGCCAGACGCATCCTGCGCCGATACCTTGCAGGGCGCGGGCAACAATCAGGAAGTCCAGGCTGGGCGAAACAAAGCACATAATGGACGAAAACAGAAAGATCGACAGCCCGATCAGCATCATCTTGCGGTGCCCGAACATGTCTCCCATACGCCCCCCGGCAACCATGGTCATGGCAAAGAACAGAGCGTAGATGTTTAGAACCCACTGAGTGCTGGTGATGTCCGCATCGAAGCTGTTCTCAATGGCCGGAACCAGGATCAGCGCGCCGGTAAAGTCGATGCCAATCCCGAACCCCGTCACCATCAATGCAATGACTTTGACGATGCTGCTGCGATCCATAAGCTTGCCCAGACTGCTGCGGGTTTCCCTAGGATGCACGGAATTCCGATGAAAAGATAGGGACTTGCCCCGGGCGGATCACTCAGTAGTGCTTTGCGTCCGTCGAAACGCCCGTTTCAGCATGTCCAGTTCAGCGCGCAAAAGCTCGACCTCGGCCCGCAGGTCATCCGCCGCTGGGATGCCTGCAATGATGGTGAAATCGCCAAGCTTTTCCGAGGTCGCTGCATCAACAATCACAAAGCAATGCACTCCGTCAGACAGCGCGGCCACGGGCACCGGAACCGTCAGGCCCCACCCGTCCTCAGACGCCGAAACGCGCACATCATCGAGATTTTCGCCAAGGTAGCGCACTTCGACCCTTGGCTCGCTATTGGCCTTCAAGTGCCCCTGCCAGAGGCCATTCTCGAACCGTATAGGCGTCAAAGTCGGAAGCGTCATGGTCGGAACTCTCACAAATCGGCGCGGTGGTGGCGACAGAAGGTCAGATCGCGCAACGTGGCCCGGTTCATATCGGGATTCTCGAAGATCAGGTCCAGCCAAATCTTCTCGATCCGCGACTCGTTCAGGGGCAGGTGAGCCAGATCGAAGTCCACCGAATTGGACGGGCTGGACAGGTCCAGTTTACGCAGCACCTGTTCGGTGTTGGGGCCGTGCTGGATGTTGAGGCGGGAAAACATTTCAAGTGGTTGTTCCAGTTCGACCTGCACATCGGCGCGCATCAAATGCTGTTTGGTCAACCCTTGCGCGGCTTCGGCTGGCAGTTCCACGGACAGCGAAAGGAACGAGCCGGAAAATCCGAACACATCGACCGTCAGCCCAAATGCGGCCAGATCCTTGTCGCGGGCATTCCGGGTCTGTCGCATCCCGATCTCGGCCAAGGGGCAGTCGTGAAACAACGTTACCTGTTGATCCATGTGCGCTCTGCGCGGGGCCGAGGCCACCCCGGGGCGTGGCAGTGGCCCACGCCACAGGTCCGGCCGCCAGCACCAGTCCGTCCCCAAAGGTTTGGGAAACTGGGACGACCCGATTCTGGGTCGGGCCAACCGGCCATCAGCCTCGTGGATCAGCATATCCAGCTGCGTGCGCAACTTCCGGGCTTCGTCTCGCTGTTGGCGCAGTTGCGGTTCGGGCGCTTCAGCCGCACCGCGCAACGCCTCGCGCCAACGCGCGACAACTCGGCGGTGAATGTAACGATCCAGAAGTCTGCCCATGGCCTCATCATTCAGAGTGTGGCCCTGTTTAGTCAAAGACGGCGCAGGGAAAAAGGTGAATAAACGATTATGAAGACCAATACTCGCAAATTCGTGAACAAGTCGACGGATGGTCAACCCGGCGGCAATCTGTTAGCCCGCCGCATTCTTGCAATCACCGGGGCCAGTGCGTACCGTCTGACACCTGATTGCATTGGATAATCCTAACAAAGCATCCAATAGATTTGAGGCACGACCGGGGCATGGAATCCACTCTGTTCGCATTCATCTGGAAACATTCCAGAAAACAACAGCTTGTCCTGCTGTTTCTGACAGTCCTGTCGTTTCCCTTCCTCTATGCCTCGCTGGAGCTGCCCAAGCAGATCATCAACGGTGCCATCGGCGCCCCCAGTGACTCGGTCGCGGTGCTGGGGTTCACGGTGACGCAGGTGCAGTACCTGATGATCCTGTGTTTCGCCTTTCTGGCCACGGTTATCGCCAGTGGCCTGATGAAGATGCGCATCAATACGATGAAGGGCATTCTGGCCGAGCGTATGCTGCGCCGCCTACGGTTCACCCTGATCCACCGCACCATGCGCTTCCCGAAATCCTACTTTGCCACCACCAGTCAGGGCGAGCTGGTGTCGATGATCACGTCCGAGGCAGAACCGATGGGCGGGCTGATGGGCGATGCGATCGCCCAGCCGGTTTTCCAGTTCGGCCAGATGATGACCATCGTCACTTTCCTGTTCATGCAGAGCATTTGGTTCGGGCTGGCCAGCATCGCTTTGATCCCGCTGCAGGCGTGGCTGATCCCGAAATTGCAACGCCAGATCAACCTGTTGAACAAGGAACGTATTCAGGAGGTTCGGAACCTCAGCTCTGAGATCGGAGAAAGTGCGGCGGGCATCAGCGATCTGCGCACCAATGGTGGTTGGCGCTATCGGCTGGCGCAGTTCAGCCGCCGGTTGGGGCTCTTGTTCGAGATCCGTTTCAAGATCTACAACAAGAAATTCTTCATGAAGTTCCTGAACAACCTGATCACACAGATGACGCCGTTCCTGTTCTACTCGGTCGGTGGTTATCTGGCGATCAAGGGAGAGGTCACAGTGGGCGCGCTGGTCGCGGCGCTTGGGGCCTACAAGGACCTCAGCGGCCCATGGAGGGACCTGCTGACCTACTACAATCAGGTACAGGACATGTCCCTGCGATGGGAGGTGGTGACCGAACGCTTTGCCCCCTCGAACATGATCCCGGAAGAGCTCTTCGTGGGTGAGCCCGAGGTGATCCCGCACCTGACCGGCGATATCGAGCTGCGCAACGTGACCGTGCGCGACGACGACGGCAAAACCATTCTGGAAGATATCGACCTGATCATTCCGAAAGGCGCACGAGTGGCGATCCAGTCGGGCCATGCGTCCGAGCGCAATGCGCTTGCTAAGGTGCTGACCCGCGAGGTTCTACCGGTGCAGGGTGAGGTCATCATGGCCGGTCATAACCTGAAAGACCTGCATCAGACCGTGATCGCGGCCCGCATCGGTTATGCCTATTCGCGCCCCTACCTGTTTAACGGCACGCTGGGCGACAACCTGTTGATGCCGCTGCGCCCGCATCCCCAACACGAAGCTGACGCGGCACAATCGCCGAACCGCTGGCAGATCGAGGCCGCCCGCGCGGGCAACCCGACGGATTCACTGACCGACGAATGGATCGATCCCGGTCTGGCCGGGCTGGACGATATCGACGACATCCGGGACTGGTGGTTCAAACTTGTCGAGGCGATGGGGATTGACGAGTTCATGTTGCGGCGTACCTTACGCACTCGGTTCGACCCGCAATTGCACCCGGTTCTGGCGCAAGGGGTCGTCAACCTGCGCGACACGGTTGCGGATCGGCTTAGGGAAAAGGGACTGGACCGCCATGTCTACCGCTTCGACCCCGACCGCTTTAACCCGGCTGTTCCGCTTGGCGGCAACTTGCTGTTCGCCACCCCGTCGCGGGATATTACACCGGATTCTCTGGCTAGTGACAGGCGGTTCAGGAACATGTTCGGAATGCATGATCTGGCCAACGATGCCATGACCATGGCCAGTGCCGTGCTTGAGACGCTGGATCAGGCCTTTGGGCGCGACGGCGCGGATCACCCCCTGTTCCTGCGTCTGGGGATGTCGAAGGACATGTACCACCGTCTGCTCGACATCAAGGACCGGCGCAAGGCCAAAGGGGAAGGCGGGATCAGTGATTCTGAACGTTCGTTGTTGCTGACCATCCCGTTCTTGTTGACGGCTGAGCAGATCGGCCCGGATTTCCCCGAAGAATACAAGGACAAGATCCTCTCGATCCGAAGAGACCATGCCGAACGGTTGCGCGGGGCGCTGGACGGCATGTTCGTGCCGCTGTCGCCGGACAATTACCTGCCGCGGCTGACGGTAATGGAAAACGCTCTGTATGGCCGGGTTTCGCTGATGGCGGGTGCCCATGCCGAAGAGATTGAGGACGTAGTGGCACAGGCCATTAACGAGGCCGGCCTGCGGCGCCGAGCGGCATCCACCATGTTCGACTTGCCCACCGGGTTGGGCGGGAACAACTTGCCGACCGTGTTTCAGGAGCGCGCGGCTTTTTCTCGCGCTGGCATCAAACGTCCCGATATTCTGATCCTCGACAAGGCGCTGGCCAGCCATGACTCGCAAAGCCGTCTGCGCACGCGCCTGCGGCTACGCGAACTGCTACCCGACTCGATCATGATTTTCATGGAAGATCACTTTGCCCACCCCGAGGCCTATGATCTGTTCATCGAAATCAAGGATGGGCGCATCGACGGCGTCGCGCGAACCCAGGAAGACCACAAAGAAGGGACCTCGGCTGATCTGAGCCGGAAACTGCAGATTATCGCCTCGACCGAGCTGTTTTCGGGCATAGACGCGCGTAACCAGCGCCTGTTGGCATTCTCGGCACAATGGTATGAAGTGGCCAAGGGTCAGATGATCTTTACCCGCGGACAGTCACCCGATGCGGCCTATCTGTGCATCAAGGGTCAGGCCAAACTGATCTGGACCGAAGAAGGCGGCGGCAAGCGACCCATCTCGATCATCGAACCCGGTCGCCTGATTGGCGATCTGTCGATCATCACCGGCGATCTTCGCCAATTGGATCTGGAAGCCATCACGGATTGCACTTTCCTGCGCATCGGCGCTGAAGAGTTGAGGGCCGTAATCGAAAGCGACGCCTCAGTCGCAGTTCAACTTTTGCAGACCGTTGCAGGATATCTCACCACATTGTCGAACAGGCTCAACACGGTTGAGAACACCGCAGATGTCTTCCCGGACATACCGCATTCTATCGAAGGCGAAAGCACCGGCAACAATGCATGAACCCGCCGCCTACTCCGCCCACGAACGGCTTGTGGCTGATGCCCGCTCCCGGCCCGAGCTTTGGCGCCTGCTGGTCGGACTGGTTATTGTCGGCGTGCTGTATGTGACGTTGAATTCAGTTCTGTTCGCCCTTATCGGAGGTCTGATTCCCCCGGATCAGGCGCAGGGGTTTCTGCGCGGCACCTCAGTTTTGGCCACTCTGCTTCTGCTGATGAGTTTCGGATTTCTGACGCTGGGCGTCGCTGTTGCGGCCCGGCAAATGCAACACCGGTCGTTGAGGGCGATTCTGGGGCAACGCAATCTGTTCCGGCAGCAGTTCATTCTCGTGGCGTTGGCACTGGTGGTTTTGGGCGTGGTGATGGCCCTTTTGCCACCTTATGGAATGGGTGAGCCGCTGACCCAGAATCTTGCCCTGTCCTCATGGCTGCTTTTACTACCTGTATCAGCCCTTGCGGTACTGATTCAGACCAGCGCCGAGGAAGTGCTGTTTCGCGGCTATATCCAGCAGTCCCTGGCGGCCAGGTTCCGGTCTCCGGTGATCTGGATGGGCCTGCCCTCGGCTCTGTTCGCCGCCGGGCATTACGCGCCGGGTGTGACCGGCGACAATGCGCTTCTCGTGACGGTCTGGGCCTTTGCTTTCGGTCTGCTGGCGGCGGATCTGACCGCAAGATCCGGAACACTGGGACCCGCTATCGCATTGCATTTCCTCAACAATACCGTCGCGCTGTTATTCATCTCACTGCCTGACACCCTTAGCGGTCTTGCACTCTACCTGCTGCCGTATGAGATGACAGAGACCGGGCTGTTGCGACAATGGCTGTTCGTGGATTTCGCCGTGATGATTGTCTGTTGGCTGACAGCGCGTCTTGCACTCAGGCGTTGATTGCATTTCCTGCCGTTGCGTCTTATTTGACGTCAAAGCCGCTCAAGCAAGGTTCCGACATGAACTGGATCACAAACTACGTCCGCCCCCGGATCAACTCGATCTTCTCGCGCCGGGAAGTGCCCGAAAACCTTTGGCACAAGTGCGACGAATGCGGCACGATGCTGTTCCACCGCGAGTTGGCGGAAAATCAGAACGTCTGCACCCAGTGCGGTCACCACATGGCGATCACCCCGCGCGACCGGTTCAAGCACCTGTTCGACGGTGGAATTTTCACCGAAGTCGATGTTCCTGCCCCCAAAGACGACCCGCTGCATTTCCGCGATCAGAAGAAATACCCTGACCGCATGAAAGCCGCGCAGAAAAAGACCGGCGAGAAAGAGGCGATGCTGGTCGCCAGCGGAGAGATCGGCCGCACGCCCATCGTCGCGGCCGCGCAGGATTTCTCCTTCATGGGCGGCTCGATGGGCATGTATGTCGGCAACGCCATCATCGCCGCCGCGCAAGAGGCGGTGAAGCTCAAGCGCCCGCTGATCCTGTTCTCGGCCGCGGGCGGCGCACGGATGCAGGAGGGCATCCTCAGCCTGATGCAGATGCCGCGCACCACCGTAGCCGTCGAGATGCTGAAAGAGGCGAACCTGCCCTATATCGTCGTGCTGACCCACCCGACCACGGGCGGCGTGACGGCGTCCTACGCAATGCTGGGCGATGTGCATATCTCGGAACCAAATGCGCTGATCTGTTTTGCCGGTCCGCGTGTGATCGAACAGACCATCCGTGAAAAACTGCCCGAAGGGTTCCAGCGCGCCGAATATCTGCTGGATCACGGGATGCTGGACCGTGTCACCAAACGCACCGAGATGCGCGAAGAACTGATCACCATCACACGAATGTTGATGAACCAGCCTCCGGCGGTGAAAGGCGACCTGCCTGCGCCTGAACCCGAAGAAACCCCTGCCGAAGCACCGGCTGAGGACGCGGACGGGAAATGACCAGCCAGACATCTGACGTCATTCTCGACAGGATGATGGCCTTGCACCCCAAGATCATCGACCTGACCTTGGATCGCGTCTGGCGCTTGCTCACCGCACTGGACAACCCGCAGACCAAACTGCCGCCGGTGATCCATATCGCCGGAACCAATGGCAAAGGCTCGACTCAGGCCATGATCCGCGCGGGGCTGGAAGGGGCAGGGCTGTCGGCCCATGCCTATACCTCACCGCATCTGGCACGGTTCCACGAACGCATCCGACTGGCCGGAGAGCTGATCTCGGAACCCGATCTGACGAAGGTTCTGGATGAATGCTACGCCGCCAACAATGGTGAAAACATCACCTATTTCGAGATCACGACCTGCGCCGCCCTGCTAGCCTTTGCTCGGGAGCAGGCAGATTACACTCTTCTTGAAGTCGGACTTGGCGGCCGTCTGGACGCCACCAATGTCATTCATGAGCCGGCCGTCACGGTGATCACGCCGGTGTCGATCGACCATGAGCAATTTCTGGGCGACACGCTGGGCAAAATTGCCGCCGAAAAGGCAGGCATTATCAAACCCGGCATACCCTGCATCGTTGGGCCACAACAAGACGAAGCGTTGGAGGTCATCGAATACACCGCTGCACGCCTTGGGGCCCCATTGCTGATCCACGGTCAGCACTGGCATGTGCATGAGGAAAACGGCCGTCTGGTCTATCAGGACGAAACCGGCCTGCGCGACCTGCCACTGCCGAACCTGCTAGGAACACACCAGATCCAGAACGCCGGCGCCGCGCTGGCTGTTCTGCGCCACCTGAATTTGGGCGATGAGGCCTATGAGGCCGCCGTGACCAAAGCCGAATGGCCCGCTCGGATGCAACGCCTTAAAACCGGCCCGCTGGTCGCAGCCGCGCCGCAGGCCGAGCTTTGGCTGGATGGTGGCCACAACGCCGCCGCCGGGGTTGCACTGGCCGATGTTCTGGCCAAGCTGCCCGACCGCCCGACGCATATGATCTGCGGTATGCTCAACACCAAGGACGTCTCCGGCTATCTGGCCCCGCTGGCGAAACAGGCGCAAAGCCTGACCGCCGTTTCCATTCCCGGAGAGGCCGCCACGCTCAGCGCCGAAGACACCGCCGCTGCTGCGGCTAAGGTCAACCTGGCTGCGACAACCGCCGACAGCGTTACCGATGCGCTGAGCACAATCGTGGCCGCAGACCCGCAAGCCCGCGTGCTGATTTGCGGCTCGCTTTATCTGGCCGGTAACATCCTGCGCGAAAACGGCTGAAGAAAGCCCGCAAAAGCTTCATCTAGCCGACAAACCGCATGGGTCGCAAACGACGCGCGGCGGCGATAGAGCCCTCTATTGCCCCCAATCCTGATCTTGCATTTCGCGAAGGCGTGAAGCGGTGCGTTCAAATTCAAACGTCCCTTCGCCTTCGACATACAGCATCTCGGGCTCGGCTGCAGCCGAACAAATCAGGCGCACCTTTGCTTCATACAGTGCATCAATCAGCGTCACGAACCGCTTGGCCTCGTTGAAGTTGTTCCGCGACAGGCGCGGAATGTCTTCCAATACCAAAACCTTCAACTCCTCGGCAATCGCCAGATAGTCTGCAGGCCCCAGCATCCGCCCGCATAGATCGTAGAAGGACGCCCGCGCAACCCCGTTGCGAAAGGCGGGCAACTCGACCGCTCGACCCTTGACCTGCAGGATCAGTGGTTCTGCGTCGCCACCCGACAAGTCATTCCAGACGCTGCGAACGCTCTGTCGTGCTTCTGGGCCGATCGGCGTGAAATAGACCGGCGCCCCTTCCAGCCGGTTCTGGCGGTAATCGGTGGGTGAGACCAACTCCCACACCTGAAGCTGTTCCTTGATATGCGCAATGAAGGGCAGGAACAGCTGGCGGTTCAGCCCGTCCTTATACAGATCATCGGGATGCCGGTTCGAGGTCGTCACGACCACAACGCCGCCATCGTACAGCAGGTCGAATAGCCGCCCCACGATCATGGCATCGGTGATGTCGGTGATTTGCATCTCGTCAAAGGCCAGCAGTTTGACAGTCTTCACAACCTCCTGAGCCACCGGGGCCAGCGCATCCTCGACACCGTCCTGACGGGCTTTGTGCATACCCGCATGGATTTCCTGCATGAAGGCGTGGAAATGTACACGTCGCGCAGGGATATCCTGCAACGCGTCAACAAACATATCCATCAGCATCGACTTGCCGCGCCCGACGCCGCCCCACAGATACAAGCCTTTCGGCGCAGGCGGGGCCTTGCGAAACAGCCCGCGCTTGACCGGAGCGGCAAGGGCTGCGCGAATGCGCTCGAAATGGGGGAGCACGGCCTCTTGCGCGTCGTCCCGTGTCAGACTGCCCTCGGCAACGCGGTCGTTATATAGCGAAATCAAATCCGTCATGAAGCCGAGCCATAGCGCCCCCATTCAGGCTTGAAAAGCAGCCATTTTGTTGACGCATCAATTTTCCTTAACCGAAACCGCAAATCTGCTGATTTGACGCGTTGCCCAAAACCGCTAACTTCCGCCGGACCAATACCCCGAGGTCCGAATGCCGCAATTTGCTCGCCTGCTGAACCCGATCCTGATCGTTGGATGTATTATCATCACGGTCAGTTTTGCCGTGCGCGCCTCATTCGGAGTGTTTCAGATTCCCATTGCCAGCGAGTTCGGCTGGTTGCGGACCGATTTTTCACTGGCGATCGCGATCCAGAACCTTGCCTGGGGCATCGGACAACCGATCTTTGCTGCGATTGCCGAAAAAATCGGCGACCGAAAGGCGATCATCCTTGGGGCTTTGACCTATGCGGCGGGCATGGTGCTTTCGGCCTGGTCGATTACTCCGTTCGGACACCAGATGTATGCGTGGCTGGTGGGCTTCGGCATCGCTGGCACCGGGTTCGGTGTTGTGCTGGCCGTGGTCGGGCGTGCCTCTTCCGACAAGAACCGCTCGATGTCTCTGGCAATTGTCACGGCCGCCGGCAGTTTCGGTCAGGTGATCGGTGCCCCGACGGCCGAGTGGCTTATGACCTTTTTGCCGTGGCAGCAGGTCTTCATTGTCTTCGCCGCCGCAATCCTTGCCCTAGTACTGACGCTGCCCTTCATGCGCGCGCCGCAACCGGTCAGCAATGCCGAGCTGGAGGAGAGCATGAGCCAGATCCTGGGCCGTGCCTTCAGCGATCCGTCTTACGCCATGATATTTCTGGGCTTTTTCAGCTGTGGCTATCAACTGGCCTTCATCACCGCGCATTTCCCGGCCTTTGTGACCGAGATGTGTGGCCCGATCCAGCCCGGCGGTGTCCTGCATTCTTTAGGTATCACAACCACATCAGCCTTGGGCGCTGTGGCAATCTCGCTGGTGGGATTGGCGAATATCGGCGGCACGCTGCTGGCGGGCTGGGCAGGTAACCACTTCCCTAAGAAATACCTGCTTGCGGCAATCTATACCGGCCGCACCCTTGCAGCCGCCATCTTCATCATCATGCCGATCACACCAGTGTCTGTCATCGTGTTTTCCGTCGTTATGGGTTCGCTCTGGCTGGCCACTGTACCGCTGACCTCGGGCCTGGTCGCGCATCTCTACGGTCTGCGCTACATGGGCACGCTCTACGGCTTTATCTTCCTCAGCCACCAGATCGGAGGCTTCCTCGGCGTCTGGCTGGGAGGGCGCATGTATGACGTCTATGGCGACTATACAATGGTCTGGTGGATCGGCGTTGCCGTTGGAGCATTCAGCGCCATAGTCCACCTGCCGATCCGCGAGAACAGACCTCAGGTGGCCGCCGCCTGATCACACCTGATATTTGCTGATGATGTATTGGCTGGTCATCAGGTCCAGATGCGCGCCACCACCATTCTTGAACAGTGTGATCGCTGTTGGGTCGGGGGCAAACTGGTCCAGATCATAATAGTCGGCCACCAAATCACTGCGCGTGATCACGCCTTGTTCGATAGGAATCTTGATCTCACCGATATGATCAACAGTTGAGTCAAAACTGTCCATGAAGATACGCGCACGTTGTAGCGCGAGGTCTTCGGCCTCGCGCATATCGAGCCGATACGCACCGACAAGGTTCAAGTGCTGACCCGGGCGTAACCATTCGCCCTTGATGAATGGTTGAGTGCTCATTGTGGCAGTCAGGATGATATCAGCCCGGTTCACGGCATCCGCCAGATCATATTCAACGTCGATATGCCCCAGTGTCGCGGTCATAGCTTCGGCCTTGGCGGTGGTGCGGTTCCACACTCGTATTTTGGCTTTCGGAAATCCGGCAGCAAAGGCTTCGCACAAGGATCGGGCCACCGGCCCCGCGCCCACGATCAGGATGTCGCGGCTGTTCGGGTTCGCCAATCGCAGCGCGCCCAGCAGGCTGTCCCCGGCTGTTTTCCACTTGGTCACCAGGAAAAAGTCGACCAATGCCGCCAATCGCCCATCTGCGTCGTCATAAATGCTGACGGACCCATCAATCACAGGGCGCCCGGCCTGAACATTGCCCGGGAAAATGGTGGTGGATTTCACGGCGATACCCAGCCCGTCAATCCAGGCCGACCGCGACAGCAGCGTGTCAGCATCGCGATAAAGGAACGTATCTTCTATCTGAGCCTTGGGCCGCTGATGTCCGTCGACAAAGGCTTGCGTCAGTTCCACCCAATCCAGATTGGCCTCTCCTTGTGCAAACGGGATTTGCAGGACGTTCATCGGGCCTCCTCCTCGGTCAACAGGCCCTCGGACACCAGACGGTCTGCCCAGCCTTGCGGGCCGGTAAAGTGATGCGTTTGCCACCCGCGCGCCCGCGCCGTTTCGATATTGTCGATCCGGTCATCGGCGAACAGCAAGGCCTCGGGGGCAACCCCGCAATCAGCTTCGACCATTTCGTAAATCGGAACATGCGGTTTCACAGCCTTCATGCGGCCCGAGACATAGTGCCGGTCAAACTCGTTCAGAAACGGGTAAACCGCGGTGGCATAGTCGAAGTTCTGCACGCCGAAATTGGTCAGTGCGAAAACGGGGATATTCTTGGAACGCAAGGCCCGCTGCAAACGAACCGAGTGGGGAATCTCGGGCGCGGCCAGCTCAATCCACTTGTCATGCCACATGCGGATTTCTTCGCGCCATTCGGGGTACTTCTCGGCCCAGTCGTAGATCGTGTCGGTGAAATGATGCCCCTGATCCACCAGATCGTTCATTCCATGCAGATCGACCTCGGTGAACATGGCGCGACGGCGTTCTTCACCGATCACCTTGTCGTAATAACGTTCCGGCTGCCATTCGATCAGAACGTTCCCGATGTCGAAAATTACGGCTTCAATCGGCATGTTGTGCCCCCGTCAGATCAATCCAGCTCGCACCGACTGAACCAATCCCGGCCCAGATTTACAAGGGCGGAACCGCAGCGCGCAGCGCTGCCCGGCCTAACCGGAGGGGGCGCATCTTTGATGCGTCTCTGACGGGCGGGAGCGCTACCCGTGCTGTGCCGCCCTCAATTCCCGCTCCAGTGCGTCCAAAAACCGCGACCGGTCCGCTTTGCCAAAAGGCTTTCCGCCGCCACCAGCCCCCAATGGATTGGCCGCACGCAGGTCAGCCATAAGATCGCGCATTGCCAGTTGCTGACCTATATTGGCCGCCGTAAACGCTTCACCATTAGGGCGCAGCACGCGCGCCCCAGCCTCAACGCATTTCGCGGCCAATGGGATGTCGGAGGTCACCACTACATCCCCACGCCCGCACCGTTCCGCGATCCACTTATCCGCCTCGTCCGCGCCTTCCGCCACGATGACGACCTGCACCAGAGGATTCGCCGATGGCCGCAGCCCGCCATTCGATACCAACGCCATCGGCACTTTGTGCCGGGTCGCCACGCGTTCGGCCTCGGCCTTTACCGGACAAGCATCGCCATCGACAAACAGGGTTGTCACGCGCGTTTTGCCTCTTTCTTGGCAGGTGCAGCGGGCTTCTTTTTTACCTTGAACTCGTCCGGGATTGGCATCCGGTTGAAGGCGTCCAGACCTGCTATTTTGTAGGCCTCGGCCAACGTCGGATAGTTGAAGGTGTTCTGAACGAAGTAGTCCACCGTTCCTTTCAGGTTCAATACCGCCTGTGCAATGTGGATCAGCTCGGTTGCGCCTTCGCCGACAATCTGTACGCCAAGCACCCGGCGGGTTTTCAGCGAGAACAGCATCTTCAGCATCCCGTGCTCCAACCCCATGATATGCCCGCGCGAGGTTTCACGGAACCGCGCCACGCCGACTTCATAAGGAATGCCGCGTTCCTGCAGTTCCTCCTCGGACATGCCGCAGGTGGAGATCTCGGGCACCGAGTAGATGCCATAGGGATACCACGGGCTTTCGGGCAGGGTGGGTGTGTCCAGAGCATGACAGGCGGCCACCCGGCCTTGTTGCAGCGAAGTCGATGCCAGCGACGGGTGCCCGATCACGTCGCCGGTTGCATAAATATGCGGCACAGCAGTTTGATAGGTTTTGCGATCCACCTTGATCCGGTTGCGGTGATCGGTTTCCAACCCGACGGCGTCCAGGTTCAGCCTGGAAGTCGCGCCCATACGGCCAGCAGCAAACAACAGCATCTCGGCCCGGACATGGCGACCGTTTTCCAACGTCAGTTCGACATGAGCACCCGCATCTTCGATTTTCTCAACCGCAGACCCCAAGCGTAGGTCAACGCCGTTTTCGCGGATCTGATGAGTGAAATCATGGATCAGGCGGCTGTCGATGAAATCCAAGAACGTGTCGCGCGGCTCGATCAGTGTCACCCGCACATCCAGCGCCGAGAACATGGTGGCATATTCCACCCCGATAACCCCGGCTCCGATCACAACCAGCGAGCGGGGGATTTCAGCCATCTCGAGGAACTCATCCCCATCCACGATCGTCTTGCCGTTGAAGGGCACGTAATCCGGGCGATAGGTCTTGGTTCCGGTCGCGATCAGGAACTTGGCCGCTGTCAGGCGCGTGGTTTCACCCGCGTCCGTTGCGACCTCAACCTCGTGCGGACCGACGAATTTGGCCAGACCGTTGAGCGTCTCCACATGGTTTCGGTTGAACTGGTGCTCCAGCACATCGACCTCGTGATCCAGCGTCATGTGCAGACGCGCCTTCAGGTCCTCGGCGCGGATTTGATCTTTGACCCGGTAGGAGCGGCCGTAAAAGCTGCGCTCGCGCCAACCGGACAGGTTCAGCACCGTCTCGCGCAGCGTCTTGGAGGGGATCGTACCGGTATGCACCGACACGCCACCGAACCGGTCCTTGCGATCGATCACCAGCACCCGGCGTTTCAGCTTACCTGCCTGGATCGCTGCCGACCGCCCCGACGGGCCGGACCCGATGATGATCAGGTCATAGTCGAAATTGCTCATGTCTCAGTCTCCATACAGCGCTTCGGCGTGGAAGGTGATGTGGTCTTCCATGAAGGTGGACACAAAGAAATAGGAATGGTCATAGCCGGGCTGCAGGCGATAGGTGACCTGCTGGCGGCGTTCTGCGATTGCCTGCGCCAGCGCCTCGGGGCGCAGCAGGTCGATGAACTGGTCATTGGCGCCGGTGTCGATCAGGATCGGGCCGTCAAAGCCGTATTCCTTCATCAGCACCGAGGCGTCGTGTTTGGCCCAAGCGGCCTCGTCATCGCCCAGATAGGCGCTCAGCTGTTTGCGACCCCAATCCGACCCAGTCGGGTTCGAGATCGGTGCAAAGGCCGAAACCGACCGGAACCGCCCCGGCAGATTCATCGCCAGTGTCAGCGCGCCGTGCCCCCCCATCGAATGGCCGGTGATGGCCTGACGATCCATATCAATGGAAAAGTTTTCGGCCAGCAGGGCGGGCAGCTCGTTTGCCACGTAGTCCCACATGTTGAAATGCGGTGCCCAGGGGGATTGCGTCGCGTTCACATAGAACCCGGCGCCCTGGCCCAGATCGTAGTCTTCGTGATCAGCCACGCCCTCGCCTCGCGGCGAAGTGTCGGGGAAGACCACGGCGATGCCTTGTTCGGCCGCCCAGGCCTGAGCGCCCGCCTTGGTCATGGCGTTCTTATGAGTGCAAGTCAGGCCGGACAGATACCACAGAACCGGAACCGGCCCATCCTTGGCTTCGGAGGGAAGAAACAGGCCAAAAGTCATATCGCATTGGCAGGCTGCGGAGGTATGGCGGTAAACGCCCTGCACGCCACCGAAACAGGCGTTTTCCGAAAGGGTTTCCATCTTGCAATGTCCTTAGCTTTGGGTCGCGACATGGCTAAACCTACAGGGACGCGGCGTAAAGGCCGCGTACCTTCGGCGCGCGTATTTTTTGAAGATGCAGCTCAGAGTGTTGCGACCCAGGCGATCACAACCGGCACGGTCAGGATGCTGGCGGCTGTGGACAGCAGGATCGCTGCGGATGCCCGATGCGGGGCCACGCGGTAATGGGCGGCCAGAATATAGACATTCCCCGCCACCGGCAGAGCCGCAGCTGCAATGGCTACCGCAGCCGGAAACGCAGCCACCGGGATCAACCACAACAGCGCCACGGCAACGCAGGCCGGATGGACGACCAGCTTGCAAAAGCTGAGCCACGCCGCGACCTGCACGCGTTCGGCTGATTTAGAAGCAAGCGAGGCACCGATGGCAAACAGCGCACCCGGCGTGGCGGCCCCCCCGAGAATGGTCAGAAAATCGTTCAGCGGGTCAGGGACCGGCACCTGAAATGCTGACCACAACAGTCCGGCAGATATCGAAACGATCATCGGATTTTTCAGCAAACCCATCCCGATCAGACGCAGGGTCGCCGGCGTCAACCGCCCGTCGCGCCCGGCATTGATCAAGATTACGATCAGGGACGAAAACACCACCAGATCAACCGTCAGAACCAACATAACCGGCCCGATGGCGGCTTCGGACAATAGCAGGGCCAGCATCGGAAGACCCAGAAAGCCGACATTGCCGATGGCGGCGCATTGGGCCTCGACCGCAGCAGTGGGAATGTCGAGTCCCCGCATCCACGCAACCAGTGTCGCCAGCGCATAGACAACGACAGTGCCCAGCAAATAGCCCAGTACAAGACGGCCGTTGAAAATCTCGGCGAAGGGCAGGGTTGCGGCAAAGCGGAACAGCATTGCCGACAGCGCGAAGAAAAACACGAATTTGGTTAGGTAGGCGGTTGCTTCTTCGGTAAAAAAACGGCTGCGACCGGCCCAGTATCCCAGGCCGATGATCGCAAAAAACGGAAGCGTGCGTAGAAAGATATCGACCATGGCCAGAGTGTTAGCATTGTTTGACGGAGCGGCAAGCGTTTAGCAAACGCGGTCATCACGCACTAGGTTCTGACGGGAAAATGAACGGATTCCACAGCGTCATACCGAAGGAGATCACGCGAATCGTTGTATCTGAACCGAACGGTTTATAGTTTTAGGGGATCATTCAACCAAGGAGAGCCCATGACAGAGACAGCCGCCATCCTTCGTACGGGTCGCAAATTCGATCAGGTTTTGCGTGGCGCCCGAGAGGTTTTCATGGCGGATGGGTTCGAAGGCGCAAGCGTCGATGACATCGCCCGCGCCGCCGGTGTGTCCAAGGCGACGCTCTACAGTTATTTCCCCGACAAACGACTTCTGTTCATGGAGGTCGCACAGACCGAATGCAAACGTCTGGCCGAAAACGTCATCTCGATGATCGATGATTCCAAGCCGGCGCGCGAAGTCCTCACGATCACCGCCACTCAGCTGACCGCATTTCTGGTATCCGATTTTTCGCAACAGGTCTTTCGGATCTGCGTGGCCGAGCGCGACCGGTTCCCCGAGCTGGGAATGGCGTTTTTCGAAGCCGGGCCTCAAAATGGCCAGCGCCACATGGTTGAGTATCTGGAAAAGGCCGTCAAAAAAGGCGAGCTGGCCATTGAAAACGTCCAGATCGCGGCGGAGCAATTCTCGGAGCTGTGCAAGGTGCGGATCTGGACCAAGGCTGCATTGGGCATCCAGACCAGTTTTAGCCAGTCGGAAATCGACGAAATCGCGCTGCAGGCGGTGGACATGTTCATGGCCCGCTACGGGGTTTGATCAAGAATTGAGCAGGCGCGCGGGCGTTTGCCCAAAGAAAGGCCGGTCGCTCAGTTGATGTTTGACAGGTGGACCATTCTGGAAAACCATCAGGCGGATACAGCGAAGGCCCTGTGACCCTTGACCAGTGCGAACACCAGCTTTTCCCGCCGACTGAACGATTTGCTCGTTCAGATTTACCCCGATCATGATCAAGCCGATCTGGCCCGCCAGGTTACCGGGGCTTTCTGGCCCGCGGGGACGCACCGGCGCAAACAGGGGCGCAAGCCGGGCAACAAGCTGTGGTCGGAAAAAGACAGCGTCCTGATCACCTATGGAAACTCGATTGAGGATCAGGCCCACAAGCCACTGGACCTGCTGCACGATTTCCTGATCCGGCATCTGAGCGGCGTGGTGAACGGGGTGCACATTCTGCCGTTCTTTCCTTTCACTTCGGATGACGGGTTTGCGGTGTCCGATTACTTCACCGTCAGTCCGCAATTGGGGGACTGGACCGATATCACCCGGATCGCGGGCGACTTTCACCTGATGTCGGACCTGGTGCTGAACCATGTCTCAAGCCAGGGCGCGTGGTTTACAAATTTCCTGCAGGGGAAATCGCCGCACGACCGGTTCTTTTACGAAGCCTCGCCCGAAGATGATCTGTCTCAGGTCGTGCGCCCGCGCACCACGCCTCTGTTGCGGCAGGTCGAAACCAATCAAGGCGAAAAACACGTCTGGTGCACCTTCAGCCACGATCAGGTGGATCTGGATTTCTCAAACCCTGAAGTGCTGGTTGAGATGCTGCGGATCATCCGCCTGCATATCGACAAGGGGGTGCGTATCCTGCGGCTGGATGCAGTGGCCTTTGTCTGGAAAGAGATCGGCACAAATTGCATCCACCTGCCGCAAACCCATGCCATCGTGCAACTGCTGCGGCTGCTGTGCGATTACACCACCGAAACGCTGGTGCTGCTGACCGAGACCAACGTGCCGCGCACCGAAAACCTCAGCTATTTCGGCAACCGGAATGAGGCGCACGCGGTTTACAATTTCCCTCTGCCACCGCTGATCCTGCACGCGATGCAGTCGGGTACAGCACGTTACCTACGCAAATGGCAGGCTGCGATGCCACCCGCGCAACTGGGCTGTGCCTATCTGAATTTCACCGCCAGCCATGACGGCATTGGGATGCGCCCCGCCGAAGGGGTTCTGCCCCCCGATGAGAAAGAGCGCATGATCGACACCGTGCGCCGGATCGG
The DNA here is from genome assembly GCF_056538665.1 of Ruegeria sp. BF6. Lineage (NCBI taxonomy): Bacteria > Pseudomonadati > Pseudomonadota > Alphaproteobacteria > Rhodobacterales > Roseobacteraceae > Ruegeria > Ruegeria sp. BF6. The sequence goes on from NZ_JBQFTN010000002.1 coordinate 367,665, forward strand.
CGGGCTGGTGTCAATGCGAGCACTGCCGGATGGGCGCGAAGAGCCCTATGAACTGAACTGTGGATATTTCGAGGCGATGCGCGGGACATTTGCCGGTGAGGATCAATATCATCTGGCCCGGTTCATCTGTTCCCAGACCATTGTCATGTCACTTGAGGGGATACCGGCCTTCTACATTCACTCCCTGCTGGCCACGCCCAACGATCACGAGGCCGTGGAACGGCGTGGCATGAACCGGGCGATCAACCGGCACCGCTGGCACTATCCCGACCTGCTGGCGCGGCTGGCCGATCCGGGGTCAAATCAGGCGCTGGTGTTGTCGGAGCTTTCACGCCGCCTGCGCCTGCGGGCGCAACAACCCGCATTCCACCCGAATGCCACGCAATTCACTCTCCGGTTGGAAGATCGTGTCTTTGGCCTTTGGCGGCAGAGCCTGGACCGCAGTCAGTCTATCTTTGCGCTGCACAATGTCTCGGCCGAACCGGTCCATGTCAGCCCAGCCGAGATCAACATGATCGCCGAGGAGGTCTGGACCGATGCCCTGACCGGAGAAATCCTAGCCGCCAACGGCCCCGATATCGTACTGGCGCCGTATCAGTGCCGCTGGATCACGAACGCGGAATGAACTCGGCCAGATCGTCGGACACCGCTGCCTTCAGACGCAACAGAAACTCTGGATCGGCTGAATGCACACGGTTCCATGTCGGGATGAACGGCGTTTCGTGCGGGTTGTCGAGGAAGACCTGACCGGCGCGAATGATGTTTTCGGCAAACAGTTCGATGGATTTCTCTTCCTTGTGACGATCCAGCTCCAGCCCGTTCATCTTGGCGTCGGTATAATAGCCCTCCAACAAGTCCAGTGCGGAACGATAATACGTGGCCTTGAGCGTGCGGAAGGTGTTGGGGGTGAAAACCGTGCCATCGGCGGCCAGCTTGCGGAAGATTGCCTTGCAGATATCGGTGGACATGCGGGACAGGCCGCGATTGGCGTCTTCGGGCGACAGGTCCTGATGCTTGTGGTCGTAGTTGTCCGCGATCTCGACCTGACAAACGGATTTCGGCGCCAGATTGCGCCACGCCTCGGACAGAACTCCGATCTCCAAGCCCCAATCTGACGGAATGCGCAGATCGGGCAGGGTAGGCGTGCGAATGGCGAATTCACCTGATAGCGGATAGCGGAAGCTGCGCAGGTAATCGAGGTAATCGCGGTCTCCGATCACTTTCTTCAGCGCAATCAACAGAGGGCTGACCAACAGGCGCGTAACACGGCCGTTCAGCTTGCCCGCGCCAACGCGGGGATAAAACCCCTTGGCCATCTGGAATGGAAAGGTAGGATTGACGACCGGATAGACCAACCGGTCCAGCATCTGCCGATCATAGGTGACGATATCGCAATCATGAATTGCCATCACCGAACTGTCGGCGCAGGCCAGCAGGTAACCGATGCAGGACCAGACGTTCTTGCCTTTGCCGGGTTCCTGCGGGGCCAACCCCAGCTTCCGCAGATGCGATTGCAATTTGGTCAGGCGTGGACTGTCATTCCAAATCACCGCATGGTTTTGTGGGAGATTCGCAAAGAATGCACGCGCGTGGCGGTACTGCGCCTCATCTGCTTGATCCAGACCGATGATGATACGGTGCAAATAGGGCACCTGGGCCAGTTCCTCCAAAATACTCGCCAGCGCTGGCCCTTCCAATTCGGAATAGAGGCAGGGCAGGATCAGGGTGATCTTGCGTGTTTCGGCAAAGACCAAAATCTCATGCGCCAGTTGCCCGGCGGGTCTGCTGCGCAGGTTATGCAGTGTCGTGATGTTTCCGTTCTGGTGAAAATCTGCCATGTCTGGTGCCTTTTCTGGGTCAGAGCCCTGCCGTCAGCGTCAGTATCGCATTGGACCAGCCGCGCGGCCCGCTTTGAGTTGTTCTGAGAATTCGCGCCTCAATTTCAGGTGGGAAGAGGGGAACCGAGAGGCCGTCCGGATTGGCAATCACCACACCCTGATCCGCTGCGCGGATCATCTCTCTGTCGTTGGGTGCATCGCCCAGTGCCATGGTCCGCCGGGGCTGCAACCGCATGACAATTTCGGCCATCGCATCCGCTTTGGTTTTGCCGAAAGAAAGGGTCAGAAACCGCCCTCCTTGTCGGGCATGCAATCCGGCGCGTGCGGCCGCCGACAGGAACTCTCTCAAATCAACCTCTGAGCCGGTCCACAGCCCCGGTTCACTGAACCTGCGCCGCTTGGCTAGGACAGCTTGCGCAAGGCCAAGACCAGTATTCCGTGCCACTTGTTTTTCGGTCAGATCACCAAAGCCGACAAATCCCGACGGCAGAGACCTCAGCGTGGACCGAAGGTGCAGATAGCAATCGGTGTCCTCGTCGGTTCCACCGGGCCAAAGTATCCCGGCCCCGTTTTCGACAATGGCGGGCATATGGGTCAGGCCCATATCCTGCTGCAAAGGCCCGATTTCCGCAGCCGTCTTGCTGCTGGCCAGAACCAGCTCTGCGCCCAGTTTCCTCAGGCGGGCAAGCCCCGGTCTGGCGGCTTCCCAGCCGTAGTCGTGGTGGTCCAATAGCGTGCCGTCCAGATCGGAAAACACCAGAAGGGGCAGGGCAGCTGCATCGTTCATCGCCCTCGAAGTAGAAGTCTGCCGATACGCGATGTAAATCCGTACCGACAATTTTTCCATCAAACCGAATGCCTGTGCCTATTTTCTAAGCAAAGACGGTCCAACTCATTCGATAAACGTTCTGGCCAACCGGTCACTGATCGGTTGCGACAGATAGCTGATTACCGCACGTTCACCGGTATTAACGAACAGATCAGCAGGCATACCGGGCACCAGTTCCAGTGCGGCAACGTCCTGCGGTTGCTCGGCATCCAGCTTGACCCGTGCTTTGTAGTAAGGCTCGCCCGTACGTTCATCTTCCAGTGCATCGGCCGAGATATCGAAAATCCGACCGCTGGCTTCAGGCACGTCCGCCTGCGCAAAGGCCGACAGGCGGATGCGCGCGGTCTGACCAATCCGCAGCTTATCGATGTCACCAGTCTTGACCCTTGCCTCGACGATCAGGACCTGATCGGCGGGAACTATATCCATGATCGGCTCACCCGGGCGGATTACTCCGCCTACTGTCGAAACGCCAAGGTTCACGACTCGGCCGCTGGCAGGCGCCAGAACCTGCATCCGCTTCAACCGAGCCAGAGTTCCCGCAAATTGAGGACGGATCAGATCCAATTGCGCCTCAACCACGGCCAATTCCCCGGCGATGACCTCGTCACGCAGTTTTTGCTGGCTAAGCAGCGACAGCTCCAACTCCTGCACCTGATCCTCGGCCTGCGCGATCTGGGTGCGCAACGAGGCATCTAACCCGCCAAGCCGTTCCAGTTCGACCTGCCGCGCACTGACCCGCGTGACCGCCACCAACCCCTTGGCCAGCAACGATTGCAGGTTGGTCAGCTCGGTCCGCGTGATCTCCATCTGGTTTCGCGTCGCCTTTCGTTGCTCATCCAGGCCGGTGATCTGATTGCGCAGCCCGGTGATGCGCTGCGCGTTGATCTGTTTCTCGGTGCGTCTGGCGCGCGCCTCGGCGTCAAACAGCTGTTTCTGGGTTAGGTAGGGAGACACCCATTGCAAGCGGTCCATCCCTGTGCGGAACCCGGCCAGCGCGGTGACTTCGTCGAACTGGGCCTGCCCACTCATCTGCGCCAGCAGACGCGCGCGGCGGACAGATAACTCGCCAAGCTGGCTACCCTGTACGCTAAGTTCAACATTGATCTCAGTACTATCCAGCTGCACCAGATGTTGCCCTGCCTCGACGAACTGCCCGTCCGCCACCAGGATCGATTGGATAATGCCGCCATCCAGATGCTCGACTGTCTTGCGGTCGCCCTCAACCACGAAAGCGGCGGGTGCGACCACGGCCCCATCCAAATTCGAGGCGAAGGCCCAGTAGACACTGCCACCGACGAATACCGCCAGTGTGAACAGCCCGAACAGTACATACCGCGCGATACTGGATGACGTATCGGTGATTTCTTTCAACTGAGTTTCGTGGAAACCAACGGCATTGCCGGAAGATGCGTATTTGATCAGGTCTGTCATAGGGCCGCTCCAGAGATCTGAGTTTCGCTTGACGGGCGTGGGGGTTTCTGCAGCACATTGCGGCTGTTCACCTTCAACACGTCCTGCTTGTCGCCAAACTGGGCCTGGCCACCGTTGCGCAGAACCAGCACCTTATTGGCCGCCTGCAACGTGGCCGGGCGATGGGTCATGACGATCGCAATCGCGCCCCGGTCCTGTACAGCCAGCAACGCATCGCGCAGGGCCTGCTCGCCCTCCGCATCCAGATCCGAATTCGGTTCGTCCAGAACCAGAACAAACGGATCGCCATACAGCGCGCGAGCCAGAGCCAGCCTCTGACGCTGACCACCGGACAAAAAGAACCCCTGACCAATCCGGGTTTCGTACCCGTCCGGCAGCCTACTGATCAGTTCATGCACTCCGGCTTCTCGGGCCGCGCGCAGAACCTCGGCATCGTCAATGGTGGTCGAGAACCGACCGATGTTTTCGCGAATGGTACCGTCGAACAGGTCTACGTCCTGAGGCAGATACCCGAATTGCTTGCCCAGATCCTCGGCGTTCCATTTCGACATCGGGCTGCCATCCAGAAGAACCTCACCCCGTTGCGGATGCCAAATACCGGCCAGCATCTTGCCCAAAGTGGTCTTGCCCGACCCGCTTTGGCCGATCACGGCCAGAACATCGCCGGCTTCCAGATTGAAATCAATTCCACGAATGGTGGCATTCAGTGCGCGCGGAGGGGCCGCCTGCGCAATACGGACGTCCAGAGATTTGAACGCGCGCGGCAGGTGCAGGTTGGGCGGTAACTCGGCAAAATCATCGGTCAGTTGATTGATCTTGCTGTACGAGCCGCGCGCGGCCAAAAATGTGCGCCACTGGCCGATCAACTGATCAATTGGCGCCAACGCGCGGGCCAGAACAATGGTTGCAGCGATCATTATACCGGCCGTGGACTCTCCGGTGATCGCCAGCGCGGCACCAAGGCCCAGAGCCGCGGATTGCAGACTCATGCGGATGGTTTTGGACATCACCGAAAAGCTTGCGATTCGATCTGCGGTGCGGGTCTTGTGTTGATGCGCATCCGCCTGCAGCGCCGTCCAGCGGCGTACCAGATCTTTTTTCATTCCCAGGGCGTGAACCAGCTCGGCATTGTTGTCGCTGGTTTTAAACAACGCGTCAGAACGCCCGCGCGCCTGCGACGCCTGTTGCATCGGAGCACGGGCGCGAGCGTTGTTTATCAGTGCCATAATGGTCAGGGTGACAGCCCCGCCCAGACCCAGAAGACCCAGAAGCGGATGCAGAACAAACAGTACCAACAGGTAAATCGGTATCCACGGCGCATCGAAGAACGCGGTCAGTGTGTTGCCCGCGATGAACTCGCGAAAGCCGTTTACGTCTTCGACCAGGTTTTCACCGGTCTCGCTTTCACCCTGTACCCGGCGGCGCATGGCGGCTCCGAGGACAGGCGCGCCCACGCTCATCTCGAACCGGGCGGCCAGACGGCCAAGGATGCGCATTCGCATCAGGTCAAGGCAGGCAATCACGACGAAAACTCCGGCCAGCAGCATCGACAGGGCAATCAGGGTATCGGGGTTCTGGCTGGTTAGTACGCGGTCGTAGACCTGAAGCATGTACAGCGGTCCGGCCAGCATCAGAAGGTTCAGAAACAGGCTGAAGACAGCGACCGCAACAAAGCCTTTGCGCAGCGACCCCCAGGCGGATTTGACAGGATTGGCGTTCTGGAACATGTCTTGGGCCCTTTCCGGATTGACAGGCGGGGCGACCAAAGGCCGCCCCGCAGGGGATCACTTATGCGACGAAGTCGTCTTCGTTCAGGTCAGCGCTGTTGACACCGGCCAGACGAACCGAACCCGCATCACCAAAGGTGATCAGCGCATCTTCGCCATCCTGAGCGACATTGACATTGCCGCCGAAGTCAGGACCGAAATCACCGAATTGCAGCTGGTCGATGCCAATCTCGAAGTCCTGAACAACGTCGTCGCCGAAGATGCCCGCGAAGACGAACGTGTCCTGTCCCGCGCCACCGATCAGGATATCGTCGCCACCTTCACCGTTCAGCACGTCGTCACCGGCCTGACCGTTCAGCGTGTTGGTCCCTGAGTTACCCGACAGGATGTCGTTGCCGCCATTCGGGCTGCCCGCGTTGTTCGAACCGTTGATGTTTTCGAACCCAAACACCTGATCCAACGTGGCCCCTTCCGGTGCGTTTACCGTGGCGACACCGTTGCCCTCTTCATCAAGGTCCAGAACAACGCCTGGCCCTGCGGTGAACAGCGCTGTGTCGATGCCTTCGCCACCGATAATGACGTCAGCCCCACCAAACGAGTGGATGGCGTCATTCCCAGCACCGCCGTCGAGCACGTTGAACTCGTTATTGCCCAGGATCAGGTCATCCCCGCTGGAACCGACAACGTTTTCGAAGTTGTCGACTTCGGCGACAATCTGGCCGTTGACGATAACGGCACCGTCCTGCGGGCTTTCATCGCCATTGCCGGTCGGGTTCGGCGCAGGACCGCTCAGGTCCAGGTCAATTGTCACGCCGTCAAACCCGGACACATCGATCGTGTCGCTGTCATCCGAACCGACAACCCGCTCGATCGAGCGCAGAACGTCGACTTCAATCTGATTGTCGATGACGTCCTGGCCGACGACACCGGTGCCTCCTGTGGCTTGGGTATTCAGTGTGGCGCCTGCGTCCACCAGCGTGTCCTGCACCACCGCGCCATTTTGACCGGCAGGTGCATTGTGCAGGTGAATGGCCGAGACAACACCCGGGATCGGCGTATTCAGGTCGGCTTCGTTCAGACCAACAACGCTCAGTTCGCTGGAATAGGTGACAAGACCCGTGTTCAGGTTCTGAGTGATGACGACTGTAGCCTGACCCGTGGCTTCGCTGTCCGACAGCGGGCCCGGCTCTTGCGCCGCGTCCAGACCACCGCTGAGTGTGACTGTCCGGATGCCGTTCTCGGTCACAACGTTGTCAACCAGCAACTGTCCGCGGATTTCCCCACCGGGAAAGTCCGCGGTGTGGATGTTGTAATACAAGTTGCCCAGGATGGCTTCCTCAACAAACCACGACGGGTCCGGGATGTTCGAGCCGAACTGGTCGGGGTCATCGACAACTGCATCGATGACCGTAACGGTAAAACCAGTGTCACGGGTCGCGGTGCCGTTGCCGTTGGCATCCAGAGAGACCTCGACCGCAACATCCAGATCCGAGAAATCGGCTGTGTCGATACCGTCGCCCCCGTCGATGAAGTCATTGCCCAAACCACCGGTCAGAACATTGTCGGCATCGCCTGAGATCAGCACGTCATCCCCCGCGCCACCGGCAATATCGCCATTTGTGACGCCCAGGTCGACAAAGATGTCATCGCCGCCGCCCAACAGAACGTTGCCGTTGATCACGCCTTCGTCGTCATTGACGATGGTCACTTCGCCGGCGTCCGATGCGTCGATCGCGTTGACCGTACCGCGGATCTCACCTTCGTTCAGGATTGCGCCCAGAAGGTTCAAACCGCCATCCACGCGAATACCTGCGGCGGCGTCCGAGTCTTCGGAACCCGCGATCAATCCTTCGTTGACGACCACACCCGCAAACGAGGCATCATCCTGATTGGTGAACAGGCGCAGACCGTCTCCGACCTGATTGCCCTCGACCGCGTCGCCGCGCCCTTGCAGCGTACCTTCGTTGACGACAACTGCCGAAACCACATCACCCAAGGTGTCGCCAGTTTGCAGCGAGACGGCCGAACCATTGTTGCCTTCGCCAGCATCGACGAGGCCGGTGTTGGTGAAGCTGTAATTGTCAGCGGTGCCATCGGCATAGACGGTGCCATTGCGCTGATTACCTGTGCCGAGGATGTCGCCTTCGTTCACAACCTCAAGCCCGTCACCGTCTATATTCAGCGCGCGGCTGTCCGAGGTCACAGTGCCGCGATTGACGAAGGACCCGCCTGCGTGATCACCGGTGCCGAAATACACACCGTTCTGAACACCTGCGAACAGGCCGGTTTTCTCGTTGACCAACTGGCCCTGAAAATCGACGCCGTTTACAGCTCGGAACGCACCAACGGTGTTATTCGCGCCTTCGGAGGACACGGTGCCGGTGTTGGTAACGGTTCCCGTGAACAGGGCCGGGCCAAAGCCGCCACCTTCCTGACGCGCTCCTTCCAACCGGAGACCGTCTCCGGCCGTGCCCAGACCGGCGCCCGCGTTTCCGCGCCCGGCGATGGTGCCATCGTTGGTGATCTCGATCTCGCCATTACCGCCTTCGGCCAGCGACAGAGAGATACCAGCACCATTATTGTGCTCGCCTGCATCGATCGTGCCTGTCGAAATGTTGTTGATCGAGTAGTTGCGCGCCGTGTCGTCTGCATAGACAGTCCCGTTGCGCTGATCACCGATGCCCAGAATGTCACCGCCATTGACCAGATCAACACCCGAGCCATCGATATTCACCGCTCGGCTGCCCGACTGGATAGTACCAAAGTTCAGGACGTGCAGATCATGTTCGCCGTTGCCGATATACAGACCGTTGCGCGGACCTTCGATCACACCGGTCGAAGTGTTCAGGATTTCGCCTTCGGTGTTTGCACCATCCGCGATGCGGATACCGGCGGCGGTGCCCTGATTGCTTTCGGTTGAAATCAAGCCGCTGTTGACGATCTCGGTTTCCAGAATCGTGCCTTCAGCGCCATCGTCGATGCGGATGCCATCACCGGCCAGCCCGGTGTTCGACGCAGCCTGACCGCGGCCCTGAATGGTTGCTCCAAAACCGTTGAACACATCGGTTTCAACGCGGTCACCGACCTCATCGCCGACCTGCAGCGAAATACCGGCGCCCTGGTTGTCCTCACCCGCATCAATGGTGCCGCCCGTGAAGTTCGAGATCGAAACATCTTCGGCGGTGCTGTTGGTATAGATCGTGCCGTTGCGCTGATCGCCGGTGCCGATGATTTCACCAAAGTTTCGCACATCAATGCCTTGGCCCTGAATGTCGACCGCGCGGCTATCCGAACTGATCACGCCACCGCGGAAGTTATCGAGATTGCCCGAACTGCCTGCACCTGCGAACTGCACACCGTTGAAGTCACCCGCAATCTCACCGAAGTTGCGGACCGAGGCGCTGCCGGTGACCTGTACTCCGGTAGCCAGCGCATCGGGTCCGTTGTTGGCCTCAATCCGGCCCGAGCGGAAGTTGAAGACATCGACATCCTGACCTTGCGCCAAAACAGCCGCGACCGCGTTATTGGTGACGATTTCACCAATGTTCAGCAGGCGCGAGAAGTCGTTTGCCAGAACAAAAGCCGGAGTGTCATCGACCACGGTGCTTTGAAAGAAGTTGTTGATCAGGGATTGGCCATCGCGGGATGTCTCTTGCGCCAGGGTAGACGTGGTCAAGAGACGGGCGCGTAAGCCTTCAATGAATTGGGATAACATGGGGGACTCCATCATGGGTTTGCATTTTGCGGCCCGCCCGCTGGTCTGGGCGTTCCACGTAGCAAAGGGGTAGTCGCCACCGTTGGTCAGCTATAATTCATCCTGCGAATTGGGCATATAACCAAAGCAAATAGTCACGCCTGCCGTGATGCGCGGCGGTTGCGTGACAAGTAATTTCAATAAGTTAGACGTATCTCGGGACTCAGTCGGCACTATTCAGTGGCGCAGGGTGACGGTTTTGTCAGTGATTGTGATGCCGTTTTCCTGCATCGAAGCCTGTGTTGAGGTATCTAAAGAGCGTCCCCCGTGCGGTTGGAAAGCACGCAATTGGTTTGCGGTCATGAACTTCAGAGACTTGGAATATGTCCTAGCCATCGCCAGACACGGCCAGTTCAGCCAGGCAGCCGTGGCCTGCAATGTATCGCAACCCGCATTGTCCAATCAGGTCAAAAAGCTTGAAAAGGAATTGGGAACCGACCTGTTTCTGCGCCTCAACCACGAGGTGCGTCCGACCGCCTGCGGCACCCGTGTGATCGCAATCGCCGAACGCATCCTGAAAGACGCTCAAAACATCCGGGATACCGCGACCCAGTTCCGTGACCCCGAGGCCGTTCCGTTCAAAGTGGGTATGACCCCGACGCTGGCCCCATATCTAACGCAGTATTTCTCGGAGCTGTTCAGCACACTGTTTCCCAATATGCGGGTCACGATGGTTGAAGACCTGCCGCAAAACATGCTGCGAATGGTCGAAGATCACACGCTTGATGTGGCGCTGGTAGCCAAGGTTAACACCGAGGCAGCGCTTGATTTCACCTCTATCTGGACCGAGCCCCTGTTTCTGGCCGTCCGCGAAGGACACCCGCTGTGCCATTTGCCGTCCATCGCGCCCGAGGATGTGCCTGCCCATGATTTTATCCGATTGCCGCACAGCTTCGGCTATGAACTGGAAAACCGCCTGCCTAAATCGGACCCCGCGCACCGGGTCAGCAAACGGTTCGACCTGAGCGCCTTGCGGTTCGAAACGATCTGTCGGCATATTTGCCACTCGAACGATTGCACTATTGTCTCTGCGCTAGCGGCCGAACAATTCAGGCGCGACGGGTGGCCCCTGTGCTTTGTGCCGTTTGACGCGCCCGGCAACCTGCGCAACCTCGGGGCGGTGACACGCCCCGGCTGTCCGCGCCGACCACTACTGGACCGCATCGGCGACTTTATCAATGAGAAACCACCGGTCGGTGTCACGCCAACCTTTTCGGGCTGATCTCACACCAAAAGTCGTACGAGCGCCAAGGTAGACGGACACTGGCACCTCAAAACCTGACTCTCATACGCTCCTTTTTCCGGCAATAGAGTGCGGCCATACCATTATAAAATCCTCTTGCCCGTCCGATCCAAAAGGTCGAACGTGTTGGTGTATCCTACAGGTTTGCCAACTGGCCGCGGCTACGCGTGCAAGTCAGTTGACAATGGATTTTGTATTTTGGATACATTGGGCAGAGATTTCGCGGCGAACAGAGTCGTCCAAGAATGCTCTGGCCACAAAGAGCAACGCGAATGTCTGAAAAAAACTATTTCTGGGAGACCCACATGAAACTGAAATTAATGGCCGCAACTGCTGCGATCGCCCTGTCGGCTGCCGCGGCACAAGCGAATACGCTGGTCTATTGCTCGGAAGGCTCGCCCGAAGGCTTCGACCCGGCGCTGTTTACCGCTGGTACGACCTTTGATGCCTCGTCGCACCCAATCTACAACCGCTTGCTCGAGTTCGAAACCGGCACGACCAACGTGATCCCCGGTCTGGCCGAAAGCGTCGAGGCCAGCGATGACGGTCTGGAATACACCTTCAAGCTGCGTCAAGGCGTCAAGTTCCATTCGAACGATGAATTTGCCCCGACCCGTGACTTCAACGCCGATGACGTGATCTTCTCGTTCATGCGTCAGAAAGACGAGGGCCACCCCTACAATCAGGTCTCGGGCGGTACATGGGAATATTTCAAGGGCATGGGCATGCCGGAACTGGTCGAGTCCATCGAGAAGGTCGACGACTACACCGTGAAATTCACACTGACCAAGCCCGAGGCACCTTTTGTCGCCAACATGGCGATGGACTTCGCCTCAATCCTGTCTGCGGAATACGCGGATGCGATGATGGAAGCGGGCACGCCTGAAAAGCTGAACACCGCGCCGATCGGCACCGGTCCGTTCTCGTTCGTGGCCTATCAGAAAGACGCGGTGATCCGCTATGCGCAGAACGCTGACTACTGGAAAGACCCGGCGGCAGTTGAAAACCTGATCTTTGCGATCACTCCGGACGCTTCGGTGCGCTATCAAAAGCTGAAGGCCGGCGAATGCCATATCATGCCCTATCCGAACCCCGCTGACATTCAGGCGATGAAGGATGACGCTGACATCAACATGATGGAGCAAGAGGGCCTGAACGTCGGATACCTGGCTTACAACACCACGATGGAGCCGTTCGACAATCCGAACGTCCGCAAGGCGCTCAACATGGCGATCGACAAGAACGCTATCATCGACGTCGTGTTCCAGGGTTCGGGCCAGGTTGCCAAAAACCCGATCCCGCCGACCATGTGGGGCTATAACGATGCGATCACCGACGACGCCTATGATCCGGAAGCGGCCAAGGCGATGCTGGAGGCCGAAGGCGTTTCCGATCTGTCGATGAAGGTCTGGGCGATGCCGGTGCAACGTCCGTATAACCCGAACGCCCGCCGCATGGCCGAACTGATCCAGGCGGATTTCGCCAAAGTCGGCGTGGACGTTGAAATCGTCTCCTATGAATGGGGTGAGTACCTGTCGCGCTCGAAAGAGTTAAACCGCGATGGCGCTGTTCTGCTGGGCTGGACCGGTGACAACGGCGATCCAGACAACTTTCTGGCCGTGTTGCTGGGCTGTGACGGCCGCGAAGCGTCGAACCGTGCACAATGGTGCCACCAGCCGTTTGAAGATCTGATCCTGCAGGCCAAGCAGACTACCGATCAGGCCGAGCGTACCAAGCTTTATGAGGACGCCCAGGCGATCTTCAAGGAGCAGGCGCCTTGGGCGACTATCGCACACTCGGTTGTCTTCATGCCGATGCGCAACGAAGTGCAAGGCTACAAGGTGCACCCGCTGGGCGGCCACATCTTCTATGGCGTAAGCGTCGAGTAAATCACACTCACTGACCGGAGCCGCCCAATCGGCGGCTCCGGTTTCTTTTATTCTGGAGGTCGGCGCCAATGCCGGATTTGTCCGAGTACCGACAACTGGCAAAGGACATGTCAGTAGATGCCGTGGCGCTTGTGCCCGGTCCGAATTTTACCCGCGCTTTGGGAAAACCCTTCATGAGCCACGAGCGACCTTTTGTGGTCGTAATCCCGGCCGAAGGCGCTCCGGCCGCGGTTGTGCCCAATCTTGAGCTGGGCTCTTGGGAACTCGTCGGATTCGAAGGCGCTGTTTTCGACTGGTACGACCAGACCGGCTATGACGATGCGTTTGCTGCGCTGGCCAAGCAAATGCCGCTGACATCACTGGCCGTTGAAGGACAGGTGATGCGGGTCTTTGTCTCCAAGGCGTTCACCAACGCTCTGCCGGACCTGCAGATTGTCGATGCCGAGCGTGAGATTTCGGGTCTGCGGATCTGCAAGACCGAAGACGACGTTGCGGCAATGCAGGCGGCGATTGATATCTCGGAACGTGCATTGGCCCGTGTAATCGCGGATGTGCGCGTCGGTCAGACCGAAATTCAAATCGAGCAGGCCCTTGTTCAGGCCCTGTTTGCCGAAGGCGCGGCCTCGCTGGCCTTTGCGCCGATTGTTGCGGCCGGGGACAATTCAGCGCGGCCCCACGGCAAGGCGCGCGCGGATTACCAGATCAAGCCGGGTGACGCATTGCTGTTTGACTTTGGCGCCCGCAAACATGGATTTGCCGCCGATATCACCCGCACCTTTTTTGTCGAAGAGGTCTCGGACGAGGGCAGGGACGTCTACGACACCGTTCTGCGAGCCAACCTTGCGGGATTCGAAGCCTGCCGCCCCGGCGTCACCGCCCACGATATCGACGACGCAGTGATCAGCGTTCTTGAAGCCTCGCCCTATGCTGACCGCATTCGCACTAAGACGGGTCACGGGTTGGGTCGCGACGTGCACGAGGCGCCGTATATCATGCGCGGAAATGACCAGAAAATTTTGCCCGGGATGGTCTGGACCAATGAGCCGGGGCTTTATGAACTGGACAATTTCGGCATTCGCATAGAAGATGACGTGCTTGTTACCGAGGATGGCTGCCGGTCTCTGACCAGCTTTCCCAAAGATCTCACAATCATAGGTCGCTGATGTTTGGCTACTTACTCACACGCCTTGGCATGTTCGTTCCGACATTTCTGGGCGTAACGCTGATTTCCTTCATGTTCATCCGGGTCCTGCCGGGCGATCCCATCATCGTCATGGCCGGCGAACGCGGCATGACCGAGGAACGCTATCAGGAAATGGTCGAGAAGCTGGGCTTCGACAAGCCGGTCCTGCAGCAATACTGGGATTATCTGGTCGGCGTGATGCACGGCGATCTGGGCGAAAGCTTTGTGACCAAGAAACCGGTCTGGGATGAGTTCTTTGCCCTGTTCCCCGCAACATTGGAATTGTCGATCTGTGCAATGATCTTTGCGGTGGCTCTGGGTCTGCCAGCGGGCGTGATCGCCGCCGTGAACCGGGGCAAATTCTTCGATCGGGCGCTGATGTCCTCAGCGCTGGTCGGATATTCGATGCCGATTTTCTGGTGGGCGCTGCTTCTGATCATCGTGTTTTCAGGCAATCTGGGCTGGACGCCTGTCTCGGGTAGGATCGACCTGCTGTACTACTTCCCAAGCGTCACTGGTTTCATGCTGATCGACAGCCTCTTGTCAGGTCAGTCAGGGGCGTTCGGATCGGCCGTTCGACACCTGATCCTGCCGACCATCGTTCTGGGCACCATCCCACTTGCGGTGATCGCCCGTCAGACACGCTCGGCCATGTTGGAGGTGCTGGGCGAGGACTACATTCGCACCGCCCGCGCCAAAGGTCTTTCGCCTTCACGGATCAACGGATTGCATGCGCTGCGCAACGCTCTGATCCCGGTGATCACGGTGATTGGCCTGTCCGTCGGCACCCTGCTGGCGGGCGCGATCCTGACCGAGACGATCTTTAGCTGGCCCGGCATCGGAAAGTGGATGGTCGACAGCATTTTCCGCCGTGACTACCCGGTGGTGCAGGGCGGCCTGCTGATGATCGCCGTGATCGTAATGCTGGTGAACCTGCTGGTCGATGTCCTCTATGGCATCATCAACCCAAAAATCCGGAGGCGGTGATGGCTGAACTGTCCGCAAACGCGCCAAAAACCGAAATCCGCCCCAGCGCCCTGCGTGAGTTCTGGTATTACTTCAGCGAAAACCGCGGTGCGGTGTTCGGGCTGTGGGTCTTCCTGGCCTTTGTCTTCTGTGCCGCCTTCGCACCCCTGTTGGCGCCCTATGACCCGACCGAGCAGTTCCGCAATCACATCCTGCAGCCCCCAGCGTGGCAGGAGGGCGGCAGCTGGGCCTTCCCGCTAGGCACCGATCCGCTCGGCCGGGATATGCTGTCGCGCCTGATCATGGGTTCGCGGTATTCCTTCTTTGTCGGCATCGTTGTGGTCTGTGTGGCCGTGACAGGCGGTGTGATCATCGGGCTGCTGTCCGGCTTCGCTCCGAAATGGGTCGATACAATGATCATGCGGGTAATGGATATCATCCTGTCCTTCCCGTCACTGCTGCTGGCGCTGGTACTGGTGGCCATCCTCGGCCCGTCGCTGACCAATGCGATGATCGCCATCGCCATCGTGTTTCAGCCCCATTACGTGCGACTGACCCGTGCTTCGGTACTGTCGGAACGGCAAAAAGACTATGTCACCTCGGCCCGCGTGGCAGGCGCAAGCAAGGCCCGGCTGATGTTCAAGACGGTATTGCCCAACTGTCTGGCTCCAATCATCGTACAGGCGGCCTTGTCCTTCTCAACCGCCATTCTGGACGCCGCCGCCCTTGGCTTTCTGGGCATGGGCGCGCAGCCGCCCACACCGGAATGGGGCACCATGCTGGCCGAAGCGCGTGAATTCATTCTGCGCGCCTGGTGGGTGGTCACCTTCCCCGGCCTCGCCATCCTGATCACAGTGCTCGCCATCAATCTGATGGGCGACGGTCTGCGCGACGCGCTGGACCCGAAACTGAAGCGGAGCTGACGACATGAGCCTGTTGGATATCCGGAACCTCACCGTCGAATTTGCCACCGCTTCGGGCAAGTTCCGCGCCGTGGACGGCGTCAACCTGTCCGTCGACAAGGGCGAGTTGATGGCCATCGTTGGCGAAAGCGGCTCGGGCAAGTCCGTGTCTATGTTGGCGCTGATGGGCCTGTTGCCCTGGACAGCAACGATTACCGCCGATCAGCTGAGCTTCGAGGGCATCGACCTGACCAAAATCTCCGCCCGTGACCGCCGCAAGATCATCGGCAAAGACATCGCCATGATCTTTCAGGAACCGATGTCGTCGCTGAACCCCTGTTTCACGGTCGGTTTCCAGATCAAGGAAGCCCTGCGCATCCATCTGGGACTGAACCGCAAGGACCGCCATCAGCGCGCCATCGAGCTGTTCGATCAGGTCGGCATCCCGGCCCCGGAAAGTCGTCTGAACACCTTCCCGCACCAGATGTCGGGCGGGATGAATCAGCGGGTGATGATCGCCATGGCGATTGCGTGTAAACCCAAGCTGCTGATCGCGGATGAGCCGACAACGGCGCTGGACGTGACCATTCAGGCGCAGATACTGGACCTTCTGGTTCGGCTGAGGGATGAGCAGGGCATGGGTCTGGTGTTGATCACCCACGATATGGGCGTCGTCGCCGAAACAGCCGAACGGGTGCAGGTGCAATATGCGGGCCAGAAGGTCGAAGAACAGCCGGTCCAAGACCTGTTCCGCACCCCGCGCCACCCTTATACGTCTGCACTGCTCAGCGCATTGCCAGAACGGGCGACATCGAAAATGCTGCCCACCATTCCCGGCGTGGTGCCCGGTCAGTTCGACCGGCCCAAAGGGTGCCTGTTCAGCCCCAGATGCCAGTATGCGGACGACCTCTGCCGGTCTTTGCCGCCAACGCCGCACAGCGCGGAGTTTGGCAAAGCCCGTTGCCACTATGTCGAGAAGATAACTGCCGGAGAAGTGGCATGACCGCACCTATCGTTCAAGCCAGCGCCTTGGCCCGGCATTACATCGTCAAGGGCGGGTTGCTGTCGAAACCGGCAACAGTCAAGGCCCTGTCCGGCGTGGATTTCGACCTGCAACCCGGCAAAACGCTGGCCATCGTCGGTGAATCCGGTTGCGGAAAATCCACACTCGCGCGCGTTGTGACGATGATCGAGGAGCCGACCTCGGGCAGCCTGACTATCGATGGCGTCGACATCACCCCATCGAAATGGGCGCAGATGCGCGATACGGTGCAGATTGTATTTCAGGACCCTTATGGCTCGCTCAATCCACGCCAGCGGATCGGCCAGATTCTGCAGGAACCGCTGATCATCAACCGCCCTGACATGTCCGCCACCGACCGCGAGGCACGCGCACGTGAAATGATTGACCTTGTCGGCTTGCGCCCTGAGCATTACGACCGCTATCCGCACATGTTCTCGGGCGGACAGCGACAGAGGATTGCTATCGCGCGGGCTCTGATGTTGAACCCCAAGGTACTGGTTCTGGACGAGCCCGTCTCGGCGCTGGATGTCTCGATCCAATCGCAAATTCTGAACCTGCTGGTCGAGTTGCAGGAACGCCTGAACCTCGCCTATCTGTTCATCTCACATGATCTGTCGGTGGTTAAGCATTTCGCAGATGACGTGATCGTCATGTATCTGGGCCGGGCCGTTGAAAAGGCGCCCAAGGAACAGCTGTTCGCAGCCCCCCGGCACCCTTATTCCAAGGCGTTGCTTTCCACGACCCCGCGCGCCGATCCCGAAGCGCGGAAAGAGCGGATCAAGCTGGAAGGAGAACTGCCTTCACCGATGAACGTCCCCCAGGGCTGTGCCTTTGCGCAACGGTGCTGGCTGGCAACCGAGGAGTGCCGCGCGGCTCCACCCGAACTAAGCGGTGAGGCCCATCAGGTGGCCTGTCTGCATCCTTTGGGTTGATCGGACTTATTCGCCTTTTCGCGTGGCAATGACCATTTCCAGCAACTGGTCTTTGGTGCGCCCAATATGCCGGGTCAGCAGGGCACAGGCGTCCTCAACCCGGCCGTCGCGCGCCAGTGACAACAGTTCCCGATGGTCTTTCTTGGCCGGTTCACGCTGCTCCATGACGCTCAGGTGCATCCGGACATAACGGTCGGATTGCACATTGACCCGCTGCAGAATTTCATTGCTCAAACCCCGCCCCGCAGCTGCATAAAGCGCCATGTGGTAATCGTTGTTGAGACTGCCCCACCGGCCCACATCATAGGCGTCGTAGGACTTTTCCATCTCGTCCAGAATACGGTCGCATTCGATGAAATCGGTCTCGGTCATCTGCGGGATGGCACGTTGGAACAGGTCCACTTCCAGCAGCACGCGCAGGTCGAAGATCTCTCCGATTTCCGATAGCGAATGCTTGGTGACCGATGCTCCGCGATTGTTGGTCAATTGTACAAGACCTTCGGCATCCAGCCGCTTCAGCGCCTCGCGAATCGGCATACGCGAGACGTCGTAGTCCTCGGCAAGAGCTTCTTGCCGGATGGTCTCGCCCTCGGCCATTTCACCGCTCAAAATCCGCTCGCGCAGATCGTTGGTGATGACTTCGGGCAGGCTTTGTCGGGGAATCGCGCGGGATCTGGGCATTCGGTCGGTCTCGGGTGCAGGAAACTTGTATCCAAAATACAAAATGAGTGGTGGATTTCCAAGTCCCTTACACGCGACGATTGCTGTCAAGTGACGCACCGCATCCGGCAGCATGATCAACAGGGTTTTTTTCCCGTGTCACATCCTTTCTCCAAACTCGTTTCAGGAAGGTAAATCACGAAAATCGGCACAGACAAGTTTAGTCTCGCTCATTGACTGAGATCATAACAATCTATTCGACAGATGGAGGTATTCTCAGGAGATCGCGCCCAATGCAGCGAATCCTCTATATTGGCTTGAGGCGCCTGATGCGGACATATTCCGAACCGGTCTAAACCCTGTTCGACACCGGGAACTTCAACGAAGTACCGCAGGAGATTTCAGCAAAGCCGCCTGATATCTGGAAACCAATACGGGGGCCGAGGCTGGCCACGACCCCGATCATCGCCATTCCCACAACTGCCGGTACCGGAAGTGAGTTCACCTGCGGGGCACGGCCTGGCAGCCAGAGACCAACAAAAAGCTCTCGCTGGCCCGACCCGATCTCTACCCGGAAACGGCAGTGATCGATCCCGCACCTATGGTGAACAATCTCAGGGGCTGATATTGGTCAACGGGTTGGACACGCTGCACGCGTTGCTGCGCGATCCAAGCAACCTGCAGCAGCGCACCCGGATAGCCCGAACGTCGCTGAGCTCTGGTCTGGCCTACTCCAGCAACAAGAACGCTATCGCGCAAAACCTGTCCTTTCTCATCACGCTGGGGTGGGTGTGCAGCACGGCTTCGCGTGCTCGATCGCCCTGTCCGTAATTTTGCGGTCCATGGATGACCTCGGCGATTTTCGTCAAGACGCATTGCACGAGACTTTCGGACCCAATCTTGCGGCCGGGGCTGATACGTTGAACGAACTCCTGACCAGGCTCGACATTGCCACCTGGTTCGCAGAATACGCCGCTTCCGTGGGTCAGCGCGCGGTCATAATCGATGAAGTCTTCGCCGCAGAGCGAGGCCGAAGTTATGCCGGAACGAAATACACCATTCCCGCTGCGAAGAAGGCGATGCATTCCTCACGCCCGAAAGTGGCCTGACCGAACCCAACTCTGACGCGAGGCAGCGCCTTAACCAAAAACCACAACATGGTTTTGCACACCCCTATCACCACCAACGTGCGGGTCCAACCTGAGCCCGAAGTTACCGCCATCGCGATTTACCTGGGCAGGCATGTGCGTGCCCGAGGTCTATTCGGCTGAATTGTCTGAGTTTGTCTTTGCTGCGGGCGTCAAGCTGTTGAAAGAGTTCAAGCCCGATGTGATGTATTTGTCGACCACCGACTATATTCAGCACAAATTCGCGCCCGAACAGCAAGGCGCGTTGGATTTCTACGCGATGTTTGATCGTTATCTGGGCGAACTGGGCTGTGTGATCCACGACAAGGCGGCAGAGCTGTTCGAGAAACGCGTCTACATGGCCGAGGAAGAAGGCGCGGAAATCCTCTATCACCCGGGTCGTCAGGGCGCGCTGCTGCCGCCCATCGTGGTCGACAAGGTTCCCCATGACAGCGAATTGGTGATGGAAGAGACCTTTGGCCCCATCGTCCCCATCGTGCGCGTGCCGGACGATGACGCAGAGGTGATGGCAATCTCGAACTCGACCGAGTTTGGCCTGTCCTCGGGTGTATGTACCAATGATCTGAACCGGGCGATTGCCTACATCAACGGGCTCGACGTCGGCACCTGCAATATCTGGGAACAACCGGGGTACCGGATCGAAATGTCCCCCTTTGGCGGCATCAAGGACAGCGGCAACGGCGTCAAGGAAGGCGTCATCGAAGCGATGAAATTCTTCACAAACGTCAAAACATACTCCCTGCCATGGCCAGGCTGATCGCCCGTCAGTAGAAACAAATAGGGGTCCGGTCTATCTGGCCAGGGCCTTTTATGTATGGGTCAGCCCTGCACGACGTCCTGACGCTGAATGCCCAGCCCTTCGATACCAAGCTCTAGCATGTCGCCCGGCTTCAGATAGGTCTGCGGGTTTTGCCCCATGCCCACGCCCGGGGGCGTTCCTGTCGAGATCACATCACCCGGTTGCAGCGACATGAATTGCGACAGGTGCGAGACAACAGTCGCCACACCGAAATGCATCGTGTTGGTGGATCCGTCCTGATAGCGGTGGCCGTTCACCTCAAGATACATCGGCAGGTTCTGCGGATCGGCGACCTCATCCCGTGTCACCAACCAAGGCCCGATCGGGCCGAATGTGTCCGCCGATTTGCCTTTAACCCACTGACCCGAGCGATGCAGCTGAAAGTCACGCTCTGACAGGTCATTGACCACGCAATAGCCAGCCACGTGGTCCAGCGCTTCGGCCTCGGAAACGTATTTCGCCTCTTTGCCGATGACGACGCCCAGCTCGACTTCCCAATCTGTTTTGACCGAGCCACGCGGGATTTCCACGGTATCGTTAGGACCGACGATGGCAGAGGTCGCTTTGAAAAAGATCACCGGTTCGGCGGGCAGTTCCATTCCGCTTTCGACGGCATGATCGGCATAGTTCAGACCGATACAGATGAACTTGCCGACCTGTCCAACACAGGCACCGATGCGCGGGTTGCCCTCGACAACGGGCAGCCCGGCCAGTTCGAGCCCGCGCAGGCGCGCCAGACCCTCTTCGCTCAGCACATCGCCCGCGACATCATCAATGACGCCGGACAGATCGCGAATTTTGCCATTCGCATCCAGCACACCGGGCTTTTCCGCGCCAACCGGCCCATAGCGTAAAAGTTTCATTTCCTGTTCCTTTTCAACTCAGATGGTCCAGCCGCCGTCGATGGCAAAGGGCTGCCCTGTGGTGTAGTTGCTGGCGTCGCTTGCAAGATACAGCGCAAGCTCCGCCACCTCATCAGCTGTTCCGATCCGCCCCATCGGTTGGCGCGCGATGAAGTCCGTCATGGCTTGTTCGTAATCCCCGGTGGATCGCAGTCGGTCATGCAGGCTGGGGCTGTCGACCGTACCGGGACAGATCGCGTTGCAGCGGATGCCCTGCGTGACAAAATCCACAGCAACCGACTTAGTCAGACCGATAACGGCCGCCTTAGAGGCACAATAAGCAAACCGGTTCGGCACGCCTTTCAGAGACGACGCGACCGAAGACATGTTGATGATCGATCCACCACCATTTTCCAGCATCGCAGGCAGGGTCAGACGAATGAGCCGGTACATGGCCTTGACGTTCAGATCGAAGCTGAAGTCCCAGTCCTTTTCCTCGCACTCCAGAATGGATCCGCCCGCAACATAGCCTGCGCAGTTGAACAACACGTCCAAAGGCGGCAACTCCGCCGTGGCGGCCTGAACTGCTTTCGCGTCGGTGACGTCCAGTTTCAGGATCTGGATGCCGGTGATTGCAGCCAGTTCGGCCAGCGAAGCGTCATTGATATCACAGGCAATGACCTGCGCGCCCTGCGCCGCAAAAAGCTCAGCCGAGGCGCGCCCGATACCCTGACCTGCAGCGGTGATCAGGGCTGTTTTGCCGGACAGACGGTTGGAACGGGAAGTCATCTCGTCTCTCACACTTGATCAGGCAAAAGGTCGGTCGGCAGGTTCTGATAGCAAACCGGCCGCAGAAAACGTCGGATCGACAAGGTGCCGACCGAGGTTGCGCCGAAATTGGTCGAAGCGGGGTAGGGGCCGCCATGCACCATGCTGTCACAAACCTCGACCCCGGTGGGGAAACCGTTGGCCAGCAACCGGCCTGCTTTGCGTTCAAGCACAGGCACCAGTTTACGCGCGGTGTCCGCATCGTCGGCGTCCATGTGCAGGGTGCAGGTCAGTTGCCCTTCGACAGCACGGGCGATGTCGGTCATCTGTTCAATGTCCCGGGCGCGCACGATGATGCCGGTGGGGCCAAACACTTCTTCATGCAGGCTGTCATCGGCCAGCCAATTGTCGCCGGAAACGACAAACAGGTTCGGGGCAGCGCTGCGGGGGGCGCTGTCTTTGCTGACGATCTGCGCAACCCCGGCCCCCTCGGTGAATTGCGCCACGCCCTTGCGGTACGCGTCGGCGATACCGCTGGTTAGCATTGTCTGTTCTGCCGTGTCGACCAAAGCGGACTGTGCTGCTGCCTGCAGGGCATCTGCATCCGGCCCGTCAACCACGATGGCGATACCGGGGTTGGTGCAGAACTGGCCTGCGCCCATTGTCAGGGAACCCGCCCAACCGGTGCCAATCTCGGCACCACGGGCCGCGGCGGCATTGGGCAGAACGAACATCGGGTTGACCGAGCCCAGCTCGCCAAAGAACGGGATGGGTTCGGGACGCTGCGCGCAGATGTCGAACAGCGCGCGACCGGCACGCAACGACCCGGTGAATCCCACCGCCCTGATCAACGGGTGCTGGGCCAAGGCCGTTCCGACCCCGATCCCGTCGCTTTGGATCAGCGAGAACGTACCAGCGGGATTGCCGGACGCCTTGATTGCGGTATCAATCGCCTGCGCCACGATCTCACCCGTTCCGGGATGCGCTGGATGGCCTTTGACGACAACCGGACATCCCGCAGCCAATGCCGCCGCCGTGTCCCCACCCGCGACCGAGAACGCCAGCGGGAAGTTCGACGCCCCGAACACTGCAACCGGGCCCAGCGGGCGCTGGATCATCCGCAAGTCAGGGCGGGGCAGGGGTGCGCGATCCGGCAGGGCGGGATCGTGACGATGGTCCAGATACTCTCCGACTTCGATGTGGTCCGCAAACAGCCGAAGCTGGCCAACAGTCCGGCCCCTTTCGCCTTGCAGTCGCGCCTCGGGCAGGCCGGTTTCCTGACACCCGATCTCGGTGATTGCATCGCCGCGTGCGTCAATCTCGTCCGCGATTTTCTGCAACAGCGCGGCCCGTTCAGCCCGCATGGACCATCCGAAGATGGCAAAAGCCTCTTCTGCGGCCTGAACGGCGGCATCCACATGCGCTGGCGTCCCTACGGAAAAGTCGTGGCTTCGCCCGTGTGCGGGGTCTGATGAAAAAGTGGCCTCGGTCCCGACC
This sequence comes from Ruegeria sp. BF6, assembly GCF_056538665.1. Classification (NCBI taxonomy): domain Bacteria; kingdom Pseudomonadati; phylum Pseudomonadota; class Alphaproteobacteria; order Rhodobacterales; family Roseobacteraceae; genus Ruegeria; species Ruegeria sp. BF6. The sequence goes on from NZ_JBQFTN010000002.1 coordinate 391,100, forward strand.
CATTCGCCGGCGATCAGGTGTTTTCCGGTCAACATGTTCTAATTTTCCTTAAATCAGCCCGCGCCGGGCGAGGTTTCGCATCAGGTGGGACGCCCCGAATTTCCATTCCGGGCATTCGGTCGACAAGCGCACCGTGTTGGTCAGCGCACCTAGCTTATCGCTTGAAATCGTGACGATATCACCCAGTTTATGAGTGAACCCTCCCCCCGGAGTATCGCGATCCTGAGTCGGCGCAAAGAGGGTTCCAAGAAACAGCATCAATCCGTCGGGATACTGGTGATGCCGCCCGATGGTCTGGGCCACCAGATCGACCGGATCGCGGCTGATTTGCGCCATCGAGGAATGGCCTTGCATCGCAAACCCATCAGGACCAGCCACGGTCAGCATCAGCTCTGCGGTGCGAACGTCATCCAGCGTGAAACTGTCATCGAACAATCGGATCATCGGCCCGATCGCACAAGAGGCGTTGTTGTCCTTGGCCTTGCTCAACAACAGGGCCGAGCGCCCTTCGACATCGCGCAGGTTGACGTCATTGCCCAGCGTCGCACCCTTGATCTTACCTTGTGAGTTGACGGCAAGAACGACCTCGGGTTCTGGGTTGTTCCAGACTGAAATGGGGTGCAGGCCAACATCCGCGCCAAACCCCACCGAAGACAGCGCCTGCGCCTTGGAGAACACCTCGGCATCCGGACCAATCCCAACCTCAAGATATTGGCTCCACAGACCCTCAGTGATCAGTGCCTCTTTGACCTGCGCCGCCGCGTCGGACCCCGGCACAATGTTGGTCAGGCTGTCACCGATGCGGGCACCGATACGGGTGCGGATTGCCTCAGCCTTGGCCGGGTCACCCGCGGCTTGCTCTTCGATCACACGCTCGACCATAGAACCCGCGAAGGTGACACCGCAGGCCTTAATCACCTGCAGATCGCAGGGGGCCAGCCAATGATGGTCTCCACGCTGCGGACCCAACGTTTCACCCGGTGCCGAGCGCGTATAGTCGGCGGCGTCCTCCCGTTCCAGGACGTCGCGCACCGTCGGTGCCTCTTTGGAGGTGATATCAAACACATGTCCGTCGCGCAGGGTTACAACGGAGGGGCCAATACCCGCGCGCTCCACACGCCCCAACCACAAACCGCTGGTATCCAATTTCGGAAATTTCATTTCAGTCCCTGAGGTTGTAGGCTCGAGCGGCATTGCCTCCCAGCACCGCTCTGCGTTCGGTTTCGTTCAGTGCGCTCAGCAACTCGTCAGTAGTGTCGAGCCAGCGCTGGTAGCTGCTGGCCAATGTGCAGACCGGCCAATCACTGCCCCAGATCATGCGGGACGGGCCGAACGTGTCCAGCAGATGATCGACATAGGGACGCAGGTCATCGACTGTCCAACCTGGCGCGGCTTCGGTGACCAGCCCGGACAGCTTGCACCAGGCGTCGGTATCGCGGGCAAGGGCAGCCATGTCTTCAGCCCACCCGGAAATCGCCCCCTCCTTGATCAGGGGTTTAGACCCGTGATCAAGGACCGCACGCATCTGCGGATGGCGCTCCAACAGCTGGCGCAAAGGGCCGAGATGCTGCGGCAACGTCAGGGCATCAAAGGTGAGGTCGTGACGCTGCACTGCCTCAAATGCCGGGATCAAAACCTCTCCCATCATCCAATTTGGGTCCGGGATGTCCTGAATCATTGGCCGCAACCCAACCAGGATCGGGTTCGCCGACAACTTTTCAATCTGTGTCGGCGCATCAGCGGCTTCGAAATCGACCCATCCGACCACGCCTTTGATGAACGGAGTCCGATCAGCCAGAGACAACATATACTCCGTCTCGGCCACCGTTGGTGCGGCTTGCACCAGAACCGTGCCTTCAATACCTGCCGCCTTGATGAGGGGGGCAAGATCGCCCGGTGAGAAATCGCGGTATATCGCAGCAAGTTCTAGCGTCAGCCAGCCGTAATCACCGCGCGCCAACGACCAGAAATGCTGATGTGCGTCGATCTTCATCCAATGACGCCCTTTTTGAGGATAATGTTGCCGTACAGCCTTTGCTCACCCGTCTGAACGATGGCAAAGGCGTTGGCGGCACGGTCATAGAAGGCAAACCGGTCCAGCCCCTGAATGCGGGCGGGGTTATCTGCCGTCGCATCAATGACGGTCTGAAAATCGGCCACGGCTTCGGGCACGGCGTCCGGGTCACCGACCACCTGCATGGTCAGCGCCGGATCAGGCACGAATGTATCCAACGGCATGACGGACAGTACAGCCCGCAGTATTTCGCTTGCCGAGGACCCGTCGGCGCGGATGCAAATCGGGCCAATGCTTGAGCCCGGAAAATTCGCATCCGCGATCACGATCTCATCCCCGTGCCCCATGGCTCGCAGGGTGTGCAGAAGATCGGGCGAGAGGATTGGGTCGATGTTATGCAGCATTGGCAGCCTCGGCGGGCAGGGGTGCGTCGGGGCAGATCAGTCCCTCGGACTGCAGATCAGACCAGAAACTTGACGGAATCCTGCGGTTCAGCAAGGCGACATTGGCCTGCACTTCGGCAGCGCTGACCGCGCCGGGGACTACGGTTTTGACGCAAGGGTGACCCAGAACGAACTGCAGCGCGGCCGCAATGAGCGGCGTGTCATGCGCGGCGCAGACCGCTTCGATCTTGCGCACGCGATTCAAGATCTCCTCTGGCGCATCAGCGTAGTTATACTTGGCCCCCGGTATCGCTCCGGTGGCTAAGATGCCTGAGTTGTACGGTCCACCCAGAATGATGCCCACATCACGTTCTTCACAGAGCGGCAGGAAACTGTCCAACGCCTCCTGCTCCAGCAACGTATACCGCCCGGCCAACAAAAAGCCGTCGAAATCACCTAACCCCAACAGTTTCTTGCAGACCTGCCATTCGTTCACTCCGGCACCAATCGCGGCGACCTCACCTGCATCCCGCAGCTCGGTCAGTGCGTTGTAGCCGCCACCATCGAACAGTTCGCGCACCTTGGCATCCGACATCTCCTGACTGCCTTGGCTGAAAACGCAGACGTCATGCACCAGCAGGATATCAGCATTGGTGATGCCGAGCCGGTCCCGGCTCGCTTCATAGGACCGCATCACACCGTCATAGGTGTAATCGAACACGATGCGTTTCTGCGGCACGTCTACAAAGGATTCGGGTGTCACCTCGTGCGGCTCGCAATCCAGCAGCAGACGCCCGATCTTGGTCGAAAGCTGGATGGTTTCGCGCCCAAATCGGGCGATCGCCTCACCAAACCGGTGCTCGGACCGGCCGAGCCCATACTGCGGCGCGGTGTCGAAAAACCGGATGCCCGCATCATAGGCAGCCTGTAATGCGGCCTGCGCGTCCTCGTCCGAGACTTTGCGATAGAGATTGCCCAGAGGCGCGCCACCGAACCCCATACGAGTCAGAGGTACTGGTCTTTTGGTGCGATGGTTCAAGAGTTCGGTTTGCGAAACGGTCATCCTGCTTCCCGTGCTGCATGGGTGGTGATGTTGAAAAGATGCGGTTGTTCCTGAATCAGAACCTCGATACGCGGCATGAGCTGTCCCAGGTGGTGCCGCATGGCCGCCTGCGCGGCTTGCTCATTACAGTCCATAATGGCGGCGTGAATGGCGCGATGCTCTTCCAGAGTTTCCGCAATGCGTCCCGGCGTCGGTAGCAACAGCATCCGGGCGCGGCTGACTTGCAGCGATACGGTCTGCGCCACGTCGCTCAGACGTTTGAAACCGGTGAACTGCATCAGCAACGCATGGAATTCTTCGTCAGCCTGATAGAAACCGGGAATATCCTCATCCTCGATCAACAGCTCCTGCAGGCGCATGTTCCGGCTGAGCTGCTTGCGCTGCTCCTCGGTCAAGTCGCGTGCCACCTTGGCAACAGTTGCCAGTTCCAAAGCCTCGCGCAGGAACATACCTTCGCGGATTTCCGGCATCGAGAAAAACGATACCCGCGTTCCCGACTGCGGCACGACATCCACCAGCCCCTCGGCGGCCAACCGGGCAATCGCCTCGGCCACGGGCGCGCGCGAAACGTCCAGCCGCTCGCAGATTGGCGCTTTTCTGAGCGTTGCACCGGGCGGAAAGTCCAGTGACAAAATGGCTTGTTTGATCGCCTGATAAACCCGCTGCGCCAGCGAGCCTTCATCCGACGCAATATCGCGCAAAAGCTGCGCGTTGATGTCTTGTAGTTTGCTCATGGGATCGAACTATCATACTAACATGTTAGTTGACAAGTGCGCGGTCAAGTTTTAGCAATCAGAGCAGTCAAGCGGGGACAAGATGCACGCAAGCCATAAAAATAAGGCCTTCGGAACGGCGACGCGCGATACGGTCAAGCTGAACCCAGATGATAATGTCGTGATTGCGCTGCGCGATTTGCACGCCGAAGACTGGCCAGCCGGCCTGACCACACCCCTGTCCGGCCCTGTCAATCGCGGGCACAAGATCGCCGTAACCGCAATTGCTGCAGGTGAGAGTGTTATTCGCTACGGGCAAATCATCGGACAGGCAAAAAGTGACATCAATCCTGGCGATCATGTTCACCTGCACAATCTTGGGATGGGCGCGCATCAACAGGATTATGCCCATGCAAGCGCCAACACGCCATTGGCGGCACTGAATAAAGGCCGCACTTTTCAGGGCTTTCACCGAGCCGACGGAAAGGTTGGAACGCGCAATTATATCGGCATTCTGACAACGGTGAATTGTTCGGGCTCGGTCGCGCGTTTTATTGCCGAAGCGGCTGTAAAAACGTGCCTGTTGGACAATTATCCCAATATCGACGGCGTGGTACCGATCGTACACGGCACCGGCTGCGGCATGTCAGGTAAGAACGAAGGTTATGCGACCCTGTTCCGCACCCTGGCTGGATATGCCCAGCATCCAAACTTTGCTGGCATTCTGCTGATAGGGTTGGGCTGCGAGGTCATGCAAGTCGCGGATCTGGTCGGCGGCCGTCCAATCCGTCAGGATGGCGCGCTGCGCTACATGACCATCCAGAACGAAGGCGGCACCCGCCGCACCATCGAGCGCGGCTTGCATGAACTGCGCGGTATTGCGGAACTGGCCAATCAGGCGAAGCGCGCTCCGACCCCGGTCAGTGCTATCACGGTCGGAATGCAATGCGGTGGATCGGATGGGTATTCCGGGATCACCGCCAATCCGGCGCTGGGATATGCCTCGGACTTGCTGGTGCGCCATGGCGGCACGACAATCCTGTCGGAAACCTCCGAGATTTACGGGGCAGAGCATCTTTTGACCCGCCGCGCCGAAACACCGGAGGTCGGCCAGAAGCTGATCGATCGCATCCATTGGTGGGAAGATTATACCGCCCGCAACGGCGGTGAGATGGACAACAACCCCAGCCCCGGCAACAAGCGAGGCGGCCTGACGACAATTTTGGAGAAATCGCTGGGCGCAGTGGCCAAGGGCGGCACCGCTCCGATGCGGGACGTCTACAAATTCGGCGAGATGATCGACAAGAAGGGCTTTGTCTTCATGGACAGCCCCGGATTCGATCCTTGTTCGGTCACCGGTCAGGTGGCCTCGGGCGCAAATCTGATCGTGTTCACCACCGGGCGGGGTTCGGTTTCCGGCTATCAGCCGACCCCCTGCATCAAACTGGCCACCAACTCGGAAATGTATGCGCGCATGGCAGACGACATGGACCTGAACTGCGGGGATATCGTCACCGAAGGCATCAGCATCGAATCCAAGGGCGAAGAGCTATTTGAAATGCTGATTCGTGTCGCTTCCGGAGAGCAAACCAAAAGTGAGGAACTTGGCTTTGGGGGCGTCGAGTTCGTCCCCTGGCAAATCGGCGCGGTGATGTAACCCGCGCAGCCCTTGGGGAGAGGGCGATATGGGAGGAGAAATGACAAAACTGGTCGACATGACGGGGATCGACAAGCATTTCCCCGGAGTGCACGCGCTGAAATCCGTGCAGTTCGATCTGTTCCCGGGCGAGGTTCACGCGCTGATGGGTGAGAACGGGGCCGGAAAAAGCACACTGATGAAGATTCTGTCAGGCATCTACCAGCGCGATGGCGGTGATCTGGTGATCGAAGGCAAATCAGTCAGCCCGACCACCCCGCGCGAGGCGCAGGATCTGGGGATCGGCATCATCCATCAGGAACTGAGCCTTATGAATGACCTGACGGTGGCGCAGAACATCTTTATCGGACGCGAGCCGCGCAAGAGTTTCGGCCGTCTGGACGAGGCCGCGCTGAACGCGCAAACCTCCGAAATTTTTGCGTCGATGAACCTGTCGCTGGAACCGAGAACACTGGTTGGTAGCCTGACCATTGCGAAACAGCAGATGGTCGAAATCGCAAAGGCGTTGTCTTATCGGTCTAAGGTTCTGGTCATGGACGAACCAACAGCGGCACTGAACGATGCTGAGATTGCCGAACTGTTTGTCATCATCCGCCGCCTCAAGGCCGAAGGCGTGGGCATTGTCTACATCAGCCACAAGATGGACGAACTGAAGCAGATCGCCGACCGCGTCACCGTCATGCGTGACGGTGAATATGTTGGCACCGTGGACGCGGCGGACACACCTATCAGCCGGATCATCGCGATGATGGTGGGGCGTGAGGTGAATGAGAAACCACTGGACGTTCCGGATCTGGGCGCTGCCGAAGTGTCGCTGCAGGTTTCCGGCCTGACACGGGGAAAGGACATTCACGACGTCAGCTTTTCGGTTCAGAAAGGTGAAATACTGGGTTTTGCCGGGTTGATGGGAGCAGGGCGCACCGAAGTGGCCCGCGCCATTTTCGGGGCCGACCCCAAAGACAGCGGGGAGGTTCGTGTGCATGGGAACCCCGTGTCGATCAAGTCTCCCAAGGATGCGGTGAACGCGGGGATCGGGTATCTGTCGGAAGACCGCAAGCACTTCGGTCTGGCAACGGGCATGAACGTGCGGGACAATATCGCTCTGGCCTCGATGGACCTGTTCACCGCGACGGGTGGGGTTCTGAAAGACGGTGAAATCAGCTCCGCGGCCAAAAGTTACATCAATCAGTTGGGTATACGTACTCCCTCGGACGTGCAGGAGGTACGGTTGTTGTCTGGCGGCAATCAGCAGAAGGTCGTCATCGCCAAATGGCTGCTGCGCGACTGCGATATCCTGATCTTTGACGAGCCCACCCGTGGCATCGACGTGGGCGCAAAATCCGAGATCTACAAGCTGCTTGAAGAACTGGCCGGACAAGGCAAGGCGATCATCGTGGTTTCATCGGAACTGCCCGAGATCATGCGCCTCAGCCACCGCATCGCCGTGATGTGCGAAGGCCGACTGACCGGCATTCTGCCCGGCGGGAAAGACACCACTCAGGAAGACATCATGCATCTGGCAACCCAACGCAAGGCGGCGATGCAGGTAACAGGGACAGTCCTATGACCACAGCCACGGATATCGACAAGAAAAAGCCGCTTGCGGGTCTGTCGGAGAGCGGCGCCTATCAAAAGCTGCTGGCGTTTGCCAGTTTGATTGCCCTGCTGATCGGGTTCTCGATCGCGTCGCCGAATTTCATGCAAACCTCGAACATGATCGCCATTCTGCAGGCCACCTCGGTCAACGGGGTGCTGGCCGTGGCGGCGACTTTAATCATCATCACTGGCGGGATTGATCTGTCGCTGGGCACGCTGATGACGTTCTGTGCGGTGATCGCGGGGGTGGTGCTGACTTATATGGGGATGCCGTTGCTGCTGGGTGTTGCGGCGGCCATTGGGGCAGGTGCACTGTGCGGTCTGTGCTCTGGTACGTTTGTGGCCAAGATGAAAATCCCGCCCTTCATCGCCACGCTGGGCATGATGCTGATCCTCAAGGGCCTTTCGCTGGTAATTTCGGGCACGCGCCCGATCTATTTCAACGACACTCCGGGTTTCGACCAGATCTCGCGCGGGTCCCTGGTCGGAGAGGTTTTCCCAGCGCTACCCATCCCCAACGGCGTGCTGATCCTGTTCCTCGTGGCCATCGCGGCCTCGTATATTCTGGGCCGCACGGTTCTGGGGCGCTACACCTTTGCGCTGGGATCGAACGAAGAGGCGGTGCGCCTGTCCGGAGTGAACACCGACATGTGGAAAATGCGCATCTACGCGCTGGCCGGAGCAATCTGCGGTATCGCCGGTATCCTAATAGCGTCACGCCTGAACTCGGCGCAGCCCGCGCTGGGTCTGGGTTACGAACTGGAGGCCATCGCGGCCGTGGTGATCGGGGGCACATCCCTGTCCGGTGGGCGCGGCACGATCCTGGGTACGCTGATCGGTGCGCTGATCATGGCAGTACTGACCAATGGGTTGCGCGTTCTGTCTGTGGCGCAGGAATGGCAGACCGTCGTGACCGGCGCGATCATCATTCTGGCCGTTTATGCCGACATGGCACGGCGCAAGAAAATTGGCTGAGCTTACACACAAACGACCAACAAGGAGGAGAGAATTATGTTTACACGTCGTTTTATTCTGGGGGCGCTGAGCGCGGCCACCCTTGCGGCTCCGGCCTCAATGGCTGTGGCCGAGGATGTTTTCATTCCGCTTGTGTCCAAAGGCTTCCAGCACCAGTTCTGGCAGGCGGTGAAATCCGGCGCCGAACAGGCCGCAGACGAATATGGTGTGACCATTACTTTCGAAGGGCCCGACAACGAGACTATGGTCGACCGCCAAATCGACATGCTGGCCGCGGCGTTGGCCAACAATCCCAAGGCAATAGGCTTTGCCGCTTTGGACAGTCAGGCCGCCATCCCGCTGCTGAAACAGGCTGACGAAAAAGGTATCCCGATCATCGCCTTTGACAGTGGCGTCGACAGCGACATCCCGGTCTCGACCGCAACAACAGACAACCTGGCCGCAGCAGGTCTGGCCGCAGACAAGATGGCTGAAATGCTGGGTGGCAAAGGCAAGGTCGCCGTGGTCGCGCATGACCAGACCAGCCGCACCGGCATCGACCGCCGCGACGGGTTCGTAAACCGCATTGCCGAGAAGTACCCGGATATTGAGGTTGTCACCGTTCAATACGGCCAAGGCGACCACCTGAAATCTACCGAGGTCACCAAGGCGATCCTGACCGCAAACCCGGATTTGAACGGTATTTTCGGTACCAACGAAGGCTCGGCCATCGGTGTGGTGAACGGCGTGCAGGAACTGGGCACCGAAGGGCTGGTCATTATCGGATATGACAGCGGCAAAGCTCAGAAAGACGCGATCAAAAGCGGTCTGATGGCGGGGGCCATTACTCAGAATCCGGTTGGGATTGGCTATGAAACTGTCAAGGCCGCCGTTGCCGCTCTGAATGGCGAGGAAGTGCCGTCGCTGATCGACACTGGCTTCTACTACTATGACGCATCTAACATGGACGACCCGAAGATATCGGCCGTTCTGTACGACTAACGACCACACCACTCACGGCGAACCGGCCCGCCTGTTTCAGGTGGGTCGGTTTCCGTTTGGCTTTGGTCTACCGTACACAGGCCCGTCGGAGCAATTCCGCCGGGGCCGATGTATTCTCGTTTCGTATTTGATGAACAAGTGTGTTAGGGTCCAGAATGTATTTTCTGACTTTAATTAAAGGTAGTTGATCCATTGCCAGACACATCCAACAGCGTATTCAAGCTGCGTCCCCTCGAGAAGGCGGATCTGGAGGTCATCACTCCCTGGTTTCAGGATATCGAGGACCTCGCCCGATTTGACCGCACGTTACGTATTCCATTCAATATGGCACAAACCGAAGAGGTCTGGAACGGCGCGCTGAACCCATTTGGAAGCGACAACAGATGCTGGTTCGCTATCGAATCCAGCAGCGGACAGATTCTTGGAATGGCGGGACTCGAGGGCATTTCCCCAGTCAACCGGGACGCAGTTGTTGCCATGTTCGTCGAAAAATCAGCCAGACGGTTAGGTTTGGCTATCAGGGCGACCGCTCTGGTTGCCGATTTTGCATTCCGCCAGCTTGGCTTGAACCGGCTTACCTCGTACTATCGGGAAGATAACCACATAAGTCGCGACCTCGTGGAAAGACTGGGGTGTCAGGTCGAAGGGACAATGCGGCAAGCTTGGTTCGCGGATGGAACATTCTACGACATGATCGTCGTTGGCATTCTCAGGCAAGATTGGATGGACAGGCGCCCCATCCTAGCAAACGAACTTGACCGGGCGACAGTCGTGACCCTCGGGTCGGACGGGACTTCGGGTTGGTCCTGGCCACCGCAAGTTGATGAGTGTGAGTAACGGGGTGTGATTTCGCTTTCAGAGCGCAAAAGCACATTTTGCTATAAACTGACGATAGGGTTCGAACGCAGCCCCTGAGACGAGTATTGAATGTGAACACCACAAGTCCAAATCCTTCCATCACGCAGAAGCTGGGCGCGATCCTGTTTGCCGACGTCGTCGGGTACTCGCGCCTGATGAGCGAGAATGAGCTGGATACGTATAATGCTTTAAAATCATTGATGTCTCAACTCGAAGAGACCTGCGCTGCGTTTCAGGGCCGGGTGGTCGAGGTGCGCGGGGACGGTATTCTGGCCCTGTTTGACACTGCCACCAGCGCGGTGGAGTTCGGGGTGGAACTGCACCGTATTGCCAGCCAGCACAACCAAGAGCGCACCGATGATCAGCGACTCATGTTCCGCGCCGGCGTCCATCTGGGAGAAATCCTGATCGATGATCGTGGCATCCATGGCGACAACGTCAATATCGCCGCCCGGCTGCAGGAAATCGCGGAACCTGAAAGGGTCTACGTCAGCTCGGCTGTCTATGACCAAGTCTGCAACCGCCTGCGCTATGGGTATGAGTTTCTTGGTCCCAAACAGTTGAAAAACATTCTGTCCCCTGTCTCAACCTACTGCGTGCGCAGTGAGGTGGCCGGGGCGACAATGGCCGGGACGATGCGGCCCGAAATCCTTGGAGACGTGCTGGAGCGCCCCGACACTCCCTCGGTCGCCATTCTGCCTTTCAGCAGCCAGAGCGGGGACGAGTCGGACAGCTGGATCGCCGAGGGGCTGACCGACGACATCATCATGAACCTGTCCAAATTCCGGAATCTGTTCGTGATTGCGCGGAACTCGTCCTTCTTCTTCAAGACGCAGTCGATGCCACCGAAAGAGGCGGCGCAAAAGCTGAATGTGCGCTATGTCGCCCGGGGCAGTGTGCGCCGGTCGGCAAGCCGCATCCGGATTACGGCGGAATTGATAGATGCCACAACCGAACGCACCATTTGGGGCGAGCGGTTTGATCGCAAGATCGACGATATTTTCGATATCCTGGACGAAGTGACCGAGTGCATCGTGGCCGCCACCGCGGTGATGATTGAATCGCACGAAAAGCGGCGCATGATTCAGGCGATCCCGTCTGACCTTGAGGCTTATGGTTCCGTGCTTCAGGGTCAGCACCATATTTTTAAGTATACACGGAACGACAACCGCAAGGCGCAAGACTTCTACCAATCCGCGCTTGACCGGGACGAAGGCTATGCCCGTGCAGCGGCGGCGCTGTCGCGAACACTGAATATCGACTGGCGTTATTCCTGGAGCAAGGATCCCTCTACCGCGCTGGACCAGGCGTTGTCCTTTGCGCAGCGTGCAATCGAACTGGACCCCACCGATGCGCGTGGTTTTGGGGAACTGGGCTATGTCCATCTGTATCGCAAGGAACATGATGCAGCGCTGCAATCCTATCGGCGTGCTCTGGCGCTGAACCCGAATGACGCTGACATGCATTCCGATTTCGCCGATGCGTTGGCACATTATGGTGACAACGAAACGGCAATCACTCATTTGCAGCAGGCAATGCGGTTAAATCCGTACTTCCCGGACCAGTACCTGTGGCATCTGGGTGGGGCGTATTTCAACCTCAAGCGCTATAGGGAAGCCATTGACGCCGTCAACAAGATGAACAATCCCACCGAAGGACAACGCTTGCTGGCCGCCAGCTTCGCACATCTCGATCAGTTGGACATCGCGCGAGATATTGCGGATAGACATCGCAAAGCGCATCCCAATTTCTCTTTGAAACGGTGGGAGAATGTACAGCCCGACCGCCTGCCTGAGGACACTCAGCATTTTGTCGAGGGCCTGAAAAAAGCAGGGTTCTGAACGAGAAAGGCTCCTGCTGAGCAGGGCCTTTCGCAAATCTATTCTGCTATCCGCCGGAGTATTACCCGCGTCAGTCTTCCGAGCCCCGCGCACGTGCGCCGCTGACCCTGGCTCCGCTTACGCGCGCACCACTAACCCTGGCTCCGCTCACACGTGCGCCGCTAACCCGCGCACCACTCACGCGGGCGCCGCTGATCGCGGGGCTGTCAAAGCCGAAGTAGATGTCCAGCAGCACCTGTTCGAACATACCCGACGTGACATCCATACGCATGGTCTGATCAGCCTTGTCGTAGTTCCAGTACATAATGTCGTTGGCCATCTGATAGTCAGCGGCCGCGACACCGCTTTTGGATGGATCGTTGGGCGCCCGAGAGGCAAGATTTCCCGGCAGATTGCCATCCGTGGCGCTTTTTCCTTTGCCATGAACAAGGAAGATCGCGGGTTCGGGAAGGTCGTAATATGTACCTTCATAGGCGAACCCGTAAATCTTGGCGAACCTGGGCTCATCTTCGCCGTCCTTGGCAAACTGCTTGTCCAGTTGTTTGTTATTTCCCTGTCCGCGCTTGTCGGTGACGACGTATTTCATGTCATCAAGGACGCGTCCGAAAATCAACACTTCGGAAAAACTGAGCAAAGTTTCTGGCATAAACTCATCTCCTGATTGCAGGCTTGACGACATGGGACGCCTCGCCCCCCCTAACGAAGACCCGAAAAGTCACGAGTCAAAATGTTCCTAAAAATCACCTTTCGATTGGATGCCACAAAACCATTTAAAAATAAAGGGTTTTAGGCATCAGTCCGGCACCTGCGTGCGGACCGAATTTGAATGACTGCCTTCTTCAGGATCAAGCAGGCGCGGTCCTGCGGTTGTCAATCCGATGTCACGCACACGGAAGTTGCCTTCGATAATATTGCGAAAAGCACCACCGGTGATCTCTTGATCCACGGCCAGCAGGGCCTTTTCCACTCCGAAATAGCTGAGCATATCCGCATCCAGCATTTCCCACGTGTCAGCCAGATATGTGCCCAGATAGTCGCGCGCCTCCAGCAGGGCGATGCGAAAGCCTTCGGGGTTTTCGGCATATCGCTTGTCGAAAACACCCTGCATTACCCGGTTATAGTCAGGCGATCCTTCCAACTGATCCGACAGGTTCTCCTCCTCGGCCGAGATCAAGCCGTGAACCAGCAAACGCTCGTGATAGATATCGACAAAGATATCGAACATCGCACCGGTCAGGGGTTCGGACAGAGCATGCTCGCTGGACCATCCGGCGGCGAATTCCGACAAGGACCGATCATTCGCCGCAAGCCGGATCTGCGCGTTTTCAGACAGTTCGGCAAATCGGCTGAGGCGGTTGAAGGTGTAGAGGTTCCCCCGCGTGTTCTCCAGTAAATCATCCACCACCGAACCGAAATGCAGCGACGCCAACAAAGCCACCAGATCGGCAGCGGATTCATGAAATCCGTAATACTCACCCGAGGCATCGCCATCTGTTGGCATCCCGATCACGCTGTAGATGATGGCATGGCCGATCTCATGCGCGACCACGTCGAAATTCAGGCTATAGGGCCGGTATTCATCCCCGTGCTCATGGGTGCCACCGGTTTCCAGAAAGCCCCAACCGATATGCGCGTTGTCCAGACTAGGCAGAAGCGACAGTTCCAGACGGTCGAAATCACGGGCGAAATGCCACGGGATCGGGCGGTCGAAATAGCCCTGCCAGACATCCATGGTGAAATGAGCCGAACCGAACAGATGTGCGGCTTCAAAAGCGGGGTTGCTGGGATCGATATGGATGAAGTTGCCGAATTCATCCGGCATGGCGGGCGGCTGGATTTGACCGTCCCAAGGCGGCAGATACATGCCCGGCCCATTTGGCCCCGGCACGATCGCGCCGTAAGGGGTGGTTTTCCCCACCGGGTCAACCGTGTACATGCGCGGCCCCGACGGCCCGGGCCCGATACTGCCTTGTGGTGCAGAAATCTCGACCAGCTCCAGTGGAGCGTTGGGCTCCAGAAACGGAGACTGTGGGTACAGCAGAAACCGGGTACCGGGTTCTTCATCAATCTGTTCGGGTAAGTTCACAATACGCCCTCCCGTGCGGTACTCGGTCAAGTCCGGCGGCCTCTTATTCTGCGGCTCCGGTGTCGGCACCCCTGTGGCAATACAAAAACTCGGCTTCTATCATCTCATAAAACGCATCCCGCCCGTCCAGCCCGAGCGCCACTGCATAAGAGTCAAGGTCATCGGGCACCGGCTGGTCAAGATGAGATTCAAAATACCACAAAAGCACTCGCAACCGGTCCACACCGGACCGGCCCGTCGGAAGAGCCTGTTCCGCCTTGTTGGCAGCCCGGTTCCGCAACTCGGCGTACTGATCCGAGCGGCGCAGCTCCGACAGCATGTGTTCGTCAAGATGGCCCGCCCGTGACGCAGCGGCGGCTTCGATCCGGGCAGCATCCGCCAGCATCGTTTCATAGCCCTCGGGGCTCAGATCATTCGCGGCAATCCACGCCATCAGGTCGGATCTTCGTGACAGGCCGACAGTGGCCCGGTGGGCCTCCATTTGCCGAACCAACTCCGCGCGTTCGGGGGGGCGATCCTGCCTCAAGGCCTCCTCGCGCGATAACAGGGCCAGAATTGCACGCTCCCGCACCTTTGCGTAAAGCTCGGGCTGAAGCCGTAATTCGTCGATCACACTACGGTCGGCGGTACGATTTCCGGAATCAACCCGTGCGCGCAACGCCTTCCACATCAAGGTGGGCTCGGTTCGTGCAATGTCTGACGGGGGCAGGGGGGCTCCGGCCTGATGTTCCGACATACGAGTCAGCATGGCAACCGCATCCTGGGCCTTGGCGTCGATGCGACCCTTCGGCAACCAGTCCGCGAATTCGCTAATACCCGGCAGGTTTCCAAGCGTGCCGAGAATGTCCGGCCAGATGCGATGACGGTAGTGCATCGCCTTGGCGCAGCGCAGCACCTCAGAGGCCGTATCCGGCGGCAATACCCCGACGGTCCGGGCCTGTGCCACAGTCGCGCGAATTGACACCATCGGTTCGCTCAGCGGTTGGAAGCCCAGCTCGGCCGGACTGTGCAGAACCGCAACCTCGTCATCATCCTGCAGCGTACCGTCATAGTAATCCTCGTAAATGCGCCCAACACCGATCATTCCGAAATCAGCCAGCTCTGCCGCGCGCAAAGCGCCCATGCTGGCGCTGCCGAAAACCGGAATGCCCTGTTCGATCGCCCACAGGATTTCCTTGTGCCAGACTGAGGGCACGCCTTCGAAAAACCCGTCGATGATACCGATGGCAGCCGGATTTTCACGCACAACGCGGTATACGTCACCCTGCCGGACGGGGGGCAGGATTGTAGCATCCAAACACTTCAAGACCGCCTCTGGCGCAAGGGTCGGACCGACAAAAATCACCGCAGTCATGTCAGGCCGTCCCTGATGCGCAGCGCCCGGGGACCGGGGATGTAATCCGGTTCGTCATGCGGTGCCTCAAGCCCGGGAATGACGGCCCGGACTACCGCTATATCATATTCCGGCCGCGACAGATCAACCGTCACAACCTGCGCGGCACCAACAGCAGAGAGCCGCTGCAATAACAGGCCCAGATCCTCGTCAAAGGAGTTGGTTACATGAGTCGGACAGTCGCAAAAACTCTGATCCGCCGCGGTACCATCGATCAAATCGCGCACATACTGGCCACGTTCCATTTTGGCCTGATTGGTGAATTCCTCGGGGTCCAGATCATCCCGCGAACCTGAGATATAGGTCAGCCGCGTCTGCGCCGCTTCGGTCAGGGCTCGGAGCAAGGCGATGGCACGATCCGGATGGCATCCATCACCGATGCCAATATGACCGGGTTGCCCACCACCTTCGCAGATCACGCAGCGGAAACTGGCGATGCCTACGTCCGAGGTCGTGTCCCACAGCCCGACCTCCAGCCCTGCGTCGGTAATCATCTTGATGGCTTGGCAACAACGCGGATCATCAACGCTGTCCGGATCAAGACGCGGCGTTCCCTGTTGGTGATGCCACAGGGTTGTGGCATCCCGCTCGATCAGTTCGCATATGGCGTGGCAGCTGGCCTCAGTCAGGTTATTGCCCGAGGCCAGCCCATTGGTGGTGCGGGGAAAGGCGGCCTGACCACCGACCGGCGCGCTGGTATAGTCGGTATCGACCATCTCGAGCGGAACCCAGCACGGTTCATCCCCGGCCAGATCGTGCCCCTGAACCCACAGCATATTCCGATGCGGGTCAAAGTGCCCTCCGGTCACTCGCGGCAGGCCGGTCACGTCGACCACCGCGGTTTCCTCGGCCAATTCGGAATACCTGGCCAGACGTTGCGGTAGCTGAACCCGTTCAGCGTGCCAGGATTCAATCGCTTCCATCACGCCCGAGGCCTCGGCCGCCCGCAACGACAGTCCCTTGCCCAGCGACACCGCAACTGAGCGGGAATTTGGCCGGGCAACCATCACCGTGGGCAATCCGATCCGATCCAGCCCGGTCAGGTTCGCAATTCGGGTGATGCCCATGCTTTTCAGAAACGGCTTGACGATATGCAAGGTCTGCTCGGGGTCGCGCAGCCGATGCGTGTCCAGCACATATTGCTTCTGCGATGCATCGGGCATGTTTCGGACCTTGCTAAAAAAGTGACCGCAATGAAAAATAACCGCGCCGGGCCAGTCTGTTACGCCGCAGGATGCTGGATCGAGCCCTTTCGGTCAACCATTGTGGTGCGCCGTTTGGCTGAAGCCGAGGTGGGATATTTGCCGATACCGCTCCCAGGCTTGCTGGATCACACTGAGATGAGGCGGATTGTTTGACGTGTCCGGCCAACCTTGCGGCTCGAGTGCCAAACCTGAGTGGGCCGTATAGGGTGGGTCAGACAAAGCTGAACGATCCATGTGATTCAGGTGCGTTCTGGAATAAGCTTGCAAGACCGGTTCGGTCGAAGAAAGCGCCAATCGACTCCCCGGCACGAATCCAATATCGCCGCAGGCCTTCCTGAAACCCGTTGGTCTGAGATGCGGCAATTATGGTCGAACGGTTTTGTCTCCACCACCGTTCAGATTGAAGTAACAGTGCAGGGAAAACTGCGGACCGTGGCGCTGTTCGAAAGCGCCTCGATCTCCAATCGCGACGACGGATTTGAAATGCGGTATCCGGCCGACACGCGCAAACCTCCACCGAACCTCATATGTCCGTCAGGCCAACGTCGAGTAAATGTCACGCTGATCTTGGAGCATTGAACGACCTCCCAATCTGCATTGTTGCCCATCCTGTCCACCATGCAGCCAGTGGCACCCGCTTGGCTGCTTGTCGTGTTCTAAGCTCCTTGAACTTGATGTCGACGGCAACTTGAACGTATACAATGGCAAGGCCTGCTGAGGAAGACGGGATCTGGCTCGAGGCACTCCAATCTCGGCTGATAGCATTTTTTACATAACCTTGATTACACCCAAAGCGACTGAGCGTTCTCAGACCTGTCGGAGTACGAAAATACTGGGACCGAATTATTGAGACTCGCTTCCCATTGAATTCAACACCTTAGGATTTTTGCCCTTTTGGAGTGTTTCGACGGTTCAAGTGCGTCAAGTCGACGTTAAACAGAATGCCAATGAGCCTCTTCGCAATCTGGAAACCGGCGCAGTGTGTCTTACTAGGGCTTGGTTGATCAGCAGAATACCCTGCCCCAGCACTCGGCCTTGAGCAGCAATTGGTCCGGCCCAAGTATCGCTGCGATGCGGCCCGTCGAAACAGCCGTTCGCTGCGGTCCAGAATCGCAAGCCATTTGAACTCACAGTTCGCGGGACTTAGCCGACCTTGGATTTTTGAATTTCGTTGACGCAGCATCTTTTTGCAGGCGCAGCACCCGCTTTGCGGCTTCACAATAGCAGATTCACCTGCCCACTGCTGGCGGTATAAGAACAAGCTTTCCTGTATGTTTCTTGGACAGGAAGTCTTCCTGAGCCATCGCGATATCGGACAACGGATAGGTTTTGGCGACTACTGGGCGGATTTCGCCTCTTTCGATATAGGTCACCAGGTTCTCGAAAACCTCGTCTTCCTGAAAGGTGCATCCGAACAGGGTGAGGTCCTTGAGATAAAGGGTGCGAACGTCAATCTCCGAGATGGGGCCCGCGATGGCACCTGCGGTGGCGTAGCGCCCCCGCGCCGCAACACGTCTAGGAAGCTCGGCCATTGATCGCCCGCCACAAGATCGACGACCACGTCCATCGCAGCTTTGTCCAGTTCCGCAACCAGGTCCGCGTTGCGGTCGATCACGCGGTCAGCACCCAGGGCAAGGACGTCATCCGCCTTGCTGGCTGAAGCCAGCGCGGCCACATATGCCCCGCGCCGCTTGGCCGGTTGCACCGCAGCGGATCCGACCCCGCCGGAAGCGCCCGTGATCAGGACCTTTTCCGCGCCCACATGCGCACGGTGCAGCATGTTTTCGGCACTGGAATAGGCGCATGGAATCGAGGCGAGTTCGGCATCGGACCAGTCACAGCTCACCTTGTGGCCCTCGCGGGCCGGGGCCAGGGTAAACTGCGCAAAACCGTCGTCGCATTCTGATCCGATGCTCCAGCATTCATAGGGTCGGTAATCCAAACAGCTGCGCAGCATGTTGCGCACGAGAACGCGCTCGCCGATGCGCGCGCTATCCACACTTTCGCCCGCGGCGACGATCCGGCCACACACATCGGCGCCTTGTATCCGAGGGAATGTCAGCGGTGTGCCGGACCAGCTCGCTTCCTGGTCATCGACCTCGTCAAACCCTTCGCCCCCGCCTGTATTGGTCTCTTCCGTCACTTTCTTGGAGTACCAGCCGATCCGCGTGTTGATATCGGTGTTGTTCACGCCTGCTGCGGTCGTCTGGATCAGCTCCTCCCCCGGACCGGGTGTCGGAGTGGGCACATCTTCGCGGTAATACAACATGTCGATGCCGCCATGGCCGACAAGTTACTCGGCGGTCATAGTTGCTGGGGTGTTTCACTCATGGGATTGGTGTCCTCTTCTGGCGGCTGAGCAATGCGTTTCTAACCTCAACGAGGTTACAGACTAGCAAAACCGCCTCAAACGAGGATTATGTCTGCAAAAGACAGAGTTTTCGTCATGCCAAACCTGAAATCCAAACTGCCCAACCTAAACGCTTTACTGTCATTTGAGGCGGCGGGTAGATGGCTCAGCTTTACCCGTGCCGCCGATGAGCTTTGCGTAACGCAAGGCGCTGTCAGCCGTCAGGTGCGGGAGTTGGAGATCTCCCTCGGAGTGACGCTGTTTCGGCGTGGGCATCGCTCTGTGGCGCTGACCGATGACGGGCGGCGCTACCATCATGCGGTGACAGTCGCCCTTGATCATTTGGCAGATGCGACAACCGATCTTGTTTTGCCACCACAGGACCGTCAGGTGACAGTGGCGGCGACAGAGGCCATCTCGATCTATTGGTTGATGCCTCTTTTGCCAGAGTTGAAGGTCCGTTTTCCCGATATCTCGATTCAGGTTCTGGCCTCTGATGCAGATCTATCGACGGCCCAGGATACGTTTGATATTGGTATTCAATTCGGCCATGGGCGTTGGGCTGGCGTGGATAAGACCTTTCTGCGCACGGGCAAAGCGGTTCCTGTCTGCAGCCCGGGGTTTCTGGATGGGCGGGCCCCGTTCGTGGATGCGGCGGACCTGCTTGATCAGCCGCTGCTGCACTTGGGTGACGCGACCATGGATTGGGTCAGCTGGCCTGCGTGGTTCCGTGCAGCGGGTGTGACGCGCGCAATGCCCACCCCTGCCATGCGACTGAATGCCTATACGTTGCTGAACAAGGCGGCTTTTGAAGGGGCCGGGATCGCGCTCGGCCTGAAGCCGCTTTTGGGTGAGCAGTTCGCGCGCGGCTGGCTGACTGTTGCTTGCGACATCCCGATGCAGACCGAGTTCAGCTTTTACCTGATCGTCCCGTCACAACGGCAATTGTCGCCGGATGGGTGCCTCGTCCGGGACTGGATCATCTCGAAATTCAGAGCCCCATCGCCGCTCTGAGCTATGACTAAAACTGAGGCAAAGCCCCTACGAGAAATGCTTTGACCACCGGAAACTATGCGGCGAGCCTGACCTCGGCCCTATCCGTTAAGCGAGGCTCGGTTCTTCATGAAAATCACCCAAATCTCCGTCTATCAGGTCGATGTACCGATAAAACCTGCCACTATTTCCCACGATCGGGTGATGTCCAATTTTGACATCACTCTGGTTCGGATCAAAACCGACGCCGGGATTGAAGGTTGGGGCGACTCTGTCCCCTGGGGCGCGAATTTTGTCCCGGCCTGGGCACGCGGGGTACGCGCAGGCCTCGAGGAACTGGCCCCGCATCTGATCGGCAAGGACCCCCGAATGGTGGGCGCAATCAACGAGGTTATGGATTTTGAAATGACCGGCCAGCCATTTGTCAAAACCGCGCTTGACGTGGCCTGTTGGGATATTTTGGGGCGATCGCTGAATGCACCGCTCTATATGCTTTTGGGAGGAATGCTGACGGAAGCGCCTGAGGTGGTCGGCTCGATACCACCCGATCCGGGGCCGGAGCTGGAAGAAGCGATTGAACGGCATCGTCGCCACGGCACGCAGCAATTGTCGGGCAAGACCAGCGGCGATGTGGCCCATGACATCGAGTATCTGCGCTGGATGAAAGAGCGGATGCGCCCAGGCGAGTCGCTCAAATATGACGGCAACGGCGGCTGGCGCGTGGATGAGGCGATCCGAGTTGCCAAAGCCATGGGTGATATCGATGTTTATTTCGAACAACCCTGCGCCACCTACGAGGAATGCAAGGAAGTGCGCCGGACCACCGGCGTTCCGCTGATACTAGACGAATCTGCCCTCGACATCGGCGTCGTTCTGCGTGCGAAAGAGGATGGCGTGCTGGATGGGCTGAACCTCAAACTGGCTCGGGTTGGCGGTATCTCCAAGATGCGCCTGATCCGCGATCTGTGCATTGCGCTGCGTGTGCCAATGGAAATCCAAGATAGTTCCTACAGCGAATTGGCTTGCTCGGTCGTCGCGCATATGGCGCATTCCACGCCCAGCCGCGCCATCCGATCCGCAATCAACGCAAAGGGGCTGTTGAAAGAGACGGTTTCAAACGCGGCGGTGGTCGAAAATGGTCGCGTCAGAGTCTCGGATTTGCCGGGCCTTGGCACGACGCCCTTGCTCAATGTGATCGGAGAGCCCATCGCCGTTTATGTTTAGAGCTAAGGATGGCCCATTCTTGCGCTAGGCAGCGACGACTGTGACGCCGCGTTTACAGTAATTCGGTGCCGCGAACACACGAAGCTAGAAATAGCAACGACCGCATAGTGCTCTGGGCTACCGCCCTCCGGCTCCCGAATCCATCATCCAGATGGACCAAAGGCCGGTCATGCACTAACAATCAAATTGGACCACTCAGGTGGGGCTGATCATTACTATTAAGGTGATCCGACATGACCCGTCGCGACACTCTTGACTGAAACTGATTTGCAGCCAGTGGCCACTGTTACAGTCAGGTTGATTTTCTTAGTTTCGCTACCTTACCCTAGTCTGGGAACTTAATGCCGAATGGCATGGTGTTTCGACGAACTGAACAGCGAAGATCACTGTGGAATCAAAACTCGCCACCACGATAATTGCAGATATCTCGGATAGCACTCCGTTCTATGAAGCAATGGGAGACGATCAGGCACAGAAGCTGATACAGTTCGAGATTGACCGACTGAGAGAATCTGCAATTTCCTTTGGTGGCGTTCCTGTAGGGCAAAAGGGCGACGACGTCTTATGCTATTTTCTTGATCAGGATGCTGCGGTTAAGTCGGCATTGGATATGATTGACAAGCCACATGGCACTTTGTTGTCCGTTCATGCAGGAGTACATCATGGTCCAATCGTTTTAGCTGAGAATGGTATTTTTGGTGAAACTGTTAATCTAACAGCCAGACTAGCCGCGGCCGCGAACCCAGGCGAGGCTTGCGTCAGTGAGAGCGTCGCCAGTTATCTGAGCCCAGACATCAAGCAGTTGCTCACCCCGATTGGACCCCTTCACTTGAAAGGAGTGAGCGATCCAGTAAAGGCTTATTCAATGCGAGCACCCACAGACGGGCTGAGTACGGTTGTGCACCCGCCGGGTCTGATTGATCGCGGCGACAATCAAGGAGCCCAGGGGAATAATTTTGCCCTTATTCTCTATCAAAACGACCGCTCATGGCGTTGCAGAGAGGGTGGTGAAATCAAAATCGGCAGATCCAAACAATGCGACGTAGTTATGACACAGCCGTGGGTCTCGCGATTACACGCTGTGCTGAACATGAAAAATGGCAAACTCATGCTAACAGATCGGAGTTCTTCTGGCACGTACGTAAAGTTTGAAAATGAAAGAGAAATTCAACTAAAACGAGAAGCGGTCATGCTTGCTGGCGGTGGTTTGATATCGCTATCTCTTCCCACTCAACACGCCGATGCCCGGCCTCTCGAATTCGAAGTCGTGCGTCGATAGCCATTTCCCAAGTCAATCTTCTGAGTTCTGTGGCGAAAGTCTCAGAAAGATATATTCATTTCGTGCTAGGATCATTTTGCAGTGCTGATTTCAACAAGCTCAGGAGGGAAGCATGCAGCTTATTCATTTAAACCTATTGTGTCGCAGTGGTTTGATCCTAGGAGCGACCGCATTTCTGTCCGCTGTGGAAGTTTCGGCACAATCAGATATGCCTAACGCCTGCCCGGTGGATGGCTGCGAAGTCCGTATCGTTTCGGTCGAAAAAAACGGTGACGAACTTACAATCACCTACGAAGCAAACTTTGAACCGGACGTCTCCAAGAACCACCTACACGCTTGGTGGGGGGAAAGTTATGCTGTCGAGCAAGTCGGCAGGAATGCTCAGAGTGAGTTTAATGTCGAGCAAGGCCGATGGCACCGACACGACGATTACCCCGCTTATGTGACCAAGGAGGCTGCCTCAACGTCGGCACGAGATGGGGCCACAACCATGTGCGTTACTGCGGCTGACAGGGATCACAACATTCTGGACGCGACCAAGTATCATTGCGTGGACGTGCAGGAGCATCTCTGAGGTAAGGGATGAGCCATGAGTTTCCCCGCTTTTATAGGCCGTTATGCCGTAGAAAGGGAAATTGCCAGCGGCGGTTTTGCAGCTGTCGTTTTGGCAAGGGACGAAGAACTGGAAGTCCCTGTCACGCTCAAGATTCTTCATGCAAATCTAGCCAGCAATGAAAAGGTCATTACACACTTCCTAGAGGAAGCGCGGTTGCTGAGGCGCATTCGATCTCCACGCGTTGTGTCCGTTCATGACGTGGGGCGGCTGGAGGACGGGCGGCCTTACTTTGTCATGGACTATGCAGATCGGGGGACTTTGGCGGAACGCCTGAAACGTCTGGAGCCAGCGTTGTTGGCTCAACGTGACGGCGTGGGCATCTTGATTGACGCGCTGGCCGATGGCTTGACGGCCGTTCACGAAGCAAACGTTGTGCATCGCGACGTCAAACCGGCAAACGTGCTTTTGCAACGCATCAAACGCCCGAAAGGCCCTGACATCGGAGACACTTTTAGTGCGCTTGTTGAGCCAGACGAAAGAGTCTTTCTGGCTGACTTGGGAATCGCAAAGGACATGGCGATTGACGTGACTGGGGCGACTATGATGGCCGGAACACCGCTCTATCAAGCGCCGGAACAGGTCGAAAGCGGACAACCTGTTACTCCAATGACCGACGTTTACTCGGCGACGGCACTCATGTGGCACGTTTTGACTGGTCGGGCGCCGCCACCGTTTCACCGTATCTCAGAGAACTTGCCGGAGTTGCCAGAGATGTGGCGCGACTGCATCGGGCATGGAATGGCGCTGGACCCTGAAGCGCGATTTCAGCAAATGGTGTCTTGGCGGGATGCAATGAATGATGCTTTGGACCGGGATCGACGAGAAGCCGCTTCCGAGGCTGTTACGCAGATTTCAGAGAGTCAGGCTGAATGCCCCTACAAAGGACTGGCAGCCTTTCAGTCCGAAGACGCAAGGTATTTTTTTGGTAGGGAAGATCTGGTCGAAGAGCTTGTCAACAGGCTTCAACAAGGCCGAATGCTGGTATTGGGCGGCTCATCGGGAAGTGGGAAATCATCGGTACTTCGTGCCGGATTGCTCCCTGCCTTGGCAGCAAATGCAATACACGGAAGCGAAAACTGGCGTGTTTGTGTTTTCACACCCGGCCGGGACCCAATGACGGATTTGTATTTCCAACTCATCGGGGACAATTCACATCTTACCGCTCAGATATCACTTAACGATTTTATCGCTTTTCCCAGCGCAGCGCGTCGCCTCGCGACGGCCAACGAAGGCGAACTGCTTATTTGCATAGATCAGTTCGAAGAACTTTTTACCCTGGTCACACAAGAGCGCAGAATGAAGTTCTTAGAAGCTTTGTCTGCAATGACCGACCCTGCAGATAGCCGCGTTCGAACTGTGATCACCATTCGCGCCGACTTTTACGCTTCATGTGCAGAAATACCTTGGCTTGCTGACCGGATATCGGAAAACCAACTGTTGGTGGGGCCGATGACCCGTGCGGAACTACGCCGAGCAATCAGTGAGCCTTCACGTGCAGCCGGGCTGCATATGGACAGGTCTCTGATAGACGCAATTGTCGATGAAGCAGGCAAAGAGGCTGGCTCGTTACCTCTAGTGGCGCATTCGCTTTATGAAACCTACATCCGACGCAAGGGTGCAACCATGTCTCTGGACGGCTACAGAGAGGCAGGAGGCGTGGCGGGTGCAATTAGCCAAACAGCCGAAACACTGTTTTCGAACAGTTTTGATGAGGACCAGCAAAAGGCCACGCAGCGATTGTTTTTGCGATTGGTAACACCCGGCGAGGGTACGCCGGATACGCGCAGGTTGCTTCCGATAGACGAGGTTGAACAAGACGTTGCACCGGACACAACCCGGAAGGTTGTTGAAGCCCTGACAGACGCACGCCTTTTGACGGTGGATGAAGACACCGTTCAAATCGCGCATGAGGCCCTTCTCCGCACTTGGCCAAGATTGAATTCCTGGATCGAGGATAGCCGAGACGATCTGCGAATGCGCCAACGTATTCAGCATGACGCTGCAGAGTGGGAACAGGATAGCCGCGAACCTGACTTGTTATATCGCGGAACAAGGCTGTTGGCTGCGGAAGAGTGGTCGGTTGACAACGAAAACGAGTTGGGAAAGCTTGAACGAGAGTTCCTCGGACAGGCGCGTGAGGCGCGTGAGGCAGCTCTGAAGGCATCTAGTCGGCGCAAACGGCGGCGGCGTCTCTACTTTCAGATTGCAGCTGGTGCGCTGGCTGTACTGACCATTGGGGCGACGGGTGCTTCAATTCTGGCAATTCGTGCATCCAACCTTGCTGAAACCAATCGCAAGATTGCAGTTGCCGCGACAGCAGAAGCCAACGAGCGGTTCGCGCGCGCGCTCGGAGCGGCCGCAAATGGCCTATCTCAGTCAGACCCACTGCTCGCTCTTTCCTTAAGTGCAGAAGCCATCGCCCGAGCCAACTCGGCCAGTTCCACCTCTGATGCGCGGTCTGCAATGCTATTGGCGCGCCAGAAACTGAGCGAACCAGGCCTTATTCCGTTGGGTAGCCCACTTACGGTCGGAGACGCTCAAACCATGGACCTTGATGCCGCAGGACAACGGGTGGCCGTCGGATTAAGAGATGGACGAATTGTGATCCACAGCACCAATTCGGATGAAGGTGTTTTGGCTGAATTGGTAGGACATTCGGGGGGGATTCGAGATCTGGCCTTCTCACCGAACGGAAGCCTTCTCTTGTCGGCTGCAACCGACGGAGAGGTCCGTTTGTGGGATGTTGGTCCTTCTCGAATTGGTCCGGTCACAACCCTGTTTTCCGGTGACGATGTCGCGTTCGGCGTAGCCTTCGATTCAATTAGCAGACGCGCAGCCTCTGCAACCGGAGACGGTACGGTACGCCTTTGGGACGTTTCGACCGGGATGCAAATAGGTCCACCCCTTGCGGAACAGCAACTGGGTTTCAAACGAGTCGCTTTTTCCCCGGTGTTGGAAGGTTTGGTAGCCGGAAATGTCGACGGGTCCATCTACGGATGGGTGGACATAGATGCACGTCCGGCCTTTCCGCCGATACCCGGTGGTCCGCTGGGTCCCGATCCTGACCACCTTTCATTCAGCAGCGACGGCAGTCTTTTTGTCGTCTCCCATACGAATGGAAAGGTCACGACGATCGGATTTCCATCAGGTGGTCCAATCGTTGATCGTTTTACCCACGCTGATGCGGTTGTAGCTGCAGCGTTTTCCGGCACAAAAAACGTTCTTGTGGGCGCCACGGTAAACGGAACTCTCATATTGGAAGATGCCAACTTGTTGCCTATTGGGGACGAAGTGCAAGCGCACAGCCAGAGCATCGTAGATATTAAAACTGCCACGCAGGTTCCCATTCTGGCGACACTTGGTAGGGACCAACAGGTCCGTATTTGGCAGGTCGCTTACGAAACAAGCAGCGACAATACCTTGACCTTTGAAGGTGGGAAAAAGGCTCTTGGCATTGCGTATAGCCCTGATGGAAAGAAGATTGCCGTAGGCGATGGCGAAGGCAATGTGTGGATTTGGGATGTAGGCTCCACCATGAAACCCATGTTGTTAAGGGGGCATCGAAATCAGGTTTGGGCCGTAGCGTTTTCGCAAGATGGCCGACACCTTGTCACGGGTGATCGGGATGGCACTATCCGGATTTGGGACCCAATTTCCTTGCAGCTTAAAGAAGAATTCAGCTTGGGTCAGGCGCCGGTCTGGAACATTGCGCCTACCGCCTCATCGTTGTTTTTTGCCGCCGCGGGGAATGGGGTTCATAGAATTGATGCTGCAGACACAAGTATAGTCGAAACGATTGGGTTGCCCGAAACGGCCATAAACCGAGTAACCATTTCTTCGGACGATGCCAGGCTTGCGGCAGCTTCCGCCAACGGAAAGGTCTATATCTGGAGTATTACACGTAATGAGTTGGAAAACGTGATAGACGCGGACGATAACACGCTCTGGAGTGTTGCGTTTTCGACTGACAATTCAAAAGTTGCATCGGCGTCAAGCGACGAAGTGGTAAAAGTCTGGGATTTGGCAAGCGGCGACGAACTGGCGTCGTATGGCGGGCACAAAGGCGGCGCGACGGATATTGCCTTTTTGGCAGATGGCGCGACCTTGGTTGCAGTCGACAGATCAGGAGATTTGCATTGGTGGGACACGGCGGTGAACCGACGTCTCATGCCTGTTCAGAAAGTGCACGCAGCCCCAAGTTGGAGAATTGCACTGGCGCCAGATGGTCATTCCTTTGCGACCACAAATGAAGAGGGTGTGACCCGCGTTTGGGACAGATTGAGTTTGGAAATTGCCTGTGCATTGGGCAACCCGACTTTTGACAGAGAAAGACGAATTCAATTTTTAGGCAGTCAAAAGCCAGAAACCAGTTGTGAGACCTTCCATGAGTAGTCAGGAGTCAGAACTGCAAAAGCCTTTGAGTATCGGAGAGTTCAGCCCGTCTTGTTTCCTTGTTTTCGCGGCAGAAGACCAAGTTTCTTACTTCTCTGGGCTGGAAGATACCTATCAAGAGGATCTTAATTTCTTTGCTCGTTGTCGAAATTGTCGCTGGAGCCCATTTCGTTCCCGGCAAATTTCAGTATCTGCCTGATCTGTCATGAGGAGCGCTTGTGTTCTTGAATCGCACTGGTTTCAACTGACATCACGATGATGGAAACATTGTCTGGCGCTCCCTGCGCAAGCGTAGCTTCGAGCAGTCGCTTCACGGCTGTTCCGTTTGAATGAGACAAAACCTGCTCAATGAACGGAATCGGAACTACATCCGTCAGTCCGTCGCTGCAAATCAAGTATTTCGAACCCTCGCTTACTGGCTCGATACCTGTATGGGGATCAATATCATGGAAACTTGGTGTCCCCCCGAGGGATTGAGACAACGCAGGTTTTTTTAAGCTCGAAAGGGCTGCCTCCGAGATGAGGTCATCCACACTTAACTGGTGCAAAATCTTATTGCGATAACGAAAGACTTTACTGTCCCCCACATTGAACCAGATCAGTTTGTCGGAGAAACAAACCACGCCGGCTACGGTCGTACCCATCCCCTCAAAAAGTGAGTTTTCAGCTGCCAGATCGTATAAATTCCGATTTGTATTTCTTAAGAATTCAACAAGTTCGTAGGGACTCGTTAGTCCCGATGTACGTGAAAGAAATGCGTTTACGGCCATTTCACTCGCGTACTCTCCAGCGCGATGACCTCCCAAACCATCAGCTATCAGAGCCAGTTGGCCGGTGGGCTCAGAAAACTCAAACCTATAGGGCTCGGCCATTGAACGCTGCTCTTTCCAAGATCCCGCCAAGATGCAGTCTTGATTGGAGGGACGAGCGCGTCCGGTGTTTGTAAGGGCCGATCCTAAAATTTTCATGATTGTGTCAATTCAATATACTGTTTTGCGGCTTTCGAGAAATGCGACCATGATTAGACGGCAATGATAAGCCCATTTGTTTTAAACGTATAACTGAAAACGTGATTGCCAGCTTGTTTGGGCGTTCTGCACAGGTCATGCATCATGCATTACAATTCCGCCCAAAATACCGCGCCTGAAAGGTCTACGGTTTTCGCCTAAGATCATCGCCTATGCTGTTTGGGACTGCTATCGCTTCGCGCTCAGTACCGCCGATGTTGAAGATCTGCTTGCGGAACGCGGAGTAGCGGGCAATTGACGCCTCTTGCCTGAAACGATCAGCTACCCACCGCATACTCTGACAGTGATGGCACAGTTTGTGCCCGCGTGAGTCACGATCTGGAAAGCTTGGAACACCATTAGGGCACCACTGACGTGGACCACGCCCCGATATTCTGACGTATCCGGTGTTGAACTCAATTCACGGTTTGACCGAAGACCGCTAGTTTGCGCGCGAACTTCCCCGTTTTTCCACCGGCCTTGATTGCTTGCAAAGCTGACTGAACGTCCGACGACCCCGCCGGTTCATCAAATGCCACGCAAAGCTCGTATAGCAGTTCCAGAATGCTGCCCAGATCACGCGGAAGCACTGCCGGCAGGTCGACCATCATGCCCGCCAACGCAGTTTTCACCACCCGCGCATGGGTGTTGGAAATTCCGGCCAATTGGGTCAATCGCTTGGTCCACCGTCGCAGCGGCAGGTTCGCGTGAAACACAAGGGAATGCGCGGCTGATGCAAACGCGCTTGGGTCAAACAACTGCTGAGCCATCAATGTGGCCATTGCATCAATTGTTGTTGATCCGACACCGTCATCGGCACTGGCAAGATACCAGGAGAGCATGGCGTGTGCCATCACTCCGGGCTTGGGATCGGGGCGGAACAGCGGATCCAGGAACATCAGGCAATGATGATTGGTCAGCTTCTGGTCCAGTTCCAGTTCGAAAATGCCGGTTGCAAAGAACAACTCGGTATGCGCTGGTCGGATCAATCCCACCCAGGAGTTCGGGTGCATCATCCAACTGCTGCCCGGATCGCTCAAAAAAATGTGCTCAGATTTTGCAGGCAGGGCAAAACCCAATGCAGCATCGATATTATCGGGAATTGGCGGGGTGATCCGGATTTTGGGCTTCGGCCAACTATATTGATCTATCCGCCGAATATCTGCGAAGAACTCAAACCGTGCCGGGTGACCCACACCCGGTATTGGTCCGCCAATGAGGGACTCTATGCGTGGATCGGCACGCAGCGGCAGGGTCGACGACCACGCAATCGCCCATAGCTGTTTGTCCACTTCTGGTGGCAAGTCAGCCCCCAACGCATAAGCAAGCGCCCTTTCCGGTTCAGATAGCAGCTGCACGTCGTTCAAGGCCGTTTCATGCCCTTCGGGCGCCAAACGCATAAGCGCCAGTTTGAAATCAGTGTCACCCGGTCGGGCGCCGATCTTTCGGTATTCTGCCAGCCGTTCGATCAACTGTCCCGCCGCCAGATACCCGCGGTTGTCACCGGGCGCCGACAGCATGGGTGCCGCGTGCCCCTTCCGCACAAGAGCAAGCACCTCTTGCGCCCGGGCCGCAAACATCCCCTCAAAGCTGTTGCGTTCAATCCCAAGCGGCGTGTGCCCGGAATACCGAGGCGTAAGGAATGGCTGCAGTTCATCCTCAAAATCCGTCCCGTTGGCCCATGCCAGCGCGGTAGCCACGATTGGTTTTTCGAAGTTCCCTACCCCGCTAAACACATCTTGCACCATGCGGTTTCTTAATTGATTTGCCCGCTTCGCCAGGGGGGACAACAAGGGATCAGCTGCCGCCCCGAAACGGGCCAAACCGTCAAATGCGCGTTCTGTCAAAAACGGGTCGCGACCGTCTTCCAATAGCTCAAGAAACACCGCCACGGCTTCTTCGGCCGAGGCGACCGGACGAAGGACCTCGAGCTTTGCCACCAGATCATCGGCATCAGGCAGAGGGGTTGGTTTGCCGCCCCCCAAAATATTTGCAAGCCTTCCCTGAACTGTCGGCGCGGCAAAGTCCATGTAATCGCGCAGTTTTTCCTGAACCTCTGGTTCAGAGTGCTGGCCCAAGGATTCGATCAGGTCCAAAGCCCTTGCCTGCACATCTCCGGCTTCGGAAATCAGGGCTGATACCGCCATCAGAGCCACGTCAGTTGCCCTGTCGGGATGGCACTTGGCGCAGCTTTTCAGCAATTGCAGCGCCAAGACGGCACTGGATTTCTGGCGGCCTTGTAATGCGGGCTCGATCGAAGCCAACAGCGCGACAGGATCAATTCCGCTCAGTTTGTCGATCCTTTTCAACACCTTCAACGCAAAGGCCATAGTCGGAGGCGCAGAGCTGCCAAGCAAGTCCAGATACCGCGTGGTCCGGTGCAAAACCTCTGTGTCCGTAGGGCAAAGGCTGGTGTGAAACCGCGAGTACCATCCGGCCCGAAACTGCCCGAAATCCCGTTCAAGCGCATCCAGTGAGGCGTCCAACAGCCGGTCTCGGTCCAATGTGCCGTCGTCGCACAGGCCGATCAGGAAATCTGACCAAGATACCCCCGGCCCGCAGTATTTGTCATGTGCGGAAAGGCTAAGGTCACCGCCTCCTTCAACCTCGAAAAACCGCCAGACGTCATGCGTCAGAAACTGCTTACGCGCAGGGCCGGGAATGGCCGCTTGGTGCGCATAGTAACCCAGTATGTAGGCGTCCGTCTGCGGGATGCTGCACTGCCCTTGTGCATAAAGCGCATGGACCACTTCGATCAGGCGGGGGTTGTCTTCAACCGCCGCCAGCGCCCAATCGTCCATCCAACTGAGGTCAAGGGCGCCGAATACATCCGTCAGAGGGATCGAACGCGGCAGGATACGCCAATCTCCGCATCTATATTCGGATGGGCGCGCTGTCGCCAGAATCGCGACTCCAAGCGCATCGCTGTCCTTGGCCAAATTCAGAGCCTGTTTTTTACCGCTGAACTGGGCATCCCAATACGCTTTTTCATACGCTTTCTGCGTTTTAAGCGCGATCGGAGCAAAGGCGCGACGGTCGGCTTCAGGGATACCACAAAGTGTCTTCAGCACGTGACGCACCCGCTTGGTTGAAATCAGTTTCACGAATTCTGCTTCGGTCACTGCAAGCGCTCCATTTCCAGTTCCGCGGCCAGAATGTGCTTGCAGGGGCCGCGTGTGTTTTTGTTTCTGGCATACCATGGGCACGTGCAACTCGGCGCGCTATCGCAAAAACGCACTCGATGAAATGCCGCGTCGCTGATCACCTCTGCACCGTCCTGATCAAGTGTGACCGCCCGGGCATCCACCAGTTCCCGAGCTGCTTTCAGGCGGGGGTTCATTGCCTCGATCCGGTCCATGTCGAACGGAAGAACTCTGTGAAACCAAGTGGAATGGGCAAGGTCAAACCCCACAAGACCCAAGGCCGCCAGACGCGACATAGCCGTGTTGACCCGATCATGAGACAGTCCGCTGCTGTGGGCCAAAGGAGACAGGTTCAAACTGTCCTGCCAGTTAAACTGCGCCCGTAGGGCGGCAATATTCGCTTCATTCCGCACCAGATCTGACAGAAGCCGGCCATCGCCGGAAAACCCGCGCCAAGGTTCGGCATTTAGTACCAGGGTCAACCGCTGCGATCCGAAATCGAGCATCCAGGCCGAGCTTTGCAACGCGTGATTGCCATAGACATGAAGAGCGGCGGCCCTGCCAACTAACGTTTCGAACACCCTTAGTCGATGACCTCCACGCAACGGCACGCTGCCGGGTGCCTGACGGGTCGTGGTTCTGACCCTCGAACCTGAGGCGGCGATCCAGATCCGGTGTTCCGACTTCGAGCGCGGCAAGCTGCGGAGAAACCGCCGGGCCGATACGGAGGGCAACGAGAACGCTTTCTCCATTCCCGACAGGTGCCCCTGCACTTCGCCAAAACCCTTGATCCACCGCAAGGGCAGTGGGACCTTGCGCTCGGTGACGTTGGCGCGTTCATGCGCCAGTCCAACCGCACGGGCTCTGATTGCAATCTCCAGACGACTTTCCGGTCGGGTCTGAGCCAACAGCGCCCGCAATTCGGCCCCGAAATCCACGTTTGTGGTTCCTTTGCCGCGGTGTTCGACCTCAAGAGCGTCTTCATCAATATCCAGACGGATGTAGGCGCTACAACAGGCTGAGAAACCTTCGAACCGGACTGTTGTCGGGCCAACGGTCGCAACGGGATCGGCTTCGCGCAATATCCGTGACAACATGGATGGCGGGACGTAAAACCTTGACCCCACGATTTCAGAAACCGCACGCAACGCTCTGGCTGTCACGTCGGGTTCTTTCGCAAAAGCCTTCAGAAAAGTACGCGGTTCATCGACACCAGTCTGATCCGCAACAAGAAACAATGACCGGTCTTGATCCTGCCCGACCAGTGTCGAGCGGCCTGTATAGCGGTAAACGTGGTCAACTCCGGTCATTCCGGCATTCCTGAAATCTGGCTCAATGAACCATGACTTTATAATGATCTAGGAAACAGATTGACGGGGTAAAGATGTCAACAATGAGACCCTTTACCGTCTGGCCTGCGGGCTGTGATCTTCGGGCATTTGTAAGCTCAATTGTTTTCAACTGGGCAATACTTTTTTTGAGCCTATGTTGAAATCGGAACTCAGATCCTTTCATGCCGGGCCCGAATTGCTGGCCATCACCTCACGCTTGCACCACGCCGAGGTTGATGCGGAAACCGAAAAGCGCGGGATTCGAATTCGTCCCCTGCCCCAATTTGCGGGCGATTCCGATCACGGTTGCCAATGTGGAAACCAGATATTAACTGTTTCACCTGAATGACTGGGTAGAATCTCGATTGGTTCGATCCTTTTCGACACCGTAATTGAGACCAGTTTGGGAACCATATTAGCGTCAATACACTCACCGTGCGGTCATTGGCTTTACAGCAAGTAGCTTTCCGCCGATCCGCTAACTCTCGCATTTTCAGCACCGCGCTATAGATTTAAGATGCGGCCCATCGCAAATGCACAAGCCCTGTAGAGTAACAGTTACCAAAGGCCCCGTACGTGAATATTGAAAATCGCATGATGATGCCACCTCGCCACGAGCTGCGAAAAGTGCGCAATCAGGGCATGACATTTCTGGCGCTGGCGTTTCTGTTCAGCATATTTGTCAACATCCTGATGCTGACCGGGCCTTTGTTCATGTTGCAGGTCTATGACCGGGTGCTGGGATCGCGCGCGGTTGAAACGCTGACGGCGCTGTTCTTGCTGGTGGCACTGCTATACGCGCTCATGGCAATGCTGGATTACGCCCGCGGCAGAATCGTTGCTAGGTTTGGCGCCCGCTTCCAGTCGCAATTGGACGAACGTGTGTTCGATGCAACCATGCGCCGGTCGCTGTACCCGCAGGCACGTTCAGCCCCGGCAACGGCGCTGCGCGATCTGGAATCGATTCAAAACCTGTGTTCCTCTCCCGTTTTGCTGGCGGTGATGGATATCCCGTGGACCCCGGTGTTTCTGGCAGCGATCTTCCTGTTCCACCCGCTGCTGGGCTGGCTGGCCGTTGTCGGCGGTTCCCTGCTGATCGTGATTGCGTTGCTGAACCAGGGTCTGACGCGCCACAAGGTGGCCTCGGCACAACAGGCCTCGGCGCAAGCCAATGCCTTTTCGGAACATGCCAGACAAGCCGCCGAGGTGGTGAGATCGCAAGGCATGCAAGAGGACATCACCCAACGTTGGCAACGCCAGCGGACAAGTGCCCTGCGCCAGACCATCGCTGCCAGCGACTGGACCGGCAGCTTTACCTCGCTGACCAAGTCCCTGCGGTTATTCCTGCAATCGGCGATGCTGGCGCTTGGCGCCTGGCTGGTTCTGCGCAACGAACTGACGCCGGGAGCTATGATCGCCGGGTCGATCCTGCTGGGCCGTGCGTTAGCGCCGGTCGAACAAGCCGTGGGCCAATGGGGTATGGTCGAGCGCGCGCGAACGGCCTGGTCCTCGCTGAACCGATTTCTGGATGCAACCCCGCCCGAAAAGCCACGCACCAAATTGCCCGTGCCCGAGGCTCGTCTGACCGCCAAGGGTTTGACGGTCATCCCGCCGGGTGCGGACAAACCGACCCTGCGAAACGTGACGCTGCAGCTTGAACCCGGCCGGGCGCTTGGCGTCATCGGCAAAAGCGGGTCGGGTAAATCGACGCTGGCCAAGGCCCTGTTGGGCCTGTGGCAACCGGCGACCGGGGAAATCCGACTGGGCGGTGCAACGCTGGATCAATACGATCCCACTGATCTGGGCCAACATATCGGTTACTTGCCTCAGGCAGTTACCCTGTTTAACGGAACGGTGGCAGAGAACATCGCCCGCATGTCGGAAAACCCGAATCCCGAGGCCGTTGTGGCTGCGGCAAAAAAGGCCAAGGCGCATGAGCTGATCTTGAAGCTCAGCAAGGGGTATGACACGTTTCTGGAAGGCAATGACAGCCAGTTGTCCGGTGGCCAAAAGCAACGGATCGCGCTGGCGCGTGCCTTGTACGGGGACCCGGTCATGCTGATCCTGGACGAGCCGAATTCGGCCCTGGATGCTGACGGAACCGAGGCGCTGAATGCTGCTGTTCGAGAGCTGAAGGAGGCTGGCAAATCCACCATCATCATGACACACCGCCCACAGGCGATTTCGGAATGTGATGATCTGGCGGTTGTCGAAAACGGACAGGTAGTGAAAACCGGCAGCCGAGACGAGGTGCTGGCTGCAATGGTACAAAATGCCGGTGCGATCAAACGAGGCCTCAATCAGGTGAAGAAAGATGCAGGATAAGGTGTCTCGAGATACGCGCCCGGTGTGGCGGATCACCGTACCGGCTTTCGTTGGTTTTGCGGCGCTGATCATTCTTGTCGGCGGGCTGGGCGTCTGGGCTGTTCAAACCCGTCTGGCCGGAGCCATCATCTCGCAGGGGAGTATTGAGGTACAAAGCAACCGGCAGGTCGTTGAACACCCTGATGGCGGTGTTGTCGGAGAGATTTTTGTCCGCGACGGAGATGTGGTCTCCGACGGAGACATGCTGGTCCGTCTGGACGATACGTTTTTGTCCTCGGAAAAGACCATCGTTGAATCTCAACTGTTTGAGCTGATGGCGCGGCGGGCCCGTTTGGAGGCCGAACGCGACGGAGCAGGTGCCGAGGAGCTGGCAACCCAGTTGGCGATTGTTCAAGAGCAGGAAAATATAGATGAAGACCTGATCGCAGGTCAGCGGAGCTTGTTCGAAGCCCGGCTGGAGACCCTGACGCAACAAACTCAGCAATTGGGCAAACAGCGGGATCAGATCGAAACAGAGATCGAAGGCACAGAGGCGCAACTTGTCTCTCTGCGGCGTCAGGTTGAACTCATTCAAGAGGAACTGGACGATCAAAAAAGCCTGCTGAATCGTGGCCTGACGCAGGCAAGCCGGGTTTCCGCCCTGCAGCGCGAAGAGGCCAGCCTGACCGGCGAGATTGGTCGGTTGGAGGCTACAGTTGCGCGCTTGGCAGGGCAAATTGCTGCAACAGAGATCGAAATTGTGGAATTGGCCGCCACGCGTCGCGAAGAGGCCATCACGGAATTGCGGGACGTTCAGACACAGATATTGGAATTGGCTGAGCGTCGCCTGTCACTGGATGTACGGCTGTCGCGGCTGGATATCCGCGCACCTGTCTCCGGGACGGTCTATGGCAGTCAGGTTTTTGCGCTGCAGTCGGTGATACAGCCTGCAGAACCGATGATGTATGTTGTTCCTCAGGACACACCGCTGCTTGTCGCTGCACGCGTGGATGCAATCCATGTAGATCAGCTATATGTTGGCCAACCCGTGTCCTTGCGCTTTCCAGCATTCAACCAACGTGAAACACCCGAAATTGAAGGGCAGGTTATCACTGTTTCGGCAGATACCTTCACTGATGAAAACACCGGCCAGACCTATTACCGTGCGGAAGTTGCTCCGGAAGACAGCGAAGTCGAACGTCTGAACGGTCAAGCTTTGTTGCCCGGGATGCCGGTGGAAACCATGATCAAAACTGACGAAAGAAGCCCCCTGTCTTATTTGATCAAACCTTTGGCCGACTATTTCAACAGGGCTTTCCGCGAATAACGGCGACGGTCGTTTTCAGATCTGCTCGATGTTCCCCAACAGGATCGCGGTCATGTCTGTGGCAATCACGTTGTCGACTGCCGTGACGTTTACGCCGGTTTCGTAACTGACATTGGTCTCTGTGATGCCGGACAGGTCTGCGTTCTTGTCCAGGAAAACCCATCCCGCGTCATGCCCCGTCGGCAGGCCGACAGATAGCTTGAGGATAGCCAAGGCGTCGAAAGCATTGACCGTTCCATCCTGATTGACGTCTGCTGCGATCAGGTTTTCCGGCGTCGCAGTCCCCCATGTCGGGTCGAGCCCGACTGAGATCCGTAAAACCTGCAAGGCATCCAGTGCCGAGATTTTGTCACTGGCCAGCGAATAGGTTTTGACGATATCCAACTCACCCTCAAACGTGCCTGAGGGCAAACCCAGATCAAAACGCCCTTCATCACCCGCACGAACGCTGATGGTTCCGCCTCCATCCGGGGTAAAGCGAATCTCGGCGTCTGACAGGCCGGGATTCGCGGTTTCCGAGTTGATCGAGATATCGCCCAAAACGCCGTCCGAACTTCCTGGGTCCAGCCCACCGAAATCTCCGAAATCCACCGGGATGTGATCCGGCCCGCCAAACCCCGCTCCGAACACTTCGGTGCTGGACAGGGGCCCTCCGGTCGCGGAGTTGATGACGACCACCTCGTCGATGTATTTGATTTGCGCTCCCTGCACGGTGGCGGTAAATTCCAACTGTCCGGGACTGCGCAACAGCGGATAGTCGAACAGGTCTAACCGGTCGACCCCTGCCTGGAAACCGTTAATGGTTGTTGGGTCGCTACCATATTGCATGACAAAGATATCCGCCCCGGTTCCGCCATCCATCGTGGTCGCCCCGACACCCGCGATCAGAATGTCATCCCCTGCCCCTCCCACCAGAGTGGTCTCTAGGATGTTGCCGCTGAGTATGTCGTTCTGCGCCGACCCGGTAACCGTACCGAACCCGTCCCGCACGATACCCAGATCATCGATTGAAACGCTGATCTGTGTCAGTCCCGCATCCTGTTGCGAACTGACGAGAATTTGCAGCTCGTTCCCGACATGAGCGACACTTAGCGTTTCGACGTTTTGCAGGCCGCTTTGCACGGTATCGGCAAAACT
Source organism: Ruegeria sp. BF6 (assembly GCF_056538665.1). Taxonomy (NCBI): domain Bacteria; kingdom Pseudomonadati; phylum Pseudomonadota; class Alphaproteobacteria; order Rhodobacterales; family Roseobacteraceae; genus Ruegeria; species Ruegeria sp. BF6. Next base: position 428,968 of record NZ_JBQFTN010000002.1, read on the forward strand.
GTCCAAATACACCAGCTGGCCATTCGGCGTCAGGGTAAAAAGGGTAACACCATCATCGCCACCGCCCGCCACGACAAACACATGTCCATCGGCTTCGATCACGGCCAGATCCTGCGCAGTTTCAAACCGTGTATGCAACGAATCCAGAACGTGGTCGGTTGCAATCAGGCGCCCATCGACTGTTAACTCCATCACGCTGAGCGAGTTGCTGTCCGCCCCAGCCACAACAACCCATGATTGGCCGAAAGCCTGCACCACCTCGACTGCCGTCGGCGTCGCAATACCCAGTGTCGCCAGCGCGTCGCTGTTATCCACCGCGGTCAGGGCGCCGGTATCCTGATCGAAGCTGTAAGTGCCGATCGTGTTGCTGACAGAATCGGCCATGATGACGAAGTGGACTGCCCCGACCTGCAACACCTGCATCGAGTCAGCCTGCCCTGTGACCGAAGCTGCCGAGCTCAGCGAACCATCCCCGTTCACGGTATAGGTCGAGATCTGCCCTGTTCCCTCATGCGCAATAGTCAGCACGCCGCCGAACTGAGCAATGGCCGAGATATCCCCGCCACCGACCAGCGAGTCGGTTTCCTGCAACGCGCCCACGGTCCCGTTTGGATTGATCTCATATCCGACCAGCCCTGTCGCCGTACGCACATCCAGAACAAGCTGATCGTCGCCGGCCAGCACCACGGGTAAGGCGCTGTTACCGACCTGATACGTGATCGTGCCACTGAAGTACTCGGTGTCCTGCAACTGCGGCAGAGCGCCTTCGACCAGTTTCCACACCGCAATCCCACCGCCCGGACCGGTCACGCTGAACAGATACGTTTCGCCATTAAGCGTTTTTAAAGCCGTATCGCCGATACCAGAATCGAGCGCTGTGCTCCCTGTTGCAACCACGCCTTCGAACTGAAGCACCATATCAAATCACCCCACGCCAAATCTGGCACCAACTACAGGATGATCCGATGCCCAGTGCGAAACCAAAGCGGGAATGTGGAGAAAACGAGGAGTTCGGCTTCAGTTTAACTCAATTTTTCTGGTCCGACCGCATGATTCACCGAAGGGAAAGACAGATGAACAAAACCTCGACCCCTCGGGCCGGTGCGGAAACCACATGTGAGGGCAAGATGACCAAAGAACCTGAAACCAAGATCAATCCGGCTGGTGGTCAGCCCGATTTTGAGCGTAAACAGAACATCCGCAAGTGGATCGACGGAAAAATGCGCCGTTGGGCCGGCCGTGGCATTGCTGGTGGGATCGGATCTGCGGTTCTGGCCCTGCCTGCCTTGGCGCAGGCCACTATTGAAGAGCTTTATGCCTTTCAGTTCGCAGAAACGATTCCCGGGGTGCGTTCGGTCAAGCTGCTGGACAATGGCGACGTTCTTCTGAAACTGGCCGATGGTCGAAAACTGGTTGTTGCCGCCGAAAACGTACAGGTGCTGGACAGCGGTGCTGTCATGATTGCCGAGGACGTTGTATCCGAGATTGCTCAGTTCAGCCTGGCCGAAGCTGGCGGCGCCGCCGCAATCGGGGGAATCAGCGGAACCGGGGCTGCTTTGGGTGGTCTGGGTCTGGCGGGTGCCGCTGCCGCTGCCGGCGGCGGCGGTGGTGGAGGGGGCGACGATGTCGCCCCTACGCCTGCGCCTTCACCTACCCCCAGCTACCCCGTTCTCAACCTGGCGGGCTCGCAAGCCAACACATTGAGCAGCGCCAACATGAACCTCGCCACGCCGGAAGGTACGGAAACGGTGGAAGTAACCATTGGCTCGGTCTCAAAGACCGTTACGCCCGAAGATGACGGGTCCTGGAGCGTTTCACTGACACCGGACGAAGCAGCCGGGCTACCGCAGGGTGTGCAAACCGTGACCATTCGAAATCTCGATGCTGAGGGTACAGAACTGTCGTCTGAGACGGTCGCATTCGACGTGGATACTAGCCCCCCAACCCTGACGATCTCAGGGTTTTCCGACGGCGTGGTGATGAACGCGGCTGAACAGGCCACCAATCTGACCATTACCGGAACAACAACGGCCGAAGACGGACAAACCGTCACCGTCTCCCTCTACGGGCAAACCTACGAAGGTACGGCTTTCGCCGGACAATGGAGCGTAACTGTGCCCGCCGCAGGGCTGGCTGTCATGCCAGACGGCGCAACGATTGCCGTCACCGCTGACGTCACCGATCAGGCGGGCAATCCGGCGACACAAGCCGATGCCAGTTTCGAGACGGATTTTACCGCTCCGACGATTTCGCTGGACCCGGTTGCCGGCGGATCGATTGAGTTGATCGATGTCAGCGCCGACCTGACACTTACGGGATCGACCACAGCGCTTGACGGTCGGCCTGTTACCGTGACGTTTGGTGGTCAAACCTATTCGACAACTGCCATCGGCGGCGGCTGGAGCGTAACGATCCCCAACACAGATCTCGTTGGCCTGTCGACCGGCGTGCCAGCCGCGTTCAACGTGACTGTCTCCGATGCGGCTGGCAACATCTCAGTCCCAGCCTCGGTATCCGTCCCGGTTGATTTGACTGGCCCTTCAGTCACCATCTCTCCGCTATCCGTCGGCGCGGTTCTGAACGCTGTTGAAGTGGGGGCTGACCTAACGATCTCAGGGACGACCGGTAATGTACAAGACGGCCAGCAGGTCACAGTCAACCTGAACGGTCAGACCTATACCGATACCGTGTCAGGTGGCACTTGGAGTGTGACCGTCACGGCCGCAGATCTGGCAGCCCTGCCTGACGGAGGGAGTTTTACCGTGACTGCGGACGTTTCGGACGCCGATGGTCTGGCGGCGCCTCAGGTCAATGTACCACTGGGCAAGGATGCGACCGCACCGACGCTTTCAATCGACAGCTTCTCGGATGGTGCTGTGCTGAACGCAGCTGAGCAGGGCACGGACCTGACCATCACAGGTTCCACCACTGCCGAGAATGGGCAGACCGTGACTGTTTCTGTGAACGGTCAAACCTACACCGGCGCAGCATCCGGTGGCGCGTGGTCCGTTACCGTTCCTGCCGCGGACCTGGCAGCCCTGTCGGACGGGGCCACCATTGCGGTCACCGCAGATGTTACCGACCAGGCAGGAAACCCGGCGATCCAGGCCAGCGACAGTTTTGATACAGACTTCACTGCGCCAACGGTGAACATCACAAACCTGTCGGATGGTGCGGTCATGAACGCTGCGGAACAGGGCACCGACCTGGTCATAACCGGTACCTCTGACGCCGCAGATGGCACAGTGGTGACGATCGAAATCGCCCGCCCCGACGGAACAGTGGATGTCACCGGCACCGCCACGGTCAACAGCGGCACCTGGAGCTACACGGCCCCAGCCTCGGACTTGGGCGCGCTTCAGGATGGGGTCTCGTATGATGTCGATGCTTTGGTAGCGGACGCAGCGGGCAACAGCGCCCAAAATAGTGCAAGTTTTGACACCGATTTCACTGCTCCGACCGTTACACTCGATCCTCTATCCGTGGGCTCCGAACTGGACGTGACCGAACAAGGAAGCGACCTGACGATCACAGGCGCAACCAGCGCCGAGGATGGGCAAACTGTGTCCGTCACCCTAAATGGCCATACATACACAGGCACCGCTTCAGGCGGTTCCTGGTCGGCAACTGTCCCCTCGGTCGATCTGGCCGCTCTGTCGGACAGCACCGGCTATCCGATCTCGGCCAGCGTTTCCGATCAGGCTGGTAACCCGGCAACACCGGCTGCGGCTATGCTGACGACGGATTTCCGACCAGTATTGACCATGAGCCCTGTCGGCACGAACAGCGCTATGTCGCTAGCTGATGCTCAAGCATCTGGTGTGACCGTTTCGGGAACTTCGACCGGCCTGAGCGTCGGCCAGGCGGTGGATGTTTTCCTCAACGGAAGCCCGATTGGCAGCGCGACTGTGGCCGTCGATGGCAGCTGGTCTTTGGCCGTCCCAGCATCGGAATTCTCGAGCATCGACGCGGGCGACTCCCTTGACTTCTCAGCAGATGCAACGGTTTCCGGTGGGCCGAACCCTGTAACCGCAACCGACGAGAACACCGCACACGAACCAGCAGCCTATGTCATCACGCAGGCCGGGATTTCCGGGAACACGGTGACCTTCGAGGTCTACGCGGATCCAGACACGGATATTTCAGGCGGCTTCGCCTTGGCTATGAATCTGGGCTTCGACCCTTCCGTTGCGACCTACGACCTCGGGTCTGAGGTCCGCGGTAGTGGTCTCATTAGTTTGGTTACCAACCCGGACGGGGCCTCAGTGATCCGTTACTCCGGCATCTCCGGTATCCCCGATGGCGTCAACCCCGTCATTGACCTGAGCCAGCCCGTGATGACCTTCGACATGACGGTCGTCGATGCAAGCAAACCCATTGAGCTGACGATCGCGACTTCTGTTGGCGGGTATTCCGTCTTCCAACTCGGTACCAATGGTGATGACACGCTGGTCGCAACCGACGTCGACAACATCATCCGCGGGCAGGATGGCAGCGATGCGATTGATGTCTCGGCTGCAGGGCGAGACATTGTCGTGTTCGAGGCCGACCTGGCGGCCAACGGTATCGACATGGTGACAGGATTCACAATTGGCCCGGCAGCCGAGGTTACGGATGCCATTACGTTCAGCGGCCTGAGCGTCGGAACGCTGCGCGGTAACGGAACGGATGTCGAAACCCTGGCAGTAGGTGATGCGATTGGCTCGGATACCGGTGTCGTTGGCCTGACAACGGTTTTAGGCGATTTGTCCCAAAACACGATCGAAACCGCCGTCGAAAGCTTTGCCGGCCTACAAGCGGGTGACGAGATCTACGTTATGGCAACGGACGGTGCTGACAGTGTGTTGGTCAAGGTCGACTACAGCGCTCCAAACTCAGCGTTGGTTGAAACCGTCGCCCAATTCACTGGGCTAGATGATCTGACCGACCTTAGCGCGGACAACATCCTGCACACCGACCCAACCGGGGCAACGGCTTAAGCAACCAAACGGCTGCCGATCACGACGACCGGCAGCCATCCTGTTAAACATGGAGCAGTAATGGCGCAGAATGGCCTGGTTCCTGTCACCGCCGCCCGGCACGGGCATCGATACTGGAAACGTTTCACCTCTTACGAATTTGCGGCCAATCGCACCGAATGTGCGATTGTATTCCGGGAAGTTCCGCAGATTGCCGCCACCTTTCCGATAATGTTCAGAGAAACCGGCGAAGATGTTGAACCCAGGGCCATTTTGTCCCTGTCAGACGATATGCCCACCCCTTTCGTATCACGACAGGGGCAGTGGTTGGCGGCCTATGTTCCATCCAGCTTGCGATGCCATCCGTTTCAAGCCCTGCCCCTTGGAGAAAAAACGTCGAACGGATCCGCCCTGTTTCAGCTGAACGTGGATGAATCATCCGGGCTGCTAAGCACCAATCCGAGAGACGAGTCCTTCTTTGACGCTTCCGGGGATTTGTCGCCAGAATTGCGCGATGTGCGAAGCTTTCTTCAAACCCGCGTTGCAGCCCGTGAGGCGACGCTGGAACTTTGCCAGACAATCAAGACTATGGGGCTTTTTGAACCCGCTGAACCCTTCGACGGGATCACTTTACCCGCTGGGACTTTGTCCATATCAACCCATCGTTTAAAGAAACTAACTCAGGCTGAAAAACTGGAACTGGTCGAAGCGGATGCCTTTCTGCTGATCCACGCCCACCAGATCTCGCTTTGCCATTTAGCGTGGCTGGCACGCGTAGAACAACAGCTTGAAGAGCAAAACTCACTAAAGAAATACACCGAAAATTCAGACATTTCCGATTTCCTTTGTGCAATGGCCAACGCGCAGAATGACGATGTCCTCGGAACCAGTGGGGTGTGAAACACCTATGCCAATACTCAATCGCAGTCTCGGAATTGCACCTTATATCCTCTTCGCCGCAGTGTTATCGGCCTGTACGCCTAAGCCCGACTTGACAGGGGTTGAGATGTCCCTCTCCAGCGGATCCGTCGGGGCCGGTGCAAACACACCTGCACCCCGGCTGACGCGGAGCGCCTTTGGCCAGCGGATCAGAGCCGCCGTGGAAACAAACCCTGATCTGGCACAAAGTGCGACACGGCTGGAGATTGCCGCAGCCAACGAAGATGCCGCCAAGGGAGCGTTTCTGCCCCGGCTCAACGTTGGCGTAAACGCCCGTTCTGAACGCATAGAGTCCAATATTGCCGATGTCACACCGTATCTGCGCATCTCGCAATTGGTGTACGACGGTGGCGCTGCGTCGAATGATCTGGCAGCAGCAAAGGCGCGCGTGTTGCAAAGCCGTGGAGATCAGGTGCAAACGGCATCAGCGGTGGCGCTGTCGGCGATCGAGGCCTATGTCGTGGTTCTGGACCGGCGAAAAATTCTGGATATTTCGACCCAAAATGTCGCAGTTCATGAAGATATGGTGCGTCAGATCACGGAACGCGCAGCGCAGGGCGCGGGATCAAATGCTGATGTTCTGACGGCACGATCTCGGATGGCGGATGCACAGACGCGGCTGGCAGATGCCAAAGCGCGTTTAGACCGAGCAGACGCCCAATATCGTGAGTACTTTGGCTCAGCCCCCGGGGAACTTCCGTCACCTGTCACGGCTCCTAAACTTTCGCGAACCGACTCGCAGATCGTGATGGACAGCCCTCAGGTCAGGCGGGCGGATGCAGCCCTGCTGTCGGCAAAGGCAGAACAGGCAGCCGCCCATGCGCGCCGTCAGCCCGGTGTTGAAATCGCCGCTTTTGCCGATCGGGATGACAGCGACGACGCGAATTTTGGCGTGGATCTGTCGTTCAACTACGAAATCGACAGTACGGGGCAACGCCGGGCCGCAATCGCGGCGGCCGAAGCACAGGTCAAAGAGGCTGAGTTCACGCGGGACTCGGTTATCCGGGACATTCGCCGTGAGTTGGAATTCGTCCGCTCCGACCAGCAAGCTGGCGCAGTGCGTCTGCAGGCAGCCCGCGTTGCAGTGCAAGCCAACGCCGCAAGTGTTACCGCGGCACGCGAACAGTTCACCATCGGCAGGCGCAGCCTGATTGAGATTCTTGACGCACAGAGAGACTATGTGAACGCTCAGGAAAGGTTGATCCTGGCCGAGCAGAACTTTTTCCTGACCAACTACGCTGCGCTGAGTTTAACCGGTGACATTCTCGATCTGCTGGGTGTCTCAACGGTGAAGTGGGACGACGACCTATGACACAGCTTCTGCCTATTTCACGCACGCCTTCACTCACTCCCCTCGAAGCTTGTCTGTTGCATGTCGCAGCCCAACTGGACCGCCCCTTGACAGTGGCCGCCCTGCACGCCGTGCAAACCGGCGCATCAGATGAACTTACCCTTCGCCACGCCATTGAGGTGGCGCAAAATGCTGGATTGCAAGCCGGGTATGGCAAACGCAGGTTGCAGGACTTTGACACAATCCTATCACCTGCACTGCTGATTCTGGAGGATGACAAAGCCGTTGTTTTCCACGGTCGAACACGGGACGGTAATCTACTGGTTTTCGATCCAGACCTCGGGGACGGGATCGGCGAAGTGTCCCAGGACAAACTGAGCCGCACTTATACCGGATTCGCAATCCTGTTTCGTCGGAACCATCGGGCCGAGGTCCCGGGCTGTGAGGTTCCCGCATCCGATCATTGGTTCTGGTCGGCGATGGCGGCGAACAAATGGTCCTATACGCAAGTACTCCTGGCCGCGGCGCTCGCGAATTTACTGGGCCTTTCCACCTCTATTTTCATTATGGTCGTCTATGACCGCGTACTGCCAAACGAAGCTACAGAATCTCTGATAGCCCTAACTGCGGGTGTCGCCCTTGCCCTGGGGTTTGATTTTCTTTTGAAACTGTTGCGCGCCGGGTTCATCGATCGCGCCGGACAAAAGGCCGACATGCAGATGGGGCGGCGCGTTTTCGACCAGGTGCTGAACATCCGCATGAAGTCTCGCACAGGATCTACGGGTGCCATGGCAAGCACCGTTCGCGAGTTCGAAACCCTGCGAGAGTTCTTTACCTCGGCAACACTGGTTGCATTGGTCGACCTTCCTTTCATTGCGCTGTTTGTGTTTGTCATCCATCTGGTCGGCGGGCCGCTGGCCCTGATCCCTGCCCTTGCGGTTCCGATCGTATTACTGGCCGGGGTGGCCGTGCAGCCGGTATTGTCGCGTCTGGCCGAGAAGAGCTTTTCCGATGGCCAGTCCAAGCAATCTGTTTTGGTGGAAACCGTCTCGGGGCTTGAGACGATCAAGACCACGGCAGCTGCCAGGCCAATGCGAACCCGCTGGGAAAGCGCAATTGAACGCCAATCCTCGCATGGTGCACGCAGCCGTATGGTGACGCAGTTCGCCCTGAACCTGACCGGGTTCACCCAGCAGGCGGCACAGGTTCTGATCGTTTTCTACGGCGTGTTTTTGATTACGGATGGTCAGGCAAGCATGGGGGCTCTGGTTGCTTCAGTGATGTTGACCGGGCGTGCCCTGGCGCCTCTGGGACAGCTTGCCCAGACCCTGACCCGTGTCAACCAGGCCCGCAGCGCGTATCGCAACCTTAACGCACTGATGCAGGCCGAAAGCGAAAGACCTCGTGGGCACAGCTGGATCAGCCGAAACAGCTTCGACGGGCGCATCAGATTCAAGAATGTCCACTTCGCCTATCCGGATCACACCGAGGACACATTGGCGGGGGTGTCAATCTCGATCGAGCCTGGTGAAAAGGTTGCGATTTTGGGTCCGATTGGTTCCGGAAAAAGCACAATCTCGCGCCTGCTGCTTGGGCTATATGAGCCGCGAACCGGATCGGTGATGCTGGATGGCGTGGATATTCGCCAAATTGATCCGGGTGATCTGCGTCGCAATGTCGGGTCCGTATTGCAGGACATCTGGCTGTTTTCCGGGACCGTACGCGAAAACATAAGGAGCGGCACTGTCAGACCGCGCGATCAGGACCTGATCCGCGCAGGCAAGGTAGCCGGAGTTGAAGATTTTGTCGCCCGTCATCCCAACGGTTACGATCTGAAACTGGCCGAGCGCGGCGAAGGTCTATCTGGTGGACAAAGACAGGCCATTGCGCTTGCCAGGGCCTTGATTGGACGGCCCCCGATTCTTCTGTTGGATGAACCGACCAGTGCGATGGACGTCAAAACCGAAGCTGAGGTGATCCGTCGTCTGAAGCAGTCAACGCAGGACACCACGATGGTCATCATCACACATCGCACCAGCCTGTTGGAATTGGTGGACCGTGTCATCGTGATCGAAGGCGGACGCGTGGCCGCCGACGGACCCAAGAGTATGCTCACTCAACACGCCCGCAAGGCAGGGAGGCATCTGAATGTCGCGACATCCTGACCTCGCCACCCTCGCGCGCGAGATGCGCGGGCGTTCACCGATACGTGGATCCCTGCTTTTACTAGTGATCTCCTCGTGCCTGATCGCACTAGGCCTTTGGGCGCATCTGACTGAGTTGGATGACGTGACCCGTGTGGACGGGCGGATTGTTCCCTCAGCTGACATTCAGGTGATCGAAGCCACGGAACCCGGAGTTCTGCAGTCTTTGAAAGTTCGCGAAGGACAGGTGGTCGACAAGGGCACGTTGTTGATGGAGTTCGACACAACTCAAATCGACAGCCAATTCAGTCAGGAACAACAGCGCGCCTTCGGCCTAATGGCGCGAACGCAACGATTGCAGGCGGAAATCGACGGTAGTGCTCTGAGTTTTTCACCTGACCTGATCAAAGGCGCGCCCGAAGTCGTGCGATCGGAGACCGCATTGTATAAGGGACGGCAAACCGAGCTTCAGGCAGAGATCTCCATCTTGGATCGTCAACGCCAACAAAGGCAGCAGGAATACGAAGAAGGCCTTGTGGATCGGATCACCGCCGACGAAACGCTCAGGCTTTTAGCGGAAGAGCGCGCGATGATGGAACCTCTGGTGGAAAAACGGATGGAGCCCGCAACAACGCTTTTGACGCTACGCCGCGGTATGGCCGAGTGGGAAGGCCGGAAAACCCGGGCTGTTGCCGTGACCAACAGGCTAAAGACTGGTTTGGACGAGATAGACGACCGCATCCGCGCGACCCGCAGCCGATTTCGCAGCGCCGCGTTAACCGATCTGGCGATGGCAACCACCGAACTTGCGGCATTGCAGCCGGTTTTGCCCGCACTTCGGGATCGGGCCGACAGGGCGCAGGTGCGGTCTCCGGTGCGTGGCATCGTCAACCGGGTACATCGCAGCACAATTGGGGGGTTGGCCCGCGGCGGTGAGGAACTTGTTGAAATCGTACCCTTGAATGACACACTGCTAGTCGAAGCATACGTTCGACCGGAAGACATTGCATTCCTGCATGCCGGACAGTCTGTCAAGGTCAAGATCACCGCCTATGATTTTGCCCGATATGGTGCGCTGGACGGCCAGATTACTCGTATCGGTGCCGACACAATCACCCGGCCCGAGCGAAATGACGAGGAGGTTTTCGTCGTGGAGATTGAAACCAGCAATGCGATGCTGGATGCCGATGGTGTCGCCGTCGAAATCATCCCCGGTATGATTTCCGAAGTCGATATCCTTTCGGGCCGCAAAACGGTATTCGAATACCTGCTGCAGCCCGTAGTCAAAATCAAGGACAGAGCTTTGCGAGAATAGGTACCTCTACAATCGGTACAGGCCTTGCATCTGCCGACCGGGTCGCTCTGACGCCCAAACGCTATTGCGGAGAGGTTACCCTTTCGGACACCGGTTGTTTGAACTGGTGGTCGAACAACTGACGGAACACCCCGTCCTTCTCGATCAGGGTTTCAAGATTGCCTTCTTCAAGGACTTCGCCCTCCTGAATGACGACGATTTTGTCCGCCTCGAGCACGGTCGACAGCCGGTGGGCGATAACAATGGTCGTTACATTCTCGGTCAGCCTGTCCAAAGCCTTTTTTACAAGCGTCTCGGATTCCGCATCGAGGGCACTGGTGGCTTCGTCCAGCAACAGGATTTCCGATTTGCGCAGAATTGCGCGGGCGATGGCGAGCCGCTGTTTTTGTCCCCCGGACAAAAACGCACCATTCTCTCCGACCGGCGTATCGTAGCCATATTCCAACTTGCTGATGAAGTCATGCGCATGGGCAGCACGTGCTGCCTCCATCACTTCTTCATTGGTGGCATCCGGGCGCGCAAACCTCAGATTATCCAAAACCGAGGCCGAGAACAAAAAAGTTTCCTGGCCGACATAAGATATCTTCTGACGTAGTGAGGCAAAAGTCACGCCCTGCAAGTCCTGATCATCAATCTCGACAGTCCCGGAATCGGGGTCGTAAAACCGCATGATCAAACCGAAGATCGTCGATTTTCCACCGCCGGACTGGCCGACCAGAGCCGTTGTCTTACCGGCTTCAAAGGTCAGGTTCATATTCGAAATGACCGGCGTGCCCCTCTTATATCCGAAAGTAAGGTCCTTAAGACGGATTTCACCCGGCCCCGCAACCAGGGTTTTGGCATCGGGGCTTTCCCGCATGGGGTCTTCTTCGTCCAGAAGTTCGAACATCATGCTGATCGGAACCAGCGTGGTCTCGATGACTACGCGCATCTTCGACAGGCGTTTTGCCGGCTCGTAAGCCATCAGCAAAGCCGTAATAAATGACATCAACTGACCGGCCGAGGTTGGCTCGCTGTCTCCGAAGCCGATTGTGCTTATTACCAGAATACCCGCGATCGCAAGACCCGCCAGAAACTCCATCAAGGGGCTGGCGATCGACTGCAGCTTGGAAATCGAATTCGCCCGTTCCTCTACCGACCTGATCGCCCCGTTCATGCGGTTCGTCATATGGTTTTCAAGGCCAAAAACCTTGATGATTGTGATCCCGCCCGACGTTTCCTGAAGAACCCTGATGATTTCAGACAATGCCATCATCTCGGATTGCATGATCGCTTTCACACGTTTCAACAACATGCGCACGCTGACCAACGCAACCGGGCCGACGACGAAAAACAGCACTGAAAGCATTGGCTGCTGGTAGATCATGACGAATACCAAACCAACCAGGGTCAGCAAGTCACGAACAAAGCTTGTCACGACGACGTCTACCAGCCTTCTGGCCGCCTGCGCACCCTGCGTAACCCGCAGCAACAGCCCCGAGGATTCATTACGTGAGAAAAAGCCGACACCGCGTTTTATCAGCTTTGCGTAGAGACGTTCTTGCTGAACAGCAATAATGCGGTTGCCTGCGCGCGCCAGAAAGATCGACTGAATGTACGAAGCTAGCGCCTTGCCAAGAAACAGTCCAATAACGGCGGCGGCGATCAGTGCGACCTTGGATCGCATTTCAGGCTCGGTCATCGCGTTGACAATGTTTTCCATCATCCACGCGGTACCCGCCGTTGTTCCGGCGACCCCAACCATGGCCACCATCGCGATCCCGTACAGCCAGCCCTGATTTCGGAGACTTTCGAACAGCAAGCGGCCAATATTACTAGACTTCCAATTGGCCCAGGTTCTTTTGATCATTCTATTCTCCAAAACCTTCAGCGGTTCCGATACCTGCCAGCGTCGCGGTCTTACCTTGTTCCCAAGCTGCGCCGTTGAGGCGACGATTGAACGCGGTGTTGTTAGTTATGCGCGACCGCGCCAAGAATCCATAGGCAGCGCGCAGATATTGAGGTCGATGTGTCCCGGTTGACATCAGGTGCAACCCTTGTTGGTTCAGTTCGCGTATAACAGTATGTAATTGCTTGCCTATTTCATTATTGTGACAACAATGGCGACCTTCCGTCCAAACCCTGATCGGCGTTTTATTGCCACTCGACATCCCCTAGAAAAATATATCCTGCCCCATAGATCGTCTTGATTAGGCGCGGATTTTTAGGGTCTTCGCCCAGTTTTGTCCGAAGCCGGGATATACGCACATCCATGGCCCGGTCGAAACTCTCACCTGCAGCACCGCCCAGAGCTTCCTGCATCTGAGCCCGGCTAATCAGCCGTTTGGGGCTTTCCAGAAACAGCCGCAAAACCTCGCCTTCCGCGTGGCTAAACGGTATTTCTGTTCCGCTACCATCCTCAAGAACGTAACGATCAAAATACGCGGTCCAGCCATTGAAAATCGCCACATCCGACTGCGACACCTGCGTTCTCGGGGAACGTAGCCTTGCCCGGATACGGGCGACGACCTCGGCAGGATCAAACGGTTTGGTGATGTAATCATCAGCCCCAAGTTCCAGCCCGGTAACGCGATCCTGCACCTGCGCCCGACCCGAGATAATGATCACCGCCGCCCCTTGTTCCAGCGCCAGCCGGTGAACAAGCGCCAGGCCGTCGGTGTCAGGCAAAGAAAGATCGACAAGGCAAACGTCCGGCGTCACGCGTTTCAGCGCAGCTTCGAATTCTCGCGCGCGGGCGAAGCTCTGAGTGCGGAAACCCGCCTCTTCCAGCGCGTCAGTCAGAACGCGCCGGATTTCGGGCTCGTCATCTACAATCGTGACCAGTGGTTGTGTCATCAGGCAGCCTCGGTTCGGATCAGGGCGGACAGTTGCGCTCGGGTAAAGGGCTTGCTCAGCACGGGTGCCAGTGTCAGGGCCTGCCGGTGCAGCGGGTCGGAATGGGGCAATGAAGTCATCAGAATGCACGGCAAAGCGGGTTTAAGCTGTGCCAACAAATCCAGACCGGTCCCCTGCCCTTCCAGCCGAATATCCGACAACACAAACACGATATCGTCAATATCCGCCGTCAGCGCCAGCGCTTCGTCAACAGATGTTGCCTCGATCACCGAGAACCCAAGTTCGACCAGCATATCCCGGAATTGCCAGCGCAGATCGTCATTGTCTTCGACCAGCAGCACTAAACCTTCCTGTATCGGCGGCGCCGGACGATAGGGCAAACGCATGGCCACTGTTGCGCCCGAAGGAGTATTGCGGAGGTTCAGGTCGCCACCGGCAAGTTTCACGGTGTCATAAACCATGGGCAGACCCAAGCCCGATCCCTTGCTGCCTTTGGTGGTAAAGAACGGATTCAGCGCTTTTTCCAATCCTTCTTGGGAAAAACCCGAGCCGGTATCCGATACCGCGATCTCGATCCAAATGTCGCCGATCTTATGAGCACTGATGGTTATCTGACCGAACCCTCCGCAAGCGTCGCGTGCGTTCAGAACCAAGTTCAGCAGCGCGTCCTGTACCATCCCCGGGTCCAGCATCAGCGCCTCGTCGGGCAGGGTGTTGACCACCGACAACCCGACACCGCGTGGCAGGGAGGGCGAGGCCAGAACACGCAGGTCCTCCAGCAGGCCACGCATATCGGTTGCTTTTGGCTGAAAGGTGCGGTTACCGGTCATGTCCGCAATCCTGTTCAGCAACTGACCACCGCGGCGGGCGGTTTGCTGGGTGGCGGACACCAACTCATGTGCCTCGGCGGAAAGGTCCATCTTTTCCAGCCTCGACTGCATTCCCAGAATGATCGTCAGCAGGTTTGAAAAATCATGCGCCAACCCGCTGGTCATCTGCGCCGCCATGGCCCGGCGCCGGGTCTGCTGCAAGGCAACACGCGCCTGGGTTTCCTCAGTGATATCGACCGACATCACATAGACTCCGCCCTCGCCATCCGGAGAAAACGACACGCGGATGCGGCGGGAATCCTGATCTTCGGTAAATTCGAACACCGAGGCTTCGCCGCCATAGGCCTTTTGCAGATGCGGTTCTACACGCAGGAAGGCCACAGCGCCCAATGCATTGGAAATATGCATACCCAGAATTTCAGACGGGCGGCCCGGCATAACCGAGCTGAGACGCCGGTTCGAATAGTCATACCGCCCATCCGGGTCCAGATGGGCAATATGGGCCGGCATCATCTCGGTGGTCATGCGCGTGCGGGCTTCGATCTCGGTCAGCTGGCGCTTGGCCTCTTCCAGCGCGGCGTTGGTGGCGGCGAGTTTTCGGTTAGTCGCAGAAAGCTCTTCGGCCCTGTCCAGCAACTGGCCCGACAATTCCTCGGACCGGGCCCGCAACAGGGCCTCGGCTTGTTTGGTGTTGGTGATATCGGTGTAGACCGAAACCCAACCGCCTTTGGGCAGCGGCGCTCCTTCGACCGAAATCACCCGCCCGTCGGCCCGAACACGTTCCATGTAGTGCGGCTCAAAGGTCAGCGCCTGTTGGACCCGCAATTCCACGGCGGCTTCGACGTCTGCATCCGTGCCGTATTCGCCACGCGCTGCCAGATAGCGGATCGTGTCCCGGAACTGCGCCCCGGGTCGGACCAGTTCATCCGGCAAATCGAACATCACCTGAAACGGTCGGTTACTGACAACCAGCCGCAACTGGCTGTCGTAGATCGACAGCGCCTGCCCGATCAGGTTCAGACCGGCGGTCGTCATCTCTTTTACGTGCTGTTCGGTAATGTCCAAATTCGCCCTCCCCTCAAGACATGCGTAACATTGGATTTGTCACAGGTGTAGGGGGGACGGACGCGACAGATTGGGTCAATATCGCGGTTTGGTCTTCGCCCCGTCCGAGGTCAGGGAACATAGGGACAGCGTGTGATCCATGTTACGCATCCGATGCCGCAGCATCATCCGACCCAGGCGCGCCAGGTCCGTGGCATAGTCGGGGTTTTTCGCAACGTTCTCCATTTCGCCTTTGCCCTGATGATCGAACAGGAGCGGCGGCAAATCCGCGGCGAACTCGACCAGCGTAAACCGCTCGTCCCGCAAGATGCCCAGACACGAGTCGCTGTTACTGGTACCCAGCTGCTGTTGCCACAAGCTCAGTTTTTCGGGGGCCGAGAAATCCAGTTCGCTAAACGAATAGCTGCGCCAATCCTCCGGGACCTCTCCTTGCAGTAAAGGCATCAGGGACCGCCCATCCATCGCGTTCGGAATCGGCAGTCCCGCCCAGTCGAGTATCGTAGGAGTAATGTCGATGGACTCTGTCGGCGCGGTCACCACGGTTCCCGCCTGATCCTGATTGCCAGGCATCCGGATGAATAGCGGCGTGTGATAGGCCGCGTCATAAACCGTCATCTTGCCCCAGGTGTGGCGATCGCCCAGCATCTCTCCGTGGTCGGCAGTGATCACGACAAGGGTGTCGTCATATTGACCGGTATCCTTAAGGAATTGGATGACACGGCCGACATGATAATCCACCTCGGTCGCCAGCCCCAGATAGACCGAGCGCAACATCCGCGCGTTTTCGGGCGTCGGGTCCAGGGTATCAAACCCTTCGACGAAGTCTTTCGCTGATTGCTTCTCTATCGCGGGACCAAAGAAAGGATGCATCGCGCTTTCGTCGGCCACATTTGCAAACCCGGTCGGCAGGGGCAAAGACCCTGGATCGTACATATCATTGTATGGGGACGGCGCGACCAGAGGCGGGTGTGGCCGGATATAGGTCAGATGAGCGAACCAGTTCTGATCCTTGAACGGCGCCATGTTGCTCAGGAACGCATCGGTCAGAAAGGCTGTGTCGCTGTCTTCGGCCCGATATAGGGCAGGATCGTTCAGGCGCGGCGCACCACCGTTTGGAGAAACCGGCTTGTAGACATCCCAGTATTTCTCGAACTCGTACCCCTTCTGCATCAGGTACGACTGCCAGGGATAGGACTCCTCCAACCGCATTTCGATGACTTCGTGAAATCCTGCCATAGGGTTTTCATAGGACTTCAGGATCGGGTCGCCCGGATCGAAGGCTCGCGGATCGGCAGAGGTATCAGTATAGCCGAACAGCATGGGCAGGTATCCGGCCTTACGCATCTCGCTCGCGATGCTTGGCGTATCGTGCCGAAGGGGAGTGCCGTTGCGAATTGACCTGTGGTTCATTGCGTATTGACCGGTCAGGATCGAGGCGCGCGACGGGCCGCAGGGGTTGGTCACCGAAAAGTGCCGGTCAAAGGTTACGGCCTCATTCATGAACGCGCGCAGGTTCGGCAGATCGACATGGGCCGCAAGGGTTCCGTTCAAACAATCTGCCCGCAACTGGTCAATGATGATGAACAGGACTTTTCCGGGTTTGTGCATGTGACCTAACCTGATTCCACCGAAGCATTTCAGGTGTGATCTTTGTCGCGGTTCCCCCGTTCGGGCAACCACTTCCTGATGCGGGGTTTTGATCAGGCATAAAAAACTCAACTTAAACGAAAAGCAGGCTTGATATATGCGATCAATCGCGCCGAGGCCCGGTCGATCCGAAACTGTCACACTACTGCTATTGTGCGGCGACAAATCCCGGTGAGGCGCAAAAATCCGTTGCAGGACAACGCGGTTTCACATCACATATCGCCATGACGCAACCCATGATACATTCGGATCACGACGCCGACGGCGTCTGCTTGCGTATTTCGGGCGAAATGCTGACCCAATCTCTGGAAAAGGTGGAAAAGGCGTTCGCGGCGATTAGGCCGCAGGTTGGCAAGGTCACCTTTGACCTGTCCATGGTCGAGGCTCTTGATACAGGTGGGGCTTGGCTGATTGCCGACCTGGCGCACCGGGTGCGCACCGTTGGGGCCGAGGTCAAGTATGAAGGGCTAAGCCCCGCGCATTCCGCGCTACTTGATACCGTAGCAAAAAACATACCCGACGATCCGGGTATCGAGGCCGAACACGGTAGTTTTGTTGATTGGGTCGCAAGCATTGGTGAGCGCACGGTCGGTGCATGGAAAGACACGCTCTCGATGCTTGGTTTCCTGGGACTGACGCTGCATCGCCTTGTCCGCACCATTTTCATGCCATGGCGGCTGCGTCGGGCGGCGCTGGTGTCGCAGATGGAAGAAGTCGGGTTCAAGGCGATCCCGATTGTGGCCCTGATGGGGTTTCTGATCGGCGTCGTGCTGGCATTTCAGGGCGCCACCCAGCTGAAACAATTCGGGGCCGAGATTTTTGTTGTCGAACTGATCTCGATCTCGGTGCTGCGTGAACTGGGCATTCTGCTGACGGCCATCATCGTTGCGGGCCGGTCCGGGTCGGCCTTCACCGCATCGATCGGCTCGATGAAGGTGCAGGAAGAGATCGACGCCATGCGCACGCTGGGTCTGGACCCGATCGAAGTGCTGGTGATCCCGCGGGTCGTTGCCCTGCTGATCATGCTGCCGATCCTTGGTTTTATTGCCGATATGGCTGCCCTTTTGGGTGGCGGCTTGATGAGCTGGATCGATCTTGACATCAGCCCCGGCATGTTCGTGACCCGTTTGAAGGAAAGCACAGGTATCTGGCACTTTGCCATCGGCATGATCAAGGCCCCGTTCTTTGCGCTGGTAATCGGCGTTATCGCCTGCTGGCAGGCGATGCAGGTCAAGGGATCGGCCCAGAGCGTCGGCCAGAGAACAACCGCCTCGGTGGTTCAAGCCATCTTCTTGGTCATCGCGTTAGACGCACTGTTCTCGATCTTTTTCTCGGTGCTGGACGTCTGACATGGACGGGACCGTGCTGGAACAGACCTCGGACACCAACGCCCAGCGTGAGGCGGTGATCCGCGTCCGCAACCTGACCAATCGGTTCGGGCCGCAGGTGGTGCATCAGAACCTCAACCTGGATGTCTGGCGCGGCGAGGTGCTGGGTATCGTCGGCGGATCGGGCACTGGTAAATCGGTGCTGCTGCGGACGATTGTCGGGCTGAACAAACCTGCTGCCGGCAGTATCGAGGTGCTGGGCGTCGATGTGCTGAACGGCCCCGAAGAGGAGCGTCGACGCATTGAAAAACGCTGGGGTGTTGCCTTTCAGGACGGCGCGCTGTTTTCCTCGCTGACCGTTTTGCAGAACGTCATGGCGCCGCTGCGCGAGCATACCGGGATCAGCGAAAAGCTAATGCAGGCCTTGGGCAGCCTGAAGATCAGCCTTGTTGGCCTGCCCCAACTGAGCTGTGGCAAATTTCCTTCGGAACTTTCCGGCGGTATGCGCAAACGCGCAGCCCTGGCCCGCGCTTTGGCGCTGGACCCCGAGATCGTTTTTCTGGACGAACCCACTGCCGGGTTGGACCCGATTGGGGCTGCGGCCTATGACGAGTTGATCGGTGAATTGCAGCACGCCCTGGGATTAACCGTTTTCATGGTCACTCATGATCTGGACAGCCTTTACGCGATTTGTGACCGCATCGCGGTTCTTGCGGAAAAACGCGTTCTGGTTGAAGGACCGATTGAAGATATGACCAAAGTCGATCATCCTTGGGTGCAGGAATACTTCACCGGCCCCCGGGCGCGCGCGGCGCAAGAGAAGGGGTAGGACAGGTAGAGACCATGGAAACCCGAGCGAACTATATCCTGATCGGCGCCTTCACCCTTGCGGGTATTCTGGGCGCATTTGGCTTTTTCCTGTGGCTTGCGAAATTCGAGGTATCGCGGCAATACGCCTATTATGACGTGCTGTTCGACAATGTCTCGGGCCTGTCGGCTGCAGGTGGCGTCAGCTACAACGGACTACCGGTCGGGCAGGTGATCTCTCTGCAACTGGACGACACGGATCCGTCAAAAGTGCGGGTCAAACTCGAGGTAGACGCTGATATCCCTGTGACCGAGGATACAATCGCACAACTGCAATCTCTGGGCGTGACGGGCGTCAGCTATGTAGAACTGACCGGAGGGTCATCCACCGGCACCAAATTGCCGGAAAACAGCGTGATTAAAAGCAAGCGCAGCGCAATCCAGTCCTTGTTCGAAGGCGCACCCAAGGTTCTGGACGAGGCCGTCACCCTACTTGAAAACCTCAATGCCGTGGTCGATGACAAAAACCGCAAATCGGTCAGTGACATTCTGGACAACGTCGCTTCGGCGTCGGGCAAACTGAACAAGACCCTTACAGATTTCGAGAACCTGTCATCGGATCTGGGCGGCGCGGCCAAGAAGCTTGGCGATTTTACAGATCGGCTGGACGAGTTGGCCGACACTGCCGAAAGCACTCTGACGGCGGGCACAGATACACTGAACAGCGTGAAAACGGCCTCGGAAACGGCCACAGCGGCTTTGGACAGCGCCAAGACCACTATCCAAACTGCCGACCGTGTCATTCAGCAGGATATCCGCCCGCTGATCGAACGGGTGACGACTTTGGCCGAAAACCTAAACGGCCTGTCGGGTGAGGCTGACGTGGCCCTGGCAACGATCTCGGAAACCTTCCTGAACGCCAACAAGACACTGGGTTCAATTACCGGTGCGATGGAAACCGCAAAAGGTACTCTGACCTCGGCAGAACGCGCATTCGACTCGGCCAACGAGGTAATAAACGAAGATATCGGCACGGTGATGAACGACATCCGCACGGCTGCGAACGAAGTGTCCTCGACCGTGAAAAACGTCACCGAACGGCTGGACGATATCTCGAACGATATCCTGAGCGCTTCCCAATCCGCCTCAGAGCTTTTGGGCACCATTGACGGAATCGTGCAGGCCAACCGCCGCCAGCTGTCGGACTTTCTGCGCGTTGGTCTGCCGCAGTTCACGCGTTTTGTAGAAGAATCACAGCGACTGGTCATCAGCCTGGACCGGCTGGTGGACAAGGTCGAGCGTGATCCAGCGCGCTTCCTACTTGGAACCCAGGCATCGGAGTTTCGTCAATGATCAGGCTTTTTATTGTGGTTTTTGCCCTTGTGTCGCTGGGGGGGTGCACAGGTTTGGAGACGCTCCGGCAAGCCTCCAAGCCAAACGACCTTTACCTGCTGACGCCTAAAAGCACGTTTTCTGCCTCGCTGCCGCGCATTCAAAGGCAGATTGTTGTACAGGAGCCAACCGCCACCGCAGCAGTCAACACCGACCAGATCGCTATCCAACCCACGCCGTTGCAGGTTCAGTACCTGCCGCGCGCACGCTGGGTGGATCGGGCCCCGCTGATCGTTCAGGCGCTGCTGGTCGAAAGCTATGAAAACAGCGGCAAAGTCGCTGCAGTTGGCCGATCAACTGTCGGACTGCGTGCGGATTACGTCATCGTGCCTGACCTGCGGGAATTTCAAGGAATAGTAATCAGCGATGCTAACGGCAACCAAACCATCAGGGTGGAAGTGCGTATCAACATTAAGATCATTGACGAGTTTGAAGACAAGATAATCGCCTCGAACTCGTTTCAGGAATACGTGATCGCGGCCAGCGATCAGACACCGGATCTGGTTAAGGCTTTTGATGAGGCTCTGGGCAAAACCATGCGGGATGCAGTGGAATGGAGCGTGCGTAGAATCAACACCCACACCGCCAACACTCCACGACAATTCTAGGGTCCGGTGAACGGGGCGCTGACGGACGCCAGCGCCCGTGGCTAGTATTATTGCACCAGCGTTTCGGCCAGGCGCATCAGGGTAACGGCCTCGGCTCGGTAGCCGAACGGATCTTGACCTTTGGCTCCATTAGCCAGCGCGATCGCATCCTCGTAAGACCAACCACCCAGATACTCCCCGCCACGCAGCAGCTGGCCAAAACCCGCGATGGCATATGAGAACCGGACATCCCCGGACGCCTGTCCCTGCCCCGACAGGATGGGTTCCTCAATCAACTGGCTTTCGGTCGCACCGGGCTGTTTGTAACGCATCTTGAAGAACCCGATTTCGTCGGTCCCATCGGCTGCCGGTTGTTCGGCATAGCGCAACGGACCATTTCGGATTGCATCCGAGCCGACGGGCGTTACCTCGTAGATCGCGGTCACGGTATGGCCAGCGCCGATATCCCCCGCATCCACCTTGTCGTTGGAAAAATCTTCGCGCCGCAGGGCACGGGTTTCGTATCCGATCAGGCGATACTCGGCGATTTGCGCGGGATTAAATTCGACCTGAATCTTGACGTCATTGGCAATCGGAAACAGGACTCCGGTCAACTGATCTACCAGCACTTTACGCGCCTCACCCAGTGTATCGATATAAGCCGCCTGCCCGTTGCCGTTCTGCGCCAGAGCCTGCATGGTCGCGTCGTCCAGATTGCCGCGACCAAAACCCAGAACACTCAGAAAGGTGCCACTGTCGCGTTTACGGGCAATAAAATCCTTCAGGGCCTCGGGGTCCGACAAGCCGACATTGAAATCCCCATCGGTGGCCAGAACGACGCGGGTTACTTCACCATCTTCAGCCATGCCTTCCGCCACCTGATAGGCTTGTTGCAACCCGGCCTGTCCAGCCGTCGAGCCACCCGCCTCCAACTGATCCAGCGTTGACAGGATTTGGTTTTTCTCCGACGCCGCTGTCGGCTCCAACACCTGTCCGGCGCTGCCCGCATAGGTGACGATCGAAACCTGATCCTCGGGCCGCAGTTCCGACAGCAACAGCCGGAAGGATTGTTTCAGCAACGGCAGTTTGTTCGCGTTGTGCATCGACCCGGAGGTGTCGATCAAAAAGACCAGGTTCAGCGGCGGGCGGTTCTCAATCTGCGGAAGCGCGCCCTGAATGCCAATATGAACCAGTTGTGTACCGTTGTTCCAAGGCGTTGGTGAAACGGTTATGGTCGGCCGGAACGGCGCGTCTCCTTCGGGCGCGGGGTAGTTGTACGGGAAGTAGTTCACCATCTCTTCCACCCGCACCGCATCTTTCTGCGGCAACTGGCCGTGCATCAGCGACGACCGGACAATCGAGTAAGAGGCCGTATCAAGGTCTATCGAGAAGGTCGACACCGGGTCTTCCGCCGTGACTTTCAGCGGGTTGGTATCGGCATTGGCGAAAACTTCGGTATTCTGTTCGGGGGCTACATAACGATCATCCTGAACAGGCGAAGGCGCAATTGACGTTGTGCCGCCGAACAATCCCGCACTCGCCATAGGCTCTGCGGTGGCACCCAAACCATTCGCTTTCCGTTTGTTTAAGTCTTGGGGAAGCGGTTGTGCCGGAGTAGATTCATCAATCACCGCTGGCGTATCAAAAACTGGTTCCGCCAGGCCGTCCTGCAAAAGATCGCTTTCGACCGCTACTTCCTGATCCGCTTCCGCCGTTTGAACCGGCGCCTCGGCCCGGCGGCTTTCGGTCCAAGAAGTCGGGTTCACCACATAATCCCGTGTCTGCGGCAGGATCACAATCAGAGCCACAGCGGCGACGGCGGTTGTCGCGGTCAAAGCACCGCGATGCGAGAGGGCATTCAACATGGATTTCGCTCCTTCTGTCACGCGGGCCATCAGGCCTCGCTTGACAGTCGGACGCATGGCGTCGCGCGATCCTTGGGCGCGGGTAAAAGTTTTTTTCGCCTGTTCCATATTTTCCGCCCGCCGCCGCGCGTCCGGCGTGGGCGTAGCGGCATGCATCAGCGTTTTGAGGTTTTCTAGATCATCTGTCATTGAGCCAGCTCCTCTTGCCGCAGTGCTCGCAGGCGCTTGCGGATGTCCGACATGCGCCAGGACACAGTGCCCTCGGACACGCCCAGCACTTCGGCGGCTTCGGCATGGGTCATCTCATCTTCCAGCGTCAGGGCCAGCGTATCCTGCAGGTCCTGCGGCAGCGATCGCATGGCCCGCTGCAGCCAATCGACGGCTTCGGCGGTTTCCGCAGCCTCGGCCCGGCGCATCTGTTCGACATCGCCCCACCCTGCAGCAGCACGACTGTGGCTGGCCTGACGGCGACGCGCGTCCTCGGCGGCGTTCACGACGACCCTGTAAAGCCAGGTGGTAAATTTGGCCTGTGCACGGAATCCGGCAATCTTGGCGGGCAGGGCCGCGCAGATATCCTGCGTTAGATCCTCTGCCTGATCGGCACGCCCGGCAAGGCGAAAGGACAGGCGAAAAATCCGGTCGTAATGCCGCGCCAACAGGGCAGCAAACGCGTCAGCGTCCCCTTTTGTTGCGGCTTTGGCCAAATCCTCGTCCGAAGTTGTCATGCGCATCACGATGGGTAAGACGGATCAAAAAGGTCAATTCTTGGCGGCCGGGCAAAAAATAATCAGAAATGATCCGCCGAGGCTATTTTCCAATCCGCTGCAAACTCATCCGGGATCGAATCTGTCAGCAAGACCCCTTCGTCAATGAACGTGTACAGTTCGGCGTAGGTCCATTCCCTTTCATCCGCCGTACGGCGGCGGATATCGTCCGGGCGCAACTCCGAGACCTTTTCCTTACCCATCGCACCCAGAAGCTCTCGAAAACTCTCCAACGTGGCGTCGTGAAAGCGATGCACCCGTTTGCGTTTTTGCGGCACATGCACAGCCCGCCCACGGATCGGGTCCTGCGTCGCCACGCCCGAAGGGCAGCGGTTGGTGTTGCAGTGCAACGCCTGAATACAGCCCACCGCAAACATCATCGCCCGCGCCGCATTGCACATATCCGCACCAAGAGCGAATTTCTCAACCATGTCATAGCCGGTGGCGACCTTGCCCGAACAAATGATCCGGATCTTGTCGCGCAACCCTACACCACGCAGGCAGTTGTTGACGAAAATCAACGCCTCGTTCAGCGGCATGCCGAGTCGGTTGGTGAATTCAACCGGGGCTGCACCGGTGCCCCCTTCAGCCCCGTCGATGGTGATGAAATCGGGCAGGATACCGGTTTCCAGCATCGCCTTGCAGATTGCCATGAACTCGGACGGCCTACCGATACACAGCTTGAACCCAATGGGCTTACCGTCCGACATCTCTCTCAGGTGTTGCACGAAACGCAACAGGCCGGTTGGACCTTCAAAGGCCGAGTGGATGGGCGGAGAAATAACGTCCTGATGCTCGGGCACGCCGCGGATTTCCGCGATTTCTTTATCTACTTTGGCCGCAGGCAGCACCCCACCGTGGGAGGGTTTCGCGCCTTGGGACAATTTGATCTCAATCGCCTTGACCACATCCTTCTTTGCCTTTTCGGCGAACAGGTCCTTGTCGAACCCCCCTTCAGGCGTGCGGCATCCGAAATATCCTGTGCCAATCTGCCAGATGATATCGCCCCCTTCGGCCAGATGATGCGGGGACAGGCCGCCCTCACCTGTGTTATGTGCGAAAGAACCGTCTTTGGCCCCGCCGTTCAAAGCCCGGATCGCATTTGCGCTGAGCGCACCAAAGCTCATGGCCGACACGTTCAGACGAGACGCACTGTAGGGTTGGCTGCATTGCGGGCCACCCAGAATAATCCTCTCTTCGCTTTCCGGAACCTCCTTGGGGGCAAGCGAGTGATTGGCCCGTTGATAGCCCACGGAAAGGATATCGTATTGGGTGCCAAAGGCCTGAGTGTCGACCTGCCCTTTGGCGCGCGAATAGATCAGGCTGCGAACGATCCGGTTGTAGGGGCGACCGCTTTCGTTGGTCTCCACGAAGTACTGCCGGATTTCCGGGCTGACGAATTCCAGCATGTACCGGAAATGGCCCAGAACCGGGTAATTGTTTAGCACATTGTGCTTGGTGGTCAGCATGTCATACAGGCCAACCACGGCATAGGGGATCAGGATGATGAGCAACCAATGCGCTGGCGGCCAAAAAAAACCCCACAGCAAGGTCAGAGGCAGGCACACGTAACTAAGAAAATAGTAAAGTCTGCGTACAACCATTTCGTGCTCTCCTAACGTGCCGCCAAATCAACGTTGTAACAACCGTGGATCAAATCGGCGTTTGATTGCAAGCGATTGTACCCAGCCTCACGCGATCGGGCGGTTTTGTGAGGCAGGCAGAGGGGTTGGCCACAGTTGATCACCCTTGCAGCAATAGGTATGCCAAAACAGAGATTAACTTGGGCAGGATAACCGGCCGTGACACAAACCCGACCCGCCATCCGGACCACGGCAATCATGTTCATCGCCGTCTTCGTGGGCGGCGCTGCGGGGTCGCTGCTGCGCGAGGCTTTCTCGGCCCAGATCCCTGGCGCACCGTTATTGACCGCGACTTTCGGCATCAATGTCGTGGCCTGTTTCGTTCTTGGCTGGCTCTATGCGGTTCGGAACCGGGTCCACGCGCATGTGCTGCATTTGGGCGCGGTGGGGTTCTGCGGCGGGTTGTCGACGTTTTCCTCCTTCGTGGCCGAACTGGAACGAATGGCTGAAACGCAAATTTGGAATGCAATTTCGGCCGCCTCGCTTGAAATTGCCGTCGGCCTTGCCGCTGCCATTCTGGGCGAGGCCATCGGACGACGGCTTCACAGCCCGAGGTCCGCAGGATGAGCGCGCTTTACCTTCACGCCATGTTCGGGCTGGGGGGCGGACTGGGCGCGGTACTGCGGCACTGGATCGCCTTGCGGGTCCATCATGACCTGCCCCTTGCAACCCTGATCGTGAACGTCTTAGGCAGCCTGCTATTGGGTCTTTGGATCGGATACCTAGGCGGGCCGGTCGATCTGGGCGAAGAAGAAAGACGGCTGGTTTTCGGCTTCTGCGGTGGTTTCACCACATTTTCCAGCTTTGCTTATCAATCACTGGAACTGCGGAGGGAACGGACAATTGTGCTGGGTGCAGGAAATATTCTGCTGAGCCTCGCCCTGTGCTGGTTTGCCCTGTGGCTGGGTCTGGTACTGACGCGCTAATGCGCGGGAACGGCAGCCTGAGTGCCAGGTTTCGGTGCTTTACAGAAAAACAGCAGCGGTATCGTCGCCAAGGCCAGCAAACCAAGATTGTTGAACACGGTCAGATAGGAAATCAGCTCGGCCTGCTGGCTGATCACCTGTCCCAGAATGGCAGCCCCTTCGGAACTTTCGGGCGTCAGACCAAGCGGCTGCAAATAGGCCTGCGCTGCCGGGTTGTAGGGCGTCACGTTCTGGCTCAGCACAGCCGTGTTCGTCTGCAACCCACGCACCACCCAAGTGCCGACCAGAGAAATCCCGACCGATGAACCCAACTGACGCGTCACGTTGAACAAGCCCGAAGCTTCGTCTTGCCGGGACTTCGAGATGCTTTCAAAGGCCAGAATCGACATCGGAACAAAAACCAACCCCATGCCCAACCCACTGACGGCCCCCGGCCAGGCCAGTTCCCAGAACCCTGCATTCATGTTCAGCGCGCCCATCATGAAATTGCTGACGGCCGTCAAAAGCATCCCCAACCCGGCCAGAAAGCGCGGATCAAACCGCGACACAAGCACTGCGCCCGTCACAACCATCGATAACCCTGCCGTTATACCGCGCGGGATGAACAAATGCCCTGAGGCGATAACGGGATAATCCAGCAGGTTCTGCACAAAGGTCGGCAAGATCGCAATGCCGCCAAACAGCGAGATGGCAAAACCAGCGATAACCAGATTGCACAGGGCAAAGTTGCGATCTGCAAAAAACCGCAGATCAACAACCGGCCGTTTGGTTGTCAGTGCGTGAACGACGAACCCCAATGCACCCAGAACCGATGCGATCAGCGCCACCTGAATGACTCTTGATGACAGCCAATCCTTGGTCTCTCCCTGATCGAGGATGAACTGCAGACACCCGATGCCAATTGCCAGAAGGGCAAGGCCTGCCCAATCGATCCGCACCTCTTCGGTTTCGTCCTCAGGCAACTCACCCGCCAGCAGCAGCAATGCCATCGCCGCCACCGGGAGGTTGACAAAAAAGACCATCCGCCACGAGAAATACTCGGTCAGAAGTGCCCCGACTGTCGGCCCCAGCACGGGTGCCACCACGACGCCTAGCCCAAAAACAGCCATCGCCTGCCCGCGTTTTTCACGCGGGAAAGCATCAAACAGGATGGACTGAGACAGCGGAATCAGAAACGCGCCGAACATGCCTTGCGCGAGGCGAAAGAAGACGATGGTCTCAAGGCTCCAGGACAGGCCGCACATGATAGACATCGTGGTAAAGCCTGTGATGGCCGTCAGGATCAGCCGACGACGACCAACCCTGCGCGCGACAAAGCCGGTCAGAGGCATGACGACGACAGCCGAAACGATATAGCTGGTCAGAATCCACGTCGCCTGATCGGTCGTAGCCCCGAACGCGGCCTGTATATGCGGCAGTGCGACGTTGACGATAGTGCTGTCCAACACCTCGAGTATGGCGCTGAGCACAACGGCGATAACAATCACCGGATTGACGCGGCTGGCCGCCAGACCGTTCATTTTCCAGACTGATCCGTTGTGGTGTCCACTGTCACTTTGCTGCTGCCGCCCACACGCAACGGCACATCGGTCGGATCAAGCTCCACGCGCACCGGGAACCGGCGGGTCACCTTAACCCAGTTCCCGCTGGAGTTTTCGGACGGCAAAAGCGAGAACGTGTCCCCCGACCCGCGTCCGATCGAGGCCACTTTGCCGGTCAGCGTCACCCCCGGCAGCATATCAACCTTAACTGTAACGGGTTGACCCGGACGTATACGTGGCAGCGCGGTTTCCTTGAAATTTGCATCCACCCACCATTCTGAGGATTCGACGATGGAAAACTGCGGCGCATTGGCCGAAACGGCCGATCCCGGACGAAGGGTCAGGTTGGCGATCCAGCCATCTGCTGTGGCGTAAACCTTGGTCCAGTTCAGGTCGGCCTGTGCGATTTCAAGCTGCGCTCGTGCAGACAAAACTTCGTCCTGCTTCGCGGCGAGCCCGCTTTGCAGCGCCAACAGTTCGGATCGGCTTGTGGTCAGACGGGCCGAGGCCTCGGCAAACGCTGTTGTCGCCTGATCCAGTGAAACCTGCGCCAGATCGCCGTCCGAAAACAGCGCCTTGGACCGTTCAAAATTGTTCTTGGCGGTGTTGAAGGCCGATTGAGAGGACTGAACCGCCGCCTCAGCCGCGGTGATCTGATTGGAATAGGATTGGGCCTGTTGAAGCGAACTGTCCAGATCAGCCTGCGCCTGATCTACCGACGCCTTGAACTGGGTGTCGTCGATCGTGAACAGCAAGTCACCCGCCTTGATCGGCTGGTTGTCGGTGATGGGTACCTCGGCGACTTGCCCGGTCACTTGCGCCGCCACGTTGATGATATTCGCGCCCACATAAGCGTCCTTGGTCGAGGGATACTTTTCCTCGTGACGCCAATACAAAAACAGCCCGGCGGCGATGGCGATCAACATGGCTGCGACAGCGGCAATTTTGACGGGTTTCATGCGTTAGATCTCTTGCAGGTCGTTACATCGGATAGGTGTGCATCCGCACCGCCAGATTGCCCATGATCCAGACGGTCCCAAGGATGATGATCAACAGAACCAGTGTGGAAAACAGGATCAGATCAAGGTCTTCGCGGCTGCTGCGGCGGCGGTCGATATGCAGGAAATAGACCAGTTGCACAATCAGTTGTGCCAGCCCCAGTAATGCGATCGAGAGGTAAACCCCCTTGGTTTCAATGCCGTATTTGTAGGCGATCAAAAACACCGCCGCCGTTAGCAAAAGCGAGCCGCCATAACCGATGACATACCGCCGACGCTCGCGCCGGTGCATCTCGCTACGCTTATCCATAGGTCAGCCCTCCGAAATAAACGATGGTGATGATGCCGATCCAGATCAGGTCCAGGAAGTGCCAGAACAGCGCCAGCCGCACCACGCGCGACATCAACAAGTCGGTCAGACCAAACAGCCGCAACTGGATTCCCAGCACGATCAGCCACAAACAGCCTGCAGCGACGTGCAACCCGTGCAGCGGCACCAATCCATAAAACGCGGACAGGAACCCGCTGCGCTGAGGGATGCCGCCCTTTTCAGCCATGGCCATGAAGTCACGGATTTCCAGCACCAGAAAGCTGAGGCCCAGGACCAGTGTCACGCAGAACCAGAATACGATCCGCCATCTTGGCAAGTTATACTTCAACGCCAGCATCGCCAGTCCCACGGTCAGGCTGCTGGTCAGCAAGATCAGCGTCTGGGCAAAGATGCTGTACAGATCAAACAGCTCATGCGGACCCGGCCCGCCTGCCTGCGCGTCGATCATGGTGATGTAGATCGCGAACATCAGGCCGAAATAGACCAGGTCACTCATCAGAAAGACCCAGAATCCGAAGGTGACGACCTCGGTGGCCTGGTGGGCACTTTCATGGCGCCGCCCTAGGTTCAGGCCGGGATAGCTGTGGGTGGGCGCTCGCTTCATGTCGCGACCTCCAGATCGGGGCGGGCAAGGCCGCGGTTCTCCGGAGCTGTTTCATGGTCGCGGTCTACAGGTTTGGAGTTGCGCACCAGATCGAGCCAGGCTTCGTGCTGTTTACGCACCTCTTCGGCAGGGATGACCTCTTCAAAGTCGGTATTGAAGGTCCAGGCAATCAAGGCCGCAAGCATCAGAACCGCCATCAAGGCCGCCAGCCACCAGATCCACCAGACCAGCGCGAACATCCAGACACCGCTGAGTACACATAAGGTAAACCCGATCGCGGTATTGCGCGGCATCGAGATGTCCTCATAGGCGTCGGGACTGGGGTAGGCCTCGCCCCGCTCCTTGGCCGCGGCGAAGTTATCGCGGTCGGTCACCTGTGGGATGATGGCAAAGTTATATGGCGGCGGCGGTGACGGGATCGACCATTCCAGCGTGCGCCCGTCCCATGGGTCGCCAACAGGGGCGCGGGTTTTCTCGCGATCCCGTATGCTGACCCACAGTTGGACAAGGATGGACAGCAGCCCGCAGGTGATAATCAAAGCACCGACAATCGCGACGAGCATGTAGGGGTGGAACGAGGCGTCGCTGTAACTGAAGGACCGGCGCGGCATCCCCATCAGACCCACGAAATAGAGCGGCATGAAAGTCAGCAGGAATCCGACCGTCCAGCACACGACCGAAACCCGGCCCCAAAACTCGTTCAGGCGGAACCCGAAGGCCTTGGGGAACCAGTAGTTATAGGCCGCCAGCAAGCCAAACAGTACCCCCGGCAGCAGCGCGTTGTGAAAATGCGCCACCAGGAACAAAGTGTTGTGAACCTGATAGTCAACTGTGGGATTGGCTAGGATCACGCCCGACAAACCGCCGATGACAAACAGCATCAGGAAGGCCAGGCCATAAAGCATTGGGACGGAAAACCGGATGCGGCCCCGATACAGAGTGGCCATCCAGTCATAAACCTTCACCCCGGTCGGAATAGCGATCAACATCGTCGCCACACCAAACACCGCATTGATCAATGCGCTTTGGCCCATGGTGAAGAAGTGGTGCAGCCAAACGGTAAAGGACAAAACCGCAATACACATTGTGGCAATGACCAGCGAGTTATATCCGTAGAGCCGCTTGGCAGAAAAGGTGGCGAAGACTTCGGAGTAGATGCCATAGGCGGGCAGAACCAACAGATAGACCTCCGGGTGGCCGAACAGCCAGAACAGGTTGGCGTAGTTCATCATGTTGCCGCCAAGGTCATTGGTGAAAAAGTGAAAATCCAGATATCGATCTGCTGCCAGCATCAGCGCCGCCACACCAAGTGGCGGCATGGCAAAGATGATCAGGATCGAACTGCTGATGATCGTCCAGCAATACATCGGCAGCCGCATGAACTTCATCCCCGGCGCCCGCAGCTTATAGATTGTGACCGCAAAGTTGATCCCCGTCAGCGTGGTGCCGATGCCCGAGACAACGATGGCCCAGATCCAATAATCCGGCCCAACCCCGGGATTGAACGCCGCGCCGGTATAGGGTGGATAGGCCGTCCAGCCTCCGGTCGAGAACTCTCCCACCACTAGCGACACCATCAGCATCATGCCCGCCGAGACGGTCAGGCCGAGGCTGATCTGGTTCATCACCGGAAAGGCCACATCGCGCGCGCCGATCATCAGCGGCACCAGATAGTTCGCTACCCCAAACACAAAGGGCACCGCCACAAAGAACACCATAATTGTGCCATGGGTGCTGAACAGCTCGGCAAAATGTTCGGCCTCGAGGAACCCAGGGCCTGGTCCAGCCGCTTGCTGGGCGCGCATGACCACTCCTTCCAGCACGCCCCGCGCCAGCATGACAATAGCAAAGACAATATACATGATGCCGATCTTCTTGTGGTCAGCGCTGGTCAGCCAGTCGCGCCATAGCGGCCCCCACAGGCGGAACCACGTGAGCAATCCGACCACGGCGATCACGCCGACGACAACAATGCCAGCGGCCGCGTTCGCCACGATTTCGTTGGTGTTGGGCGTTTGAATCAGACCGGCAATCGGAAACGCGTCCCAGTTCAGGCGGCCAAAGAACCCGGTATCGGTCATTGCGCGGCCTCCTGTCCGAATTCAACCGTTCCCGGCTGTTGATCCACTGGCAGAGGTTGCCCGCCGTGGTAACGATGCAGAATGGACTGAAACAGATCGCCCTCCTCCAGCGTGAAATACAAAGCGTTGAGCGGCATGAGGGCGGTTCCCAATGCCGCCTGTACCTCATCCCGATCCGAGCGCATGGCCAGCGTCCGATACGTGTCCTGAGTCAACGGGATGCCATTGGCGCGGACGCTTTCAACCCAGGCCGTGAAATCTTGAGGTTGCATTGCCTGGGTCAGAAACTTTTGCTTGGTGAAACCACGACCATTATATTGCGTGTTTTCACCCTGCATCGTCTTAGGCGTATCTGCCACAAGATGAAGTTTTGTCGTCATTCCGGGCATCGCGTAAATCTGACCAGCCAAAGCCGGGATCATGAACGACTGCATGACCGTGTCCGTGGTCAACGTCATCGCCACCTGCTGTT
This sequence comes from Ruegeria sp. BF6, assembly GCF_056538665.1. Classification (NCBI taxonomy): domain Bacteria; kingdom Pseudomonadati; phylum Pseudomonadota; class Alphaproteobacteria; order Rhodobacterales; family Roseobacteraceae; genus Ruegeria; species Ruegeria sp. BF6. Next base: position 461,331 of record NZ_JBQFTN010000002.1, read on the forward strand.
TAACCGGAATTCCCAACTCGCCCACGGTTGCAATACCGAGGTCGGGATAAATAAACAGCCATTTCCAATCGAGACCGACGACTTGCACGTTCAGCGCGGGAGTTTCGCCGAAAGTGGCCGAATAAGGGTCCAGTCGATGCGTCGCTTTCCACAGGTAGAAAGACAACAGTGCCACGATCACCACAGGCACGCCCCACATGACGAATTCCAGCTTGGCGGAAAAGTCCCATTTTGGCCGATACGCGGCTGTACCCCCTTTGCGTCGCCGATACCGTAAGGCAATCAACGGCACCAGAACCAGAACCGGAAGCACGGCTACCATGATCAGAACGGTTGCCCGCAACAGATGGGTTTTCTGAATCGCGGCTATCGGGCCCTGAGGGTCCATAAAACTGCCACTCGCCCACGCCGTCTGCACTGAAGCCACCGCTAAAGCGACCACAAGCAGCACTGCGAGTTTTGAAGGTCTGAGTACCGCCACGCCTGATTGTCCTCTTGCGCCTTCGTTTCGGCCAACTATCGGCAGAGTCAGGAATTTTCTCAAGGTTTTTTCTGAAACTGGCAATTGTGTCAGGCGTGACCTGGTCAACCAGACCATTACGCGAACCCAATCGAAACGAATACCACTGTTGACTAAGCTACTCGATCGGGCGAGACATTTTGATGATGCGTCGGATATTAATCGCTCTCAGTCTCTGGTGCCTGTCGACGGGTGCATACGCGCAGGATCGCGCAGCGGTCGAACGGCAATTCCAAGCTTGGCTGCAAAACACAGTCTGGCCGCTAGCCAAGGCCAAAGGCGTCTCACGCAACACCATGAAGCGGGCCTTTGACGGGGTGACGCTTAACTGGAAGCTGCCGGACCTTGTACCGCCGGGCCAGACGGCGCAAACGCCGAAACAACAAAAACAGGCCGAATTCGGCTCGCCCGGGCGCTATTTCAACGCAGGCTCCGTGCAAGGAGCAACTGCCACAGGTCGACAGATGGCACGCCGCCACGCGGCGGCTCTGACGCGCATCGAGGCAGAGACTGGCGTGCCCGGCCGCATCATCCTGGCCATCTGGGGCCGCGAGAGCGGATATGGTCAGGTCCCCATTCGTCATAACGCATTTCAGGTGCTGGGTACCAAGGGCTTCATGAGCACCCGTGCCCCGTATTTCACCGACGAACTGATCGCCGCTTTGCAAATTGCCGAAGCCGGGCACGCCCCGCCCGGCACATTGAAGAGCAGCTGGGCCGGCGCTTTGGGCCAACCGCAGTTCATGCCCTCGAACTTTCTGACCTATGCGGCGGATGGCAACGGTGACGGGCGATCCGATATCTGGGCCTCAACTGAGGATACCATCGCATCAATCGGGAATTTTCTGTCCCAACACGGCTGGATCGCCGGGCGCGACTGGGGGTTCGAAGTGACCGTCCCGCCCTCGGTTTCCTGCGCCATGGAAGGGCCGGATCAGGGCAAGCCCATTCAGGACTGGGCCGCGATGGGCATAACCCGCGTGTCTGGCAAACCGTTTCCGAACCATGAACTGGCGGGCGAAGGATTCCTGATGATGCCCGCAGGGCGCAATGGCCCTGCCTTCATCGTCACGCCGAATTTCTATGTTCTGAAGGACTACAACAAAAGCGATCTCTATGCGCTGTTCGTCGGTCACGTCGGCGACCGCATTCAATATGGCGTCGGGGATTTCAAGGCGCGGTGGGGCAAGGTCGGCACTCTGTACCGGTCTGACGTAGCCGCCATGCAGAGGGCTCTGGAACACCAGGGCCATGATGTCGGAGGCGCAGACGGGTTGCCTGGCTTCAAAACCCGCCGTTCGATCGGGCGCTGGCAGCAGACCACAGGTCGCGCGCCCACCTGCTTTCCCGAAACCAGTATGAAAGCGGCCCTGAAACCGTAGCGATTCGCACTGTCCCTAACGTCACCGTGTCGGCAAAACGCCTTTCTTGGGGGTCAGCGAATATCGCGACCTTCACAAAAGTGTTAAGAACCGCGGAGGTTTCATTATTATATTTCGGAACCGACCCGGGTTTCATTCACAATCCACCTATGGTTGCCTATTTTTCAGGCAAAGGCTTTATCCTTTTTTGAAATAGTGCCACCTTCGGCGGCAGTGAAAGGCGACTTTCGCAAACACGTTCCCGACTTCAAACTGAAAGACTGCGACGCGGTGTTCCTTGCGATCTGACAGAGTATTCCTTGAACCAGTGGCGGTCTTTCTGGGTCGGACAAACATAGCGGTCAGCGACCATCCTGAATGGATGCGGTCGCCGTACCGCCAAAAATGGGAGTAGAACAAAATGAACAAGTACATTCGGACTTCTCTGGCGGGGCTGTTGACCTCGACCATGATCACCGGCGCCGCCTTTGCCGCCGGTACCCATCCTGAAACCGGCGAGGCGCTGGCGGATGACCAGACCTTTACCTATCGCATTCTGGATGAACACAGCTCGGTCGATCCACAGGTGGTCGAAGACGTAACGGGCGCTGAAATCGTCCGCGACCTGTTCGAGGGTCTGATGAACCAGGACGCAGACGGAAATCTGATTCCCGGCGTTGCCACTGGTTACACCACCAACGATACCAAGGACGTTTACACCTTTACCCTGCGCGATGACGCCAAGTGGTCCAACGGAGACCCGGTGACCGCCAGTGATTTTGTCTTTGCCTGGAAACGCGCAGTCGATCCCGCTCTGTCCTCGCCTTATGCCTGGTTCATGGAACTGATGTCGATCGAGAACGCATCGGAAATCATTGCAGGCGAAAAACCGGTGGATGAGCTGGGCGTGACCGCAATCGACGACAAAACGCTTGAAGTCAAGCTGAGTGCACCGCTGCCGTATTTCGCGCAGATGACCACGCATTCGACCACCTTCCCCGCCCCACAGAAAGTCATCGAAGAGTTCGGCGACGCCTGGACAAAGCCAGAGAACATTGTCTCGAACGGTGCCTATGTGCTGACCGAGCACCTGCCGCAGGAGCGCTCGGTCCGTGAGCGCAACGAGATGTACTGGGACAACGACAACACCATCATCGACAAGGTCGTGGCGCTGGTCATCAACGACGAAAACGTCGCCCTGACCCGCTATCTGGCCGGTGAGCTGGATCGCACCGAAGTTCCCGCAGGCCAATTCCCCCGCCTGCAGAAAGAGAACCCCGAAGAAGCCATCAGCTTCCCACGTCTTTGTAACTATTATTACACCTTCAACCTGTCCGAAGGTGGCCCCGAAGAATTCAAGGACCCCAAGGTTCGTCAGGCCCTGTCGCTGGCCGTTGACCGCGACATCATCACCAAGAACGTCAAGGCAGGTGGCGAGCCGCCCGCATACACATTCGTTCCCGAAGCAACCGCCGGTTTCACCGTCCCTGCCGTCGAAATGGCCTCGATGACTCAGGCCGAGCGCGACGAGTTGGCCAAGGAATTGCTGGCCGAGGCCGGGTATGGCCCGGACAATCCGCTGAGCTTTGAAATGGTCTACAACACCGACGAAGCACACAAGAAAGTGGCCGTGGCCCTCAGCCAGATGTGGAAGCAGAAGCTTGGCGTTCAGGTCGAGCTGGCCAACATGGAATGGAAAGTGTTCCTGGAAGAGCGCGGCAACCAGAACTTCGATCTGGCCCGCGGCGCCTGGTGTGGCGACTACAACGAAGCCTCGACCTTCCTCGATCTGCTTCAATCGGATTCCGGTTACAACGACGGCAAGTACAACAACGCACGCGTTGACGAACTGCTGGCCGAGGCGAAATCCTCAGATGACCCGGCCCCTCTGTACACCGAGGTTGAACGGATCATCGCGCAAGAGACCCCGGTTATTCCGATCTATCACTACGCTGGCGTCTACATGATGGACAGCGATGTCGGAAACTGGCCGGTCAAAAACGTAGAGCAGAACTGGTATTCCAAAGACCTCTACAAACGCGCCGAATAATCATCCTTAAAACACGCTTTGCCCCGAGTTTCTCATCGGGGCAAGGCCAATAATGGGGGCATGAAATGCTTGCCTATATCATCCGGCGATTGCTGGTTGCCGTTCCGACGATCCTGTTGTTGATCGTCGCCTGTTTCTTTCTGATGCACTTTGCGCCCGGCGGGCCCTTCACGTCAGAGCGGCCTTTGCCGCCGGCGGTACTGGCCAATATCGAGGCGCGCTACGGGCTGGACCAGCCGCTGTGGAAGCAGCTGTGGGACTATCTGTACAATATCGTGGTGCATTTCGACTTCGGCCCGTCCTTCAAGTTCAAGGACCGGGACGTGAATGACATCATCGCGCAAGGTTTCCCAATCTCGCTGACCTATGGCTCGTTGTCCTTCCTTGTTGCGACCGTCATCGGTGTCGGGCTGGGGATCGCCGCGGCAATCAAGCACAACAGCTGGATTGACTATTTCGCCGTCGGTCTCGGGATCGCTGCGCAGGCGCTGCCGAACTTCATCATGGGCCCGATCCTGATCCTGACCTTCACACTTTGGTTGGGATGGCTGCCTGGTGGTGGCTGGAACGGTGGTCAATGGCAATACCTGATCATGCCTGTGATTGCGCTGGCGACCTCCTACATGGGGTCGATCGCGCGGATTACGCGGTCGTCGATGCTCGAGGTACTGAACTCGAACTTCATCCGCACAGCGCGCGCCAAGGGCCTACCAACCAGAACCGTGATCTGGCGACATGCGTTAAAGCCCACGCTGCTGCCCGTCGTGTCCTATCTGGGACCGGTCTTTGTCTATGTGCTGACCGGGTCGGTTTTCGTGGACATCTATTTCTCGACCGGCGGTCTGGGGCAGGCTTATGTCGGCTCGGCCCTGTCGCGGGATTACGCAGTGCTGCTGGGGGTTACGATCCTTTACGGCGCGCTGACCGTCATCGTGAACCTGCTGACCGACCTGGCTTATGCCTGGTTCGATCCGAAAATCCGCTACTGAGGGGCTGGCAATGCTTGGAAAATCACAAAAAGCCGCCCAATTGGCCGAAGATGTCACAGATTACACGGTCATTCAGGGGCGCTCGCTCTGGCAGGACGCGCGGATGCGGTTTGTCCGCAACAAAGCCGCGATGGCCAGTGTGTTCATTCTGGCGTTAATCGTTTTGTTCACGATCATCGGCCCGTATTTCGCCGTGTGGAACAACGAGGAGATCGACTGGAACGTCATGGGTGACGTGCGGGGCATGGGTATGCCATCCGTCGAGACCGGGCACTTTTTCGGGGTCGATGATTTGGGGCGCGACCTCTACAGCCGGGTCATTCAGGCAACGACGACCTCGTTGCTGGTGGGGCTGATCGGGGCGGCGACCGCACTGATCGTTGGCACCTTCTATGGAATCGCGGCCGGGTATATCGGCGGGCGCACCGACAGCGTGATGATGCGTTTCGTCGATATCCTACTGGCCATTCCGGCCACACTGATCATCATCCTTCTGCTGGTGGTCGCGGGGCGGTCGTTCTTCATGCTATTCATCGCCCTGGGTGCGGTGGGCTGGCTGACAATGGCGCGGATTGTTCGGGGGCAGACGCTGACCCTGAAAAACCGCGAGTTTATCGAGGCCGCGCGCGCCGCCGGGGTCAGCGAGTTTACCATCATGTATCGCCACATCCTGCCCAACCTGCTGGGTGTTGTGATCGTCTATGCCTCGCTGCTGGTGCCCGAGATGATCCTGACGGAAAGCTTCATCTCGTTCTTGGGACTGGGCATTTCGGAACCCTACACCTCGTTGGGTCGTCTGATCGCCGAAGGTGCGGGAACGATGGGCTATGGCACCCTGTGGCAACTGATGTTCCCCCTGACATTCTATGTCGCCATCATCATCACGATGTTCTTCATCGGGGATGGTTTGCGTGACGCTCTGGACCCAAAGGATCGCTGAGATGAGTCTGTTTTCTGTAAAGGACCTGAGCGTCCAGTTCGACACCCCTGATGGCGTGGTCGAGGCCGTCAAAGGCATCAGTTTCGACATCAGTCCCGGCGAATGTCTTGGCATCGTTGGTGAAAGCGGGTCAGGCAAAAGCCAGACTTTCATGGCCGCGATGGGGTTGTTGCCACCGGCCGGGCGCGCACTTGGCTCTGCCACTCTGAACGGCAATGAGATCCTGAACCTGCCCATAAACAAGCTGAACAAGATTCGTGGTTCGGACGTCGGCATGATCTTTCAGGACCCGCTGACCGCACTGACCCCGCATCTGCGGGTCGGCCAGCAAATGCGCGAGGTCCTGCAGGTGCATGAAGGACTGCAGGGCTCGGCCGCGCGGGCAAGATGTCTGGAATGGTTGGAACGCGTTCGCATCCCCGAGGCAAAACGGCGGTTGAACCAATACCCGCACGAGCTGTCGGGCGGGATGCGCCAGCGCGTCATGATTGCCATGTCGATGCTTTGCAATCCCAGGCTGTTGATCGCGGATGAACCGACCACAGCGCTGGATGTGACCGTTCAGGCCGACATTCTGGACCTGATGGAGCGCCTGCAAAAGGACGAAGGCACCGCGATTGCATTGATCACCCATGACATGGGTGTTGTTGCACGGATGTGCGACCGCATTCAGGTCATGCGTCTGGGTCAGTTTGTCGAGGCCGGGGACACGCGCGAGATCTTCCGCGCGCCGCAGCATGACTATACCCGGACATTGCTGGAAGCGATGCCGCGCATTGATGCGGGTGATGCACCCAAGGCGTTGGAAAAGGTCGATGAGCCGCTGCTCAAGGTCGATGACGTCAAGGTGCACTTCCCGATCCACGTCTCGGGCGGGCTATTCGGGCACAAGGTGCCGCTGAAGGCCGTCGATGGCGTCAGCTTTGACATTCGCAAGGGGGAAACGCTGGGCGTAGTGGGCGAATCCGGCTGCGGCAAGTCCACCCTGGCCCGTGCAGTTCTGCAACTGATCGAACCCAGCGCAGGCAATGTCAGTTGGCTGGGGCATCCGATCGTCGGGCTGAAACGGGCCGAGCTGAACAAGTACCGCAAAGACCTTCAAATCGTGTTTCAGGATCCACTGGCCAGTCTCGATCCGCGGATGACTATCTCGGCCTCGATTGCCGAACCACTGAAAACCTACCGCCCGGACCTGACTGATCGCGAACGCAAGGACATGGTCGCGCAGATGATGGAGCGTGTCGGCCTGAAGGCCAATATGATCAACCGCTATCCGCATGAGCTTTCCGGCGGTCAGAACCAGCGGGTTGGAATCGCGCGGGCCATGATCAACAAGCCCAAGCTGATCATCTGCGACGAGGCGGTCTCGGCCTTGGATGTATCCATTCAGGCGCAGATCGTGGAGCTTCTGCGCGAGTTGCAGCAAGAATTCGGGCTGTCGATGATTTTCATCAGCCACGATCTGTCGGTAGTGCGGGCAATCTCGAACCGGATTATGGTTCTGTATCTGGGCCGGATTGTCGAACTGGGTGACGGAGAGGTGATCTGTTCCGACCCGATCCACCCTTACACGAGATCGCTGATCTCAGCAGTCCCGATCCCGGACCCGGATGTCGAACGGACCCGCCAACGCCTTAAGCTGCCTGGCGAACTGCCCTCACCCATGGACCCGAAAGCTGCGCTTCGGTTTCTGCCCAGCCGGTTGGCTGCAGGGGAAACCGACTACGTCCCACAGCTGAGCGAGGTAAGACCTGATCATTTCGTGGCCGAGCATGACCCGCTGGATGCCATCATGAAGTCTGCCTAAGCCCCCTGCCCCGAAGCGCTTAACCCAGCTTCGGGGCAAGTTGCAGAAACATGAGCGACCGGACACTAGAATGCTGTTCAGGTGGCTACCGGTCGGATGCCTCATTTCGCCGCAAAGAGCGCAGAAAACCGCGATGCTTCCGCATGTGTGGCCCCATCGTTTTGACTTCTGCCCCCCCGGGTGGCACCATCTTGCGAAATCGCGGCTTCGTTACCCGTTGACGTTGAATAATCGCGCCACGGGTCATAAGAGGTCTGCTTAGTAAACACTCAGACATACATTGTTTTAGTAACTTGAGAGGTCAAATGGCACGTAAGGTCACAAAGGCGATCTTCCCCGTCGCGGGACTTGGCACCCGGTTCCTGCCAGCAACAAAGTCGGTCCCGAAAGAGATCATGACTTTGGTTGATCGCCCGCTGGTGCAGTACGCCATCGACGAGGCGCGCGCTGCCGGTATCAAAGAATTCATATTTGTAACGTCACGAGGCAAGTCCGCTCTGGAGGACTACTTTGACCACAATCTGGTTCTCGAGCAGGAATTGAAAGCCAAGGGCAAGGACAAGCTGCTGGAAACGCTGAACGCAACCAATATGGAAAGCGGCGCGATTGCCTATATCCGCCAGCACAAGGCGCTGGGTCTGGGTCACGCGGTCTGGTGTGCCCGGCGCCTGATCGGCGATGAACCCTTTGCCGTTATGCTGCCCGATGACGTTATCGCCGGTGACAAGCCCTGCCTGAAGCAGATGGTCGAAGCCTATGAGGAAACTGGCGGCAACATGGTTGCAGCCATGGAAGTTCCAGCCAACAAGACAAGCGCTTACGGCGTCCTAGATGTGGGCGAGAATATCGGTTCGGTAGTCCGCGCGCGCGGCATGGTCGAAAAGCCGAAACCCGAAGAAGCGCCGTCGAACCTGGCGGTCATCGGGCGTTACATTCTGGGCCCGTCGGTCCTGTATAACCTGAACCAGATGAAAAAGGGCAGCGGTGGCGAAATTCAGCTGACCGATGCGATTGCCGAAGACATCGGAAACGGTGTGCCGGTCTTCGGCTACAAGTTCGAGGGTCAGCGTTTTGATTGCGGGTCCAAATCCGGCTTCCTGCAGGCCACGGTTGCCTTTGCGCTGGCCCGCGATGACCTGCGCGAAGATCTCAGCCAGTATCTGCACGACATCGTCGCCACGGGACAGGCTGCGCAGTAACAGGCTGCTTCCCAATCAGCTTATGAATTTTGGGCCGGGGTGTTAAACGCCCCGGTTTTTTGTGCCCTCGAAGGTTAGCAAATGGTTTTTCGGGCGTCCGGCCCGGTCAGACGGGATTCATGCGCCACACGGCAGAGTAGCGCGCAATGCAATTGTCGGACCGACAGCCTCAGGAGGACGCCCGTGTCACAGAACTCACCCCGATTGAAACTGCCATTTCTGCAACCGTCGCAGGCGCAGAAACATGTCACCCATAACGAAGCGCTGCGGCAGCTGGACCTGATCACGCAACTGAGCGTAGCCTCGACAAATGCCACGACCCCGCCCGCCGTGCCGGATCAGGGCGAGGTTCACGCGTTGGGCGCAGCACCAACAGGGGACTGGACCGGGCAGGAAGGGATGTTGGCTGCGTGGCTGGACAATGCATGGCATTTCATCATGCCCGGCACGGGCTGGCGCGCATGGGACGAAACCACCGGGCACATTAGAATCTGGGACGGCGGTGCATGGATCGATCCTCCGGTCGCCACGCAAAATCTGGACGGCGTGGGGATCGCTACCGGGTATGACAGCACAAACCGTCTTTCGGTGCGGTCTCCGGCGACACTTCTCAGCCATGACGGCGGCGGGCATCAGTTGAAGATCAACAAGGCCAATGTGGGCGACACCGCCTCCTTGCTGTTTCAATCCAACTGGACCGGGCATGCCGAGATGGGCCTGTCTGGCAATACCGGCTTTGCGATCAAAGTCTCGCCTGATGGTGGCACATGGACCGACGCGCTGAATTTCGATCCCGCGACCGGGATCGCCAGCGGCGCAGCGGTTCAGGCCAGCGCAGATGACACCACCGCCGGTCGTCTGATGCGGGCGGATTACGGTTATGGTCCCGGCAATCTGCTGGGTGCCGTGGCACAGAGCGGCGGCACCGCGACCGGGGCCGTCATCGAACGAGGCGCGAACGCAGACGGCGATTACGTGCGCTTTGCTGACGGTACTCAAATCTGCATAATCTCGCTGACGGCCACGGGCTGCGCGAATACCGAAGGCGCCTTGTTCGCAAGCGATGCAGCGGTCTGGGATTTCCCGGTGGCTTTCGCTGTGGGCTCAACCGTTGCGGTCTTCGGCAGCGGAGGTGCAACCACCCGTTTCATGGGGTTTGACGCGCCAACTGAAACTCAGGTGGCGTTCAAGGTTCTGGCTACCTCAAGTGATGCGACAGCGCTGGAGCCAACGGCCATTGCGATTGGCCGCTGGTTCTGATCAACCCAACTGCCTGGGCCCGCGCCCGGGCAGTCACTTGGCGCGCAGGTCCGCGTCCGCCTGATCCAAGAACCAGGCATAGGTTTCGCGTATCCCGTCTTCGAGCCCGATCCGTGCGCGCCAGCCCATATCGGCCAGACGAGACACGTCCATCAGCTTGCGCATGGTTCCGTCCGGCTTGCTGACGTCCTGTGTGATCTTGCCACTGAATCCTGTAGTTTTCGCCACCAGCGCCGCCAGATCCGAGATCGAAACGTCCTCGCCACAGCCCACGTTGATATGGCTCAACATCGGTTGGGTGTTCGCTTCATAGACATCGCGTGGCAAGTCGAGCACGAACAGTGACGCCTCGGCCATGTCATCCACATGCAGGAATTCGCGGCGGGGTTTGCCAGTGCCCCAGATCACGACTTCCTCCAGCCCATCCCGCTGCGCCTCATGGAACCGGCGGATCAGAGCGGGCAGTACATGACTGTTTTCCGGGTGGAAATTGTCGCCTGGTCCATAAAGGTTGGTCGGCATGACCGATCGGTAATCGACCCCGTGCTGCCGGTTATAGCTTTCACACAGCTTGATCCCGGCGATCTTGGCCACCGCATATGGCTCGTTTGTCGGCTCCAGCACACCTGTCAGCAGCGCGTCTTCACGCATTGGTTGCGGCACCGCGCGCGGATAGATGCAGGAACTTCCAAGTTGCAGCAGGTTCTTCACTCCGGCGGCAAAAGCCTGATGGATCACGTTGCATTCGATCATCAGGTTGTCGTAGATGAAATCCGCAGGGTACGTATTGTTGGCGTGAATGCCACCCACCTTGGCTGCGGCCAGGATCACGACGTCCGGGCGTTCGGCCCGCATGAAATCGCGCACGGCGGCCTGATCGGTCAGGTCCAACTCAGCATGTGTGCGGGTGACCAGCTCGAGCGCTTCGCCCGCCGCTTTCCGATCCTGCAAGCGGCGCTGGATTGCTCCGCCAACCATGCCGCGATGGCCTGCTACGTAGATCTTGCGCATGGCGACCTCCTCAGCCGTTTTCCAAGCTTACCGGCAATTCATAGCCATGCTCTTTCAACAGCGCATGGCGTTTTGCGGTCTTGAGGTCTTCGACAACCATCTCGGCGCACATTTCCTGAACGGTCAGTTCGGGCTCCCAACCCAGTTTGGTCTTGGCATTCGACGGATCGCCCAGCAGCGTTTCCACCTCAGCCGGGCGGAAATATTGCGGGTCGATGCGCATGATTACATCACCGGGTTTCAGGGCCGGGGCGTTGTCGCCCTCAATTGAATTGACCGTTGCGATCTCATCTACACCCTCGCCCGAGAACTCCAGCGTGATGCCCAGCTCAGCCGCCGACCATTCGATGAACTGACGGACCGAATACTGCACGCCGGTCGCGATCACGAAATCTTCGGGGTTGTCCTGTTGCAGCATCAGCCACTGCATCCGCACATAGTCTTTCGCGTGGCCCCAGTCTCGCAAGCTGTCGATGTTGCCCATGTACAGGCAGTTTTCCAGACCTTGAGCGATATTCGCCAGACCGCGGGTGATTTTGCGTGTCACAAAGGTTTCGCCACGACGCGGGCTCTCATGATTGAACAGGATACCGTTGCAGGCATACATGCCATAGGCTTCGCGGTAGTTCACCGTGATCCAGTAGGAATAGAGCTTGGCCACCGCATAGGGCGAGCGCGGGTGGAACGGTGTCGTCTCGCGCTGCGGGATTTCCTGCACCAGACCATACAGTTCCGAGGTCGAGGCCTGGTAAAACCGGGTTTTCTTCTCGAGCCCAAGGAAACGGATCGCCTCAAGCAGGCGCAGCGTGCCGATAGCATCGACATCGGCGGTATATTCCGGAGATTCAAAACTGACCGCCACATGGGACTGTGCGCCGAGGTTGTAAACCTCGTCCGGCTGCACTTCCTGAATGATTCGCGTCAGGTTCGATGTGTCGCTGAGGTCGCCGTAATGCAGATACAGATTTGGGTTGGGAACATGCGGGTCCTGATAGATGTGGTCGATCCGCTGCGTGTTGAACGAGGACGCGCGGCGCTTAATCCCATGAACTTCATAACCTTTTTCCAGCAAGAATTCGGCCAGATAAGACCCGTCCTGTCCGGTAATACCGGTAATCAACGCCTTTTTTGTCATCATTTTTTCCCACGGAATACTGTGTGCATCTTTGACGTCTCAGAAACAGCAAGAATTCGCAGAATGCAACCCAAGGCAAGAAATGGCTTTGAAAACCGGCGGCAGGTTCCTACCTGCACACCGGTCTGGGAAATCAAACGATAACGGAGGTTTCGCAACAGGCGGCGGTACAGGTGAGGCCAGCCACGAACGCTGTTAGGTGTAGTCAGCTTGCCCCGTACAGCGGAACCGCGCTTTCGGCCCCATCCGCCAGTGCCTTACTCTGGTCCCGACGCACCTGATCGTAAAGGGCCAGAGCCTGGTCCGAGAACAGGTGGCACGGTGGATCGACATGCACAAAATTAGACTGCCCGTCCTGCCCGCGCGCCAACATGGCATAATCACGATCCGCAACCAGCTGCTTTGCATTGGGGTTCAGGTAACGGATTGCCAGACCGATCCTACGATCCCCGGACCGGTTAGGACCCGAACCATGTATGGTCAGCCCGTGGTGCAAGGACATCTGCCCCGGCGCCAGTTCGATATGGGTCTTGTCCTCCTCAGCTACATCGACAGCAACCTCCTGCCCGCGCGACAGCAGGTTGGTTTCGGAATAGGTATCGTTATGCGGCAGGATCGGGTTCTTGTGGCTGCCCTGCACAAAATCCATGCAGCCGCTTTGAACCGTGGCCGGGGACAGCGCGATCCAGGCGGTGACCTGATCCGGCGTTTCACCCATGCCCCAATAGGTCAGATCCTGATGCATACCAACGATGTGATCAGTATGTGCCTCTTTGATGAAAAACTCGGCTGACCAGACCATGATATCCGGGCCCAGAACGCCCTCGACCACGTCCAATACCCTGGGGTGCAACGCGATCCTGGCCGCCAGCGGGATCACCAGATGTGCGTTCACTCGCTTGTAGGTGTTCAGTGGCAGGGGTAAATCCGCCGCAAGCCAGTCCTGTTCGAGCTGTTCCAGCTCTGCGCGAATCTCAGCGGTTTCGCTGGGTGAGAAAACTGTCAGCGGGAAAATAAACCCGTCCTCCCAATATTGCGCGGATTGGGTTGCGGTCAGCGCTGTTTCGTACGATGGGGCGGTTTGCGGCATGGTGTACCTCTGGGATGTGTTTCACCGCAGGATAGGGCAGAAACTCATCCAGCCAGCGTGCAACCTCTTGCCCGTAAGGATAAGTTCAGCTTAGCCTGCGCCCATGTCGTCCCGCATCCCCTCTCTCAACTGGTTGCGAGTGTTCGAGGCCGCAGCCCGCACCGAAAGCTTTGCCCGCGCTGCCACTCAGTTGAACATGTCGGCAGCAGCCGTCAGCCAACAGGTCAAGGCGTTGGAGACACTGCTGGGCACGCCGCTGTTTCACCGCCACGCCCATGCGGTGACCCTGACCGAGGCGGGACGGGCTTATCTGCCATCGGTTCAGCAATCTCTGCTGATGCTGGAAACCGCCACTACGGGGCTGTTTGGCGAAACCCGGGCACAGCGGTTATTTGTACAGTCCGTCCTGTTGTTCGCGCATGGCGTCATTGCCGGTGGCTTGCCGGATTTTCAATCAGCGCATCCTCAGATCAACCTGTCCCTCACCACTGGAAATCTGGTGTCGGATTTCGCCAACCAGTTCACCGATTTGCAGATCGTCTTCGGCAACCCAACGCTCTACAGTGCCGAAAGCGACAGGTTGTTGCATGAAACTCTGTACCCGATGGCCCCGCCGGAAATTGCAGCGCAGATCCAAAGCCCCCAAGACCTGATTCAGTTCCCGCTGATCGAGGTCTCGACCCATCGCGCAAGCTGGCTGCACCTGTTCGAAACCCTACGTCTGCCCGCTGGTCAGGCGCGTTATTTCTTTGCCGACAATTCGTTGATGGCGGCCGAGCTTTCGGCCAGCGGCGGTGGCATTGCGCTGGCCCGCGCGCCTGCCTCGGATCGTATCATGCAGCTGTCGGGCCTGGTTCCCTGCCTGCCGGACCTTCAGGTTGCCGGGCAGGAAGCGTACCATCTGGTCTATCCCGCGCGCGCTGCGCTGCGCCCGCCGGCGCGCGCTTTTCGCGACTGGTTGCTGGATCACAGCGCCGCAGTCCAGACCCGGTAACGCCCCTGCCCTGTCACTTCGCGGATCAGGCCGCGGCGGGTGAATCGATCGATATTGCGTTGCACTGCTGCGCGCGAGGCTTTTGTCAATTCCTCGGCCAAGGGCGCCGAGACCATGGGCCATGCGGTCAGAACGTCAATCAACAAGGGCGGCGTTCGTCCGCTGAGCCCGCTGGTGGCCTCGCGCGCGCGCTGGTCCCAGGCGCTAACCCGGTCCAGATGCATCAGCGCCGCCAGCGCCGCCTGCCCAGCCCCCTGGACCCAAGCCGAGAGCTTTTCGTCCACCTCCCCTGCCCCGCGCAACGCGCCCGGGCCTGACAGGGCCAGCGGCATGAACATCGCCCCACCCCGCCCCATTGTGGCCGCATGTCGGGCCGCGATGATGGCGGCCTCGGTATCCTGCCCAATACCCTGCGACAGCGCGCGCCAGGCATGAAACGCCATGGCCGCCTGCGTGACCGGGTGCAACCCTTCGGAATTGCGCATCACTTCGGCCAGATCGGCCACCGCCTCGGGGATGTCCTCGATTCCCTGCGCCATCCGATCCAGAAACGCAGTCAGGCCGGTCTCCCACCCACCCTCAGAAGGGCCGGGACCCGCAGTCAGCCGCCGCACCGCCCATCCGGCGCGGAACAGCGCCTGAACGTCATCTCCGGTCGCACCGATGCGCAAGCCCGTCCACAGCGCCAGCCGATCCACGCTGATCCGGTCGCCGGTCCACCAGCCCAGATCAGACACATCCATCAGGGCCAGCCGATGGGTCCACCCATCCGGTCCCGCGCGCAACCGTTCGTCCAACGCACCGAAGATCGCGGCCAGATCGGCCAGTTCATAAGACAGCTCGGCCTGTGCTGCACGCCAATCCCGCGGATCGAACAACAGGCGGTGATCGGTCTTGGGTCCGGGGATCAGGTAATCCTCGACTGCCTCTTCATCCTCCGGCGGCAGAAACCACAGATCATCGTCTTCGGGCGGGTCCGCGTCATAGATACTGGGAGGACCAACCGCCTCGGCGTCCTCATCCGGATCAGGTATGACAGGTTTTTTCGTCATATCCGGTATATTTCGGGGAATTGCCGCAGTTCACAAGGCGTTTTTGCGCCCCCGCGCCCTCAGCCCGGGAAACTTGTGGTCAGGATGTCCAGCTGCCCGGCCAGATCGGTCTGATCCCTGGCGCCGATCAGCATGTAACCATACCCGTCCTGCGCCCAGGTGGCCGTGGCCAAACCACTAAGAACCGCCTGCTTCAGTTCCCTTGTCGGTGCGCCTTCGCCCTGCCGGATCACACAAAAGGCAAAAGGCTGGCCCTGTTCATCGGCAAACACGACTTGAACCAGCGGCTTGCCCTTGAAGGACAGAATCTGCGCGCGCTTCAGCTCTCCGCCCGGCAGCGCCTCAAGCGCCGGGCGGTTAAGCGACCGCCCCAACTGTTCCTCGGCCAGTGCAAACTGTTCGTCCAGCGCCTGGGGCGAGCTGTCCAGCGACGCAATCGTGTCCGGCGTATAAAGTGACTGATAGATCGCGGCCTGCGCGGCCCAACCCAAAGGTTTCGGACGTGTGGCCCAGTAGGTTGCAGACACGGCCACAATCGCTACCGAGGCCGCAACGGCAAGCAACCGCAACCCGCCGCCCGCAGGCCGAACGGGCGCAACAGCCAAAGGTTCGGGCAAATCGAACAAAGGCGTTTCGGCAGGGACGCGCTCGAACACCGACTGCACTACGGGCGCAAACGGGTCCAGCGCCATCAGGCGCTGTTCCAGCTCTGGGTTGGCCTCAACCGCGCTTTCGATAGCGCGTGCCTCGGCCTCTTCCACATTGCCTTCCAGATACGCCAACAGCGTCTTATCGGAGAACTTCATTTGCCACTCCGTCGCACTGTGTCTGCCACCTCATGCTGCATAACGGTTTTCAGTTTCTGCCGGGCGTTGGACAGCCGGCTCATTATCGTTCCTATCGGCACCTCCAGCAAAGCTGCGGCCTCGCGATAGCTATAGCCCTCGACGAACACAAGCATGACCGTCTCCCGCTGCGCTTCTGGCAGTTGCATCACTTGAGTAAACACTTCAGCAGCGAAAATATTCGTTTCCACATCAGGTCCGGCGGCAATCAATTCCGCTTCAGACGTAACCGAAAGCGCCTGAGCCTTGCGGACCGAGCGCGACCGGACCTCATTCAGCCAGATCGAGCGGCAGATCGTCATCAGCCAGCTGTCCAGCCGGTCGTGCGAGGTGACCTGATGGTGACGCTCCAGCGCGCGCAAACATGTGGATTGCAGCAGATCGTCGGCTACATCCGATGCACCGGACAGCGCCAACCCAAAACGCCAGACGCGTTTCGAATGCGTCTGGATCGCGCCGCGCACGGCCTGTTCCGAGCTTATTTCACCATCCATCGACTAAATCGCGACCTGTGTGTGTCTTCATTCACGGACCGGGCCCGCGGACTCAGATTTGACATAACCCGCGGAGGAATGAAATGAAACTTCTGTTGTATGCAGTCACGATTGTGTCGGCAATTGTTGCAACCCCGGCGTTTGCCGAAAGCTCGAAACTGGCACCCCAAGGCGTTTCTGTCGCAAACTTTTTTGGCTCACTGTTTGAATTGAAACACCGGTGATTTCGTCGGCCCGAGTTTCGACTGGGGAATGCGTAAGATGGCGATTTCATTCGAAGGTATGTACTTTCCAATGGAAGTGATCTTGCACGCGGTCTTCTTTTACCTTCGTTGCGGTGTTTCATACCGGGATCTGGAAGAAACCCTGGCCGAACGTGGCGTTGACTTGGATCACGCGACATTGAGCTGCTGGGCAAGTCGATTTGCTGGTTTGGTGACTGTGATCAGCCCTTGTGCGACCTACGAACCAGATTCTGCTAAATCTAACTTGCAGTCCCCAACGGTTCTATCATCGAGGGCAAGCATGCCATCCGAAAGTCGTTAAACAACAGGAATCCGATTCTAAAATTTTTCTCTCAGCGCGATTATTTTACTATCAGGAAAAATTAATGCTAAGATAGTCCCGGTTGGATTACGTATTGCACATCGCCTGCTTGCAGAACCGGTTTGGACAAGTGTAGCAAGACGTTGAAAGAGTGAAATTGAAAAAACGCGACAAAGAAATGGCGGCAGATCTGACGCAGGACCCACATTCCGTTCGTTCGGGTGACAGAGAAAAAGTTCTTGAAGTCGCCATTGGCCGTGAAGTTCGCGCCTTTCGAAAACAGCAAAACATAACGGTCGCCGAGCTGGCCCAGCTAACCGGATTGTCGATCGGCATGCTGTCCAAGATCGAAAACGGCAATACGTCGCCTTCGTTGACGACCCTTCAGTCGCTGGCGGATGCACTATCAGTACCTTTGACAAGCTTCTTCAGGCAGTTTGAAGAGCGTCGCGAGGCAGTTCATACAAAAGCGGGTGAAGGCGTCGAGCTGGAGCGTGAAGGAACACGCGCCAACCATCAGTACAATCTGTTAGGTCATATTGGGGCCAACGGATCAGGCGTAATTGTGGAACCATACTTGATCACCCTGACCGTTAAATCCGACGTGTTCCCGACATTCCAACATGGCGGGATCGAGACGATTTACATGCTGGAAGGCGAGGTAGATTACCGTCATGGGGATCAGATTTACCCCCTGAAGCCCGGCGACACCCTGTTCTTTGATGCCGACGCACCGCATGGTCCGGAACGGTTGGTCAATCTGCCTGCGCGCTACATTTCAGTGATCAGCTATCCGCAGACGAACTGATCGGCTTGCGCAATAAGAAATCAGTGGGTCTGTCGTAACCTTCGTGGCTGCCCGTGCTCACGATCGTAAATCCCAACCTCGAAAACACACGATGGTTTTCAGTTAGCTCCACGCGCGTTTCAAGTTCCAGTGCGGGCAGACCAAGCTCTGCTGCACGGCTTGCCGCGTGATCCACCAATGTGCGGCAGATACCCTGCCCCCGCAATCCAACCTTCACCGCCAGCTTTCCAAGGTACAAACTGTCGGGTTTAGGCGTCAGGAACATACACGCAAAAAGCGGTCGACCCATGGCCCAGATTTCGCCTCCACTCAGGCAGTGCGCCTGCATCCCTTCCACAGTCAGTTTATGGATGGAAGACGGAGGATCAATCCGGGCATCCATGTACTGAAATGACGCGCGAAGCAACGCTAGCGCGTCATACAACGCGATATCATTGCTCGGAATGAGCCAAGGTGTTTTGTCCTGATCAGCCATAGAGCCAAGACACTTCGCTATGCGCGATCACTTTGACAAAGGCGGTTCCGTTTCCAGATCGGGCCAGACACCGGGTGAGGTCGGCAATCCATCGTCAAACTGACTGAGATAGTCCAGCATCATGGGACGGTTGTCGATGAAACCTTTGTAAGTGGCCAGTTCTACCGGCAGGTCCCGGATGACGCGATGCAGGCGACGGCCCCATTTGGGAACGGTCATCAGATCCTGAAAACTGCACAGATAGCAGCGGATCGGGAACACCAGCGCGTTGGACCGCGGCAGGCGGAAGAACGTTTGTAACTCGACGCGCAGATGCTGCTTGTGCGCGATGTTCTCGGGCGTCAGCGTGGTCTTCTGGATGCCCCATTTGTGATAGTTTTCCGGGCTGGTATCCAGTAGTGGATTTACCGTCATGGTCCAGTTCAGACGCCGTGCAGGGGCTCCCTGCTGAATGTTCAGCAGGAACTTCAGAGCCCGCTGAAAAATACCCATTTCATGGGCTTTCGGAACCGGCGCGTGCCACTCGAAAAAGTTCATGCCGATGTCGAAATCCAGGCTCCAGTCCGCTTGAGTCGTCACCATACCCGCATCCATCCACAGCATTTCGTCGCGCTGGTCCAGTACGGCGAAATCGCCCTGCGCTTGACGGGTGATGTATTCCATCGGTCCGTAGGGGAGCGTGGTTTCGTCCATGAACGTAAAACTGTGATCAATGCCTAACGGCTTGTTAATCCAGCGCCACTGATTGCCGTTTCGATGCAGCTCGAACAGGTCCGGGTAGTCTTCCGACTTGCTGACCATGATAAGTTCCAGCAAATCCCAACCGGCCAAGGTCATATGCGGCAATGACTGGCAGCGCAGCGGGTCCTGGTCCAGAACGATGGCGCGGTCCTTCATCTCTGAGACATAGTGCTCATCAACATCGAACCGCATCTCGTAGACCGAGCCTTCCGGTCCGCCGCGATGCTGTTCCATGTTGACCGAATACATGTAGCTGTCTTCGTGAAACGGGAACGGAAAGCGTTTGATCGCCCAATCCGAGTTGTGAAACGTATAGTCGTCGCGGAAGGACTCGTCGTTGAATTGAATGGTCATGTTGGGCTTCCTCTCAGCGGTCCAGCACGAGGGACTTGCCCTCGAAACGCGATACGCAAGGCATGATTTTCTTGCCTGCTGCCTTTTCTTCATCGGTCAGCCAGTGATCGCGGTGAACAAAATTGCCGTCATGATCCAGCACAACGGTTTCGCACTGACCGCAAGCTCCGCCGCGGCACAGATACGGCGCATCCACGCCTTCACGTTCGATGGCTTCCAGCAGGCTTTCGTTCTCACCCACATGAATGACCTTGTCCGTGGCTGCCAGTCGCACCTCAAACGGTTTACCGGGCCGCGGCGCCAGAAACTCTTCGTAATGCACGCAATCTTCGGGCCAGCCGTCGGTGGCAGCAGTGTTGCGTACCCAGTCGATCATGCCTTTGGGGCCGCAGACATAGACATGCGTGCCCAAAGGCTGCCCACTCAGAAGATTCTCCAGATCGATTTGCTGGTTCTGATCGTCGTAGTACAAATGCGTTTCGTTCGGATGCCGGTCTGTCAGTTGATCGGCATAAGACGCCAATGCATTGTTACGACATGCGTAATGCAGTTCCCAATGACCGTGCAACAGTTCAAGCTGTTTGATCTGCGCCAGAAACGGAGTGATGCCGATACCCCCGGCCAGAAACAGGTGCTTGCGGGCCCTCAAATCAAGCGAGAACAGGTTAACCGGGTAGCTGATGGTCATTTCATCGCCCAGCTTGACCTGACGATGCATGAAAAGCGAACCGCCCCTGCCCTCATCATCACGCCGGACCGAGATCGTGTAGGATGACTGATCGAACGGGTCGGACATCAGAGAATAGGGGTTGAGCCGCGTAATGCCACCATCCTGCATTTCGACAACGGTATGCGCCCCACCCGAAAAGGTCGGCAATTGGCCTCCGTCTATACGTTCGAACCGGAATCGCGTCACCAACTCATTCAACGGGGTTATTTCGGTGACTTTGACCTGGATTTTCTCGGCACCGCTCATTCGTAAATCCCCTTTGGCTTGGGCACGTTGCCATGATCTTCGGCGTCGACACGGACGCCCTGATAGGCGGCAAGACGGCGAGAATAGTGATCGCGCACGAACAGGTTCAGCCCGCAATGCGAACAGACAAACGGATCAATCTCGACGTTTTCGGTGATGCCTTTGCAGTGCACGCATTGCATCCGACGCGCGACCGAACCGCGATGCTCGGTCTGGATCGCCGTATGTGGCAGGCCAACCGCCATCACCTCATTCATGGCCTGACCCATCATGCCCTCAGAACCGGTCAGATAGACCTGTAATCCCATATGCGCGTCCTCCAGCACACGGCGAATGCGTTGCAGCGCGGCCTCGTAGGACGGGCCTTCGTAGAACTGCGCGGGGTTTAGCGCCTGCAGCCTTTCGGAAAAACCCGTCCCTTTGGGAATGTAGATCAGGTGGGTTTTGGCCATCAGCTCAGGTGTCGCGATGTCAAGAACGGCTTCGGCCCCTTCGGCCTCGGCGATCATGAGATGATGTTCGCCCGGGCGAACCTCTAGCGTGCCCCAGACCGGGCGGCTTGCGATTGACTTGGGAAATTCGAACTTCGACATTGTGCCCTCAAATAGCAAAAAGGCGCCACGGTGTGTCCGTCGCGCCCCCTGAAACTCAGCCCTTTGCGGTTCTGATAGATTTGTCCTGATCGTAGAACGGCATCTCTTCCGCAGTCGCTGCTATTTCCGTCCCATCACCATTGCGCACCGTCAGTTTGGTGCCGGGTGAAGCACAGGCGACCGGCATCCGCGCGATACCAACATTGTGGCCATTGATCTCGGAATACATGCCGAACGTGACAACACCGACCTTTTCACCGTTCTGCAGAAGGTCAGCACCCTCGTCCGCCGGGGTCGTGCCGTCGAGTTTGACGCCATAGATCTTGAACCGTTCCTTGCCTTGAGAGGCATAGTGGTTCTCGGCCCCGATGAACCCGGTTTTCCCAGGGGATACGGTGAATTCCAGACCCAATTCCCACAGCGTATCGCCGCAGGTTTCATCGTTGAACGGATAGGTTTCAGAGTTATCGCCCGGATAAAACAGCAGGTAGCTTTCGGTACGTAACAGATCGAGCGTCGAGAACTGGACCGGAACAATGCCCATATCCTTGCCCTCAGCCAGAATGTTGTCCCACAGGTGTACGGCATGCTTGGCCTGGCAGAAAATCTCGTACCCGCGCTCACCTGTATAGCCGGTCCGCGAAATCATCACCGGGCAGCCATAGAGCTTGGTCTGCATGATGCCAAAATAGGCCAGATCGCGAATCCCAGGGATGTGTTTGGCCAGGAAATCAACGGCCACAGGTCCCTGCAGGGACATGTCGTGCATGTCGTCGTCAAAAATGACCGAGCAATTCTTGCCCGCAGCCACCGAGGTCAACTGCTCCATGCCCGTTCCTGTGCCGTGCACCACAAGCCACGTATTCACCGAAAGGCGATAGATGATGCAGTCATCAACAAACTTGCCTTCGGCATTCAGGATCGAGGCATAGGTTGACCGCCCCGGCATGATCTTTTCCACATTGCGCGTCGTGACACGGTCAATGACATAGGCAGCATCTTCACCGACCACGTGGACCTTTTTCAGACCAGAAACATCCATAAGACCAGCTTTGGTACGGATCGCTTCATAGTCTGCTTTGGCGCGTTCAGGGCTGTGGTCATAGAACCAGGCGGTCCCCATTCCGTTCCAGTCCTCAAGTTCGCCACCGATCTCGGCATGGCGCTGCGCAAGGGCTGACGTCCTCCAAAGAATGGCCATGGTTCAGGTCTCCCGTTGATTGCTTTTTGTTGCCCATATTGAGGCCGATGTCAGATTGAAAATCAATACTTGTGTGCAGATTTTTTTCCTGATGGGAATATTTGCCTTCAAATTGTGAACCCTGAAGTAGACTTCCGGAGCTGAGTAAAACGGTTTTTTTGCAATACGTTACAACAAAAACCGATCCTTCATTAAGCGCCCGCGGCACCGTCGTTAAAGATGTTTGCCCCATATATCTATTGACAGGTCGTCAATGAAATTGTCCCCTGAGTACATAAAATTTCCCAGCAGGAAAAACCTGGAGAAGGACCTCCTGCTGCAACAACAGGGAGACTACGAAGTGGATGGTAATCTAAACGCACTTACGACGGTCTTTACCGAGTTTTACTACTGGGTAACGGTCGTTTTCATGTTCCTCATCCATGTGGGCTTTTGCATGTACGAGGTCGGCGCCAGCCGGGCCCGTAACCATATGCACACATTGATGAAAAACATCATGATCATCCCGTTGGTGACGGTCACATTCTTCTTCTTTGGATGGTGGATTTACTGGGCGTTCCCGAATTTCCCGTTCTGGGGCGGTTTGGACGCCGAGGCGGGCGCCGCGAACCTGCCTTGGGCCGACACAATGGCGACAAACCTGGGAGATAGAATCACGGGGGTCTTCTGGGCCGCCTTCCTGCTGTTCTCGTGGACTGCAGCCTCAATCGTTTCGGGGTCCGTGATAGAAAGGATCAGGTCTTCAGCCTTATGGGTTCACGCCGTTATGATCGGATCTGTCTGGTGGATTATCGATGCCGCATGGGGCTGGCACTATGGCGGCTGGATGGTACGAATCCTAGGTTACCATGATGCTTACGCCTCTGGTGTTATCCACGCGATCGCAGGCGGTTACGCCTTGGGTGTCATCATGGTTCTGGGACCGCGCCTTGGCAAGTTCGCCAAAGACGGCACGCCGCGGGACATTCCGCCACACAATCCCTGGCTGCTAACAATCGGGATTTTCCTGATCTACACCGGGTTCTGGGGGTTCTACGCCGCATGCAATGTGCCTGCGATTTCGCCCGAAGGGATCGACGGACAGATCACCGGCGTAACTTGGACAGCAACCAACATCTATCTGGCCCCGACCACGTTGTCGGCGATCACCTTCAACTTCCTGATGTCACTGTCGGGTGGTTTGATGGCGGCTTATGTGGTGTCCAAGGGCGACGCCTTCTGGACGTTCTCGGGCGGTCTGGCAGGTATTATCACTGCTTCGGCGGGTAACGATCTGTATCACCCGATCCAGGCGATGATTATTGCCGCAATCGGTGTCGTGATCGTCTACAAGCTGCACTATTGGGTTGAACGTCGATTCAAGCTGGACGATGCCGTTGGCGCCGTTGCCGTGCATGGATATGCAGGGTTCGTTGGCCTCGTGATCTCGGGTTTTGTCCTCTGGGGCGTACCGTCTTCGCCATACGAAGGCTATGCAACGATTAACCCGGTCGGACAGATCACCGGTGCCGTTATCATGTTCTTTGTGCTTGGTTTCCTGCCAGGTTGGATTCTGGCGAGGCTTCAAGCTGCGGCAGGTGTGCTTCGCATCCCGGAAGAGGTTGAACTTCAGGGTCTCGATTATGCAGAACACCATGCCTACGAAGATGCCAAAGCAGCAATCATTGCAGCCGACAAAGAAGAGCTCGCCGCCCGTGGCGTAGCAGCGAAGTAAGGGAGAAAGATATGTCTACGAATGGATATACAAGCTGGGCTGTTGATCTGGCCGAGGTCGGACCGATCTACCCCTTCCAGGGCTATGAGTTCCTAATGGTCATCATCGGCGTCGCTTTCTGGATTGGCTGGCACCGCATCCAGTTCGTCCGGGAAGGTGAGCACTTAGAGAAGGCGCGCCATACCGGTGACGAAGAAAAGGTGAAGGCACAGCTGGAACGATATTGATCCAGCATTGAAGGCTAGCAATGGGCGCGAAATCAGAGATCGCGCCCATTGCCTCTAAGGAAAAAAACTTTCCTATGATTATTGATGTCCTGCTCATTTGTTGGTACCGTCGAATCGTAACGAAACACACAAGGAGATCTGCCAGCCATGTGCGGAATTGTTGGATTATTCCTCAAAGACCAGTCTCTTGCGCCCCAACTGGGCAATATGCTGACAGACATGCTGATCACTATGACAGACCGTGGCCCCGACAGCGCCGGTATTGCGATCTATGGCGCAGAATCGGAAGGCAAAACCAAGATTACGGTTCAGTCCCCCAACCCCGAAAACGACTTTGTCGGCTTGGCTGATGAGTTGGGCAAAAGTTTGGGTGCAACCGTTGGTCAGACAAACAACGACACACATACCGTTCTGGAAATTCCCCGCGGTCAGTTCGAAGCCGCGCGCGCTGCGCTAGCCGAGATCCGCCCATCGGTTAGGATCATGAGCCGCGGCGAAAGCCTCGAAATCTACAAGGAAGTCGGCCTGCCCAAGGATGTCGCCGAGCGCTTCAGCCTCAGCGGTATGAGTGGCACCCACGGCATTGGGCACACCCGCATGGCGACGGAATCCGCCGTGACAACAATGGGCGCCCACCCGTTCAACACAGGATCCGATCAGTGTCTGGTTCATAACGGGTCGCTATCCAACCACAACTCATTACGCCGTAAGCTGCGCCGCGAAGGCGTGACCATCCAGACCGAAAACGACACCGAGGTTGGCGCGGCATACCTGACATGGAAGATGATGAACGGCGCCACTCTGGGTGAAGCTCTGGAATCCAGCATCGATGATCTGGATGGGTTTTTTACCTTTGTTGTGGGCACCAAAGACGGGTTCGGCGTCGTACGTGACCCAATCGCCTGTAAGCCTGCGGTGATGGCCGAAACCGACCAATATGTGGCCTTTGGTAGCGAATACCGCGCCCTGGTAAACCTGCCAGGCATTGAAGACGCCCGGGTGTGGGAACCTGAACCGTCTACCGTCTATTTCTGGTCGCACAATGACAGCCCCACAACCCACGAAAAGGCCGCGTGATATGCAGACCTATGATCTAGAGGCAGACGGGCTGCGCGGATTGAATTCGTCCCTGCAGGCTCAAAGCACCGAGAGCAACCAGACCCGTTGGGAAATTGTAAATCCCAAGGGCAGCCACGCGATTGCCGTCGGGCTGGACGCACCCATCGAGGTAACTGTCAAAGGCTCGACCGGTTACTACTGTGCCGGGATGAACCAGAAGGCGACTATCAAGGTTGAAGGGTCCGTTGGGCCGGGTGTGGCCGAAAACATGATGTCCGGTCAGGTCATCGTGGATGGTGACGCCAGCCAATATGCCGGGGCGACCGGCCATGGCGGGTTGCTGGTGATCAAGGGCAATGCAAGCTCGCGCTGCGGTATTTCGATGAAAGGCATCGACATCGTCGTGCATGGCAATATCGGCCACATGTCCGCCTTCATGGCGCAAGCCGGAAATCTGGTGGTTTGCGGGGATGCAGGCGATGCGCTGGGGGATTCACTTTACGAAGCGCGTCTGTTTGTGCGCGGTTCGGTCAAGAGCCTTGGCGCTGATTGCGTTGAGAAGGAAATGCGCCCCGAGCATCTGGATATCCTGAGGGATCTGCTGGATCGCGCGGACAGCGACGCCAAGCCGGAAGAGTTCAAACGCTATGGTTCGGCCCGTCAGCTTTACAACTTCGACATCGACAATTCCGCCGCTTACTGAGGAAGAAGGGTATGAAAGATATGGACGATCAGATCCCCCGCACCCTGCCGACCCAGTCGGCGACGTTTTCCAATCCAATCAATGCCGAGATCCGACGCGCCGCAGCGACGGGAATCTATGACATTCGTGGCGGAGGGGCGAAACGCAAGGTACCGCATTTCGACGATCTGCTGTTTCTGGGGGCGTCGATCTCGCGCTATCCGTTAGAAGGCTATCGCGAAAAATGCGAAACCAAGGTGACGCTGGGCACCCGCTTTGCCAAGAAACCCATAGAACTGGATATCCCGATCACCATCGCGGGCATGAGCTTTGGTGCTCTATCCGGTCCGGCGAAAGAGGCTTTGGGTCGCGGCGCATCAGCCGCTGGCACGTCGACCACAACCGGCGATGGCGGCATGACGCCCGAAGAGCGTGGCCATTCAACAAAGCTGGTCTATCAGTACCTGCCGTCGCGCTACGGCATGAACCCGAATGATCTGCGCAAGGCGGATGCGATTGAAGTCGTGGTCGGCCAGGGTGCCAAACCCGGCGGTGGAGGTATGCTGCTGGGTCAAAAGATCAGCGACCGTGTGGCCGAGATGCGGACCCTGCCGAAGGGGATCGACCAGCGTTCCGCTTGTCGTCATCCCGACTGGACAGGGCCGGATGATCTTGAGATCAAAATTCTCGAACTTAGGGAAATCACAGACTGGCAAGTGCCAATCTACGTCAAGGTTGGCGCCACCCGCCCCTATTATGACACCGCACTGGCGGTGAAAGCCGGAGCAGACGTTGTAGTCATGGATGGCATGCAAGGCGGGACCGCAGCAACACAGGACGTGTTCATCGAACATGTCGGGTTGCCGACGCTGTCCTGCATCCGCCCGGCCGTTCAGGCATTGCAGGATCTGGGCGTGCACCGCGAGGTTCAGTTGGTTATTTCGGGCGGCATTCGCACCGGGGCCGATGTGGCCAAGGCTTTGGCGCTCGGAGCCGACGCAGTCGCCATTGGCACAGCCGCTCTGGTGGCCCTTGGGGACAACGATCCCAAATGGGAACCCGAGTACCAGAAGCTGGGCACGACAACCGGTGCATATGACGACTGGCACGAAGGTCAGGATCCGGCGGGGATCACCACACAGGACCCCGACCTGGCTGCCCGTCTGGATCCGGTTGATGCGGGCCGCAGGCTGCGCAACTATCTGAAGGTGATGACGCTTGAGGCACAGACCATTGCGCGCGCCTGTGGTCACAATCACCTTCACAATCTCGAACCTGAAGACCTGTGTGCCCTGACAATGGAGGCCGCCGCCATGGCGCGGGTGCCGCTGGCGGGAACCAGTTGGTACCCGGGCAAGGAAGGGTTCTGAAATGATGCTGCGCGGCTCCCTGATGGGGGCCGCGTTTTTGCTTTGAAAAACTAGAATTCAACAGGGAAAGGAAAGCCATCGTGACAACAGATCTCGCAGCTTTCGCAAAAGAAAATGGCGTCAAATACTTCATGATCTCGTTCACCGATCTGTTTGGTGGACAGCGGGCCAAACTGGTACCCGCGCAGGCCATCGCCGAGATGCAGGAAGACGGCGCAGGATTCGCAGGGTTCGCCACCTGGCTGGATATGACTCCGGCGCATCCCGACATGCTGGCAGTGCCGGACCCTTCATCTGTCATTCAATTACCGTGGAAGCCCGAAGTGGCCTGGGTGGCAGGCAACTGCGTCATGGAAGGCAGCGATGTCGCGCAAGCCCCGCGCAACGTATTGCGCCGCCTGATCAACGAGGCTGCGAACGAAGGCATGCATGTCAAGACCGGTATCGAGGCCGAGTTTTTTCTGCTGACACCGGACGGTGAGCAGATTAGCGACCCATTCGATACGGCAGAGAAGCCCTGCTACGACCAGCAGGCGGTCATGCGTCGCTATGATGTCGTTCGTGAGATCTGCGACTACATGCTGGAGCTGGGTTGGGGGCCCTATCAGAACGATCACGAAGACGCCAACGGCCAGTTCGAGATGAACTGGGAATTTGACGACGTTCTGCGCACTGCAGATAAGCACTCTTTCTTCAAGTTTATGACCAAATCGGTGGCAGAAAAGCACGGACTGCGGGCAACCTTCATGCCGAAACCGGTCGAAGGTCTGACGGGTAACGGTTGTCACGCTCATATTTCCGTCTGGGATGCGCCGGGAGATGCGGCCAAGACCAATGTGTTTGCAGGCGAGGGCGAAGGCCCCACTGGTGAGGTCGGTTTGGGAGAGCGCGGCAAACACTTCCTCGGCGGCATCATGAAACATGCCTCAGCACTGGCTGCGATCACCAACCCCACGGTGAACAGCTACAAGCGCATCAACGCGCCGCGCACAATGTCAGGTGCGACTTGGGCGCCCAATACTGTGACATGGACCGGTAACAACAGGACCCACATGGTACGTGTCCCTGGCCCAGGACGGTTTGAGTTGCGCCTGCCGGACGGAGCAACCAACCCCTATCTGCTGCAGGCCGTCATCATCGCGGCTGGGCTGTCAGGTATCCGATCCAAGGCAGATCCCGGCAAGCGCTGGGACATCGATATGTATGCCGAAGGCCATAAGGTGCGCGGCGCACCGAAACTTCCCCTGAACATGCTTGATGCCCTGCGCGAGTATGACAAGGACAAAGACCTGAAGGCCATAATGGGTGCCGAGTTCTCGTCTGCTTTCCTGAAGATGAAGCATCAGGAGTGGAATTCTTTTGTGTCGCATTTCTCGCGCTGGGAAAAGGAAAACACGCTGGATATTTAAGCCGGGCATCAGGATCGGGTGTTTGGGCCGCGGCGCAAGCTGTGGCCCGGTTTCTTTTGATCAGGGCAACAGAGGCAAATCATGAACGTTCTCATATTCCAGCATACCCAAGGTGAGGGTCCAGGTACGTTTTGTGACCATATTGCCCGTCATGAAGATGCAATGCAGATCGTGCACCTCTATAAAGGGCAGTCTATTCCGCCGTTGGACGATTTTGACCTTTTGCTGGTGATGGGCGGTCCGATGGATGTTTGGGAGACCGAGACCTACCCTTGGCTAAAAATTGAAAAGCAGGCCATCAAGACGTGGGTACGTGATCTCAATCGGCCATATTTTGGTATATGCCTGGGACATCAAATATTGATAGATGCGCTTGGCGGCACCTGCGCCCGCATGCAATTCCCGAAAATCGGCGTGCTGCCTGTCGAACTGACCGACAACGGACTTGAAGATCCCCTGTTCGGCTCTCTGCCCCGGCAGTTTCCTGTGCTTCAGTGGCATGGGGTGGCCG
Organism: Ruegeria sp. BF6; assembly: GCF_056538665.1. Classification (NCBI taxonomy): domain Bacteria; kingdom Pseudomonadati; phylum Pseudomonadota; class Alphaproteobacteria; order Rhodobacterales; family Roseobacteraceae; genus Ruegeria; species Ruegeria sp. BF6. The sequence continues at coordinate 490,744 of NZ_JBQFTN010000002.1, forward strand.
CCGCAGAACTACCATCCGATACGGCCGTTCTGGCAGGATCAGATGGATGCTCAGTTCAAGCGATACGCGTGGGGGACCGTGCGTGGGGCGTTCAATTTCATCCCGAAATTGTTCAGGGCACGATCAGCGCCTGGATGGGGGATCAAGCAAATCATCAATGCGCAGTTGACTGGCTAGGATCGGCCGACGCAGCGCTTGCCATGGAAAATGAAAGCGATCAGATCGCCGCCGATCAGTTCAGGATGACATCTGAAATCTATTCTGCTCTGCGCCAATCCTGATCAGAAAAACTGAATGGTTGGTGTGATGATCGCAGCGTTTCGTTTACATTTGCCCGGCATCAGCGTCTGAATCTGCTTCTAACCGCCAGTCAGAAACGTCGTTGACCAACATGAGCGCCGCCCTGCGAAGCGTTGCGCGCATCTTGTCGACCACCGGACCGGTCATCGCGCAATCTTCCAATGCAGCATCGAATGTATCCAGCCAAAGCTCTGCATCGGCCTCCCGTATGGGGATATGCGCATGGATTTCCCGCAGATCCATATGGCCGAAACGTTCGCGGTAATAGGCGCGACCACCCAGAAATCCGCTGAGAAACTCAAATTGAGCTTGCCTGGTGTGGTTTAGCCCATGTCCCCGAAAATGCAGCCTGTGCAACGAATACGCTGCCGGATCTGTTTCCATTCGGTCATAGAAACGCTCGACCAGAGCGCGCAGTCGGGTCTCACCACCAAGTTGCTCAATCGCGGATTTCATGTCCTGCCTTTCTTATCTCTGGCATCGCCAATATTGCATAACAGGAAAATAAGTTTATCAACAGTGACATATTGACTTACTCAGGTTCAGAGGTGGATCTACGTGAAACCGGTGATGGTGATGAAGGAATGAATGCGCTGGCGCTTGGCCTGCTGGCCGCTCTTTGCTGGGGTATACACGATCTTGCGGTGCGCTATGTCAGCCAGTCTGTCAGCGTAATTGCATCGCTTATGGCTGTACTGATTTCAGGTGCGGTGCTTCAGTTCGGCCTGGTGGCAATGTTGGGTGCCTTTGATCCGATCCCCGGTACCGCAATGATCAGCGCGGTTGCAGCCGGCGGATGCTATCTGTTGGCGGGTGTCAGTATGTATGCTGCCTTTCAGCGCGGTCCGGTCCGGTTGGTTGCGCCGCTTGTCGCGAGCTATCCCGTCCTGTCCGTATCGCTGGCCATCTGGCGTGGTGCAAGTGTCAGCCCACTACATTGGCTGGCTGTCATAGCGATCGGTGTCGGAGTTTCCGTCGTCGCGGCCAAATCTGAACGCGACACGACTTCTTACCCAGCTGCCGGCCCAACAGCGGTGTTGTCATTACTTGCAGCAGTTGGGTTCGCCACCGCCTTTGCGCTTGGACAATATGCAACTGAGCTGAGTGATGAATACTCGGTCTCTCTGGTCAGCCGGCTGACTGCAATCTTTGCTCTGGGAATGATCGCCTTGGCATCGCGCAGGTCAATCTGGCCCGGGTCACAAGCCCTGCCGCTTTTGTGCGTGATGGGTGTTTTGGATGCGGTCGCCATCCTTAGCGTGATCGCAGCGGGTGGGTTGCCCAACGCACAATTTGCCTCGGTCGCGGCGTCGGTTTTTGGGTTGCTGACAGTTGTGCTGGCATGGGCAGTATTGCGCGAAGAAATGGTGATACGCCAATGGCTGGGTTGTTTCGTCGCGTTTGCAGGTATCGGCTATCTGGCGTTTTGATACGACGGGCCAGAAAGCGCTGAATTATGAAATCGATGTGCCGCAATCGCGCTGTCAACAATGCTGTCTATTTCGCCCGGTCGTACCGGTCCCGCACAATGCCACGCGCCCGGTCGCATCAGATCCTTGTGGCGATGCAAGTCCGCCCTCAGAACCGTCATATCGAGGTGTTCCGGCACATCAGGCAGCACCAAAACCGCAAAAATGCTGTCAGAGTTATTTAACTGCTGCAGCAATGACCGACAGGTCTCCTGAGACATGTGATGCCCCCAGACCTCCTGATCCAGAGGCATTCCGATACGCATGGCGCGAGCCATAACAGCCCGAGTCCGCGCAGCATTTGAGACAGATTCACCTATCGAAATGATCGCCAGACGCGTGTTGCGCCCGGCATCGCGCCAATACCGATTGGCCGCAGTCGCACTGTCCGGCATAACCCGCGACGCCATTACTAGGCGGTCAGGCCTTCTGGTTCTGGTAGTTTGTTTGTGCGGCAGCATGCTGTGAGAGTGTTGGCCAGCAGGCATGCGATGGTCATGGGGCC
>NZ_JBQFTN010000003.1:0-432634 GCF_056538665.1 Ruegeria sp. BF6
TGCCGCCAGCGTTCGTTCTGAGCCAGGATCAAACTCTCAAGTTGAAAGGCTATTGCTAACCTATCCTTGACGTTCGAACCTCTGCACATCTTTGGTTGTGCTACCGCCTATTCGGCTACTTGAGCACGAGTAAGCGACACCCTCAGCCGGCTAGCCGAGAGTACAACCAAAAGTCATCTGTTTGATGTACACTGGTTTCCTAAGAAACCGGTGAACCACTCAAACAGTGAAGCTGACACTCAATCATCGGGCCGAAACCCTAAGAGCGCGATATACAGACATTCAATCCGTCGAAACGAACCAAACCGCCCACATATCTCTTCAGTTATCCATCAATGTCAAAGAACAAAAACACCAAGAGCCAAAAACCAGACCGTTGCGCCAAAACCTCAGCGCGCCCGCCTAACTCATTCCCAAGATGCCCCCAGTCTCTCCTGAGCGTCTCAACCGTCTCTCCGGCCCGTCCCACCGTCTCACCAGTGCGTCCCAAGCGCCTCAGCAGCGCCGGTGAAGGGGTATTTACGGATTAGGTCTGGGGCCTGCAACCCCCATTTTGAAAAAACTTCACATTTCTCAGCAGAAATTTGTTCATGTTAATAAAAACAACAGGTTAGCTTTAGAATTCTCTCTGCTGGCGCGTGCACTTACCGACAGGAAGCTAAATAACGCTGGCCTTCAGACGGAATCGTACCCAATGCTCGGTATGCACGCGGGGCCTGGCCAAAGAAAACGCCGCCCGAGTCTCTACGGGCGGCGTCGCTTCGTGAGTGGTTGTTCCTTCTTACTTCAGATCGAAGCGGTCTGCGTTCATCACCTTGTTCCAGGCCGAGACAAAGTCGTAGACGAATTTGCCCTCGGCATCTGCCTGACCATAGACCTCGGCCAGCGCCCGCAGTTGCGAATTCGAGCCAAAGACCAGATCAACGCGTGTGCCGGTCCATTTGACCTCACCGCTGGCGCGGTCGCGACCCTCGTAGACGCCCTTGCCTGCAGGTTTCCATTCGGTGCTCATGTCCAGAATGTTGGTGAAGAAGTCATTGCTGAGTGTTCCGACGCGGTCAGTGAACACGCCATGCGCGCTGTCGCTGAAATTGGCGCCCAGCACACGCAGACCACCAACAAGCACCGTCATCTCGGGCGCGGACAGTGTCAGCAATTGCGCCCGGTCGACAAGCAGCTCTTCCGGCGAGACCGTGTAGTCGGCCTTCTGATAGTTGCGGAAGCCGTCAGCAATTGGCTCCATCACTGCGAAGCTGTCCACATCCGTCTGCTCTTGCGTCGCGTCTGTACGTCCCGGAGTGAACGGAACTTCGACATCCTGACCACCAGCTTTGGCGGCCTGTTCGACACCGACGGCACCAGCCAGCACGATCACATCGGCCAGGGACACTTTCTTGTTGCCCGACTGCGCAGCGTTGAACGCCGTCTGCACGCCTTGCAGCGCATCCAGCGCCTTGGACAGTTTCATCGGCTCGTTCACATCCCAGTCTTTCTGCGGAGCAAGACGAATGCGGGCGCCGTTGGCTCCGCCCCGCTTGTCAGACCCGCGGAAGGTCGAGGCCGAGGCCCATGCGGTCGAAACCAGCTCGGACACCGACAGTCCGCTTGCAGCGATCTTGGCTTTCAGGTCGGCCACATCGGCGTCGTCAACCAGATCGTGATCCACGGCGGGAACATTGTCCTGCCACAACAGTTCTTCGGTCGGAGCTTCCGGGCCGATATAGGCCGCTCGCGGACCCATGTCGCGATGGGTCAGTTTGAACCACGCGCGGGCGAAGGCATCAGCGAACTCGTCCGGGTTCTCGTGAAAGCGCTTTGAGATCGGGCCATAGATCGGGTCCATGCGCATCGCCATGTCGGCGGTGGTCATCATGGTTTTGACCTTTTTCGACGGATCATGCGCCGCCGGGGCCATGTCTTCTTCCTTAACGCCGACCGGTTCCCAGATATAAGCACCCGAAGGGCTCTTGGTCAGGTTCCAGTCATAGCCGAACAGCAGGTCGAAATAACCGTTGTCCCATTTTATCGGGTTCGCGGTCCATGCGCCCTCGATGCCCGAGGTCGTGGTGTCGTCACCCTTGCCGGACCCAAACTTGTTGATCCAGCCAAAACCCATGTCCTCAATCGGGGCGGCTTCAGGGTCCGGACCCACCAGATCGGGGTCACCCGCACCATGCGCTTTGCCAAAGGTATGGCCACCGGCAACCAGAGCGACGGTTTCCTCGTCATTCATCGCCATCCGACCAAAGGTGTCACGGATGTCGCGACCCGAGGCCAGAACATTCGGTTCCCCATCCGGGCCTTCGGGGTTCACGTAGATCAGACCCATCTGCACAGCTGCCAGCGGGTTTTCCAGATCGCGTTCACCCGAGTAGCGGCTGTGCGGGTTGTCGGTCGGGGCGAGCCATTCTGTTTCCGAGCCCCAATAGATGTCTTCTTCCGGCGCCCAGATATCTTCGCGGCCACCGGCGAAGCCGAAGGTCTTGCCGCCCATCGACTCGATGGCGCAGTTCCCGGCCAGGATCATCAGGTCAGCCCAGGAAAGCTGGTTGCCGTATTTCTGCTTGATCGGCCACAGCAGACGGCGCGCTTTGTCCAGATTGCCATTGTCCGGCCAGCTGTTCAGCGGCGCGAACCGCTGGTTGCCGGTCGAGGCACCGCCACGGCCATCCGCCGTCCGGTACGTACCGGCGCTGTGCCAGGCCATGCGGATGAACAGACCGCCATAATGGCCATAATCCGCAGGCCACCAGTCCTGCGAGTCCGTCATCAGCGCATAAAGGTCTTCTTTCAGCGCCTTCATGTCCAGCTTCTTGAATTCTTCGGCATAGTCAAAATCCGCACCCAACGGGTTCGACGCCGGCGTGTTCTGGTGCAGGATCGACAGGTTCAGCTGGTTCGGCCACCAATCCCGGTTCGACCGGGTACCCGCGCCGTGCATTACCGGGCAACCGCCCGTTTTGGGGTTATCACTTCCGTCCATATCGATCTCCAATCCTGGCTAATTTCCGGCAGGTTCGCGCGGTCAAAACTCGGTCGATCAAGAGCACATCTAGATGACACTTTTACCCCGCCAAGGATGCGTAGTGCGTCCCGAGCAAGGTATTGGCGACTCTGTTGTCTTGTCCCTTAAAGAAGTAGCAAACCAAAGCCATGCAAAAAAGTTTTGTTTAGTGATGAGTTTAATAGGAAATGATTATGATACTTTTAGATTTGATCCTACCTGACAATAGTAACCTTGGGTCACACCCCGGATACGGCAATTGTTTTTTCCAGCCGCTCGGCCACAGTCTTAGACAAGGCTGACCTGGGCATCGCTCCGCCCGGTCGGGCAGGAGGGGAAATCGGAATGGAATTCGACTATGTCATTGTCGGCGGCGGGTCCGCAGGTTCGGTGCTTGCCAGCCGTCTGAGCGAAGACCCAAGCAAGAGCGTTTGCCTGCTCGAGGCCGGCGGGCGCGGCGACAGCATTCTGGTCCGAATGCCTTCGGCCGTTGTTGCCGCCCTGCCCGGTCGTCCCAAGATCAACAACTGGGCTTTTGAAACGGTGCCTCAACCGGGGCTGAACGGGCGGCGTGGATATCAACCGCGCGGCAAGGCACTGGGCGGGTCCAGCGCGATCAATGCGATGCTTTATGTACGGGGCCATCGTCAGGACTATGACGGCTGGGAAGAACTGGGCTGTACCGGCTGGGGCTGGGACAGTGTGCTGCCCTATTTCAAACGGTCCGAGAACAATGAGGACGGCGCCGATGACCTGCATGGCGCCAGCGGCCCGCTGCAGGTGTCACACCAGAAAGAGCCGCGCCCGATCACTCATGCATTCATCGAAGCGGCCGAGCAGATGCAGCACCGCCGCACTGATGATTTCAATCGCGGCGACAATGAAGGGATCGGCCTTTATCAGGTCACACAGTTCCACGACCCGGCCAAAAACGGCGAGCGGTGCTCGGCCGCAGCGGCCTATGTTTTTCCTGTCATCGGCCGCCCCAACCTGACGGTCATCACTCAGGCCCATGCCAAAGAGCTGACCTTTGACGGCAAGCGCGCGACCGGGGTGATCTACAAAAAGAAAGCCAAAGGGCCAGACATCACGGTCAGGGCCAAGCGTGAGGTTCTGATCTGCGCCGGCGCGCTGAAATCCCCGCACTTGCTGCAACTGTCCGGGATCGGGGCCGCAGAGGACCTGACCAAACACGGCATCGGCGTCCGTCACAACCTGCCCGGTGTGGGCAAGAACCTGCAGGACCATCTGGATTTCATCCTGTCCTACAAAACCAGGGACACCGACAATTTCGGGATCAGCCCGACGGCATCGGTAAACCTGACCCGACATCTTCTGCGCTGGCGAAAGACCGGCGTGTCGATGGCTGCGACACCCTTTGCCGAAGGGGCGGGGTTTCTGAAAACCGCAGCCGATCTGGACCGGCCTGATATTCAGCTGCATTTCACCATCGCACTGGTCGATGATCACGCCCGCAAGCTGCATTTCGGCCACGGGTTCGCCTGCCATGTCTGCAAACTGCGCCCCGAAAGCCGTGGAACGGTTGGCCTGAACAGCGCCGATCCCTTTGCTGCGCCCACCATCGACCCGGCGTTTTTGTCCGACGACCGCGATCTGGCCACGCTGATCAAAGGCGCGCGGATGATGCGAGAGATCCTCGAGGCCCCCGCCCTCGCAAAATACCGGCACAAAGAGATGTTCGGAACCGACACTGCCCGCACCGACGCCGATTGGGAACGGCATATCCGCGACCGCGCCGATACGATCTATCACCCGGTCGGAACCTGCAAGATGGGGGTGGATGAGATGGCCGTGGTTGACCCGGAACTGCGTGTGCGTGGGATCGAGGGGCTGCGTGTGATTGATGCCTCGGTGATGCCGACGCTGATCTCGGGCAACACCAATGCACCGACCATCATGATCGCCGAGAAAGCCGCCGACCTGATCAAGGCCGCAGGCTGATCCTCAGGTGTCTTCCATCAGGGCCTCAAGCCCGGCGCGATAGTCCGGATACAGAAGGTGCACGCCCAGCTCATCCTTGATCCGGTCATTACGGACGCGCTTGTTTTCATTATAGAAACTGCGGGCCATCGGCGTCAGATCGGCCTGATCAAACGGAACTGCAGGCGGCAATGGCAGGCCCTGCAGCTCGGCGGCATAAGCGATTACGTCCTGCGGCGGCACCGGCTCATCATCGCAGACGTTGTATATAGCGCCGGGATTGGGTGCGGCCATCGACGCAGCCAGAACCTGCGCGATGTCGGCTACGTGAATGCGGGAAAACACCTGCCCGGGCTTGATGATGCGCCGCATTCCCGCTCGCTTGAGCTTGGAAAACGGACCGCGACCGGGGCCATAGATACCGGCCAGCCGGAAGATATGGACAGGCAATCCGGGGATGCTCTGCCATTGCTGTTCCGCCTTGACCCGCCAACGGCCCCGCTCGGCCGTGGGTGTGGGCGGCGTGGTTTCATCCACCCATTCCCCCTGATGATCGCCATAAACGGCGGTCGTCGACAGGTAGCCGACCCATTTGAATTGCGCGGCACGCGCGGTGATCTCGTCCTGCAACGCGGACAATACAGGATCACCGTCCTTGCTGGGTGCCGTTGAGATCAGCAGATGCGTCACCCCGTCCAGTTCCGGTGTCTGTCCGGGCCAGATCAATGGCTCAGCGCCGGATGCACGAATGGTGGGGGCTTGGGCGGGGTCGCGGGTGGTGCCGATGATGCGCCAACCTTTTGGGTCCAGTAGCTGGGACAAGGCTTGCGCCGAGTATCCGTGGCCGAACGAAAAAAGAGTTCCTGTCATGTCGCCTTTGATGATCCGCAATCCCGGCAGATGCAAGCACCTGCGCTTGAATACTTGATTCGAATCCCTCAATGCGCCTTTCTTTTAGGCATGGCTGAGAAAAAACCAAACCTGCACACCGCTTATTCCCTGGCATCGCCCGAGGGTCACAAAGAACTCTATGCCGAATGGGCCGGAGATTATGACGAAACCTTCGCCGCGCGCGAGGATTACCAGCTCCACATTCACACGGCCCGCGCCTTTGTGGCGGCAGGCGGCCAAGGCCCGGTCCTTGATGTCGGCGCGGGCACGGGACTATGTGGCGCAGTATTGGCCGGGTTAGGTGTTGGTCCGATCGACGCCACCGACATCAGCGCCGAAATGCTGGATCAGGCCATGCGCAAGGACATTTATCGTGATGCGATCGAGGCCGATCTGAACCAGGGCATCCCCGTTCCGGGTGAGTGTTATTCGGGGATTGTGTCATCCGGCACGTTCACTCATGGCCATCTGGGGCCAGAGGCCCTGCCCGCCCTTCTGCGTGTTGCCCGCCCTGGCGCGCAATTTGCCCTGTCAATCAATGCGCAGCACTATGAAACACTGGGTTTTGCCGAGGCTTTGCACAAACTGGCACAGGGTCAGATACAAAACCTGACCCTGCCCGAGGTGCGGATTTACGGCGATCTGGCCGTGGGTCCCAACAAGGACGACACCGCGCTGATTGCATTGTTCGAGAGGACCTGACCCTTACGTATACATCTGTTTCTTGAACGCCCGGGTCCGCGTCGTCGCCTCGGCTGAACCGTCATGATAGGTGCCGAACCACTTATCAAAGGGGATCTCAGAGGTGCCATAGTTGCACTCGAAATACCGGTGATGCAGCTGGTGAAAGAAATCCCCGGCACGGGCGGCATCGGTATTCCCGGCCTTCAGCTTTTCGAAGCCTGAATGCGACAGGACCGGGCTGATCTGCTGGAAGTAGGTATGGAACAGCACATGCAGCGGATGTGACGGCACGATCAGGTGGATGAAGTAGGTCGTGAAGTAGAGCAGGTTCTCATACCAGTGGTTCGAAATCCCCGACCACGGCCCGATATTGACGTTCCGGTGATGCACCGCGTGGACGTGTTTATAGAGCTTGGGGTGATGTTCCAGCCTGTGCACCCAGTAGAAATGCAGCCCCGACCACATCGGAATGAACAGCATCCATACCACACACCAGACCGGCGCGCTGGCCCAGGTGACAGTGGGCACATAACCGTTGGCCATCGCCCAGTAGATCACCCACTGATAGACGGTCGCCACGGTCATCGCGCTGCCCAGCGTCCACCAGATATTGTCCCAGACCTGATTGCGGAATGTGAAATTCCCATTGTTGCGGGTCAGGTCCCGACGGTCGAATTTCTTGTACATGCCCTGGCCTTTGCGCATGTAAAGCCACCAATGCAGGCTGCCAGCGACCAGGATCTGCGGCACCATGTTCAGCAGCCAGATGCGGAACATCCAACCCGGCGCAAAGCTCTGCATCGTTTCCAACGCTGGGAAAAAGAACGCGTAGGCTGTGACGGCCAGGGCCATGCATAATGTCAGCGCCGTGATCTGCAGCCATGCGCTGCTATACCATTTCAACACGGCAGCAGGGCGCGGAGGCCAGTTGAACAGCGGATTCAGCCCCACCGGCCCCTCGGGGTGATAATGCCAGCGGGCGGCTTCGGGGTCCTGAGCGGTGTCAGTCATGGCGGTACCCTTTATGTGGCGTAGTCGGAGCCTTCGGCATCCAGCAAAGCCTTGATCTCGCGCAGATGTGCCTCGGCCTGATCAGGATAGTCGTCCAGTTCCTCTGCAGTCTTCTCGGCAATCTCGTCCGACAGCACACGCAGGGGCTGACCGGTTTGCAGCGCACGGATATAGGTCTCCGCCGCGCGTTCGAAATAATAGAGCCGGTTAAAGGTATCCGCGGGGTCGCTGCCGATCACCAGCACGCCATGATTGCCCATGATCATGACCTTCTTTTTCGGGTCCGACAGCATCCCGGCGCAGCGCTCGCCCTCGCTTTCAAAGGCCAATCCACCAAATTCCTGATCGACCACATAGCGGTTGTAGAAAGTGGCCGTGTTCTGATCGATCGGCGGCAGCGAACTGTCCGCCAGAGATGCCAACACGGTGGCAAAGATCGAATGCACATGCATCACGCAGCGCGCATGCGGGCAGTGTCGGTGGATCGATCCGTGCAGACCCCAAGCGGTTGGATCGGGCGCACCGGGCTGAGACATCACGTCCGGGTCTTTGGCATCAAGCAACAGCAGGTTCGACGCCTTGATCCGCGCGAAATGCATCTGGTTGGCGTTCATCAGGAACTGCGTGCCGTCTTCATTCACCGCAAGGCTGAAATGATTGGCCACGCCTTCATGCATGTTCAGCCGTTCGGTCCAGCGGAAAGTGGCGGCAAGATCAACGCGTTCCGCCCAGTGGTCGATATTGGGGCGCAGGTTGGTGACGGTCATTGCGGGCTCCTGTTGGAATAGCTCGGACATAGGAAAAACGTGCCTGCGGCGCGAATGTTTGACCAACGAAAAAAACAGACCTATCTCATTAGCTGAACTAATGGCAGGGTTATGCACATGCAGAATTCGCTTCCTCCCCTGGGCTGGCTGCGCACGTTCGAGGCCTCGGCCCGGCATCTGTCCTTTACCGGAGCGGCCCGGGACCTGAACATGACCCAAAGCGCGGTCAGTCAGCAGATCAAATCGCTGGAAGGCTACCTGGGTCAGCCACTGTTCCTGCGCCGCCCGCGCGCTCTCGAACTGACCGAAGCTGGCATCACCTACCTGCCAGTGGTGCGCGAGGCGTTTCGGACACTGGTGCGCGGCACGCAAGCTGTCACCGGGGCGCAGCAAAACGCGGTGCAGGTACAAAGCAACATCAGTTTTGCGGTCAACTGGCTGGCCCCGCGCCTGCCCCAGTTTCGATCCGAACACCCCGAGGTGCAACTGAACATCTTTACCGAACTGTGGGAACCACGCGAAATGGCCGAGGGCGCTGCGGTGGAAATCCGCTATTCGCTGCGGCCCTCCGATACGGTGCGTACCGAAATGCTGCGGACCGATCACTATTATCCGGTCTGCGCCCCTGGGTACGAGGTGACACTGGACACGTTGCAGCAGCAGCCGCTGTTTGACTGTTCCAACCTGATGTCCAACTGGGCAAGTTGGGCAGAAGATCAGCCTTTGAACTGGAAAAACCCGCCAATAACCTATTCGACCACCTATCTGGTCAGCCTGTCCGTGGCGATGGCCGGAGGCGGGCTCTGCCTGACCCATGACACCATCGCCCGCGACCTGATCCGGCAGGGGCGATTGGTAGCGCCTTTTGCCCACCGCGCGGTGATGCCTGAGGCCTATTACCTGCTGTTGTCCCCACAGGCCGAAGAAACTCCGGGGGCACTGGCCTTTGCCGATTGGCTGCGGCGCGAGATGGAGGCGGACGGGTTGGCGTGACCGGGGCACTCCCGCCCATCGTCAATGCCGCTGCGCGACATCTCCTCTGGTTGGGCCGGGCAGCACTGGCGCGCTGCGTGACGGTTTGATGATAGCTGCGCTCTGGGGGTTGCACCTTTCCCCGCAATTGGGAAAGTTGAGCCATGGAAAATACGCCCTTCCCAAGCTGGCCCGATGTCGCCCCCCAATTGATTGCAGTTGCCGCAGGACGCGAGGCCGCGGATCTGGTCGTTCGTGGCGGGATCTGGGTCAATGTCCACAGCCGTGAGACGCTGCCCGATCATGACATCGCCATTTCCAATGGGCGCGTAGCCTTTGTCGGGCCGGATGCGTCGCATTGCATTGGCCCCGACACACAGATCGTCGAGGCGCACGGGCGATACATGCTGCCGGGTCTGTGCGATGCCCATATGCATATCGAATCGGGCATGCTGACCCCGGCCGAATTTGCCCGCGCGGTGATTCCGCATGGCACTACCTCGATGTTCACCGACCCGCATGAGATTGCTAATGTGCTGGGGCTGGACGGCGTACGCATGATGCATGACGAGGCGCTGATGCAGCCGGTGAACATCTTTACCCAGATGCCGTCCTGTGCGCCCTCGGCTCCGGGGTTGGAGACCACAGGCTATGAGATCACGCCTGATGACGTGGTTGAGGCGATGAACTGGCCCGGTATCATCGGGCTGGGTGAGATGATGAATTTCCCCGGTGTGATTCATGGTGACCCGAAGATGTTGGCCGAGATCGCAGCTACTCAGCGGGCGGGCAAGACCGTGGGCGGGCATTACGCTTCGCCTGATTTAGGGCCTGATTTCGCGGCTTATGTAGCAGGTGGCCCGGCAGACGATCACGAAGGTACCTGTGAGGCTGACGCCATTGCCCGCGTGCGGCAGGGAATGCGGTCGATGATGCGGCTGGGTTCAGCCTGGTATGACGTCGAAAGCCAGATCACGGCTGTAACTGAAAAAGGGCTGGACCCGCGCAATTTCATCCTGTGCACGGATGATTGCCACTCCGGAACACTGGTCAATGACGGCCATATGAACCGGGTGGTGCGCCACGCAATTGCCTGCGGATGCGACCCGCTGGTCGCGCTACAGATGGCGACGATCAACACAGCCACCCATTTCGGTTTAGAACGTGAGATCGGTTCAATCACGCCAGGGAGACGGGCGGATGTCATTCTCAGCTCGGACCTGACCGAATTGCCCATCGAAATGGTTATCGCACGCGGTCAGATCGTGGCCCAGGATGGCGCGATCAAGGTGGACTGCCCGCATCTGGATTGGCCCGAACCTGCGCGCAAAACGGTGCATCTGGGCCATAATCTTTCGCACGTGGATTTTGAGATCAAGGCCCCGGCCGGTGCCAACCGTGTTCAGGCCAATGTGATCGGCGTGGTCGAAAACCAGGCCCCGACCAAGGCGCTGAAGGCGGAATTGCCGATTATCGGCGGGCTGGTCGAGGGCGAAGGCGACGTCTGCCAGATCGCGCTGGTCGAACGCCACCGCGCAACCGGAGGGGTGACGAACGCTTTTGTCTCGGGCTTCGGGTATCAGGGCAAAATGGCCATGGCCTCGACCGTGGCCCACGACAGCCACCATATGATCGTAGTCGGCACCGACCGGGAACAGATGGCGCTGGCTGCAAACCGGCTGGCCGAGATCGGCGGTGGCATCACGATCTTCCGCGATGGAGAGGAACTGGCGCTGGTGGAGTTGCCGATTGCCGGGCTGATGTCCGACAGCCCCGCCGCCGAGGTTGCTGCCAAAGCGGACAAGATGGTCGAAGCTATGCTGGCCTGCGGCTGTCAGCTGAACAACGCTTACATGCAGCACTCGCTGTTGGCCCTCGTCGTTATTCCGGAATTGCGGATCTCCGATCTGGGGTTAGTAGACGTGCGCACATTCAAAAAGATCGATCTTCTGGAACCTCTTGCATGACAATAATTAAAACACCCAACGTCCCGTCGCCTGAAAAGTTTACAGATCCCGCCGCCGCAGTGACCCGTCTGGAAGAGCTGTACGAAAAGGCAACGCAGTTTCTGTGCAACAGCTTTGCCATCGCAATGGAACAAGGCGTACCGGCCGAACGGTACCGGGCCTATTACCCGGAAATCCGGATCAAGACCTCGTCCTATGCGCAAGTCGACAGCCGCCTGAGCTTTGGCCACGTATCCGAGCCCGGCACCCACGCGACAACGGTGACGCGGCCCGATTTGTTCCGCTCCTATCTGACGCAACAGATCGCGCTTCTGATCAGGAACCACGATCAGCCGGTGACGATTCAGGCATCCGACACGCCCATACCGGTGCATTTCGCGGTGGCCAACAACCCCGACCTTGTGGTGCCGCATCAGGGAGCAGCGGGATTCACCCTGCGTGATGTGTTCGACGTGCCGGACCTGACCACCACCAATGATGACATCGTCAACGGGATCCATGACCTCGAGAATGAGATCGGCCCGTTGTCGCTTTTCACGGCACAACGAGTGGATTACTCGCTGGCACGGCTGTCACATTACACGGCGACCGACCCCAGCCATTTCCAGAACCATGTTCTGTTCACCAACTACCAGTTCTACGTGTCCGAGTTCGAAAACTACGCGCGCGAGCAGCTGGCCGACCCGAATAGCGGCTACACCAGTTTCGTCTCGACCGGGAATGTCGAGATCACAACCCCTGACGGCCCCCTGGAACAACCGCTGAAACTGCCGCAGATGCCGACCTACCACCTGAAACGCGCGGATGGGGCGGGGATCACGCTTGTCAATATCGGCGTCGGTCCGTCGAATGCGAAAACCGCCACCGACCATATAGCGGTACTGCGCCCTCATGCCTGGCTGATGGTTGGCCATTGCGCCGGGCTGCGGAACACGCAGGCGCTGGGGGATTTCGTACTGGCCCATGCCTATTTGCGTGAAGACAAAGTTCTGGACGACGATCTTCCGGTTTGGGTGCCGATCCCGCCGCTGGCCGAGATTCAGGTGGCTTTGGAACAGGCCGTGGCCGAGGTCACCGAACTGGAAGGCTATGAGCTGAAACGGATCATGCGCACCGGCACCGTCGCCTCGGTCGACAACCGCAATTGGGAGCTGCGCGATCAGTCCGGCCCGGTGCAACGCCTCAGCCAATCCCGCGCGATTGCGCTGGATATGGAAAGCGCCACCATCGCTGCCAACGGCTATCGGTTTCGGGTGCCGTACGGTACTTTGCTATGTGTTTCAGACAAACCTTTGCACGGCGAATTAAAGCTTCCCGGCATGGCTTCTGCGTTTTATACCACACAGGTCAGCCGTCATCTGGCGATCGGAATTCGCGCGATGGAACACTTGCGCGGCATGCCGTTGGAGCGTTTGCACAGCCGGAAATTGCGTTCGTTTGACGAAACAGCCTTTCTCTGACGCAAAAAAGCAACGATTTCCCCATATTTTTAGGGTTTTCCGCGCTACTATTCGTTGTGTTCGCCCACAATATCCCGTTACAGTTACGCGGTGAGGCCCTATCTATCGGGCACGTTAAGGAGACCAAGAAATGGCAAAGCCTATGACAAAGACTCAGCTGGTTGCTGCTCTCGCTGAGGAAATGGGAACCGACAAGAAAGCCGCAAACGCCGCGCTGGAGGCCGTGACCGGCCTGATCACCCGCGAAGTTTCGGCGGGCGGTGCGGTGACCCTGCCCGGCGTTGGCAAAATCTACTGCCGCGAGCGCCCCGAGCGCATGGTGCGCAACCCCGCCACCGGCGAGCAGTTCAAGAAAGAGGCCGACAAGGTGGTCAAAATGACCATCGCGAAGGCGCTGAAGGACAGCGTGAACGGCTGATTTCAGTCTTCACCGCAAACGATTGAGGGCCGCCGTTTGGGGGTCCTTTTTCTTTTGGCCCCCTCAAAACGAGTCTTTTGCGTTTGTCTGCAAAGTGCCCGAAACAGTTGTTGTGTAACGGTCAGACTTTGGCCTTGGAGCCGGTAAGGAACCAAGTGTTCACAGCACCCATTCCCTTTATCTCGATCACGCCTCGAGGTTCAAATTCGTAGCCCGCCTCTAACTCCTCCTTTGCGGCACCTGTCACTTGAATTTTCCCCGGTTCACCGTGGCTCTCCATCCGGCTGGCGGTGTTTACCGTTTCTCCCCAAACATCGTAGAATAACTTTTGGTTTCCAATTACACCGGCGACAGCAGGACCCAGGTGAAGTCCGATCCGTACTTGGAGCCCATCCGGGAATTCAGGTGACATTTCAGCGACCAATCTTTGCATGTCCAGAGCCATTTCGGCGACACGATGCACTGGGTCGCCCACCGGCGACGGAATACCTGCCGCTACCATGTAGGCGTCACCAATCGTCTTGATCTTTTCCAAACCGTGCTTTTCGGCCAACTCATCAAATACGCGGAAGATCTTGTTCAGAAACCCTACTACATCTTCCGGCGGCAGTTTCGATGCCTGGGGTGTGAAATCGACGATGTCCGCAAAAAGCACTGCGACATTGGGCAAGTTGTCTGCGATGGTCCGGTCTGGCTCGACCTTTAGTCTTGCCGCAATGTCTTCTGGCAGCAGGTTGTAAAGCAACTTCTCCGACCGGGCGTATTCCGCTTCCAATTCGGCTCGCTGGGTCTCTACCTTTTCATATAGATAACCAAGACGCTTACTTGTGGCATTCACGTTGTCCGCCAATGTACCAAGCTCGTCACGATTCGGTACTTTAACGCGCGCCCCGAAATCCCCTTTGGCGACAACGCTAAGTGTTTGACCAATTCGGCGCATTGGCCAGATCAGAGAAGAAGAGATCGCGTAACCCAGAAAAAGGGCGGTCCCCGTTGCAATTGTTGCCGCCATTACGACCATTTCACGCGTCGACTGAAAAACTTCAGCGTTCCTGATTGCGCGGTCGCGCATTTCAGCTTCAGCAGTCTGCACGAGGGTATATGCGTCGTCTTGCATTGAACGAATGCGGCGAAAGATCTGGTTCAATCCCAATTCAGCGGCATTCTTCGTGTTTCCGTCTCTTCGAAATCGGAGGATGGCGACTGCCTTGGTTTTGATGTCACTCAATTCTACGCGGATTTCATTTATTGCTCGAGCCTCTTCGCTGCCCGATTGCACGAATCGACGTATCCCTTGCGCAATGTGATGTTGCAGATTCTCGATCTGACCGATGAAGTTGCCGGTTGAAAATGCAAAAATTTCGTCCGAATCGTCTCCGGGCGTTTGATCAATGACCAGGGACAAGTTCATCAGGTTCAACTCGCTCAAAGCCAAATGGATTTCGTTGAAATATGCAATTCTCTCCTGATCGTGAATCATAGCATCGACACGTCCGTTCGATTGCTGCAACGCCGCCATTGCAAAAAGCGCCAAGCCTAGAAGCAACAAGGTGATCCCCAAAAAAGCGACCAGCAGTTTAACGTGAACAGATAACGCCGCTTTTGCCACGCTCCGTGCGATCAGATTGGGTTGCTGAGAGTCTTTTTCGCCTTGCTCCCACATAGATTGTGCCCGACTCGATTGGTGGCGATACATTGAACAGAATACCTATTGCCGCAGGACAAGTCACTTTTGGCCTCAGTTCTTCTGCGGCAATGTCCGCATCGCGGGCAAAGACGCGGCCAGAAGCTGTGCAAAAAAAACGGGCGCCGAGGCGCCCGTTCTTGTTTCATTGCCAAGGTTTATCAGTGAACCGTCTCGACCTTGTGGAAGTCCAGATCGCGGTCTTCCGGCATCGAGTCGATGCTCATCACCTCTTTGCGCTTGGCAATCAGGATGTAGACCACACAGGCCAAGTACAGGCCGACGACCACGGCGCCGATCCACTGAATCTGCAGCCACTGGCTCTGGAACAGCAGGGTCAGGATGAACAGCAGCGCAACATTGCCGCCGACATAGACCAGTTTGCCCAGACGCTCGACCGTCAGGTTCAGGTTGTCGGTGTACAGACGGATCAGCGAATCAAGCGAGTTGATCACGAAGGTCACGCCGACAATCACCATCGCGATGTTGGTGAGGCCTGCGGTGTTGATGCCGTTCAGGTGGTAGTAGTAGAGAACGGAGAACCAGATGCCCAGCGGGATCGACGGGAAGATCAGCAGTGCCGCCAGCAACTGCCACGTGGTCAGGCCGCCGACAAAACGCGAGGTGAACTGGCCGATCATGATTGACCAAGCAAACCACCAGAACAGGTAGAAGGCGTGATAATCGGTCAGCGGCAGAACGAACTTGTGGATGTTCGCAAAATAGGCGCCGATATTGCTGCCGCTTTCCACGAACCCTGTCATGCCCATGCCCGCAGCCATCCACATGCCGAGGATCAGCGCCAGAAACAGGAAGGTCGAACCCACCGACAGGATGCGCACGTATTTCAGGTCTGTCGACGAATAGGCCGCAGCCAGAATGACGACGAACACGATGATATAGAAGGTACCGACCACGGATTCTCCGTCGCCGACCTCGGGCAGGTAGCCGGGCAGGTAGATCAGGAACAGGCTGGCGGTGAAAGCGCAAGTGCCGATGATGACCACGTTGTTGATCAGCTTGACCAACGGGATCTCAAAGAACTTCACGCGGGGCTCGATAACGCAGAAATAAAATGCTGTCAGGAAGTAGAACGCCCAGATCAGAAAGCCCCAGAAGCCGAACTCGATTGCCAGCGGATTGGCGAAGGCATAAGCGGGATCTTCGGCATAACCACCGAACTCGGTCAATGGGAACATGATCAGTCCCACATCCAGACCGGATGTGAACAGGATCGCAATGAAAGTGAACAGATGGACGGGGGTCACGCCGACACAGCGCAGGTTCCACCACTTCACTACAAAGAAAGCGACCAGGCCCAAGGCCAGCAGGACGCCAAACGACAGAATGTATTCCAAAAGCACCAAAACGCCTCCCATGATATTTCGGATGCAGATGCTGTTAACTTTTATTGGCCAGTCAATCAATAAAAACGACCGAACAACCTATAACACGCGCCAAATGTGCCTTTTTTGACGCAAGAAACGCCGCTTCTTGCGGCGGTTGCGAAATTGATGAACAGTGCGCGAAAGTTCTAAGGGGGACCGGAATGGATCTTCGCGCCATTGCCATGGGGCTGACATTTGCGTTCATCTGGTCCTCGGCCTTTACCTCGGCCCGGATTATCGTTGCAGATGCGTCTCCGTTGTTTTCACTGGCGTTGCGGTTCCTGATTTCAGGGGTAATCGGTGTCGCCATCGCGCGTGCGATGGGTCAAAGCTGGAACCTGACCCGACCCCAGTGGCGAGCGACCATCTTGTTCGGAATTTGCCAGAATGCCCTGTATTTGGGTCTTAATTTCTATGCGATGCAGACGGTTGAGGCCTCGCTCGCCGCCATCATCGCTTCGACCATGCCGCTTCTGGTGGCACTGGCGGGGTGGGTGTTTCTGGGGGAAAAACTACGACCGATCGCGGTACTGGGCTTGTTTGCAGGTTTTGCTGGCGTGGCCCTGATCATGAGCACACGGATCGGCGGCGGCGTTGATATGTTCGGCGTCGCATTATGCTGTGTCGGAGCTTTGGCTTTGACCTTTGCCACCTTGACCATTCGTGGCGCCACTTCGGGCGGCAACTTCATGATGGTGGTCGGGCTGCAGATGATGGTAGGCTCTGCCGTATTGTTTGTCTCAGCACCGGTGTTTGAAACAATCTACATCCATCCAACCGTGCCACTGGCGCTGGCCTTCACCTACACGACCCTGTTCCCCGGCCTGTTGGCGACGCTGATCTGGGTGTTGCTGCTGGACCGGATCGGCGCCACCCGCGCGGCAACCTTCCATTTCCTCAACCCGGTCTTCGGTGTCACCATCGCCGCCATCCTATTGGGTGAAAAACTGGGCCCGCTGGATGCGGTGGGGGTCGGGATCACGACACTCGGGATTCTGGCGGTTCAGTTGGCACGGCAACCTGCTCAGGGCAGCAAGGCCTCGACCTGACGCAGCAACTTTGGCGCGTCCGGTTTTGTGTTCGCGCCGTAGGTGGCCACCACCTCGCCATTAGGGTCCAGCAGGATCTTGTTGAAATTCCACCGGGGCTCGAACCCGGTCTGCGCTGCCACCGCCTTGTAGAAGGGATGCGCATTCGCACCTTTCACCGGGGTGATGTCGGTCATCGGCAGGGTCAGGCCATAGTTCATCTCACAGAACTCCTTCACCTCATCGGCCGAGGCCAGTTCCTGATTAAACGAATCCGATGGCACCGCCAGAACCACAAGGCCCTGATCCGAATAGGTCTCAAATACCTTTTGCAGAGCCGCATATTGACCGGTGAACCCGCAATGCGAGGCGGTGTTCACCACCAGAACCGGCTGGCCCCTCCAGTCCTCGATCGACAAGGTTCCCCCATCGATCGATGCGAACTCCCCTGCCAACGGAGCCGCTTGCACCGCGCGGCCGAGCAGGATCAAAACCGTCAAAAGAAAAATTCTGAGCATGATTTGGACTCCCTTTACTTGCACTACGTTTCAAAACCGGTTGCAGATCACCCGCACGAACGCGCGAGGCCACTGAAATAGGACTTTGATTTCCGCGCCCCTGCCCCCAGATTATGCCACAAGAAATACGACCGGAGGAGCCATGACCCGTTATACCAAAGACCCCGAGGCCGTCGCCGCCCTGTCCCCCGAAGAATTCCACGTCACGCAGCGCAGCGGGACCGAGCATCCGGGCACCGGCAAATACCTGAGCAACAAGGAGCCAGGCATTTATGTGGACATCGTCTCGGGCGAGCCGTTGTTCGCCTCGACCCACAAGTACGAGTCCGGCTGCGGCTGGCCCAGTTTCACAAAACCGATCATCCATGAACATGTGGAGGAATTTCACGACACCACTCATGGTATGATCCGCACCGAAGTCCGCTCGAAACACGGTGACAGCCATTTGGGGCATGTGTTCCCGGACGGCCCGCGTGAACATGGCGGGCTGCGTTATTGCATCAACTCTGCCGCGCTACGGTTCATCCATCGGGACGAGATGGAGGCCGAAGGCTATGGCGAATACCTGATCCACGTGGAGGACATCCAATGACCGATGAACGCGCCGTACTTGCCGGGGGCTGTTTTTGGGGTATGCAGGACCTGATCCGCAAACTGCCGGGCGTGTCCAGCACCCGCGTCGGCTATACCGGCGGTGACGTGCCCAACGCCACCTATCGCAACCACGGCACCCATGCCGAGGGGATCGAGATCGTTTTCGACCCTGCCAAGATCACCTATCGCGAGTTGCTGGAGTTCTTCTTCCAGATTCACGATCCCACCACGCTGAACCGTCAGGGCAATGACCGCGGCATGAGCTACCGCTCGGCCATCTATTATGTGGACGATGCCCAGAAACAGGTGGCCCTGGACACAATCGCGGACGTCAACGCCAGCGGCATCTGGCCCGGCAAAGTGGTGACCGAGGTCGAACCCGTGAGCGATTTCTGGGAGGCCGAGCCAGAACATCAGGATTACCTCGAGCGTATCCCGAACGGCTATACCTGCCACTTCCCGCGCCCCGATTGGGTGCTACCCAAACGCGACGCAGCTGAATAAAGGGATAGCCCTTTGGGGGCTATCCTGTCGCCACTCGCGGGCGGCCGCTGGCCTCAACAGTGATCATGGCTTCGACGAACACGTCCTGCGCCTCGATCCGGGCGGTGCGGATATCCCGGTCAACCACGATCCGGATATCCTCGGCGCCCGCCTGACGCACGGCTCCCTCTGCCTCGGTCCGCAACACAGATTCCAGTAATTCCAACGCCGCTTCGGATTCGTTGAAATCCTGCGGCCCGTCTTCAAGATGCACCCTGAACCGGCCCTCGGACGGAGACGTGACCGTGCCCGTCCTGCGCAGGGTCAGGCGGCCCACCACGGCACCGATGGCATTGGCAACGCCCGCATGCTCCGGCAGGATCATGCGACAGCGCAGACGCTCACCAACCGCCGGGTAATAGCTGGACGCCGACGCCCCAAGCCCCACAACATCCACGTTCAACGCCGTATCCAGCGCCAAAAGGCCGCGATGGCTGGAAAGACCCTTTTGCGTCAGAACATGGCGTGCCAACTCGGCCGATGGCACGCCAAACGGCTCGGACTCATCTGCAAAAGCAGTCTCTAATAAGGTCAATGTGGTTTGTTCAGTCAACTGATCCACGATGACCTGCGCCAGCTCCTCCGGCGTCTTGGCCAACCTGTCACCAGTTCCAATTCGCTTGCGCGCGACCAGTTCCAGCGCCTTAAGAGCGGCGTCCGCATCCCACGTGCCCAACCGGCCCAGAACATGGCTGGCATCTGATGGTGTCACACCCGAGACCTGTACGATCCCGCGATCAACCAACCGCGCCAAAGCCCCGTTCTCCATCCGGGTCCGCAGCAATTCGCTGAGCGGTAGAACTTTGGCACCCAGCCTTTCCAGCAGGTCCTCTTCCCGCGCACCCAAGCCTTCGGCATGAATACCGGGAACGCGACGAGCGAAACGCGTGTCATGCTCGCCCACCGTTGTCGCTCGCAATTGCGCGTCCAAAGCGGCATGAACGGCATCGGGCGCTTCGGATGCAATCAGCGAGACCGGCAGCACACGGCGCGGACCCAGAAACACGCCACCGCCCAAGCCTTCGGTCATCACATGCACCTGGCTGTCACCACCCAGACCATGAGTGCGCATCGCGACCGCCTCGACCATGGTGCGAAACCCGCCAACCTGCGCCCCCGCCGGGTCAATCGCAGGTTTGCCGTCCCGGATCAGCGCCACATCCGTGGTCGTCCCGCCGATATCCGACACAAGGGCGTTCTCTGTTCCCGTCAACCAGCTTGCCCCGACAATCGACGCCGCCGGGCCACTGAGGATGGTTTCAATCGGTCGCTCGCGTGCCTGCTCGGCGCTCATCAGGGCACCGTCCCCGCGCACCACCATCATTGGCGCGGTAATGCCCATCTCCAACAGCCGGTCCTGAGCACGCCCGATTAACCGGTCGATCATCCCGATCAGCCGGGCATTCAGCACCGCAGTCACTGCCCGTTTCGGACCGTTCAACTTGGCCGACAAGTGATGCGAGCAAGTGACCGGAGCACCGGTCCGCTCGGTAATGATCCGCGCGGCTTCCAACTCATGCGCGGGGTTCCGTGTTGCGAACTGCGCCGCGACAGCAAAGCCCGAAATGCCTTTATGAGAGTCTATAAAGGCCTCAAGCGCCGCCACGTCCAACGGCACGGCCTCTCCTCCGGCATGGGTATGACCGCCCCCAACAACCAGGGCCGGATCACCTTTCAGGGCGTCCCGCAGCCCGTGCTTGTCCAGATCACCGTCCTTGAACCCGATATAGACCAGCGCCACGCGCCCGCCCTGTCCTTCGACCAGCGCGTTCGTTGCCAGGGTGGTCGACAACGACGCCATCGAAATCTGCTCGGGCGCCACCTGCGCGGTGTCCAGAACCGCCTGAATCGCCTTGCCCACACCAATCGCCAGGTCAGCCCGAGTGGTCAGAGATTTGGCCGAGGCTATCACCTCACGCTCATCCCTGATCAACACCGCATCGGTATAGGTTCCGCCCGTATCCACCCCCAAAGCCAACGCCATCGGGATCTCCTTTCTGTTCGCTGCAGATGGGTGTAGCGGTTTGGACCGACACGTCCAGCCTGTTTGCGGCACTTATGATAATCGTTGCACCGCCCAGCGCGCCGCATCGGCCACGGTTGGGTCCGGATCATCTGTCAGATCCTGTGCAACGGACCGCAAGTCATCCATGCCCGAGTTGCCGATGGCATACAGCACATTGCGTACAAACCGATCCCGCCCAATGCGTTTGACCGGCGATCCGGAAAACTTCGCGCGAAAAGAGGTATCATCCAGCGTCGCCAAATCCGCGAGGGAAGGCGCTTTCAGATCATCTCGGGCGGCGTAGCGCATATCGCTCGCGGCAACGGCAAACTTGTTCCACGGACAAGCCGCCAGACAATCGTCGCAGCCGTATATCCGGTTACCAAGCTTGGCTCGCAAGCCCTCGTCCACCGGTCCTTTGTGCTCGATGGTCAGGTATGAAATACAGCGCGTTGCATCCAACTGGTACGGCGCCGGAAACGCATCCGTCGGACAGGCGTCCAGACAGGCCCGACACGATCCGCAATGATCCACCTCGGCCATATCTGATGGCAGGTCCAAAGTGGTGAAAACAGACCCTATAAAGGCCCAATTGCCCCAATCTCGACTGACCAGGTTGGTGTGCTTACCCTGCCATCCCAATCCTGCGGCATGCCCCAAAGCCTTTTCCGGCACCGGAGCCGTATCGACAAAGACCTTCACTTCTCCGCCGCCCTCGGCAATTAACCAGCGCGCCAGGCGCTTTAGCCGTTTCTTGACCAGGTCATGGTAATCCTTGTTCTGGGCATAAACCGAAATCGCAGCCCTGTCCGGGTGATCCAGCACCTCAGTGGGATCATGGTCGGGCGTATAGCTCTCGGCCAGCATGATCACCGACCGTGCCTCGGGCCACAATGCCGCCGGATCGCCACGCCAGTGGGTCCGCTCCGCCATCCACCCCATCTGCCCATGATACCCGGCCTGCAAAAACGCCTCCAACCGGGCGGGAACCTCGGGCACGTCCCAAGGCCGACACACGCGACAGGACACAAAGCCTTCGCTCAGCGCCTGTTCTGTCAATCTTTCCTTTAAACCCGTTCCGCTCTTCATCTGGCCAACAAAATCCTCGGCGGTGAATTGGCCCAAAAGGCCAAGATGGGGGAAGCAGCAGCCCTGAATTACTCTATCAGAAATCCAGATCAGCGTAATGGACTGGCGGCCTGAACCCCGGCACCTGATCAGCCAGAATCGACCGGAACGCTGGCCGCGACTTTATCTTGGCATACCAGTCTTTGACCGCCTGAGACCGGTTCCAATCCACGTCCGAGATGTAATCCAGCGCCGACAGATGGGCCGCAGCGGCAAAATCGGCCAGAGTCATCTGATCCCCCGCCAGCCAGCGACGGTGATCCAGCAGCCAGGCCATGTAATCCAGGTGATATTTGATCGCACGGGCGCCTTCTTTGACGTTCTTGCTGTCGGGATATCCCTCGCCGGTCACTTTCTTATTCACCCGCTCATACAGCAGTTTCGAAGTGACCTCGTGATGGAACTTGTCATCGAACCATCCCACCAGACGCCGGACTTCGTAGCGCGCTTCGGGTGTTTTCGGCATCAATGCAGGTTCGGGGCGCGTTTCCTCGATATATTCGCAAATGGCAGCGCTTTCCGACATCACCTGCCCGTCCAGTCGCAACACCGGCACTTTCCCGGCGGGGTTGCGGCGCAGGAAATCCGGGTCTTTCTCCCAGTATTTCTCCTCGACCAGCTCAACCTCGATCTTCTTCTCCGCCAGGGACAAGCGGACCTTACGGCAATAAGGGGACAGGGGAACGTGAAACAGACGCGCCATGGGCTTCCTAATCGAACCAGTGAATACCCCATCAGCTTTAGCCTTGAGGGGCGATGGTTTTCAATCCTCGAAACAATCCGCGCGACCATCTGCGCGGATGGTGGCCGCCCCGTCCAGGATTGACGCAGCCCGCCGACGCGTCCGAACTGAGGGGTCAGTGACCGACCGATTACGGGGTGAGGGCAGAATCGCCGCGATCCGCGCGGCCTGTACCGGGCTTAGCCGAGAGGCGGGCACGCTGAAATTGCGCTGGGCCGCGGCCTCGACTCCGAACACGCCCTGCCCGGTTTCGGCCACGTTCAGATAGACCTCGAGAATGCGCTGCTTGCTCCAGAAAACCTCGACAACCGGCGTAATCGAGGTTTCCAACGCCTTACGCACCCAGCTGCGGCCCTGCCACAGGAAGACATTCTTCACCACCTGCTGTGTGATGGTCGATGCACCGCGCGTACCACCATTTTCCAGCGCATCGCGGATCGCTTCGACGTCAAAGCCCCAGTGCAGGCAGAAATTGGCATCCTCGGCCGCCACGACCGAGCGAGCCATGACAGGCGAGATTTCCTCGATCGGCACCCAATCGCGCTCGACCTTGCCCAGCCGGCGCCATTCGGACCATATCGTATGGGTCACCGGCGGGTTCAACACCGAGTAAAGCGCCACCAGCCCAACCACAAAGACAACCACCCCCAACACAGCCCGAGTCACCCAACGGCGAATCCGCAATGTGATTGGTTTTCTTGCCTGTGACGCCTTGCTTTTCTTACTGCTCGACTTGCGCGCTGCTTTTTTTGCCATGATGTTGCTATACGACGCGGCGAACTGGTTTGAAACGGTTTAAATCACCAGCGCGCGCGCCTCGCGCGGGCGGACGACGGGACGCGCGGTTTCCGGCATCACCGGATCTCGGCTGCGCAATTCCGGGAACAGGCGCAGCACTTCGGCCTGTGTGTCACGATCCGCCTGACTCACCGCATGTCCGGGATAATAGCTTTCGCTTTTTGCCCCGTTGGCAATGACGATCTCATGCCGGGCAAACAGAAGGTGGATATATTCGACCTCATCGCTTTCGATACGGGTCACCGTGTCGTCGTTGACCAGACTATGCGCTGCGATCAGAACCTCGGAATGACCGAAGAGGTAAGGCGCACGCCAATCGGCCACCAGCATCCGGTGCTGCGGCGACACTGTCAGAGGGCGATCAAGCCCCAAAACGCCGGCCTCAAACCGGATCGGTGCCAGTTTGCCCCGCGCCTCGACACGGGTGCTGCCCAACCACAGCAAAGGCTGCGCGCCGTGATCGGCAGTGGTGACCATATCTCCCGGCTGCAAATCTTCGACCCGGCGCGGGCCGTCCGGTGTTTCGATCATGGTGCCAGGTGTGAAACAGGGCGGACCCAGATCATCAACGTCCAGTGGGCCCTGCGAGGTAACGAAGGTTGAGGATACAAAAGTACCACTTTGCAATACCTTGCCATCAGTTGGCGTAAAAACCCGCGTTCCATCTGCAAGATAAAACGTCGTACCGATATAGGTTACGTTCCCCTGACCGGGCACATTGATCGTCACCGTATCTCCAGGCCACGACCGGGTGACATCCACACCATTGACGGTATCGTTGTTGAACCGGTCGATATCGCCGTCGTCATTCTGGTCCACCAGATCGTATTTCTGCACCGTCAGCGTCGTTCCCGCTGCGGGCGGGTTCGCCGGGTCCATGTCAAAGAACTGGTCTGTATAGGTCGTTGGCATGTGCCTGCTCCTGCCTATTCGTCACCTTGGACAGCAGTGTCACTGCAAATCCCGAAGAAACTATGGCCATAGCTAGGCGCGAACAGCGCAAAAATGCAATAAATGCGGGTTAATTACCCCAAATCGGAAGAAACCCGCGTGTTCCAGGTGACACGCGGGTTTTTTCTTCAGGGCATTGCCAGTCGCTTACTCAGCCGGAACCGCCTCTGCCTCGTTGGTCAGAGGATGGCTGAGCTTGTTCAGCATCTCTTTCGGGCAAACCTGCAAGAAGTTGGCTTTTTCCACATCCCAATGCTGCAGAATGTCTGCGGCCTTACGGCTGAAGGTCTCGGCCTGATGGGTCTCAATCATCGTTTTCAGCTGCTCTTCCCAATGGTCGACGGTCACCGGGCAGGTCACCAGGGTTTCCATGTTCATCAGCTTTTCGGCCCTACCTTCCGGATCGTACAGATAGGCCATACCGCCTGTCATACCTGCACCGAAATTGGCCCCGATATCACCCAGGATCACTGCAACACCGCCGGTCATGTATTCACACCCGTTCGAGCCACAGCCCTCGATCACCACCTTGGCGCCCGAGTTGCGCACCGCAAACCGCTCGCCGGCACGACCGGCAGCGAACAGATACCCATCGGTAGCCCCGTACAGGACGGTGTTGCCGATGATGGTGTTGTCATCCGCCTTCAGCGGGCTGACCTGCGGCGGGCGCACGACGATCATGCCGCCCGACAGGCCCTTGCCGACATAGTCGTTGGCGTCACCGGATACTTCCAGTTTCAGACCGGGCGCCGCAAACGCCCCAAGCGACTGACCGGCCGAGCCCTGCAGTTTCACATGCAGGTGGTCGGACTGGAACGTGTTCCGCATGCCGAAATTCTGCACAATATGGCTGGAGACGCGGGTACCCACAGTCCGGTGTGTGTTTTGCACCGCGTAAGACAGCTGCATCTTCTCACCGTCTTTCAGGAACCGGGCCGCATCGCGCACGATCTCGGCATCCAGCGTATCCGGCACTGCGTTGCGGTCCTTGTCGCGGTCGTACACGATGTCATGTGCACCATCGACGGTGATCAGCAGCGGATTCAGATCCAGATCGTCCAGATGCGCCGAACCACGGCTGACCTGCGCCAGCAGATCGGCCCGGCCAATGATCTCATCAACCGATCGCGCACCAAGGCTGGCCAGCAGTTCGCGCACTTCCTGTGCGTAGAAGGTGATCAGATTCACCACCTTGTCCGCGTTGCCGGTGAATTTAGCGCGCAGGTCTTCATCCTGCGTACAGACGCCAACCGGGCAGGTGTTCGACTGGCACTGGCGCACCATGATGCAGCCCATCGCGATCAAAGCGGCAGTGCCGATACCGTATTCCTCGGCCCCCATCATCGCAGCCATAACAATGTCACGACCGGTCCGCAGGCCACCGTCGGTCCGCAGGGTGACACGGTCGCGCAGGTTGTTCATCGCCAGAACCTGATGCGCCTCGGTCAGGCCCATCTCCCACGGCAGACCTGCATATTTGATCGAGGTCGCGGGCGACGCACCCGTACCGCCATTGTGACCCGAAATCAGGATAACATCCGCTTTCGCCTTGGCCACACCGGCTGCAATCGTGCCAACGCCCGAGGAGGCCACCAGCTTGACCGTCACCTTACAGCGCGGATTGATCTGTTTCAGGTCATAGATCAGCTGCGCAAGATCTTCGATCGAATAGATGTCGTGGTGCGGCGGCGGCGAGATCAGGGTCACACCCTTGGTCGAGTGGCGCAGACGCGCAATCAGGTCGGTGACCTTCATACCCGGCAGCTGACCACCCTCACCCGGTTTCGCACCCTGGGCGACTTTGATCTCAAGCTCTTCACACTGGTTCAGGTATTCGGCAGTCACACCGAATCTACCGCTCGCCACCTGTTTGATCTTGGCCGAGGGGTTGTCGCCGTTGGGTTCCGGCACGAAGTGTGCGGGATCTTCGCCACCCTCACCGGAATCCGACTTGGCCCCAATCCGGTTCATCGCCACGTTCAGCGTCTTGTGCGCTTCGGGCGACAGCGCGCCCAGCGACATGCCCGGCGTGACAAAACGCTTGCGGATCGAGGTGATCGATTCAACCTCTTCAATCGGCACCGGCTTGCCCAGCGGTTTGAAATCCATCAGATCGCGCAGGTGGATCGGCGGGTTCGATTGCATCTTGGCCGAATACTGCTTCCACAGCTCATATGAGGCTCTATTACAGGCCATTTGCATCATATGCATCGAGGTCGCTTCCCACGCGTGGGTCTCACCCGACTTGCGCGCTTTGTAGAATCCACCGATGGGCAGCACATCCAAACCGCTGTCCCAACCTTTGGCGTGGATTTCCTCGACCTTGGTCTGGATACCGGTCACGCCGATACCGGAAATCCGGCTGGTCATACCCGGGAAATACTCGGCCACCATGGCACGGCTGAGGCCTACGGCCTCAAAGTTCAGACCGCCACGGTAGGACGAGATTACCGAGATGCCCATCTTGGCCATGATTTTCAGCAAGCCCTGATCGATGGCCTCGCGGAAGCGGGCGACGTTCTCGGTCAGGGTGCCGTCCAGCAGACCACGGTCGATGCGGTCAGCCAGCGAATCCTCGGCCAGATAGGCGTTGACCACGGTCGCACCACAACCGATCAGCACGGCAAAGTAATGCGGATCGACACATTCTGCCGAACGGACATTCAACGAGCAGAAGGTGCGCAGCCCCTGACGGGTCAGATGCGAATGCACGGCACTGGTCGCCAGGATCATCGGCATCGCCACACGACCCTCGCCCGAGTTCATGTCGGACAGAACCAGATGCCCGGCACCGGACCGCACGGCCTCTTCTGCTTCGGCTCTGACACGGGCCAAGGCGGCGCTCAGCGCGCCACGGCCGGGTTCAAAGCTGCAGTCGATCTCGGCCAACGGCGAATTGAAGTTCTCGACCAGCTTGTCCCATTGCGCGTTGCCGACAAAGGGACTCTCCAGAACAATGATCTCGGTCTGGCTGCTGTCTTCGTCCAGCACATTCTTGAGGTTGCCGAACCGCGTTTTCAACGACATCACGCGATATTCACGCAAAGAGTCGATCGGCGGGTTGGTCACTTGGCTGAAGTTCTGGCGGAAGAAATGGCTCAGCGGGCGGTATTGCTTGGACAGAACCGCCGACGGGGTGTCGTCGCCCATCGAAGCGATGGATTCCTTGCCGTCTTCGGCCATTGGCGCGAGGATCTGCTCCAGTTCCTCAATCGAATAACCCGCCGCGATCTGCCGCTTGCGCAGCTCTTCACCCGAGAAAATTGGCGCTTCTGCCAATTCGGCCAGCGTGTCATCCAGATCGTTGATCTTGCCGACCCAGTCACCAAAGGGCAGCGCCCGCGCCAGCTTGTCCTTGATCTGCTTGTCGCGGAACAGCTTGCCCTTTCTCATATCAACGGCCAGCATCTGCCCCGGCCCCAGCGCGCCCTTTTCGGTCACGGACGCCTCGTCAATCGGCACCATACCCGCCTCGGAACCCGCGATGACGAGCCCATCGCCGGTCACCACATAGCGCATTGGGCGCAGACCGTTCCGGTCCAGGCCGGCACAGACCCAACGGCCATCGGTCATCGCCAACGCGGCGGGGCCGTCCCACGGTTCCATCACCGAATTGCAGTAGGAGTACATGTCACGCCATGCCTGTGGCAACTCGACCGCCTGCTTGGACCAGCTTTCCGGCACCAACATGGTTTTCGCCATCGGAGCGGAACGGCCCGCACGCACCAGAACCTCGAAGACCGAGTCCAATGCGGCCGAATCTGACGATCCACCGGCAATGATCGGCTTGATGTCTTCGGCATAGTCGCCAAAGGTGCCGCTGGCCATGCGGATCTCGTGGCTCTTCATCCAGTTGATATTGCCCTTCAGCGTGTTGATCTCGCCGTTATGGGCCAACATGCGGAACGGCTGCGCCAACCACCATTGCGGGAAGGTGTTGGTCGAATAGCGCTGGTGATAGATGGCGAAGGCTGATTCAAAGCGTTCGTCCATCAGGTCGGGGTAGAACACGGCGACCTGCTCGGCCAGCATCATGCCTTTGTAAATGATCGAACGGCAGGACAGCGACGCCAGATACAATCCAGAGATACCAGCAGCAGTGGCGGCCTTTTCGATGCGGCGACGGATGACGTACAGTTCACGCTCGAACGTCTCTTCGTCGACGCCCTTGGAGTTCGAGATCAGAATCTGCTCGATTTCGGGGCGGGTCGCATTGGCCTTGTCGCCCAGACAGGTCACATCGACCGGCACATGGCGCCAGCCATAGATGTAATAGCCCATCCGCAGGACTTCGGTTTCCACGATGGTCCGGCAGCTTTCCTGCGCGCCGAAATCGGTACGGGGCAGGAAGACCTGACCAACAGCGATCAGTTCACCCAGCTTCGGTTCGTGGCCGGTACGACGAATCTGATCATAGAAGAAGGGCACCGGGATCTGCACATGGATACCCGCGCCGTCGCCAGTTTTGCCATCAGCATCCACCGCTCCGCGATGCCAGATCGCCTTGAGCGCGTCGATCCCGGCATCCACAACCTTGCGCGACGGCTTACCGTCAATGGATACAACAAGGCCCACACCACAGGAGGAATGCTCTTCTTCCTCGGAATAGAGACCGTTTTCCGCCATGAATTTGCGCTTGGCCTCCTCGGCCCGCACCCAATCGGCATCATATTTGGTCATTGGCTGTCTCCTTCTTCCGGTTGGGCAAACATGGCTTCGACCTCGGCTTTGGTCATCTGCCGGCGTTCGCCTGCGAACGCGTACCCGTCGGGCTTTTTGTCGATAAAAAGTTCCAGTTTCAGCGGGTTTCCTGTGTCTTCGAACAGGCCCGCTGCCATTTGAGTGTGTCCGTGCATCTCGCCCGGCAGGGTGACCCGGTACCACAGCGCCGAGCCACACTCGGCACAAAAGGCACGCTCGGCCCAGTCGGACGAGGTAAAGGTTTTAACAGGGCCCAATGCGGCATAGCCGGGCTCGGTCTGAAACGTCACCAGCATCGAGCTGGTCCAGCGACGACATTGGTCGCAATGACATGCACCCAGCGAGTCTTCCGCCGGGGTGGCGGTCACGGTGACCGCGCCACACATACATTGGCCTTGCAATTCGGGCATTCGAACCCTCCTGTCGCTGGGCATTGGGTTACTCGGCTGCGACTGCAGCCTTGGTGTTGAACCGGTCGATGATCGCATCGGCGCAGTCGCGGCCGTCACGGATCGCCCAGACCACGAGCGAGGCACCACGTACGATGTCACCAATCGCATAGACACCGTCCATTTCGGTCTCGCCGGTCTGGAACGCGGCCTTTACGGTTCCCCAACGGGTCACCGGCAGATCGGGCTGGTCGAACAGGGTGGGCAGGTCTTCGGGCTCGAAACCCAGCGCCTTGATCACCAGATCGGCCTCTTCGACGTAATCGGCACCTTCGATCAGTTCGGGCGCTTGACGGCCCGAGGCATCGGGCTGACCCAAACGCATCCTCTGCACCATGACGCCCGAGACCTTTTCGTCACCGGTAAATCCCTTGGGTGCGCTGAGCCATTCGAAGATCACGCCTTCTTCCTCAGCGTTTTGCGTTTCCCGCTGCGAGCCCGGCATGTTCGCGCGGTCGCGGCGGTACAGGCACTTGACCGAAGTCGCCCCCTGACGGATCGAAGTGCGCACGCAGTCCATCGCGGTGTCGCCACCGCCGATGACAACAACCTTCTTTCCGTTAGCGTTCAGGCGACCATTGTCGAAGTCTTCAACTGCGTCGCCAAAACTCTTTCGGTTCGAGGCGGTCAGGAAGTCGATGGCCTTCTCGATGCCGGCAAGACCGCTGCCCGGCATGGACAGGTCACGCGACTTGTAGACGCCGGTCGCAATGATCACCGCGTCATGCTTGGCGTGGATTTCCGCAAACTTGGCGGCGTCCACGTCGCAGCTCAAAACGAACTCGACCCCGCCATCAGCCAACAGGTCATTGCGACGCTGGACGATGTCTTTTTCCAGTTTGAAGCCCGGAATGCCGTACATCAGAAGGCCACCTGCGCGGTCATAGCGATCGTAGACGGTGACCTGAACGCCGGCGCGGCGCAGCATGTCGGCTGCGGCCAGACCACCGGGGCCACCGCCGATGATGCCGACGCTCTCGCTGCGTTCGGCGCCCGGAGCGACCGGTTTCACCCAACCTTTATCCCAGGCCGTGTCGGTGATGTATTTCTCGATGGTGCCAATGGTAACGGTGCCGTGACCGGATTGTTCGATCACGCAATTGCCTTCACACAGACGGTCCTGCGGGCAGATACGGCCACAGATTTCGGGGAAAGTGTTGGTGGCCTGGCTGGTCTGGTAGGCCTCCTCCAGACGGCCGGTCGCGGTCAGGCGCAGCCAGTCGGGGATATTGTTGTGCAGCGGGCAGTGCGACTGACAATAGGGCACACCGCATTGGCTGCAGCGACTGGCCTGCTCTTCTGCCTTGGCCGACGCGAATTCAGCATAGATTTCGTCAAAGTCTTCTCTGCGTGCTTCGGCGGCACGCTTTTCAGGCATGACGCGGTCGATCTGCACAAATTTCAGCATCGGTTGCTTGGCCACGGGTCAGACTCCATGAATTGGCTTGGTCGAACTTCTTTAAGAGATACGGCGTCGAATGAAAAGTCAATTGTGCTGACCTAAATTGAAAAAACCCGAGCTGAAAATCCAATTCTTCGAAAAGTAATCGGTTTTTTAGTACCGAATCGGACCTATTTACACGCTTTCCTTTTCGGCACCACACTTATACCCATTGCGCGCAAAGAACACGTGACGGCAGCACGGCAGGTTAAATGAGTTTTTTTCAGTTGATTCTCGCGGCAGTTATTCAGGGTATCACCGAATTTTTGCCGATCTCCTCCTCGGGCCATCTGATCCTGTTGCCCAGCTTGACCGGTTTGGACGATCAGGGGCTGGCGATCGATGTTGCCGTGCATGTGGGTACTTTGGGCGCCGTGGTTCTGTATTTCTGGTCCGACGTGAAGCAAGCCATGGCTGGTCTGCCGCGCGCCCTGACCGGGCGTGTCGATACCCCGCAGGCCCGACTGGCACTGGGGCTGATCATCGCAACGATTCCCACCGTCATCGTTGGCGCCATCCTGTTCAAAACCGGGCTCAGTCAGTCCCTGCGTTCGATGGCCGTGATTGGCTGGACTATGCTGGGTTTCGGGCTGGTGCTGTATTGGATGGACCAGAAAGGTCCTCAGACCAAGCAGGCCGGAGATTGGGGCCTGCGGGACGCCTTTATCATGGGATTGTGGCAGGTTCTGGCGCTGATCCCCGGCACTTCGCGGTCAGGCATCACGATAACCGGCGCGCGACAGCTGGGTTACAGCCGCGAAGACGGCGCACGGATTGCGATGCTGATGTCAATCCCGACGATTCTGGCCTCGGGCGTGCTGCTATCGGCGGATGTGATCCAAGAGGCGGACGCGCAACTGGCGAAGGACGGCGCAATTGCCGCCTTTTTCGCCTTTGTCTCGGCCCTGCTGGCGCTGACCCTGATGATGCGCCTGCTGCGCAGCGTCAGCTTCACGCCCTATGTCGTCTATCGCGTGATCCTGGGTGCGATCCTGCTGGTGATCGCCTACAGTTGATCAGGTCCGCAGATTGCTGGCCGAGTTCTGGATGTCGTCATACTGACCGGCCGGGCGGAACTTCCACAGGTAATCCGGCAGTATCGATTCCAGCGTGGCCGGTTCGATTCCCAGATCGTCGAAGCCCTTGGCTGCCTCGGACACCACGTTGTCACGACGCAGGTTCTTCAGCTGGTCGCGGGTCAGGATGTGGTTCGGGAACAGCTGAAAGCTGACGAATTTCGCTATATCCAGCACGCCAGCCATGATCCTGGCGGCAAAGAACGGCACCCCGATGATGACGCGGCGGCGGTGGATCACCCCCAGCATCTGCTGCATTAGCGCGCGGAAGGATTTCACCTCGGGCCCGCCCAGATCGTAGGTACCAGCCACAGCCTGACCCAATACGCCCTGAACGGCAGCTTTGGCTACGTCATCCACATAAACTGGCTGGAACTTGGTTTCGGCCCCGACCAGAGGCAGGAACGGCCCCATCCGGGTCATTCCGGCAAAGCGGTTGAAGAACTGATCCTCTGTCCCGAAAATGATCGACGGACGCAGGATCACCGCGTTCGGCATATGCGCCAGTACGCCGGCCTCACCCTGCGCCTTGGTGCGGGAATACTCGCTATTGGAATCCGCGTCCGCCCCAATCGCCGAGATATGCACCATCCGTACAACGCCCTGTTCGGCGGCGATCCGCGCGATCCGCTCTGCCCCTTCGGCCTGAACGGCGTCAAATTCATTCTTGCCCAGCTCGTTCAGCACGCCGACGCAGTTCACCACCGCATCCGCGCCATGCATAACCGCGGCCACCGAGGCGTCATCGCGGATGTTGCACAGAATGGGTTCGACCTGGCCGACCACACCGTAGGGTTTGACGAACATCGCTTCGTTCGGGCGGCGCACCGCGACCCGCACGCGCCAACCTTCGTTCGCCATGCGACGTGCAATGTAACGACCGACAAATCCCGATCCACCATAAATCGTGACCAGTTTGGACATGCGAGGGCTCCTGCTGATGGGTCTTGATCCGATCTACCGCCCAAAGCCCCGGCAAACAAGGCGCAATAACGCCGCGCGTCCGGGAAAAAACCAACGGATTCCGGACGGTTTTAGGCAAGGGTCAAAAAACTTTCAAAAAATCTTTCCGAATCGTGTTGACGCTCCCGGCCAGTAGGCTTAAACGCCCCTCCACGACACCTGCCCAGGTGGCGGAATTGGTAGACGCGCTAGCTTCAGGTGCTAGTGTCCGTATGGACGTGGAGGTTCGAGTCCTCTCCTGGGCACCATATCCCCGACAACGTAAAAGACCAATTCGCACATGCGGATGCTAACCGTGTCTGCGGGAGTCGCCCCTGTTTTCACAGATCGAAATTTCACCGAGTCAGGCCATGGTTCCGGCCTCAGAACCCGGGCAAATCCTACTGGGCCGACGCTCCGCGCAGGCGGTTGGGATAGCAGCTTAAAAAGTGACGTAGCGTCGCGGCGCGTAAACCTCTCCTTCAACGTCTTTACGTAAAGGTAAGGTTTGAAATCATTTTTTGATTGAACGGTTAAAAAATGACGCAAATGGGTAAATTCTTCCCCCTTGTCCGAAAAAACACGGTGCGTAAATGCCCCCTGTCGCTGCGGATCGCCACTCACGGATCATCGATCCTTGAGCCCGAAACCAGCGGGTTCGGATCAGGTCCGCAGCGGCAAGTTTATAAGACCGGAATTTTGGAGGAAAGTGACAATGCAGATCAGATCATTTCTCAATCGCTTCAAAACGACTAAATCGGTGCAGGGCGCTGTTTCTGAGGACGTGCAACCCACAACGGCAACGGGCCGCAGGGTTCCACCGATCAAAAAATCCGAACTGACCGCGCTGTTCCAAACCGTTTTGGAAGAAAAACGCGACGATCTTCGGGCCGGGCGCAAGTAACCTGCGCCTGACCTTCCTGCTCCCCGGTATTATTGCGTAACCGGGAACCGTTTCAAATCCGCGACTTTTCGAACTTTTCCCAGGCCGATTGAAAAGCCTGAAAATCAAATCCCGGCTGGGTGGCAGCATCAAGGACGACGCGTTCCGTGGACAGCAGTTTCTGGATCGCGGCCTCAAGCTGATCGACAACACCCGCTGGCACCACAAGCGCACCATGCCTGTCGGCGTGGATCAGATCACCGGGGTTGACCGTCAGACCAAAGACAGACACCGGTGTATCGACCTCGCGCACATGGACAAAGCCATGGCTGGGCCCGATCGATCCGGCAACCACTGGGAAACCTTCGGGCAGATCGCCGAGGTCACGCATGACACCATTGGTCAGGGCGCCCGACATGCCAAAACCTTTGTGCACGGTGGTGTTGATCTCACCCCAATAGGCACCGATGCAGTTGGGGAAATCGACATCCTCGATCACCGCAACCGAGGGCGCAGGGCCTTCGGCCATGTACTTGTAATAGGCCATGCGGCGTTCCTTGATGACTTCCGGCGCCTCGGAGGGCGGCCGTACTGCGGCGATCTTTGCGGTGCGGGCATATCCCACGATCGCGGGCTCGGACGGGGCCGAACACAGCATTGTACCGCGGGTGAACGCATTGAACCCACGCTTGCCCTGCGCCACCTCGATGGCATTGCAGACGGTGGGCGTGTCGACCTTGCGCAACAGGGTCAGAAGGGACGGTGTCATTTGGCCTCCAGCCAGCGGATCAGGGCCGCTGTCGTGTCGTTGGGTTGTTCCAGAGTGGGCAGGTGCCCGGCCTGCTCGATGATTTCCAAGGTACTGTTGGGTAGCAGCTCATGCATGAGCTGGTGCCTCTCGACCGGACACAAGCCGTCTTCACGGCCGCACAGAACAACCGATTTGCCGGTGTAAGCTTTCAAGGTTTCAGATTGGTCGGGGCGATCCATCAAAGCGCGGGACTGACGCAGGAATACATCCGCGCCAAGATCCTCGGCCATCGCCATGCACAGGTCCAATATGGCACCCTGATTGGGCCCATCGGCCAGATAATTGGGCTTCATTTCATCCCGCATCACCTGCCGCAGCTTGCCCCCGCGCACAGCCTCCATCTGCGGTCCGCGCCGTTCCTTGACCTCGGGTTTTTCGGCCAGCGGGTTGGTGTCCAGCAGGGCCAGCTTTTCGACCCGATCGGGCGCCTGCCGGACAACCTCCATCGCGACGATGCCGCCCATCGACAGCCCCGCCAGTGCAAAGATCGGCGGCGCGTTGCCCAGGATATCGGCGGCCATCGCCTGTATGCTGTCCCGCGCCGCCAACGGGAAGGTCAGCAAGGGTCTGGACCCGGACAAAGCTGCGATCTGCGGCTGATACAACCGCGCATCGCACATCATACCGGGCAAAAGAACCAGCGGTGTCATATGTCGGCCAGCTTCGCGCCTTCGGACAGCGCGGACAGCTTGGCATAAGCGATATCGGGATCGACCGCACCAAAGCCCGCAAATGTGCCGAAACCGCAGTCACTGCCCGCGATCACCCGGTCCGCGCCGACGATATCGGTGAAACGCGTGATGCGCTGCGCGACCAGCTCGGGGTGTTCCACGAAATTCGTCGTGGTGTCGACAACGCCGGGGACCAGAACCTTGTCGTCCGGAATCTCGGACTTGCGGTCGCGGAACACGGTCCATTCATGCGCGTGGCGCGGGTTCGAGGTTTCGAACAGCACATAGCGGGACTTTGTGTTCATCAGCGTCGTAAACACCTTGTCCATGGCGATATCACAGCAATGTGGCCCTTCGTAATTGCCCCAGCAGATATGCACCCGAACGCGGTCCTGGGGAACGTTTTGCAGCGCGTGGTTCAGGGCCTCGACATGCATGTCGGCGATCTTGACGAATTCCACGTCGGACAGATCGGTGAACAGCATGTGGCGAGAGAGCGCAAGGTCGGGGCAATCCAGTTGCAAGTCCAATCCGGCGGCCACGATGGTTTCGTACTCGTCCTTCATCGCATCCGCCAGCGCGGCCAGATACGCCTCGCGCGTGGGGTAGAAATCGTTTTGCAGAAACAACGAAATCACACCCGGAGATGCGGCATTCATGAACCCCCGCTCAGCCTCGTGCTGCGCCATCGCGGCTTTGAGGTTGGCGATGTCCTTCTCCAGCTCGCCCTGCCCTTTGGAGCGCACCTCTCCGGTGCATTGCGGGCGGGCGTATTGGGGGGTGCCACCGTCATCGGCCAGCCGTTGCAGGAAACCGGGGAACATCTTCAGATCGGCCGGCGCATTGCGCGGGCTGTCGCCCGAAAACCCGGTGTAGCGATCTTTGACATAGGTTGCGTAGGAAATCTTTGAGGTCTCGCCATCACTGACGATATTCACCCCGGCCGCAACCTGTTTGCGCACAGTTTCGGACACGGCATTCGCCATGCTCGCATCGAAAGCAGCCTGATCGAAAGACTCTTCCCGTTCGCGGGCAAAAATGAAATCCACCACCTCTTGCGAGCGCGGCAGGGAGCCGACATGCGTTGTCTTTATGGTCATGGAACCTCCGTTAATTTTTGCGCGCCATCAGCACGGTATGGCTTTGGGTGTCCGGGTCTTTGGCCAGAAACCCAGTCAGGATCATGTCGTTTTCTTCAAGGCAGGTGGCATAGGCTGCGGGCGAAAGGGATGCGTGATACACCGGCTCTCCGCCGACAGTTCCCTGTTCCTCACCAGCGCTGGGACCGACCGTCAGCATCAGCATCCCGCCCGAACGCAGATGACGCCCCATGCGGGCGATGCAATCTTTCTGTTCGTCAGCCGTCAGGTGGAAAAAGCTGTTCCAGGAGATAATGCCATCAAATCTCTGATCCAGTTCGAAATCCCGCATGTCTGCCTGCAACCAATTGCCATCGGGCCAGCGGTCGCGGGCGATCTCAAGCATGGCTTCGGAAAAATCGACGCCGGTGACGGTGAACCCTTCGGCCTTGAACCAGCGGGCGATGGGTTCGCCTGTACCGCAGCCCAGATCCAGAACGTGATCGCCCGCTTTCAAACTGGCGGTGAAGCGCGCCAGCCAGCGCGCTTCGAACAGGGCCTTCGAGCGTTGCTCGTCATAGGCCCTAGCCTGCCGTTCGTAAACGGCGTGGGTATCGTCCGGATCGACGGTCATCCGACCCAGGTCGCACCGGCAGGATCGTCGGTGGCCGTGATACGATAAAGTCCCGCCTGCCCGGTCATGGACGGCGCGACGGTATAGGTTTCACCCGGCATGACAACCGCAGTATCGCCGTTGGACAAGGTGGTGGAATAGTCATCCACGGTGATGCGCCAATGGCCGCTGGCCGGCATCAGAACCACAGGCTTTTCGGCTTTGACCGGATCGTTGACGGCCGAGCCACGGGTCAGGAAATCAACCTCGAAGCCCGGTTTATCCTTGATGATACCGGTCTCACCGATCACCGTTGCAGGTTTGTCTGCCGCCAGCGCCATCAGGTCCCAATACCGCGCCACGTACTTGCCGATCACGGCATCGACGGGCACCTCTGGATAGGCTTTCAGCTCTTCCTCGGTCAGCAGAGGCATCGGACGCACGTTGTGCGGCAGTTCCTGACCCTTTTTGCTGTCATACAGCACGCCATTGTCACCCAGCATCAGACCATGCGCCTGCGCGTCTTCGATCACCTGCGGTGCCCATGTCACGCCGCCACCGGCATCGTCGCCGCCTAGCATCGACATGATCATGCCGTAGTCGTCGCCCACATTTTCGAACCCGCGGAAGATGCCAGTCGGGATGTTGAAAATATCGCCTTCCTCGGCGATGAACTCTCCGGCCGTGCCATAGCGGCCCCAGAAGAAACGCCAACGGCCTTTGGCGACAAAGAAGACCTCGGCCGTGGTGTGGCTATGCAGCGAGTTACGGCATTTCGGAGGCTGTCCCGCCGCGCCGATATTGAAACCGATCTTGTCGGTGATGTGAACGTGCTGATCCGGGGATTCCGATACGCCACCGCCGACGATGGTAAAGTTCTCTTTCTGATCGCTGCCCGGGGTGTGGGCGTCGATAAAGGCAGTTTTGCAGGGTTGCAGCTCGCCATAGCGGACGATGCGTTCCTGGATGGTGCTCATTTTGGTCTCCTAACGGGTTTGGTGTTGCAACAGGGGGGTCAGCCCGTTGCCCCGGGAGGGCGGTTGTTAAGCCGCTTTGCCCGCAAAGAGGCCCGGTGGCAGTGATACCGCCGGGTCCCTTCGCTGGTATCAAGAGGGGCAGGCACCAAGGGCATCACACGCCCCCGGTTGCCAGAATAATCTGCTTCCAGACCGATGTTTCATCGAACAGGGTCCACTCACGGCGCAGCCTGACATCACCGCCGCTCAGTTCTCCCCATTCGGCGTGGCTGATGCCCAGCACATAAATTTCAGCGCCGGTTGGCTTACCAAATGCGCCCCAGCCATCGTGCTTACCGTGAAGGCTCCACCGGATCGCCGAGCGTGGAGGCATGTTCGCGTCATCGCGTCCGATCTGGTGATGAACGGTGAAGGTCGCATTGGGCATCGCCGCACGCAACGACATCCAGAACCGATCCACCGAGTCCCATCCGTGTCCGGTGACGCCACCCGGGTATTCGGACTGCACGGCCCGGTCATAGTCACGTTCGACCGCACCCATGTCCGCGCTCATCATCCGGGTCAGCAGATCGGCATGACGCTGACCCCACTCGTTGTTGTTTCCGCGGCCCTTGTAGGGGCCTTCGACATCGTTGGCCGGGGTCAGCGGCCTGACGCAGTTTTCTGCGCCACCTTCCCGCGCAATCAGATCGGCAGCGTATTCCTTGGGATCCCAGCCCATCTGGCGGACGATGGCGCCCTGGTCCCGGATCAGCCATTCGTCATTGATCATGTTGTCGATCGCATGGCAATCGGCCAGGATTCGGTACCGCAGTTTGGTTCCGGTGGGCTTGCCATACACCCCCTCGGCCAAATGCGTCGCGGTTGAGATGATCCGATGCGAGCTGAGCATGCCGTCCTCCGGTGTTCCCGACCAGATCACGTCCTCTCCCAACAGTTGGCGATCCGGGAACTCGGCAAGCGTGGCCATTGTAGCGCCGATGACATTCTGGTTGCCCATCACGACAGACCCCGGTGAGCGGACAACAATGTCCTCGGCGTAGTACTCGTGCAAGGTCGAGATGCCGCGGTCTTCCCAAATCTCTTTGGTAATACCGATGATATAGTCGGGAAAATCCCGGAACTTCGGATCGAAGCCTTTCATGTCTCTGTCCTTTGTGGGTTCCACCCTTTGGGCAACCGGGCCGATGTCCGCACGACCAGAGGCCCATCAATGGCCACTTTGCGCGGTTTCGCCGTTGCCGGGGCGTCGATATGTTCAAGCAATGCGGCGACGGTTTCGGCCACCATAAGATTGGCGCGCTGCCGGATCGTTGTCAGGTTGTATGCAGGCCACCCGGCGGGTGGCACGTCGTCATACCCCACGACCGAAACGTCCTCGGGCGCGCGCAAACCCAGTTCAAACCGGATCACGTCCATCACTGCCAGCGCCATGTGATCATTGGCGACAAAAACCGCGTCCGGTCGAGTCTCGGGCGGGACAACAAACATGCGCCGTGCCGCCGCCCGCGTCTTTTCAGTGTCAAAGTCACCGACCTCATGGGCAAACAGGCTCTGTCCGGCTTCCGACAGTACGGCACGGAACCCGGCCTCGCGGTCGCGCTGCGTCGAGGCACCCTGCCAGCCAGCGATGTAGCCGATACGCTCGTGCCCGCCCGCCAGAAGGAACTCGGCCACCTTGCGCCCGCCCACATAGTTGTCGGAAGTGACCGAGGTGATGCCCTCGATATCCTGACTACGGTTGAACAGCACGACCGGCACACCGGCCTGCTGGCAACGCATTGCAATTTCCGACGACATGGCAACCGAGGCCAAAATGACCCCATCCACCTGATAGTCGAGAATCTCCGCCATCACGTCTTCGATGTTCCCGGCCGTCCTCGAAGCCATGAAGATCAGAACATGATAGCCCTTTTCCTGCAGCGCATTGGACAGTTTCTCAAGCGCTTCGGGGTAAAAGTAGTTATCCAGATACCCGACCACCAAACCGATGATCCGGCTTTTTCCCGAAACCATCGCCCGCGCCAGTACGTTGGGGCGATAACCAAGTTCGGCGGCGGCCTTGCGCACCTTTTCTTCAGTCTTCTTGCTTACAGAGGCACCGGGCGTGAACA
This sequence comes from Ruegeria sp. BF6, assembly GCF_056538665.1. Taxonomy (NCBI): domain Bacteria; kingdom Pseudomonadati; phylum Pseudomonadota; class Alphaproteobacteria; order Rhodobacterales; family Roseobacteraceae; genus Ruegeria; species Ruegeria sp. BF6. The sequence continues at coordinate 40,252 of NZ_JBQFTN010000003.1, forward strand.
CTCGGCTGACCGCCGATTGGCTAACACCCGCCAGCTGCGCAACCTGAAGAGAGGTAACTTTCTCAGCCATCAGTCCGCCGTCCAACCTCCGTCAATCAGCATCGAGGTGCCCGTCACCAGCGCCGAGGCGTCCGAGGCCAGGTAGGTCACCGCGCCCATGATGTCCTCGACCTCGCCGATCCGGTCCAGCTTGATCTTGTCCATGATCCAGGCGGCCCGCTCGGGATTGTCGAATGTGGATTGGGTCAACGGCGTGCGGATGAAGGTCGGGCACACCGTATTGATGCGGATGCGCTGCTTGCCCCATTCAATGGCCATGGCTTTGACCATGCCCTCCAGCCCATGTTTGGTGGCGCAATAGAGCGCACGGTCAACGCCACCCACATGACCCATCTGGCTTGAAATATGGATGATCGACCCGGGCTTGCCCGCCGTCATCAACGCCTTGGCTGCATAAGACGACAGAAAGTAGGCCGAGCGCAGGTTGACGTTGGTGACCGCGTCGAAATCCTCAGGTGAAGTTTCAACCGCCGGGCCGTGACGCGCCGTTCCGGCAGAGTTCACCACCACATCAAAGACACGACCGTCGAACAGGCCACGCAGCGCCTCAAGATCACCCTGATCCACCACGGCTGCCTCTGCCGACCAGCCCTGCGCCTGAAACGCGGCGACGGTTTCGTTCAAACGATCCGCCCCACGCGCAGCGCAAACCAAATGCGCGCCCGCTTCGGCCAGCGCCACGGCACAGCCCTGCCCGATGCCAGATGACGCGCCAGTAACAAGGGCGGTCTTGCCCGCCAGAGAAAACGAAGGGGTGCGGGGCAGATCACTCATCAGCTCATTCCATCCGGGATATTGATACGCCCCATGTTGCGGGCCTTGTTGAATTCCCGCAGTCGGGCGAAAACGTCAACGCCAAGCTGACGATACGCGTCCAGAAGATCGACCAGAACCCAGTTTTCGCGGATTTTGCCGTTTTCCACCCGCCAGAAATCGAGGCTGCGCATGGTAATGCGCTTGCCCGAGGGTGCGATCCCCATCCAGCCATCGTGGGTCACGGTCTGGATCATGTTGGGCCAGCCGGTCACGGCGGCATAGTCACCATCACCAAAGAAGTGATAGGTAATGTCATCCACATATTGCCCACGATCCGGCATCCCGTTCAGAAATGGAATCTGGTGCCAGTTCCGGAACCCGGAAAACCCACGCCCAGTACCGATGCCCGCCGGTCCGTACCAATTCATCCGAGGATGCCAGAACCGCTCTGGCTCCATCACCTCCGGCCCGCCCTGTGAGGGGTGCTTCTTCAGGTGTTCAAGCATGTCGATGATATGCTGACAGGCCGCCTGTCCCTTGGCCGCATCATAAGGGCCGGGCACAAAACCGTCCTGCGTGGCCGGTCCGGGCACATGCCATTCGCGACCAAGGCTGGGGGCCATCGGCCAGGCACCCGCCTGCATCATCACCTCGGGAATGTCCCACAGGGCCTGAATCTCGACCACTTTGCCGTCTTCGAAACGGTAGAATTCATGGAACCGCATCGTCACCTGATGGCCGGTCGGCGGGATATCCAGCCAAGGCCCGGTGAAAGTGCCGGTGTAGTAACCACCGCATCCGACCCAATCAGCCCCATGTTCATCCGGGCCTGCCATGACGATATAGTCGCGACGCTCCAGATCGGGCCAGGCCGATAGCAGGTATTTGTAGGCGGTATCGTAGTACGCGTCGCTGCCGGTGCTGTCGCCAAAGGGATGGCCCAGCCTGAAAACAGCGTCAGGGGCGCTGACTTCTGCCAGCGCCCTGCGCACACCGTCCTCGCTGAAGTCGTACATTGCCGTCCGAAGCGGCGAGATCAGCGATTTGTGATGTGTTTGTGTGTCACTCATTCAGCGGCGTCCCGATAAGGCGCGGGCTCACCGTAAGGTACGTTGATCCCGCCATAGCGGCGCACTCGGATGTTGCACTGCTCGGCATGGCCAACAAACCCTTCGAGCAGACACAGGCGCGAGCCATATTCACCGATCAGCGTTGCCGCCTCATCGGTTACAATCTTCTGATAGCTATGCGTCTTCAGGTATTTACCGACCCAAAGGCCACCAGTGTAACGACCCGCTTTCTTGGTCGGCAGCGTGTGGTTGGTGCCGATAACCTTGTCGCCGTTCGAAACATTGGTCCGCGGACCAAGGAACAGCGCGCCATAGCAGGTCATGTTCTCAAGGAACCAGTCGTCACGGTCGGTCATGACCTGGACGTGCTCGGACGCGATATCATCGGCGACCTGCAGCATCTCGTCATAGGTGTCGCAGACGATCACTTCGCCATACTCATCCCAGGACACTTTCGCAGTGCCAGCGGTCGGCAGAATGCCCAGAAGACGGTCTACTTCCGACAGGGTTTCTTCGGCCAGTTTGCGCGAATTGGTCAGCAGAACGCAGGGGCTGTTATAGCCATGCTCGGCCTGACCCAGCAGGTCGGTGGCGCACAGCTCGGCGTCGGCTGCGGTTTCATCGGCGATGACCATGGTCTCGGTCGGACCTGCGAAAAGGTCGATGCCCACGCGGCCGAACAGCTGGCGCTTGGCTTCGGCAACAAAGGCGTTGCCGGGACCAACCAGCATGTGAACGGGATCGATGGTCTCGGTTCCCAGCGCCATGGCACCGATGGCCTGAATGCCGCCCATCACATAAATCTCGTGCGCACCGCCCAGATGCATGGCCGCGATCACGGCTGCGTTCGGCTTGCCGTTGAAAGGGGGCGTGCAGGCGATGATGCGCGGAACACCCGCGACCGAGGCTGTCGCCACGGACATATGCGCCGAAGCAACCATCGGGAACTTGCCGCCGGGCACATAGCAGCCAACGGACTGAACGGGGATGTTCTTGTGACCCAGGATCACGCCCGGCAGGGTTTCAACCTCGATATCCAGCATCGAGTCGCGCTGTGCCTGCGCAAAGTTGCGCACCTGCTCCTGCGCGAATTTGATGTCTGCCAGTTCACGCTCGGTCAGCTGGCCGATCAGATCGTCAATCTCTTGATGCGACAGCCGGAAGGACGCGGGCGAGTAATTGTCGAACTTCTCACTCAGCTCGCGCACGGCGGCGTCGCCACGGGTTTCGATGTCTTTCAGCGTGGCTTCCACCACGGCGCGGGTTTTGGCGTCATCCTCGGCCCGGTCGGCGTCAGACTTACCGCGTTTGAGATACTCAATTGCCATTGTCTAAACCTTTTTTATGCAGGACGAGGAGCTGTTTTCTCACCACGGTCATAGGCTTCCCAGCCTTCACCGTTGAAGATATCGACACCCAGCTGCGCGGCGACATGGGCAAAATCGACGTTCACCCAGTTGTCGACGATCCTGCCATCGACCACTTTCCAGAAATCCATGTAGCGGATCTCGACCCGTTTGCCGGTGGGCGCGATGCCCAGAAACTCGCCGGAGTGGGTGGCCTCTTGCCGACCAAAGGCCGCAGCCCACTCACCCATGTAAAGGCGCGCTTCGTCGATGCAGGTCTTGTCCGAGAACGCCGCCTGAAACGGGCGTTGCCAGTTGTCCTGAAACTCCTTCAGGCCGGTTTTGGTGCCACAGCCCTGGTTGCCCAGCCAACGGAAACCTTCCGAGAAAAACTCGCCGATATCGTCGATCCGGTGGTCGTTCAGACCGTCAACCATGGTTTCGATGACACGGCGGGTGTCTGCGGTTTTGCTCATGTCCGTGTCGCGGGTCAAAACCGCTTGTTCGGGACGAGAACCTTTCATTTTCTATCCTTTCAGATCGCAAGAGTGTGTGAGGGGGGCGAAAACCCCGCCGTCACAAAAAGTCCCTCGGCATTCTGTTCAGCGCCGGGTGGCGCGATACAGCGCCGGTGCGCGACCGACTGCTCATCAGCCTTTCACCGCCCCTGCGGTCAGTCCGCTGACGATCTGGCGCTGGAAGATCAGAACAAGGAAGATCAGCGGCGCGGTGATCGACACGGCGGCAGCCACGGCGACTACCTGATCGGTTGTGGTGGTTTCGCGGTTGAACATGCCGACGATGGCCGGAACCATGGTCTGGTTCTGCGCGTCCAACAGCAACGAGGTCACCAGAAAGTCGTTATAGGCCAGCAAAAAGCTGAACAGACCCGTGGTAATCACACCCGGCCACATCACCGGCATGATGACACGGCGGAAGGCCTGGAAGTGGCTGCACCCATCGACGCGGGCGGCCTCATCCAGTTCGGCCGGGATATTCTGGAAAAACGACCGCAGCATCCAGATGGTGAAGGGTTGGTTGATCGCAACCAGAACCGCAATCACCGCGAAGGGCTTGCCGTAAAGCGTCGGGGCATTTTCGCCCAGGATCGGGCTGAGCCATTCCGCAGAGTTGATGAAGACCGGAAGGTAGCCCGCCACCAGAACCGAGTGCGGCAGGGCGCGGAACACCAGTGCCACGATCAGGATCCAGAACGCAAAGGTAGACCCCGAGCGCGCCAGGCCATACCCCGCCAGCGTCCCAACCGTCAGCGAGACCGTCACTACACCGGTGGTCACAATCAGCGAGTTCCGGAAGTTGTTGGAAAAGCCGCGATCAATCCAGACGGTCTTATAGTGTTCGGTCGTCAGACCCAGAACGTCCCGGCCCAACGGGCCAAGGATCGGGTTCAGTACACCAAGGATTGCGGGCAGGATCACGAAAAACACCACCAGAAAACCCACGGCCACGACCAGCACCCCGATAATCCAGCCGATCCATTCCTGACCCGGCTTGGAATAGGATTTCACCATCGAAGGCAGGATCTTGGTCGCCACCAATATAGTGCCCCAGATCACCGCGATACCCAGAATGATATCCAGCAGCGACAGGCCGTTTCCCTTGGCCAGAGTCGCGGGCCCGAAGATCACGTTCAGCGCATTGCTGTCAAAGGCATCCACAGGGGATTTGAAACTCATCACCGCGATCCAGAAGATCGGGAAAGCAGCGACCAGACACCAGAAGACCAGGAAGACGTTCGAGGTCAGTCGCAGGCCGAACGGTTGGCGAAGCGCGCGTGAGGACATATCAGTGACCCCCTTTGTGATCGCGCCATGTCCGGCGCAGCGGAAGGATAAGCAGGATGACGATACCGATCATGGTCAGCATGGCACTGGCCGAAGCCCGGCTAATCGACCGGTTACCGGCCTGGTCCGGCACGAGGAAGTCATAGGTCAGCCACTGCAGCGAGATGACATAGCCCTGGCTAGAGAAACCGACGATCTCTTCGAACACGCGGTAGGCGTCCATCAGGTGAATCATGGCCACGAATATGATCAGCGGCATCAGGTGTGGGATGACAATGTACTTCATCCGCTGCCAGCGGGTCGCCCCGTCTATCACGGCGCTTTCAAGGCTGTCCTGATTAACCGTTTGCAGACCGGCATAGAACACGATGGCAGCAAAGGGCGCAACGTGCCAGACGCGGTAGAGCATCATCAGGATTTCAATGGTCCAAGCTTGTGCGAACAGGGCAATATCGCGGTTCAGCCACCATTCGATCAGCGCGGTCAGGATACCGTCACCCCGGAACAGCCAGTTGATCGACAACACCCCAATGACCGGCGTGATGATGAAAGGCAGCAGCGAGATAAAGATCACCGGCCCGCGGATAGACCGCGCCGCGTTGTTGATCAGAACCGCAATGCCCAACCCGCAGACAATCACCAGAGGCAGAGTGATCAACGTGAATGTCAGGGTGAACCGCAGCGCCTTCCAGAAGTTGATGGTGGACAGAACGCTCAGGCTGCCTTCGCTGATCGCTCGCCAGGCCCGTTCCGGTTCCAGCACGTTGCGATAGCTTTGCAGCCCCACGTACTGGGTCTGGGTGATGACCTCGCCATGTTCATCCAGCTTCGGCTGCGATTTCAACTCGGTGACACAGGTCTGAGTTAGGAAACCGGGTGTGCAGGTTTCGACCTCGACCGTCTCATAGATCGGCTGGGTGATGTAAAAGCTCTGCTTGAACACGCTGACCAGCGGGAAAGCGATAAAGAGAAGCATCATAAAGACAGAGGGGCCAACAAAGGCGGCAAATGTCCGGAAATTCATGGCTCTGCCTTTCTCATGGTTCTCGAGGGATAGAGAGCGGATGGGAGGGCCGGAGCCCTCCCCCCGGGAGGATCAGTTGTTGATCAGGCCCGCTTCTTTGGCGGCGGTCAGATACTCGGCCTCGATATCGGCCAGAGTCGTCTGCGCATCCTTGGCACCGGTCAGATAGTCGGCCAGACCGTTACCCAGCGCGCTGTGCAGAACGCCCATCGGGGCCGATGCGGGATACGCCTTGGCGCCGTTCTCTGCCGAAGCCGCGGCACCGGCTGCCAGATCACCCGGTGTGTAGGCCGGGCTCAGCCAGACCGCGACATCGTTGTTGGCGCTGACCATCTCGCCATCAATGCCTTCCAGAACAAGGCGGAACGCGGCGTCCGCTTCTTCGTCGCTCATATTCGCGGCCAGAACGATACCGTCCCACCAGATGGTGGTCGACGGTGCAGCGGCACCCATCGGGGCCGACGCCATGGTCACTTTGCCGACCACCTGGCTTTCGGCCTCGTCATTCATTGCAGCGGCGCGGCTGGCCCACAGGTTCGCCATGGCGATCTTGCCCTGCTGGAACTGTTGCTGAACGTAGGTCGAGTCAGAAACCAGGAATTCCGGATCCATGTACTCGGTCATCGCTTTCATGGTCTCAAGCGCTTTGACGCCCTGTTCGTTGTTGATCGAGGGCATGTTGCCTTCGCCAAAGAACTCACCGCCTTCGCCCATGTACATGTTGACGAATTCCTGCGCGAGGTTCCAGCCGGTCTTGAAGGTTCCGCCAATCGGGTACTCCATGACGCCGGCTTCCTTGATTTTGGCAGCGGCGGCCAGAACGTCGTCATAGGTCTTGGGCTCTTCGATACCCAGATCAGCCAGAACGTCGTCGCGGTACATCAGGTGCTGTGCGTTCACCATCATCGCAATCGCCATGACTTTACCGTCCACCTTGATCAGCTGGTTCGGCAGCAGGTCCTGGCCGTACTTTTCGACCAGATCATCCAGCGGACGCAACGAGCCTGCGTTCAGCAGCGGGATCATTGTCTCGTTTGCAACGCCACCGATCTGATACAGCGAAGGGCTCGCTGCAAAGGCTTCAGGCTGCTTCTCGCGGAATTCCTGGTCCAGCGAAGCACTGAAGTTGCCGCATTCGGCCATCGCGTCGGTGACAGCTTTCCAGGCCTCAAAACCAGCCGAAAGCGATTTCAGCGGTACTTCGTTTTCATATGCGCATTCGGCCCATGCGCCAGTTGCTGCGAGGGACATGGCGCCTGCCATGAAGAGTGATTTGAGTTTCATGCGTTTCTCCCTGTCAGGATCGGTCCGTCGTCGACGTCCGGACCGGTGTTATGCCCGAATGGGCTGTTTGTGGGATTGCTCCCCGATCCGCGCACCGCTTTCAGCTTCAAAGAGGTGACAGATTTCCGTTGGCACCGAGAACGAGACCATCTCGCCGATCTCGGCTCGGAAGGCTTTGTCAGCCTTGACCGATACAAGCGCACCACCGACCCGGACCGAGATCATGGTCGCGTCGCCCAGCAGTTCCAGTGTGTAGATCGGTGCCGTGATCTGGCCCTGCCCTTTGGCAATGCTGGCGTCCTCGGCGCGGAAGCCAAGGGTCATGGGACCATCTGTGGCATCGACCGGAATTTCCACGTGCTTTGTCCGGAACACACCGCCCGAAACCTCACCGTCCATTAGGTTCATCGCAGGCGAGCCGATGAAGCTGGCGACAAAGGTGTTTGCCGGGCGGTCATAGATCTCGGTCGGGCTGCCGACCTGCTGAACCACACCTTTTTTCATGACCACAACGCGATCGGCCAGGGTCATCGCTTCGATCTGGTCATGGGTCACATAGATGGTGGTGACTGCCAGTTCGTGGCTTAGGTTCTTGATCTGTGCTCGCGTTGAAACCCGCAGTTTGGCGTCGAGGTTCGACAGCGGCTCATCCATCAGGAATACGTTGGGTTCACGGACGATGGCGCGGGCCAATGCCACACGCTGCCGCTGACCACCGGACAGTTCGGCGGGCTTTCGATGCAGGAATTCGTCCAGTTCGACCATCGCGCTGGCACGACGCACTTTTTCGTCATGCGTTGATGGGTCGATGCCGCGCACTTTCAGCGGAAATCGGATATTCTCATAGACGTTCATATTCGGGTAGAGCGCATAGCTCTGGAAAACCATCGCCACGTCGCGGTCCTTGGGCTCCAGATCGTTGACCACCTTGCCATCGACCAGAATCTCGCCCTCGGTGACGTCTTCCAGACCGGCGATCATCCGCATCGTGGTAGTCTTGCCGCAGCCCGACGGGCCCAGCAGCACCAGAAACTCGCGATCCGCGATGGTCAGGTCGAAATTGTGGACTCCGACAAAGCTGCCCCAGCGTTTGCCGACGTTGCGAAGTTGAATTTCCGCCATGGTGCCCCCTGCAAGGATTCGCTTTGCATACGTTTGCAAAACTGTATTCTTCAGTAATCATTTCTGGCAAGACTTTTTTGCATACGTATGCAAAAAAGTTCCTAACCAGCGATTCTCAATCGCTTAAATCCGAAGCTAACCATCAGAAAAGCAGTACAAACGTGAGCTTTCAGAAAGAAAAAACACTCGTCTCCTCGTTCTTCGAAACCCTCGACTCAGCCAACGGGTCGAATCTGCCCGACGTTGTTGGGCAGTTCTGCGCTGATGATGTTTTATGGCGCGGCTTCCATCCGTTCGACGAAATAACCGGTGCAGACGCGGTGGCACGGGCGTTCTGGCAGCCGCTGAAAACCAGCCTGAAGCGGATGCAGCGCCGGCAGGATGTCTTTTTCGCGGGCACCAACTCTCTGGAACCGGATGCGGATGTCTGGGTGGTTTCGATGGGTCATCTGATGGGCCTGTTCGATGCGCCATGGTTGGGGATTCGCCCCACCGGCAAGATGGTGTTTCTGCGTTGTTGCGAGTTTCACAGGATCACGGGCGGCAAGATCGTCGAAACGGCGATGTATTTCGACATTCCGCATCTGATGGTTCAGGCCGGACAAAACCCGTTTCCACCGCAAACTGCAGCGCATCTGATCCAACCTGGGCCGCTGACCCATGACGGACTGCTGACCGAGGACCAGCCCGAGGAAGAAGGCCGCAAGACACTGGCGGCGATCAATGCGATGATCGCGGACCTTGGTCAGTGGAACAGCGGCTTGTCGCTTGAAGACGAGTTGGCCCGCACATGGCATGACGACATGATCTGGTGGGGCCCCGAAGGGATCGGTGCCACCTACACGATCGAGCGGTATGCCAAGCAACATTCCGGCCCATTCCGTGCGTCATTCACCGAACGCTCCAAGACCAGGCATATCTGCCGTCTGGCCGAGGGGCATTACGGCGGCTTCTTCGGCTGGCCTAACTTCACCGCCGTACCGACAGGCGGTTTCATGGGCATGCCCGCCACCGGAAAACCCGGCGAGTTCCGGGTGATCGACATCTATCGCCGCGCGGGTGACAAACTGGCCGAGAACTGGATTTTCATCGACCTTCTGCACTTCTGGAAACAGCAGGGAGTCGATATTCTGGCCCGCACAACTGGGATTGAAACGCCATGAGAATCGATGCGCATCACCACCTGTGGAACCTGAAAGCGGTGGAATACCCATGGCTCATGGACAAGGGAGCGGTGCGGTTCTTTGGTGATCCCACTCCGATTCAGCGCGACTATCTGCTGCCTGAATTCCGCAAAGATGCCGAGGCCGCCGGGTTTACTGCCTCAGTGCATATTCAGGTCGGCGCAGCCGATTCATGGGCCGAGGCACAATGGGTTCAATCCGTCGCCGATCAGTTCCCCGACTGGCCTTTGGTGCAGGTCGCCTATTGTGATTTGACCGCAGGCGACCTAGCGGAAAAGCTGGACCTGCTGCAAACTCTGCCCACGCTACGCGGGGTGCGCCAGATCATCGGCCGCGCGCCGGGTGAGGATGAGCTGTCGGGTACAAATGACCTATTGGACAATCCAAAGTTTCTGGCGGGGCTGAAACAACTGGGCGACCGCGGCCTGTCCTTTGACCTGCAATTGTTGCCCGAGTTGATGGAGCGGACCGCGGCCGTGCTGGCTCAGGCACCGGCAACGCAAGTGGCGCTGTGCCACGCGGGGTCGCCGCATGACCGGTCCGCACAGGGACTGGAAGGCTGGGCCAAGGCGCTGCAATCGCTTTCGGCACTGCCGCAAGTCACCTGCAAACTCTCGGGCCTCGGCATGTTCGATCCCAATTGGAGCACCGACAGCGTCAGGCCAATCGTCGATCACTGCCTGGACCAATTTGGGCCTGAACGCTGCATGTTCGGGTCGAACTTTCCGGTCGACATCCTGTCATCCAGTTACGCGGACCTGATCGCCAGACACAAAGCACTCATCTCTGAGGCCCATCATGATCAGGTTTTCGGACGCACCGCGCAGCAGTTTTATCACATGTAACGGGCAGGATGTTCTGACGGTCAGGGCACCGATTGCTCGGACACGATCTCACCAAACCGGGTGAAAAACTTGCCCGACAGCTTTTTCGCGGTGCCCGCGATCAGGCGGCTGCCCAACTGGGCGATCTTGCCGCCGACATCAACCTTGGCAGTATAGGACAGCACCGTCTCATCCCCGTCTTCGGTCAACGTCACGTCGGCCCCACCTTTGGCAAAGCCTGCCGCCCCGCCCTTACCTTCGCCGGACAGGGAAAACCCGTCTGGAGCGTTGGAGGTGTCCAGCGTGACCTCTCCGGCGAATTTTGCCTTGACCGGCCCGATCTTCAGCACGACCTTGGCCGCCAGCTCATCGGGCGCGTTCTGGGTCAGCTCCTCGCAACCCGGGATGCATTCCTGCAAAATCTCGGGGTTGTTCAAAGCCTGGTACACGACATCCCGTGGTGCCGAGATGCGGATTTCATCACTCAGGTCCATGCGCGCTTCCTTTGATCAGTGACTTGCCCTGTTCAGCAAAGTTACAGGTTCCACCGCATCTTTCCAGAGTCTGTTTCGGCGCCGCCGATCCCTGACCGGCGGCACATGGTTCATCAGTCGCTGATCGCGCCTTCTTCATCCCGGCGCTGGTGCATCTTGGCCTTGACCCGGGCCCCCACGATCAGGGGCAGGACAAAGCCGATGATGGCGATGGACCACAACGCGATGGACAGCGGGCTGTCGATCAGGGTCCACCAGTTGCCATTGTCGATGGTGACCGCACGGCGAAGGTTGTTCTCCATCGAGTTGCCCAGCAGTGTGCCAAGGATGATGGGCACCAAAGGCACGTCCAGCTTACGCAAAACCCAACCCATAACGCCGAATCCGATCATCACCAGCAAATCAAAGCTGGAGCCCGAGATGCCGTAGATGCCGACAAAGCTGACCATCGCCACGATCGGCATCAGGATGCGCGAGGGGATCATCAGCACGCGGGTGAACAGGCCAACCATCGGGATGTTCATCGCCAGCAACATGAAGTTGGCAATGAACAGCGCGGCGATCAGGCCCCAGACCACATCCGGGTTCTGCGTAAACAGCAGCGGTCCCGGCGTGATGTTCAGCGCCAGAAGCACCGCCAGCAGAACAGCCGTTGTCCCCGACCCCGGCACGCCCAGCGCCAGCATCGGCACCAGGGCACCACCGGCGGCCGCGTTGTTTCCGGCCTCGGGTGCGGCCACGCCACGGGGATCGCCGGTGCCAAAGGTGTTTTCCTTATCGACTAGCCGTTTCTCCATCGAATAGGAAATGAACGATCCCAGCGATGCCCCTGCCCCAGGCAGAACACCCGCGATGAAGCCAAGGAAAGAGGTCCGCAGCATGGTCGGCGTGCATTTCTTGACCATCGACATTGGCGGATAGAGGCGACCGATGTTCAGTTTGCGGCCTTCGGCATCCGACCCTCCGTGGCGATGTTCAAGAAAGATGAACACTTCGGACAGGGCGAACAGACCGACAATGGCCACCAGGAAATCGATCCCGTCGTACAGATGCACCTCGCCATAGGTAAAGCGCGGCACGCCGGTCTGGGTGTCGACGCCGATGGTCGCCAAGCCAAGACCCAGCGCGGCGGCAAAGGCCGATTTGGCCTGGTTGGTCGAGGACACGCCACCCAACGTCATGAAGGCCAAAGCGAACAGGGCGAAATACTCGGCCGGGCCGAACAGCAGGGCAACCTTGACCAGCTGCGGTGCCAGCAGGATCAGGCCCCATGTGGCCAGAAACGCGCCAACGAATGAGGCGATGCCGGACAGCGACAGAGCCTCTCCTGCCAAACCCTTCTTGGCCATGGGATGGCCGTCGAGGCAGGTCATCATCGCGGGCTCGTCGCCGGGGATGTTTAGCAGGATCGAGGATATACGCCCCCCGTACATTGCCCCGTAATAGACACTGGTCAGCAGGATCAGCGAGGGAGTGGCGCCCAGCCCCAGCGTAAACGCCAGCGGGATCAGGATGGCCACGCCGTTCGACGGGCCAAGACCGGGCAGCGCGCCCATGATCGTGCCCAGAAAACAGCCCAGCAGGGCCAGCATCAGGTTCTGCCATGTCAGCGCGATGGCGAAACCGTCTGCGAGGGATGCAAGAGTTTCCATGTCCTATTCCTCAGAACCCCAGCGGGCCGCGGGCCAGCGAAAGGCCCAGAACCAGATGGAAAATGACGTAGATGCCGACGGACGTGCCGACACCCACAAGCACGCTTTCGATCAGGCCGGACCCCAGACGCCAGGCCAGATAGGTGGCGGCGAATGCGGTGGCGATGACAAAGCCAAGCTCGGGCAGCAGTTCAGCGTAAAGGATCATCATGACCACGGCGGCGCCGACCTCGACCAGACGGCTCAGCGTGGGCCATTCGGGCTCGGTATCCGGGCGCAGGGCGATGACGATGCTCGACAGGCCCAGAATGGCGGCGATGATCAGGGGGAAGGCTTTGGGTCCGACGGCATCGGACAGAAAGCTCTCCTCGATCGCCAATGCGGAAAAAGCAAATCCGATGGCGAGTAGCAGTCCGACGACCCCGAAGATACGGTCACTCATCGGTGTCTCCTATTGTTCGGGTAAATGGGTCGATCCGGGCACGGCTGGGTGCCCGGATCGCTGTGAGTGGTTATTTGATGATCCCGATCTCTTTCGAGATGGTCTGGATCTGACCCACGGATTCCGCGACAAAGTCCTGGAAGGCCGCGCCCTGCAGGTCCAGCGGGGCGAGACCGTTGGCAGCCATCACCTGTTTCCATTCGTCCGAGGCATAGAGGTCACCGATCTTGCCGACCCAATCGCCATAGGCCTCATCGGTCATACCGCCAGGAGCGTAGAACCCACGCCAGTTGGCACCGATGGCGTCAACGCCCTGCTCCTTGGCGGTCGGGAAATCCGCGAATTCACCGGGCAGCCGTTCGGGGGCCAGCACCGCGATCACCTTGATGTCACCGGAATCGACGAAACCTTTGGCCTCGGAGATATCGCCGGTGAACGCCTGAACCGATCCGGCCAGCAGCTGGGTCACAGCCTCGCCACCGCCGTCAAAGGCGATGTATTTGACCGAGCGCACATCGTCGATGCCATAGGCATTGGCTGCGATCAGAACCTTCAGGTGGTCCCATCCGCCCACCGCGGACCCGCCCGCAACCGACACCGAAGCCGGGTCCGCCTTGATCTGGTCCAGCAGTTCCGGCAACGTGTTGACCGCACTGTCAGCGGCTACGGCAATCACGCCATAGTCGGCCCCGATGGCGGCAAGCCAGCGCACCTGTTCCATGGTGTTGCCCGGATAGGCCCCCTGCGCCAGGCGGGTCGCAGTGGCCGCGCTGGCCGCAACGATCAGCTCGTTATCTTCGCCGCGCTTGTTCACCACTTCGGCAAAGGCCACGCCACCGCCGCCACCGGCAAGGTTCACCACCTGCATGGTCTGGTCGATCAGGCCCAGATCCTGCAGCGACTTACCCACCTGACGGCAGGTGAAATCCCAGCCACCGCCGGGGTTGGCCGGGGCGATACATTCCTGTGCGCTGGCGGCCACGCCGGACAGGGCAAAGACAGCAGCTGCAATTGCGCCACTGGTTCCAAACAGTTTCATTCGTGTCTCCTCCTTGGTCTTTTTGGGCCACATTTCAGCGGCCGAAACCGATCCCCGCAGGCGCGTGTCCTTGCAGGTCGTATCTGTTTACCGAATAATGCTGTCACGAACCTGTCACGGTTCCTGCGTCCGGCTTTGGGAGGGGTCATGCGCGTTTTGATGATCGAGGATGCAGAGGATCTGGCCGAGGGTGTCGTGGCCCATCTGGCCCGCTCCGGCGTGGTGTGTGATCTGGCAACCACCGTGGAATCCGCCCGCGATTTCCGTGCGGTACAAAGCTATGATGCCATGCTGCTGGACATTAACTTGCCCGACGGGTCCGGCCTGAACTTCCTGGGCAAGATCCGAGCCTCGGGCGACCGCACCCCAGTGCTGATGCTGACCGCGCTGACCTCGGTCGAGGATCGCGTGGCCGCCTTGGACAAAGGCGCCGACGACTATCTGGGCAAACCATTCGATCAGCGCGAGTTGGAAGCGCGGCTGCGCGCCCTCGTCCGCCGGGACGCTAACCGCAAGAGCGAACAGATCACGCTGGGTCCACTGATCTACGCCCCCAAGGATCGCAGCGCCACGCTGGACGGAAAGCGCCTGAACCTGACCGCACGCGAGGCCGCCGTGCTGGACGAACTGATCCGGCACGAGGGGCAGTATCTATCGAAAACGCGGCTGTATGACTCGCTTTACGGGTTCGAAGACGCAGATGTAGGCGAGAACGCGATCGAGCTGTATATCGCGCGCCTGCGGAAGAAATTCACCGGCAGCACAGTCGGCATCACCACCCAGCGCGGAGTGGGCTATCGGATCGGTCTGGATGGCTAGACTGCTCATGCCCCACAGTCTGACCGCCCGTGTTCTAAGCGCGGTGATGCTGATCCTGATACTCGGCGGCTGCCTTGTGGCGCTGTCGATCTGGGCAAATGGACGATTGGCGGCGCGGCAGGCTTATGACCGCCTGCTGCTGGGCGCAGCCAGCGACATTGCAGAATCCGTGCGCATACAGGATGGCGAGCCGTTTGTGGATCTGCCGGTCTCGGCCTTTCAACTGCTGGCGCAGGCCCCGGATGACCGGATATTCTATGCGGTGCAGGTGCCCGGTGGTCCGTTCATCACCGGGCTGGACCGCGACACGGTGATCGAGGTACCACAGCAACCCGGCACCGCACCCTTCTACTTCACCGCCGACCTGAACGGAGAACCCGCGCGCTTTGTCCGTGTCGCCCGCCTGTTTGCCGAACGGGATTTCTCGGGCGAGGTTGAGGTGCTGGTCGGCCAGACCCTGCGCGCACGCCAGTCCATGACCGCCGGGCTGATGCGCGACGCGCTGCTGCCTATGGCCGTCGCGGGTATTTTGCTGCTGGTCATGTCGTGGTTTGTTACCCGTTCCGCCCTGCGCCCGCTCGAGGCGCTGTCCGAAGACCTCACCCGCCGCGATCCGCATGACCTCACACCGATGGCCAGCGCCGGGTTGCCGCGTGAGCTGCAGGTGATGCTGACCGCGATGAACCGGTTCATGGGGCGATTGGACCGGCAAGTGGAGACGATGCGCAACCTGATCGCCGACACCGCGCATCAACTGCGCACACCCGTCGCTGCGATCCGAGTACAGGCCGAGATCGCGCAGGACGACCCCGACCCCCCGGCCCGCGCGCGGGCATTGGATCGGTTGCTAAGACGCACGCGGTCACTGGGCACTTTGCTGGATCAGCTGCTGTCCCGCGCCATGGTGATCCACCGCATCGACAGCGCACCCCGCCGCCCCGTTGATCTGCGCGAGGTGGCGCTGGATGTGCTGGAACAGAGCGATCACGAACTGGTTGCGCCGGGCGTTGAGGTTCGGCTGGAAATCGGAGAAACCCCGGTGCTGGTGAATGCCGATGCCTTTTCCCTTGGCGAGGCGGCCAAGAACCTCCTGGGCAACGCATTGCGGCACGGTGAACCGCCGGTCAGCATTGGCGCGAAGCAGGAGGGCAACCACGCCGTTCTGTGGGTCCGCGATCACGGCCCCGGCCCCGCCACGCCCATCGCCGATCACGTCGGAGATCGGTTCAACCGCACCACCGGCTCGGGCGAGGACAGCAGCGGGCTGGGCCTGTCCATCGTGAAATCTACCGCCGAGGCTTTTGGCGGCACGGTTGAGATGGTCCGCGACGAAACTGGATTTCGCGCGGCACTCAATTTTCCGGCCACAAGGGGAATAGAATGATCCGCGTCCTGTTGTTCTGCCTTCTGTTTGCTCTGCCCGGCACTCTGCGCGCGCAGGAAGCCACGGCCAGCTTCGGCGGTGGAGACGACCCGATGCTGATCCGGTCAACCACCGATATCGCCATCATCGCTCCGGTTCTGGAACGGTTCGTCGAGCTGAATCCCGACCTGGTGATCAACTACGAGCAATGGGGCTCGAACGCGCTGTTCCAGCACAGTCGCACCGTCTGCAAGGGCGGTCAGGCTCCCGCCGATGTGGTGTTTTCTTCGGCGATTCAGCAGATGGTGTGGCTGGTCAATTCCGCCTGTGCCCACCGCTACCGCTCGCCCCGGACCGAGGCGCTGCCGGACGCGCGGCGCTGGCGCGATGAGCTTTGGGGCATCACCACCGAACCCGCCGTCATCGCCTATAACAAAGTCCTCCTGGACGACCAGCACGTCCCTCGCAATCGCTTTGCCCTGCTGGACGCGATGCGCACGCAGCCCGAACTGCTGCGGGGCCGGGTGGCGACTTATGACATCGCCGCCTCGGGCCTTGGGTATTTGTTCGCCTATGGTGACAGCCTCGAGGCTACAACCTTTGGCTCTCTGATCGAGGGGTTTGCCCGCATCGATGCCGTGGCCACCTGCTGTTCGTCCGAGATTATTCGCGACGTGGCCGAGGGCCGGTTCCTTATCGCCTATAACGTTCTGGGATCCTATGTGGCCAATGCCCATGCGCCGGGCGTGGGAGTGATCCTGCCCGAAGACTACACGCTGGTCCTGTCCCGCGCCTTGATGATCCCGGCGCAGGCGGGCAACAAGGACGCCGCAACCGGGTTTCTGGATTTTCTGCTGTCTACCGAGGCGCAGAGCCTGCTGGCGGCCTCGGGCCTTGTTGCCCAGATGGATGCGGCTGAAACCGGCCTGACACCCAGCGCCCGCCGTTTTATTGCACTGTCCCCGGCGCTGCTGGTCGCACGGGACCAGAACCGCCGGGCAGAGCTGTTCAAACTGTGGAACGATGCCTTTGACGTGGAAACCGCGCGCTAGGCCTGTTTCTCGACCACCGGCTCTCCCTCGGCATTGACCGCCGGTTCGACATCGGGCCGGACAGGTTCCGCCTCCATCTCGATAACCTCGGGCTCGACTATCTCTTCGACTTCTTCGATTTCGGGCTCGGGTTCGGGCTCCTGTTTGTCCTCAAGCGCGCCGACAATCAGCGGCAGCATGTGAACGCCGGTGGCCGTTGCGATCTCGGGCGTTCGCGGGGTCTGCCAGCTGAGCGTGTCAAAGCTGTGGCAGTTCTGACAGACCGGGCCCCATTCGGCCTGAATGTCATGGCAGTTGTCGCAAACCCATTGCGGCCCACGCGGCGCGTTCAGCGCCTTGGCCAACCAGCCCTGCACCACGGCGTCCGAGGCACCCTCGCCCCGTTCAATCGCCGCCATCAGGGTGTAAGCGCGCGCATCGGCCTGTTTTTCCACCACATCTCCCAGCGCCCGGCGGGCTTCGGGGAAATCCTCGGCGACGATGTTCAACTCGGCCACGATCAGACGGGTTTCCGGGTTTTCCGGGTGAATGCGGGTCAACGCCGCAAAGCGTTTGATCCGCGCCTCCGGCGTTTCATCCGGTGAAATCTCGGCAAAGGCATGGGCCAGATCGGGATGCGGATGCACCTCCCACGCCTTTTTCAGGATCTTGGTGGCGGCGCGCGGCTTGCCCTTTTTGATATAAGCGCGTGCGGCCATCGCGGCGGCCGGCACCAGATCGGGCGACAGGCGGTTGGCCTCAATCGCGTGTTCCTGCTGTTCTACGGTGGCACCCTCGGCCAGAATATCCTTGGCTTCGGACAAGGCCAGCACCGCATCGCGGCGCTTGAACACGTCGCGCGGCAGATGACCGGCCTTCAGCTTGGCGGTCAGAGTCGAACGCGCGCCGGTCCAGTCCTGCGATTTTGTCTGCAGACCCAGCAGGATATCCTGGCTCTCGGCATGGCGCGGTTTGATCGCCAGCGCCTTTTCGGCCAGCTTGCGGGCGGTGTCATCATCGCCTTCGGCCAGTTTCTGTTTCATGATGCCGCGCACCCCGACAAAGCGGGTGGCGTTGTTGGTGACCAGCTTCTTGTAGGTATCTGACGCCTTTTTGGTATCGCCGTTCATTTCGGCCGCCTGCGCGACCAGAAGATTGGTCAATTCCGGCTTGTTCAGCAGCTTCTCGGCCTTGTACGCCTTGTTCATCGCCACGCGCCCCTCGCCCGAGGCCAGCGCCATCAAACCATCGGACAGCGCCTGATAGCCCCGCTTCTCGCGGTTGCGGTCGAAGTAACGCGACAGGGCGGTTTCATCCCCGTTGAGGAATTTCAGTGTCGCGATCAGCAGCGTCAGCAGTTTGAAGAACACCCATATCAAAACAACCAGCACGCCCAGCGCGATCACCGATTGCAGCGGCCCCAAGGTGAATTCCTGACCCCACGCCGTGATCTGCACGCCGCCACTGGTTTCCATCAGGAACATGGCGCCTATGGCCAGCAGGCCGATAATCGCTACAAAAACAAGGATCTTTAACAATGACCACAGCATGGCAGGTCCTTCAGTTCGAGTTTACGCTGGATTGCAGCGCATTTGCGGCATCCACGGCGGCCTCACGGGTCTGGGCCGCCTGTTCCCAACCGGCCAGTGCCGCCTTTGCCGCCTCGGGCAGGGATTTTAGTTCGCTCAACGCCGCAGCGACATCGCCGCCCGCCAGAGCAGCCTCGGCCCGCGACAGCACCGCGTCGGGGCTATCGCCCTCTTGCGGAGTGACCGAACGCGCGCCGGTCTGGCGTTGCAGAAACGCGACCAGACCCGTGGTCTTGTCCGCATCCCGCGCATCTGCAAGGGCAGTGCGGGCTGCGGGCGTGAAAGACTCCCGCAGCGCGGCCAGGGAGGCAACGCCTTCTTTTGCCGGGGCCGTCAGTGCCTCTGGTACGGTCACACCACCGGCTGCCAACTCGGCAACCAGACTTTCATAAGGCTGACCCGCGTCCAATTGGCTGTGCACCTGAGACAGGATCGATGCATTGGTTGCCGCCTGCGCCTTGGCAGCGGCCTGCGCCTCGAGCGCCTGCGCGTCCGAGACCATTTTCTCGACCTCGGCGCGTTGCGCGGCCAGCGAATCCTGCAGTTTCTTCAACTCGGCCTCAAAAGCGGCTGACACTTCGGGCGATGCACCTTGCGTCAGCGCACTGCTTTCCAGATCGCTCAGGCGGCCGGCCAGAGGATCGATCTTCCCCGCAAGCCCGTCGAGGCCGGATTTCACCGCGTTTAGTTCCGCGCTGAGTGGCGTTATCTGATCTGTCAGGGCGGCGATTTTGCTGTCCACTTCCGAAGTGTCTGAACTGTCGGCCAGCGATTTCGAAAGTGCCTCGATCTGGCTGGACTGATCATTGAGTTTCGCCTCAAGCGCCGCAAGGCCATCAGATTCGCCTGACCCGAAAAATCCCGCGCTGCCTGCCGCAAAACCGATCCCGGCCGCAAGTACACCGCCAAGCAGGGCTGGCACAAAGCCGCCGCGTTTTTCCTGTTCAGGTTCGGCGGGTTTTTCTGCCACCGTCGCAACGGGCTCTTCCACAACCGGCTTGACGGCCGCTTCGGCTTCGGCTTCGGCTTCGGCTTCGGCTTCGGCTTCGGCTTCGGCTTCGGCTTCGGCTTCGGCTTCGGCTTCGGCTTCGGCTTCGGCTTCGGAAAGGACCTCTTCTACCGGCTCAGCCGCGTCAACAGACGCATCGTCCTGGGTGGAAACAGTTTCAACCGCTTCGTCCGACTTGGGGTCTTCCACTGGCTTTTGATCGGTTTTTTTCTTACGAGCCACCGCAACATTCCCCTTATCGAATCCAATTTCACATGAATAACAGGCCACTCTAGGTTAATCGGTGGTCTCGCTGCCCTCAACCCGCATCGCATGTTTCACAAGCTTTTTAACAGCTTTCTGCATTGTCTTCGGGGTCGGCTCCTTGGCGATCTTCAGGTGCGCATAGTCCAAGGAATAAAGGGGTTCCGCCGTCGCTTCGCTGATTGCGACGAGCCACAAGGGTGCCGTACCGGTCCAGATATCGGCAAATTGTCGCGCCGTTCTGGGTGAAAACAGGGGCGCAATCACCGGTGTATCTCCGTCGGCGGTCGCGGCAGCCTCGGGTGTCAGCGGTAACAGGCGCTGCAGATAGACAGGCTGTTCGCGCACGGTCAAACCCGACTCGGTAAGGCGGGTGGCTATATTGCCCCGGCTGTGCTCGCCGCGCAGATGCAACAGCGGACTGTCTGGCCGGTGTTTCAGCAGATAGGCCACCAGTTCCTCGGCGGTTGTGCCGACCATCTGCGCGTCCCATCCGGCCACTTTTGCTGTACCCGTCGTCGCAGGGCCGACACAGAAGGCGGGCATGTCCCGTGCCAGGCCAAGGGACACGGCGGCATTCACCGCATTGGCCGAGGTAAAGATCAACCCCTGAAAACCCTGCGTGTTCACTTTGACCGGCAGAGGTCTGATTTCGAGGATCGGGGAATAGATGACCTGGACCCGGGATCTGGTGCGGGTCGGCAGCTGCGCAACGAATCGTTCAGAGGCAGCACGCGGGCGGGTCATCAGCAAATACAACAGTCGGCGCCTTCCGCCTTGGGATTGTTTGCGTCCGCGCAGGGTGATACCCCGCTTGGCAATCAAGGTGTAGCGGATCGAGCCAATGGTGCAAACACTTACCGTCCTCGGACTGGAAAGCAGCTGTGACGACACGGCCGCCGCCGTCGTGCGCCAATCCGACGGCGCCGGGGCTGAAGTGCTGTCATCCATCGTTCATGGACAGACCGAGTTGCACAGCACCTTTGGCGGTGTGGTCCCCGAGATCGCTGCCCGTGCCCATGCGGAAAAACTGGATATATGCGTGGTTCAGGCGCTGGAGGCCGCGGGTCTGACTTTGGCTGATATGGACGCCATCGCGGTGACCGCCGGGCCGGGCCTGATCGGCGGCGTTATGTCCGGCGTCATGTGCGCCAAGGGCTTGAGCGCCGCAACCGGCCTGCCGTTGATCGGGGTAAACCATCTGGCAGGCCACGCCCTGACGCCGCGCCTGACAGACGGGATCGCGTTCCCTTACCTGATGCTGCTGGTATCGGGCGGGCATTGCCAGTATTTGATCGCCCACGGGCCGGAGCAGTTCACCCGCCTGGGCGGCACCATTGACGATGCACCGGGCGAGGCCTTCGACAAAACCGCGCGCCTTTTGGGCCTACCGCAACCCGGCGGTCCTTCGGTCGAGACCGAAGCGCGGTCTGGCGATCCCAAACGGTTCCGCTTTCCCCGGCCGCTGCTGGACCGGCCCGGATGTGACCTCTCATTTTCCGGACTCAAAACCGCGCTGATGCGGATGCGGGACCAGATCGTCGCCGAGAAGGGCGGCCTGACCCGTCAGGACCGCGCTGATCTGTGCGCTGGGTTCCAACAAGCCATCGTGGATACTCTGGCCGAGAAAACCCGCCGCGCAATGGATCGGTATCTGGAGGAAAACCCTTCAAGCCCGGTGATTGCCGTGGCGGGCGGCGTGGCCGCTAACTCCGCCATTCGGTCTGCGTTAGAGACTGTTTGCAGCGAGAAAGGCGCGTGTTTTACCGCCCCGCCTCTCTCCCTTTGCACTGACAACGCGGCCATGATCGCCTATGCCGGGTTGGAGCGGTTTCGCACGGGCGCCCGCGATGGTCTGGACCTGACGGCCCGGCCCCGCTGGCCCTTGGACCAAACCAGCCCCGCCATGTTGGGCAGCGGCAAGAAAGGCGCAAAGGCATGAGTGTTTCTGTTCTGGGATCAGGGGCTTTTGGAACGGCGTTGGCAATATCGCTGGCAGGAAACGGGCCGGTAACCCTGTGGGCGCGGAATGCGGATCAGGCCAATCTGATGCAAACCACCCGCGAGAACGCTGCGCGGCTGCCCAATGTGAGTTTGCCGGAAGGTGTCTCGGTCACCTCTGATATCACTAAGGCCGCTGACAGCCAGATGCTGCTTGTTTCGGTTCCCATGCAGAAATTGCGCGCAGCATTAACCGAACACGCTTCGGCGCTGGCCGGAAAAACGCTGGTCGCCTGCTGCAAAGGGATTGAATTGTCCACGGGCCTCGGGCCCATTTCCGTGATCCGTGAAACCATCCCGGACGCGCAACCCGCTCTTCTGACCGGGCCCAGCTTTGCCGATGACATCGCGCGAGGCCTACCCACGGCACTGACCCTGGCATGCGCCGATGACGCCCTGAGCCAGAACCTGCAGCACGAGTTGACCACGGCCAACCTGCGCCTTTATCGCACAACCGATGTCGTTGGGGCCGAACTGGGCGGCGCGTTGAAAAACGTCATGGCCATCGGGTGCGGGGCCACCATCGGGGCGGGCCTTGGTGACAGTGCCCGCGCCGCCCTGATGACCCGCGGGTTCGCCGAAATGCAGCGGTTCGCCCTGATGCGTGGTGCACGACCCGATACGTTGATGGGCCTGTCAGGGTTGGGGGATCTGGTACTGACCTGCTCGTCCGAACTGTCCCGAAATTACCGTTTTGGCCTGAGTTTGGGTCTGAATCGCCCCTTTGACAGCCATACGACCGTCGAAGGTGTCGCCACGGCCCGCGCCATGTCCAAGATCGCCGCGAAAGAAGGGTTGGACATGCCTATCAGCGCCACGGTGGCAGACCTGAGCCACGGCGCCTACAGTGTGGCGCAAGCCATCGAAACCCTGCTCAACCGCCCCCTCAAGGAGGAATAACATGCTGATTGCTCTCATCGCCCGTGACAAGGACGGCGCCCTGCAAACCCGGCTGGACAACCGCGCCGCCCATTTGGCCTATATCGAGGAAACCGGTGTTGTTTCTCAGGCCGGTCCGTTGCTGGACGGAGACGCGATGATCGGCTCTCTGGTGATATTGGAGGTCGAAGGCATGTCGGCCGCCGAAACCTGGGCCGAAAACGATCCCTATGCCAAGGCGGGGCTGTTCGATTCCGTCGACCTGATCCCCTGGAAGAAAGTGATCGGCTGATGGCGTACTGGCTGTTCAAATCCGAGCCGTCGACCTGGAGCTGGGACCAGCAGGTTGCCAAAGGGGATGCGGGTGAAGAATGGGACGGCGTGCGTAACTATCAGGCGCGCAATTTCATGCGGCAGATGGCGGTTGGCGATCGCGGGTTCTTTTACCACTCGCAAAAGGACAAGGCGATCGTCGGTATCGTCGAGGTCTGCGCCGAGGCCCATCCCGACAGCACCACCGAGGACGAACGCTGGGAATGCGTGGACATCAAGGCGGTGCGACCGTTCACAACGCCGGTGACTCTGGACCAGATCAAAGCAGATGAGCGCCTGGCCGAGATGGTGCTGGTGAAGAATTCGCGCCTTTCGGTTCAACCGGTCAGCGAGGCGGAATGGCAGGTAATCTGTGCCCTGAGCGACACGCAAGCGGGCTGATCAAGAAAAAAGGGAAGGCTCTGACGGATGCAGAACCTTCCCTACCCCCGCGTGCTCCCTACTCACCACACGCGTATGGAAATCTCTGGTTCTGACCGTCCTGGTCACACTTTGACCCTAGCCGGGTTTCAGCAAGCATTTCAAATACCAAGTCTTTAAAAAATAGCTCAAATACGAAACGCCCGCCGATGGGGAGGCGGGCGTTTCAATTGAAAATGAACAGTTTAGCCGTAGACGGCTTCTTTGCCGAAATGCTTGGTCAGCATGTAATAGACCACGGCGCGGTGTTTGTTGCGCTCGGACATGCCATAGGTTTCCAGCACTTTATTTATGGCTTCCATCAGTTCGGGCCCATCAGCCAAGCCCAGTTTCTTGATGAGGAAGTTGTTCTTGACCGTCTCAAGCTCGCCTTCTTGCGTGGCCGCAACGGTTGACGCGTCGGCGTCATAGATCGCCGGACCACAGCCGATGGTAACCTTGGTCAGCAGGTCCATATCAGCGTCCATCCCGCATTTTTCTTTCAGATCTGCAGCGTATTTGGCGATCAACTCGTCGCGTTTTCCCATTGTCATCTCCTGGTTCAATATTGGTTTCTGGCTACACCAGCGCCGCGAACACGGTAACGGGTGCGAAAAATAGCACAAAGGGAAAATTCTCCAGCATTCCCCCCAAAAATCACGCGGTACATCCTCGGCTTGATTTTCGCACGACATTATTTAACAATTAAGTTAAATGATGTTGCCACTTGGAATCAGGAGGACAAAATGCCCGTGTCGCTACCAAATGAGAGCCCGCAATACAGAGCTGCCCGAAACACCTTGCTGAAGGCAGAAACCGAACTAAGAGCCAGTGTCGAGAATGTCGCAAACCTGCGGCGCAGCCTTCCCAAAGGAGGGGAGGTTCCGCAGGACTATACTTTCAGATCAGAACGGGGTGAGACTGTAAAATTGTCTTCTCTGTTCGGTTCTCATGATACGCTGGCCGTCTACTCCCTCATGTACGGTCCGGAAGCACAGTCGCCCTGTCCCATGTGCTCAGCCTTCCTGGATGGGTTGAATGGGCAAGTGACGCATATTTCCCAGAATATTGCCTTTGCAGTAGTGGCTCAGAACACACCGGATAAACTGGTTGGTCTCAAAACCAAGATGGGATGGAGCGATCTGCCGCTCTATTCCGCACTTGGTACAGACTATCAGCACGACTATCTGGCCCAGGCTGAGGACGGAAGCCAATTACCGATCCTGAATATCTTTCAACGCGATCAAGGCAGTATCACTCATTTCTGGAGTTCTGAGCTGTTTTTTGAGCCCAGCGAATGGCATCCGCGGCATGTGGATGCGGCCTGGCCCCTGTGGAACATACTGGATTTCACTCCGCAGGGCCGAGGTGACTTCATACCATCGCTACGCTGACTGCAAAAGAAAACGGCGGCCAACCGGCCGCCGTTTCATTTCCGACAGAAACGGAAATCAGTAACGATAATGCTCGGGCTTGTACGGGCCTTCAGGCTTCACGCCGATGTAAGCGGCCTGCTCGTTGTCCATCTTGGTCAGTTTGACACCGATGCGGTCCAGATGCAGGCGGGCCACTTTCTCATCCAGATGCTTGGGCAGGATGTAGACCTTATTTTCGTACTCGTCACCCTTGGTGAACAGTTCGATCTGCGCCAGAACCTGGTTGGTGAACGAGGCCGACATCACAAAGGATGGGTGACCGGTGGCGTTGCCGAGGTTCAGCAGACGGCCTTCGGACAGCAGGATGATGCGGTTGCCCGAAGGCAGCTCGATCATGTCCACCTGTTCTTTGATGTTGGTCCACTTGTGATTCTTCAGGCTGGCCACCTGAATCTCGTTGTCAAAGTGGCCGATGTTGCCGACGATAGCCATGTCCTTCATCGCGCGCATATGGTCGATGCGGATCACGTCCTTGTTGCCGGTGGTGGTGATGAAGATATCCGCGCTGGCGACTTCGTCTTCCAGCAGGGTAACTTCGAACCCGTCCATCGCAGCCTGCAAGGCGCAGATCGGGTCAACTTCGGTCACTTTCACACGGGCACCAGCGCCGCGCAGCGATGCGGCCGAACCTTTGCCTACGTCGCCGTAGCCGCAAACCACTGCAACCTTGCCGGCCATCATGGTATCAGTGGCGCGGCGGATACCGTCGACCAGTGATTCTTTACAGCCGTATTTGTTGTCGAATTTCGACTTGGTGACCGAGTCGTTCACGTTAATTGCCGGGAACGGCAGGTGACCGTCTTTGACCAACTGATACAGGCGGTTCACGCCGGTGGTCGTTTCCTCGGACACGCCCTGAATCTGATCACGCATCTTGGTGAACCAGCCAGGGCTTGCTGCCATGCGCTTGGCGATCTGGGCCTTGATGACCTCTTCCTCTTCCGAACCGGGAACCGGGATGATGTCTTCACCCGCTTCGGCGCGTGCGCCCAGCAGGATGTACAGCGTCGCGTCGCCGCCATCGTCCAGAATCATGTTCGGGCCTTCGTCGAACAGGAAGGATTTGTCCAGGTAATCCCAGTGCTCTTCCAGCGTCTGGCCTTTGATGGCGAAGACGGGGATGCCTGCCTCGGCAATCGCGGCGGCGGCATGGTCCTGCGTCGAGAAAATGTTGCACGACGCCCAGCGCACATCCGCGCCCAGCGCAACCAGTGTTTCGATCAGCACAGCTGTCTGGATGGTCATGTGCAGCGAGCCGACGATCCGTGCGCCTTTCAGCGGCTTGCTCTCGCCATATTCCGCGCGCAGGGACATCAGACCTGGCATTTCGGTTTCAGCAATATCCAGCTCTTTGCGGCCGAACCCGGCCAATGAAATGTCTTTAACGATATAGTCCCCGGCCATCAGGTGCTCCATTGAGGTAAATCACGTTCCGGCTGCCCCTAGCATTCCTTGGGGCAGGTGGCAACGTTATTGGCCGGAAACGGGGTATTCCGCCGTTCAATTCAGCTGGGTTGACCCTTTAGCTTAATCTTCGGGATCGCTTCAAAAAAATCTGTGCCAACGGCGACAATACAACTAATGCCGTTCGCCTGAGTCACCAGAACCGTGTAGCTTCCGGTTTCCTTCGAGGTCCAGACCTCCATGATCGTCTGCGCACCGCGTGTTTTCTGCAATCCGCCAAAGACCAGCTCTTCTGAATAGCTGTCCTGCAGCTTGGCGATCACGTGCTCGCGCTGTGCACAACTTTGGGCAAATGCGGGTGGGGCAGTGGCGGCCATTCCAAAGGCCATGGTGATTCCAAACAGTCGCTTAAACATAGCTAGCTCCTTTCGATACGAGTTACGTTCCGAGAGGGGCACACCAGGAGGAGCATGCGCCCCCCTCAGCACAAATGTCGGTATCACCACGCGCTGGTTCAAAGCACGTCTGGTCAAGAAAAAGTTGGCAGCTGGTGATCTCGACAGGTACATCATAACACAAAAGCGCGAAACTAACGTGTCCAACTTCACATGGTATGGCGGAATGGCAACACAACCTAGGGCATGGCAAAGAATGCTGTCGGGGCGCAGGCTGGACCTGCTGGACCCGACCCCTGTGGACATCGAAATCGAAGATATCGCCCACGGACTGGCCTTTGTGGCCCGTTGGAACGGCCAAACCGCTGGCGATTTCGCCTATTCCGTGGCCGAACATTCCCTGCTGGTCGAAGAGCTTTTTGGCCGGATTGCCCCCAAAACACCGGTGAAATGGCGGCTCGCGGCCTTGTTACATGATGCGCCGGAATATGTGATCGGAGATATGATCTCACCGGTGAAATCCGCCGTCGGACCCGATTACGGCGCGCTGGATGACCGGTTGGCGGCTGCGATCCACATCCGCTTTGGCCTGCCCGCTGCAGTGCCGAAAACGGTGAAACGTCAGATCAAAAAGGCCGACAAGATCAGCGCCTGGATGGAAGCCACCCAAATCGCGGGGTTCTCCGAGGCTGAAGCGACGAAGTTCTTCGGTCGCCCGGATCAGGCGGTGATGGAGGGTTTAAGGATAACGCTTAGGCCTCCAGTTGAGGTACGAGAGGCGTATATGGCACGGCATGAGGCGTTGATATCCTTGCTATAGAATACAAACCCGTTCCAATGTCGGCTCTCCTCCCATAGTGGGCTATGTTTTCAAGCCCGGTACTAGACATTAAAGATGCAACTTACGCTTCTGCTCATTCAGGTGTCTTCTCAATCGCGGAACGAGGAACCGGCGAAATCTTGCCGTGGAATAGTCTGGCCTCTTTTCACAACCCGTAAAGTCACCGTACAACCCCATTTGTCTTGCAACGGGCAATAGAGCTTCTTGAAAAACAGCGTACGCAAAACGAACACGCGCTGGCCGCGCTTGTCCGGCTCCGCCCGAACCGCAATTGCGTTGGGGCTTTTTGGTCTGGTCTCTGCCTGCACCGATAGCCCAACCAATGCAGAACTCGATCCTGAACGTCAATCGATGGCGTTGCGCGAGGTCTCGCAAAAGCAGGCCAGAGGGCAAAGGGTATGGTGTGTTCCCTACGCACGTAGCCTCAGCGGTATCGAAATTCGCGGCAACGCAAAGGACTGGTGGGGTAAGGCGCGCAGTACTTTTGATCGAGGCAGTGAGCCGGTTGTGGGCGCGGTCATGTCGTTTCGGGCGACCCACGGGATGCCGCTTGGCCATGTGGCTGTCGTGTCCAATGTTGTCACCGACCGGGAAGTCATTGTGAACCACGCCAACTGGCACCGAAACAAGGTATCCTTGAAAATGGGGGTCAAGGACGTATCCAAGCACAATGACTGGACGCTGGTTCGGGTCGAAAGCCTTCCGGGTCAGTATGGCAGCTTGTACCCAGTGAACGGGTTCATCTATCCGAACTCTGACAAGAAGACTAAATGAATATCCTCTGAACAGAAACCTGTTCAGATCGAACCCAATATACTGCTCACTATCGCGGGCTACGCTTCGCCAAAATCCGCTGCAATGTCCGACGGTGCATGTTCAAACGCCGCGCGGTCTCAGAGACGTTCCGGTCACACAGCTCATAGACACGCTGGATATGCTCCCAGCGTACACGGTCCGCGCTCATGGGGTTTTCCGGCGGCGGGGGCAGTTCGTCGCCCTTGGCCAGCAATGCGCTGGTGATGTCGGTGGCGTCGGCGGGCTTTGACAGGTAATCGGTCGCGCCGATCTTTACCGCTGCCACTGCGGTGGCAATCGCGCCGTATCCGGTCAGAACCACTACCCGGCTGTCGGGGCGCTTTTCGCGCAGCACTTCAACCACATCCAGACCGTTGCCATCCTCCAACCGAAGGTCGACGACCGCGTAAGCTGGTGGACGGGCGGTGGATATTGCGCGGCCTGCGGCGACGGAGCCTGCGGTTTCAACTTCGAACCCGCGCTTTTCCATCGCTTTGGCAAGACGTCTCAGAAACGGCTCGTCATCATCCACCAGAAGCAGGGATTTATCGGGGCCGATATCGAGGTCAGAGCTGTCCGCCATATTCTGTTCTTTCCGCTATTTCACGCCTTTGGCTTAAACATGAGTAATAGCAGCGCCATTTCAAAGGTCAAACGCATCAGAGCTTGTCCAGAAAACATCCAACCTTGTCGGCCATCTGCTCGGCGGTGTCGTCGCGGTTGAAAAACTCGAGGAAGCCGTGCTCGGGCGTCACCAGGTAGGTAAAGGTGGAATGGTCGACCAGGTAGTATTCGTCGCTCTTGTCATGTGCCCGGTAATAGGTCTTGTAGGCTTGGCTGGCGGCTTTGACCTGCTCGGGCGATCCGGTCAGTGCGATGGTCTTGCCGCCAAGGTTGAAGGCAAAGTCATCTACCACCGGCGGCGTGTCACGATCCGGGTCGATCGAAATAAACAGCGGCGTCACCGATTGGCCACGCTCGGCCAGAATATCGACGGCCTCGGCGTTGCGCGACATGTCGAACGGGCAGATATCGGGGCAAAACGTATAGCCGAAATAGACCAATGTCGGTTCGGTGATCACGTCCTTGTCGGTGACCGTTTCGCCCTTGCCGTTGACCAGCTCGAACGGGCCGCCAATTGCAGCAGTACCGCCCGCGATCTGCGCCGAACGGCATTGTGCGAACTGATCGTTCGATCCCGCCCCTCGCGTCAGCAGCCACATGGCGCCCAGACCGACGGCCAGAACAACGGTTGCAAGGATGGCGTAAAGGCGGATCATGGCATCAATCCTGGGATGAGAGGGGTTGTTGATCGTTTCGACGCGGACACCTATCAAGATGATCAGCCGATGCAACAGGACATAATAGACCGATGGCAAATTCCAACATCACATTATGGCGCAGTCAGGAACGCAGTAGCTGGATCCGCCTGCGCACGCTGATCCTGCTGCGCTGGGTGGCCATCATCGGTCAGTTTACCGCCATCACTGTTGCGCAGCAGTATTTTCAGGTGCAGCTGGAGTTGGCGCTTTGCTATCTGGCTATCGGTATTTCGGTCATGGGCAACACGACCGCCATTCTGCTGTTCCCGAAAAACAAGCGCCTGACCGAATTCGAAAACTTTCTGATGGTGTTGTTCGACCTCTCGCAACTGGCGATCCTGTTGTACCTGACCGGCGGCCTGAACAACCCCTTTGCCCTGTTGCTGTTGGGACCAGTGACAATCTCGGCCAATGTTATGAGCACGCGTTCAACTCTGATTGTTGGTACAGTGGCAATCGTGTTGACCAGCTTACTGGCTGAGTTTCACCTTCCATTGCGCACCGAACAGGGTCTCATACTGCAGATTCCGGATATGCTTCTGTTCGGCAACTGGGCGGCGGTTGTCATCGCGATCGTATTCATCGGGGCCTATTCTCACCGCGTCAGCGCTGAGGTGCAATCGATGTCCGAGGCGCTGGCCGCCACGCATATGGCCCTGGCGCGTGAGCAGAAACTGACCGATCTGGGCGGCGTGGTCGCAGCAGCAGCTCATGAGCTGGGCACGCCGCTGGCCACCATCAAACTGGCCAGTTCCGAACTGATCGAAGAACTGGATGACCGCCCCGACCTGAAGGACGACGCCGCTCTGATCCGCGAACAGGCCAACCGCTGCCGTGATATCCTGCGCGATATGGGCCGGGCTGGCAAAGACGACTTGCATCTGCGGCAGGCACCCCTGTCCACCGTGGTGCATGAGGCAGCCGAGCCGCACCTTCATCGGGGCAAGACCGTGCACTTTTCCGAAGGTCCGGCCGGGGATGGCGATGTGCAACAACCCTCGATCCTGCGTAAGCCCGAGATCATTCACGGGCTGCGCAACCTTATCCAGAACGCGGTGGACTTTTCCCGCGCAAACGTCTGGGTCGAGGCCGAATGGAGCACGGATCAGATCACCGTTAACATCATGGATGACGGGCGCGGGTATCCATCGCAGATGATTGGCCGGATCGGAGACCCTTTCATGCGCCGCCGCCGGGTCGAGAACGATCAAAGAACCCGCCCGGAATATGAGGGCATGGGGCTGGGCCTGTTCATCGCCAAGACCCTGCTGGAACGCAGCGGCGCCGAGCTGGATTTTGCAAACGGCGCGGACCCATACCAAACCCTATGTGACAATCCCGAGCGCCGAGGCGCGATTGTTCGTGTGTCGTGGCCGCGCAATATGGTGGATGCCCAGATTGGCGACACCCCCGTTCCGTCGGGTGAGAACCAGCAAATCCAGGTCTGAGTTAAGACCCCGTTAACCATTAACACGCATAGTTTCTTCGGTATAAGTTCCGGAGGTCGCATGGTCGACTGGATCATTTTGGCCGCGATCAGTCTGGTGTCTGCCAGCCTGGCCGTACAATGGCTTCTGCCCCGCCGACGGCACAAGGGTGACAATTTCGGATTGTCCACGCCCGCATCGCTGTATGATGCGGTGTTTCTGTTCGACGGCAACCGCCTGATCAGCCATTCCGATATCGCGCTCGAAGGGTTCGAAGCCGTCCGCGACTGGCCCGACCTGCGCCGCCTGTTAAAGCGGGATTTTCCCAGCTTTCCCGAAACCCCCGACCAAATTCGTCATCAGGGCTCGCTGGTCATTCCCCCGATCGACTGCACCGTCGAGCGGGACATTCTGTGCGAATGGGTTGACGGCATCGTCCGCGTTCAGCTTCGCGACAGCGCCGAACGCCCCACCCTGGTCCAGCGCGATGCGCAGGATCCGATCCGTCTGGCGATGGAGCAAGCTCCGTATCCTGTCTGGCTGCTGGATCATCAAGGCAATGTCCGTTGGTGCAATGCTGCCTATGTCACATTGGTCAGAAAGGTCCGTGGTCCCGATACCGATCTGACCGCGCCGCTGTTTCCCGGCGCGGACGGGGATGCGCGGTTGGGTGCAAAAACCCGCATCTCAATCTCGTCCGAGAGCAGTGAGAACAAGCTGTGGTTCGACCTGACGCTGGTCGATCACCCCGAAGGTCACCTGTGCTATGCCGTTGATATCAATGCCATTGTTGCCGCTGAAACCGCCCAGCGCAAATTCGTTCAGACCATGACGAAAACCTTTGCCCAGCTATCTATCGGGCTGGCGATTTTCGACCGCAACCGGCAACTGGCGCTGTTCAACCCGGCGCTGATTGACCTGACCACCCTGCCCCCGGACTTCCTCAGTTGCCGCCCCAGCCTGTCCAGTTTTTTCGACCGGCTGCGCGATCATCACATGATGCCGGAACCCAAGAATTACCGCAGTTGGCGCAGCCAGATGAATGATCTGCTCGAGGCCGCCGAGGACGGGAATTATCAGGAAACCTGGTCGCTGCCTTCAGGATCGGTCTATTCGGTCAGCGGGCGCCCGCATCCCGACGGTGCGGTGGCGTTCCTGTTCGAAGATATCACCGCCGAGATTACCCTGACCCGCCGGTTCCGCTCGGAAATGGACCTGATGCAATCGGTGCTGGACAAGCTGGCCGATGCAATCGCGGTGTTCGGCGATGACGGAACGCTGGCCTTCACCAACCGCGCCTATCAAGAATTGTGGGGGGCTTCTGATGAGACCGGGTTCGAACCGGATTCCGTGCTGGACGTGACCCGTAGC
Organism: Ruegeria sp. BF6; assembly: GCF_056538665.1. Lineage (NCBI taxonomy): Bacteria > Pseudomonadati > Pseudomonadota > Alphaproteobacteria > Rhodobacterales > Roseobacteraceae > Ruegeria > Ruegeria sp. BF6. The sequence continues at coordinate 73,011 of NZ_JBQFTN010000003.1, forward strand.
TGGCAGGACCAATGTGCCGCCACACCGCTGCTGGGTGAGGTTCGCGACTTTGTCGGGATGCGCGACAAACGCGCCGAATGGTCGGGTGAGATACGTATGCGCAACGGCACCGATCTGACCTGTGTCGTCAGCCCGATGCAGAACGGCGCAACGATTGTCCGGTTCGTGGTGGAGGAGCTTGCGACAACACAGCCTATCCGCCAAATCAGCGCCTGAACCGGGTTGCAGCCGACAGGGCCTGAGGTCATTGTGGCGCCATGACGTTGCACCCTCGTTCGATCACCCTGAGTTCGCCCGAAGAAACATCGCAATTCGCCGCGCGGCTGGGGGCGGAATTGCGCCCCGGCGACGTGGTGCTGCTTGAAGGTGTAATCGGCAGCGGAAAGACACATTTCGCCCGCAGCCTGATCCAATCCCTGATGACTGAGCCCGAGGATGTGCCCTCGCCCACCTACACGCTGGTGCAGGCCTATGACACACCGGCGGGCGAGATCTGGCATTGCGATCTCTACCGGCTGAGCGCCGTGGAAGAGATCGAGGAGCTGGGCCTGACCGAGGCATTTGATACAGCCATCTGTCTGATCGAATGGCCCGACAAGCTGGGTCCTCTGACCCCTGAAACTGCCCTGAAACTTAGCTTTGAAACAAATCCTGATACGATGGAAAGCCGCCATCTGACCTTGTCGTGGTCCGATCCGAAATGGCCCCGCAAGATGGAGAGCGCCGCATGACGAACCGCGCTGTGCTGGCCGAGGCGCTGATTGCACAAACACCGTGGGCCAACGCAAGGCGTGCGCCACTGGCCGGGGATGCCTCGAACCGCCGATACGAGCGTCTGACCGATCCCGAAACCGGCCGGACCGCCGTGTTGATGGACTCCCCTCCGGGCAAGGCCGAACCGGTCGAGAACTTTGTGCGTATGGCAAACCACCTGCGCTCTATCGGCCTCAGCGCGCCCGAGATTTATGCTGAAGATACGGAATTCGGCTTTCTGCTGCTGGAAGATCTGGGCGACGACCTGTTTGCCCGCGTTCTGAAGCAAGACCCAAAGATGGAGCGGCAGCTATACGAGGCCGCAACCGACGTTTTGATTGCGCTGCATCAGGCCCCCATCCTGTCTTTGCCCTCATACGGCCCATCCCTGATGACCGAGCTGGCGGCGTTGTCCTTCACCAAATACGCGCAGGCGGTTCTGGGTCAGCACGACACGGACGCGCGGCAACAGTTTGAATACCGGTTTTCGGACATTCTGCACCAGGAAACCTCGGGGACCAAAGTGGTGATCCAGCGCGACTACCACGCCGAAAACATGGTCTGGCTACCGGGCCGTAAAGGCGTGAAACGCGTGGGTTTGCTGGATTTCCAGACCGCCATGCTGGGCCATCCGGCCTATGACCTTGTGTCGATGCTGCAGGATGTCCGCCGCGACGTAGCCCCGGGCACCGAGATGCGAATGGTTAACCGCTATATCGCCGCGACCGGTGTGAATGATCACGATTTCCGCACCGCCTATGCCGTCCTGGGGGCGCAAAGGAACCTGCGAATTCTGGGCGTGTTTGCCCGTCTGGCGACGGAATACGGTAAACCTCAATATGTTGATTTTATCCCGGCCACGTGGGCACATCTGATGCGCGATCTGGACCACCCGGCACTTGCAACCATAGCTGATCTGCTACGTACGGCCCTGCCCGCGCCAACACCGGAAAACCTGGACAGGCTCAGACAGACATGACCCGACTTCCCGAAGCCGTGATGCTGTTTGCCGCCGGGTTTGGCACCCGCATGGCCGCGCTGACCAGAGACCGCCCAAAACCGCTGATCGAGGTCGCAGGCCGCCCCCTGGTCGATCATGCGCTGGATTTGGTAGATGATCTGGGTCCGGAACGTGTCGTGGCCAATCTGCACTATCTGCCCGATCAGCTTGAGGCCCATCTGGCCCCCAAAGGTGTCCTGTTGTCCCGGGAAGCACCCGAGATTCTGGAAACCGGCGGTGGGTTGCGCGCCGCATTGCCCCTGTTGGGGGCGAATCCGGTATTCACCCTGAACACCGATGCGATTTGGGCCGGGCCGAATCCTTTGACCCTGCTGCGCGATGCGTGGGATCCTGATCGAATGGATGCGTTACTGATGTGCGTACCTATCGACCAGACCATCGGGTACTCCGGCACAGGTGATTTCACCGCCGATGCCGAAGGCCGGATCACCCGTGGTCCCGGTTTGATTTATGGCGGAACGCAGATTCTCAAGACCGAGGGTCTGATGGCCATACCGGATAAGGCGTTCTCGCTAAACCTGCTTTGGGATCAAATGCATAGCCAAGGTCGCCTGTTCGCGGCTATTTATCCCGGCCGCTGGTGCGATGTAGGACGACCCGAAGGGATTACATTGGCCGAGGGGCTGATTGCGGATGTTTAAGCCCAGCGCCACACCTCGTGTCTTTGCCGTTCCGCCCGGATCAGATTTTCCCAAAGCACTGGTGGATGGGCTTCACCTACGCGGCACCAAACACCCACCCGAGGCCTTGGCACGTATTCAGCTTGTCGTGAACACCCGCCGCATGGCCCGCCGCGTACGGGATCTGTTCGATCAGGGGCCCGCTTGCCTGCTGCCGCGTCTTTCACTGGTCACCGATCTAGGCGAAAGCGCCGATCTGGCGCAAATTCCACCCGCCATTCCGCCGCTTCGGCTCCGGCTGAAACTGACGCAACTAGTCGCCAAGTTGTTGGAACAGCAGCCGGATCTGGCGGCGCGGTCCTCTCTGTTCGACTTGTCCGACAGTCTGGCCGCGCTGATTGATGAGATGCAGGGCGAAGGCGTTTTGCCTGATGCAATCCGGCAGTTGGATGTCAGCGACATGTCCGGGCATTGGGAACGCGCGCAAAAGTTCATTGGGATTGCCGATCAAATCATCGACTCCGGCCCAAATGCGCTGGACGTTCAGGCGCGGCAACGGCGTGTGGTGGAAAACCTGATCGACCGCTGGCAGGTGGCACCGCCGCAGCATCCCGTGATCCTTGCGGGTTCAACCGGGTCGCGCGGCACCACGCTGATGCTGATGGAGGCCGTCGCGCGCCTGCCCCAAGGCGCTCTGATTCTGCCCGGTTACGATTTCGATCAGCCGGATCACGTCTGGCAGGGGCTGGACGAGGCGCTGACGTCAGAAGATCACCCGCAATACCGGTTCCGCAAGCTGATGGCACGGCTTGATATGCAACCTGGTCAGATCGAACCTTGGACCGATGATCCTGCGCCCTCACCTGCCCGCAACAAATTGATTTCACTGGCGTTACGTCCCGCTCCGATCACTGATGCCTGGATGTCCGAAGGGCCGCAGTTGACCGATCTGGACGATGCCACGCAAACCCTGACACTGGTCGAGGCGCAATCCCCCCGGGCCGAGGCGCTGGTCATCGCGCTGCGACTGCGCGAAGCGGCTGAAACCGGCCAGACCGCCGCACTGATCACCCCGGACCGGATGCTGACCCGTCAGGTCAGCGCCGCGCTGGATCGTTGGAACATCCTGCCTGATGACAGTGCGGGCCTGCCGCTGCAATTGTCACCTCCGGGCCGATTCCTGCGCCATGTGGCAGGTCTGTTCGCCCGGCGGCTGGAAGGTGAGGCGCTGCTGACCCTCCTTAAACATCCGCTCTGCCATGGTGGCGGTGATCGCGGTGCACATCTGCTGCATAGCCGCGATCTTGAACTGGATTTGCGGCGTCACGGCCCACCATACCCTGACAGCGCCAGCCTGACCGCGTTCGCCATCCGCAAAGAGGTGCCCGAGAGTTGGATGCGCTGGCTGTCGACGCATTTCTGCGACCAGAATGTGAACGACGAACTGCCGTTGTCGGACTGGGTGACGCGCCTGCGGAGTTTGGCCGAGGCGATTTCCGCCGGTAGCGAGGGCGAAACCGGCCCGCTGTGGGAGAAAAACGCAGGTCAAAAGGCACTGTCGGTTCTGACAGCGCTAGAGGATGAGGCTGAACATGGTGGCCCGATGACCGCCCATGACTTCGCCGACCTGCTGGGTGCCTTGCTGGCCGGGGAAGAGGTCCGCGACCGCGACGCGCCGCATCCGCATATCATGATCTGGGGCACGCTTGAGGCACGGGTGCAGGGCGCCGAACTGCTGATCCTTGGGGGCCTCAACGAAGGCAGCTGGCCCGAAGCCGCTGCACCTGACCCCTGGCTGAACCGCCAGATGCGCGACAAGGCCAGGCTGTTGCTGCCCGAACGCCGCATTGGCCTGTCAGCCCACGACTTTCAACAGGCTGTCGGCGCGCCCGAGGTCTGGCTGACCCGCGCGACCCGGTCGGACGACGCCGAAACCGTGCCTTCGCGCTGGCTGAACCGGATGACGAACCTATTGCAGGGTTTGCCGGGGCAGGGTGGCCCTGTGGCTTTGTCGGCGATGCGTGGCCGTGGACAGTCGTACCTGCGTTGGTCGGAACAACTTGAAGCCGCGCCCCGGATCGACCCCGCACCGCGCCCGTCTCCACGCCCGCCGATCACCGCACGTCCGCGCCGTCTGAGCGTCACCGAAATCAAACGCCTGATCCGCGACCCGTACGCGATCTATGCCAAACATGTGCTGCGGCTGCGGCCCCTGGACCCTCTGGTTCAGGCCCCGGACGCCCTGTTGCGCGGGATTGTCATCCACGAAATCCTCGAACATTTCATCAAGGACAGTGTTTTTGACAGCGCCTTGCTGACCCGCGAGAACTTCCTGAAACGGGCCGAGACGCTGCTGGATCAACATGTGGCCTGGCCCACGGCCCGCAAACTCTGGTTGGCGCGATTGGAACGCATTGCCGACGACTTTCTGACCGCCGAAACCGCCCGGCGCGGCGACGGAGGTCCGGTGGCCTTTGAGGCCGCGATGAAACTGGTGCTGAGCCCTGTGGATTTCACCATCGCAGGCCGGGCGGATCGGATCGACCACAACAGTCGCGGCGCGCTGCGGATTGTGGATTACAAGACAGGCACGCCTCCGACCGAAAGCCAGCAAGCCAAGTTCGACAAACAATTGCTGATCGAAGCTGCGATGGCCGAGCGGGGCGCCATCGACGGAATCGACCCGATCCCCGTGGCCGAGGCTTTCTTTATTGGCATGGGCGGCACGTATAAAGAGGTCACAGCCCCGTTGGCCAAGGAACCGCCCGACAAGGTTCTTGCCGAGCTGACAGAGCTTGTTTCCGCATATTTAGAGCCTGATCAAGGCTTCACATCCCGCCGAATGCTGCACAAAGACACCGACATCGGCGACTATGACCATCTGGCCCGCTTCGGCGAATGGGATCGCACCGATGAGACCGATCCAGAGGTGCTGAAATGAGTGCACGCAACGACGCAACCGAGCGGCAGGTGCAGGCCGCACGGCCCGACGCCTCGACCTGGCTGGCGGCCAATGCCGGCTCGGGCAAGACGCGGGTTTTGACCGATCGGGTGGCGCGGTTGCTGCTGGGTGGGGTGCAACCGCAGCACATCTTGTGCCTGACTTACACCAAAGCCGCTGCCAGCGAAATGCAGAACAGGCTGTTCAAACGGCTGGGTGAGTGGGCGATGTTGGGCGACAGTACGCTGCTGGCTCAACTGACCGACCTGGGCGTGCCGGGCGTCATTGACTCCGACAGGTTGGCGCAGGCCCGCACCTTGTTCGCCCGCGCCATCGAGACGCCGGGTGGGTTGAAGATTCAGACGATCCACTCGTTCTGCGCCTCACTGCTGCGCCGTTTTCCGCTGGAGGCCGGGGTCAGTCCACAATTCTCGGAAATGGAGGATCGCGCGGCGGCATTGCTGCGGGAAGAAATCGTGGAAGATTTCGCCGGAGGCCCGCAAGCCGCGCTGATCGAGGATGTCGCGCGATTCGTCACCGATACCGGGTTTGAAAACCTGACCGCGGCCATCACTCATAAACGCAACTTGTTTGCGCAACCGCTGGACTGGCGCGACCTGCAGCAACGGTTCGACCTGCCGGAGGGGCTTGATGAAGACACCCTGCAGGCCCGCGTTTTTCTGGGCGGTGAGGTTGACCTTATCCGCTCGATCCTGCCAGCGCTAACCGAAAGTGGCGGCAACAACGCCAAAGCGGCTACCAAACTGTCGGCCTTCACCGAGGCGCGGATAAGCAGCCTTACTGTACTGGAAAGCGTGTTTCTGACAGGGAAATCCGCAAAGGAACCCTTTACAGCCAAGATAAACAGCTTTCCCACCAAGGCCCTGCGCGAAGGCGCGTTGGCCGCTCAGATGCCGCAGCTGGAATCCTTCATGCTGCGCATCGAGGCCGCGCGAGAGCAACGGTTGGCGCTGGTTGCGGCGCGCAAAACCCATGTGCTGCACCGCTTTGCCGCCGCCTTCCTGCCGGAATACGAACGCCGCAAGCAGCTGCGCGGCTGGCTGGATTTCGACGATCTGATCCTGCGCGCACGGCAAGTGCTGAACGACCCGGCCGTGGCGGAATGGGTTTTGTACCGGTTGGACGGTGGTATCGACCATATTCTGGTCGATGAGGCGCAGGATACCAGCCCCGACCAATGGGACGTGGTTGAAAAACTGGCGCAGGAATTCACCAGCGGGGAAGGGGCCCGTTCCGGGGTCGAGCGCACAATCTTCGTCGTCGGCGATAAGAAACAGTCGATCTATTCCTTTCAGGGCGCCGACCCGCAGGCTTTTGATCGGATGCAGGCCGAGTTTGGGCGCAGACTGGCAGAATCAGGCTCTAAACTTTGGGATTCGACGCTGGAGTATTCGTTTCGATCCTCCAGCGCGATCCTGACGCTGGTCGATATTCTGTTCGAGAACCGCGCCGAGGCCGGGTTTCACAAGGACAGCTTGCACCGTGCCTTCAAAGCTGATCTGCCCGGTCGGGTTGATCTGTGGCCAGTGGTCGAGAAGGTGGAAGAAGACAATGATGGCGACTGGACCGATCCGGTCGATCGCCCCGGCGCGCGGCACCACACCGTCATTCTGGCCGAGAAGGTGGCCCGGTCGATCAAGGACATGATCGACCGCGGAGAGACGATCCCTGAGGATGGCGACCCGTCAGGCACATTTGTACGCCGCAAGGTGCAACCAGGGGATTTCCTGATCCTCGTGCAGCGCCGCTCCGATCTGTTTGCCGAGATCATCCGAGCGTGCAAGGCCCTGCGCCTGCCCATTGCCGGGGCTGACCGCCTGAAAGTCGGCGCCGAACTGGCCGTGAAAGACCTGGCCGCGCTGCTGAGTTTTCTGGCCACGCCCGAGGACAGCCTGTCGCTGGCGACCGTGCTGAAATCACCCTTGTTTGGTTGGAGCGAACAGCAACTTTTCGACCTAGCGCATCGGCGGCAGGAGCAATTCCTGTGGGCTGCACTACGACAGCGCGTCGAGGAGTTTCCGAAAACACTGGAAATCCTGAACGACTTGCGCGGTCAAATCGACTTCCTGCGCCCCTATGACCTGATCGAGCGAATCCTGACCCGCCATGACGGACGGCGTAAACTGCTGGGGCGTCTGGGGGCCGAGGCCGAGGATGGCATCAACGCGCTGCTGTCGCAGGCGCTGGCTTATGAACGCACCGATATCCCCAGCCTGACCGGATTTCTCGTCTGGATGCAGACAGACGATCTGGAAATCAAGCGGCAGATGAGCGGCGTCGGCAACATGATCCGGGTGATGACGGTGCATGGATCCAAAGGGTTGGAGGCGCCGATCGTGATCCTGCCGGACACCGGCAAACGGCAGGCTCCGCGCGACGCCGAGATCATGGTGAGTGAGGGCACACCGCTGTGGAAAGTGCCTGCGGACGCATCGCCAGCCCTGATCGCCAAGGCACGAACCGAGGCGCGGACAAGGGAGGAGAATGAACGGCTTCGGCTTCTGTATGTGGCTCTAACACGTGCTGAAAAGTGGTTAATCGTGGGCGCGGCCGGGGATGTCGGCAAGGACGGAACCAGCTGGTATCAGATGGTCGAGGCGGCGATGGCGCGGGCAGGGGCCACTCAACTGTCAGAGACTGACACGTTGCGCCTGTCCCATGCGGATTGGGACGCGCTGCCGATTGTGGAACACACTGCGGCCGAGGTTGCCCAAACTCCGCTGCCGGACCAGTTCCTGAACACCGCCACGGCACCGGAGCCGGCACCTGAAACGCTCAGCCCCTCTGATCTGGGCGGGGCCAAGGCATTGCCCGGCGATACCGGTCAGGATGAAGAGGCCGCCAAGCTGCGCGGTACGCGTCTGCACCTGCTGTTGGAACACTTGTCGTCGGATACGCAAGAAAATTGGCCTCAGATCTGCGCCCGGGTTCTGCCCGATATGCAGGAAGTGGACAGGCAAGAGCTACTGACCGAGGCGCAAAACGTGCTGACAGCGGACCATCTGCAAGCCGTTTTTGCAGGCGACGCACTGGCCGAGGTTCCGGTGACTGCCGAGCTGAGCGGGCGGCGGATGCACGGAGTTATAGACCGGCTGATCGTGACGGATACCGAAGTGCAGGTGGTTGATTTCAAATCAAATGCCATGGTTCCCAGCAGCCCATCGGCCTGCCCCGAAGGCCTGTTGAGGCAGATGGGGGCTTATGCGCATGCGCTGGCCCAGATATATCCGGGTCGTGAAATCCGAACGGCAGTCCTTTGGACACGAACGGCGGAGCTTATGTGGTTGCCACACGATCTTGTGACGGATGCACTGGCCCGCACCCATATATCTTGACCTTGCCATGCCCGGCCCCTACGTTCTGATCCCGAGTTTACCCCATTCAGGAGACAGAAAATGTCGACCGTAGCCGTAACCGACGATACCTTTGACGCCGAAGTCAAGAATTCCGACATCCCCGTTGTTGTCGATTTCTGGGCCGAATGGTGTGGCCCCTGTAAGCAGATCGGCCCCGCTCTGGAAGAGCTGGCCGCTGAATACGGCGGCAAAGTGAAGATCGCCAAGGTGGATGTGGACAGCAACCCGAACGCGGCAGCCGCCATGGGCGTGCGCGGCATCCCGGCGCTGTTCATTTTCAAGGACGGTCAGGTTGTCTCGAACCGCGCAGGTGCCGCCCCGAAGGCTGCGCTGCAAAGCTGGATCGACGAATCCATCTGATCCGTTTCGATGCAGACAGATCAAAGGCGCCCCGCACTGGGCGCCTTTTTTACGCCGGAGGATCAAATGGCAAAAACACGGGTTCTTGTGGAATTCGGCATGGGCACCTCGCTGCGGCGGGAAGACTATACCGAGGCCGCGCTGCGGGCGATCAAAGACGCGTTGTGGCACAATTCGGTCAACATGGCCGAGCTGTTCGACTTCCCGAAAGAAGCGATGGTCATCGACGCCGAGATTGGGGTGCAGAAACCCGATCAGGTGGATCAGGACGCGCTGAAAGCCATCTTTCCCTATGGCCAGCCGAATATCACCGTCACGCTGGGCGGGTTGGATATCGAAAAACCGCATACCGCGGGACACACAGTCATTGCCAATGCGGCCATCGTTGTCTCGTTCGACATGGAGCCCGTGGGATGACCGAAAAACGCATCATACTTGAGATGGGCACCGGCAACGACCTGTATGGGCAGGATTACACCAAGGCGGCACGGCGGGCGGTGCAGGACGCGCTGCATCATTCCTCGATCACCCTGTTTTTCAAGCTGGGTATCGACCATTCCGAAATGCGCGTTATGGTCACGATTGGCGCACAGGAACCTGAGCGTGTGGATTGTGAACTAATAGCCGCTGATCTGCCTCGCGGCCGAGCCGAGGTGCGGGCCGTTAAAGGCGGTCTGGATATAGAAGACGCCGAAGCTGGTACCCGGCATGTCGTGGCTACAGCTGCGATTGAGGCCTTCTTGCCTGACCGTTCGGGTCAATACAAACTGGTGTGACAAAGAAAAAGCCGCTCGAATGAGCGGCTCATCTTTTGCGGTCGTACTGATCGCGGATCAGATATTCTTGATGTCCGCGCGGCACAGGCCGATATCTTCCAGCTGTGCGTCGCTCAGTTCCGACAGAACTTTGCGTGTCTTGCGGGTTTCATTCCACTCGGCAGCTTTTTCGAAAGCTGCGGTGAACGCGTCCACTACATGCAGGATGGTAGCTGCTCCGAGCGGCGCATGGATATTTGCGGTGGTTGCCATTTGCGCATTCCTTCAAACTGAAACAGCCGACCCTTCGTCGGTTGTAAGCCTCATTTAGGACCAGGCGGCGCGACTCACAATTGCTAGTCCGGTAACCCCGATTTGCGATTCTTGCATATCTTTTGAGCAGTTTGTGAACTGTTGCGCTGCGGGCGGGTCCGGCCCATATAGGATGCCAGCGAAGAACGGAGGCCCTGATGGCAGACAGCGAATTTCCCGGTTGGCACGGCACAACGATCATTGGCGTCAAAAAAGGCGGCCACGTGGTGATTGCCGGCGACGGACAGGTCAGCCTGGGTCAGACTGTGATCAAGGGCACCGCCCGCAAGGTCCGCCGCCTGTCACCGGGCGGGTTCGAAGTCGTCGCCGGGTTCGCCGGATCGACCGCCGACGCGTTCACTCTGCTGGAACGGTTGGAAGCCAAGCTTGAGGCCACGCCCGGTCAACTGGCCCGCGCCTCAGTCGAATTGGCCAAGGACTGGCGCACCGACAAGTACCTGCAAAAGCTCGAGGCGATGCTGATTGTCACCGATGGCAAGGATCTGCTGGTAATCACCGGAGCAGGGGACGTTTTGGAGCCGGAACACAACGTGGCGGCCATCGGGTCGGGCGGCAATTTTGCTCTGGCCGCAGCCCGTGCGATGATGGACGGTGACAAACCGGCCGAACAGGTCGCGCGTGAGGCGATGGCGATCGCCGCAGATATCTGCGTCTATACCAACGGCAATCTGACGGTCGAGACTATTTCAGGCTAAAAGCGCCTTGATCTCTTTCCCTTTCCAGCGGCGATGCATCCCGATCAGGCCAATGATCGCGGCGATGATCACTATGTAGTAGGGCACGCGGATATCGATGCTCATCAACCCGCCGCCGATCAGGGACATTATCCCTCCGGCCAGGCAGAAGACCGCCGTGGTCACACCCATGACCCAGCCCTGATCCGTCTCGCTTACGCTGGACGAAAACAAGCCCAGCAGGGTCGGGTAAGAAACTCCGAAGAAGAAATAGAAGAAGAAGACCGGCACGTAACTCAGCACACCACTGGGGCTGAAGGCGAAGGCAAAGCCGCAGATCACCATGACGATTAGCGAAGTATAGACGATCTGGTGCTTGCTGAACCTCTCCTGCGCCGGTTTCACCAGGAAGGTACTGGAAAAGGCCAGCGCAAAGCCGATTACCACCATCGCCACGCTGCCGCCGATCACGCCATAGCCAAAGCGACTGGTCAGGAAATTGTCGACAAACACGTAGAATGTGACATTGGCAATCATGAAGAACGAATAGACTGGCAGGATTTTCAGAACCATCGGATGCCCGCGCACCGCGATCAGACTGTCGGTGATGTCGCGGGGGCGGAAGACAAAGGCTGTGCGTTCTGTGCGCGTGTCTTTGAAGAATGTCAGAACAAGGAAGATGGCAATCAGCACCAGAATAAATGCACCGTAGAAAGGGGTTTTCAGCGTGGCAATACTACCCAACAGAGCCGAGTCCGACAAAACAGCGCCAATGATCGGGCCGCCAACAAGGCCAAAACTGACACCGGTCACGATATAGCCCATGTTTCGGTCTCGATCGGCAGCATCGGTGCTGCCATCAATCATCGCCGCCTGCGCGATGGGCTGGTTTCCGGCCGTGAACCCGGTGATCGACCGCCCAAGGATCAACAGAAGCAGACTGTCCATATAGAGCGAAGCGATGGTGATGGCATAGCCCGCCAGCGCTCCACACAAGCAGACCAAAAGCGCGTTCTTGCGCCCGATGGAATCCGAAACCTTAGAGACATAGACCACTCCCAGAAACCACGACAGAAAGAAACACCCAATCACCAGCCCGTAATAGAAATGGCGTCGGCCATCCGGCGTGTTGTCAGGCAGGAAACCGGATTTCGTCTCCATGATCAGCGAGTTGATGATCGGAAAGACAAGCCCCTGTCCGATCAGGTCGACAAACACCACAAACAGCAAGGTGATCTTGGCAATTTTCGTCATGTCCGCGCTCCTGACGTTCAACGCCTTGAAAACAATGTAACAGAACGCCCGCGTTTCACCTATGGAAAGCATTTGCAAACCGGGTAGGGCATTGCTAACCAACGCTGCCAATGAAAAAGGCTTGGTTGTTTTCGCCTCAGCGGTGATTACCTAAGCCCAAGTTTTGCTATGCCGACCGAAAGGATGCGCTTTGACCGACCTCACCCCGCGCGAGATTGTCTCGGAACTGGACCGTTTCATTATCGGTCAGAAGGATGCCAAGCGTGCCGTGGCCGTGGCCCTGCGCAATCGCTGGCGGCGCAAGCAGCTGGACGACGACATCCGAGACGAGGTCTATCCCAAGAACATCCTGATGATCGGCCCCACTGGTGTAGGTAAAACCGAGATCAGCCGCCGTCTGGCCAAACTGGCCCGCGCGCCGTTCATAAAGGTCGAGGCCACCAAGTTCACCGAGGTCGGATATGTTGGCCGTGACGTGGAACAGATCGTCCGCGATCTGGCCGATGCCGCCATCATCCAGACCCGAGAATACATGCGCGAGGACGTGAAGGCCAAGGCCTATCAGGCGGCAGAAGACCGCGTGATCGCGGCCATCGCCGGTGAAGACGCCCGCGAGGGCACCCGCGAGATGTTCCGCAAAAAACTGAAAGCCGGTGAGCTGGACGACACGGTGATTGAGCTGGAGCTGTCCGACACCTCAAACCCGATGCCGATGTTTGACGTGCCTGGCCAGCCCGGCAGCCAGATGGGCATGATGAATCTGGGCGATATCTTTGGCAAAGCCTTTGGTGGGCGTACCGTCAAGAAGCGTATGACCGTCGCCGAAAGCTATGACGCCCTGATCGGGGAAGAGGCCGACAAGCTGCTGGACGACGAAACCGTCAACCGTGTGGCGTTGGAGTCGGTTGAACAGAACGGCATCGTGTTCCTGGACGAGATCGACAAGGTCTGCGCCCGGTCCGACGCGCGCGGCGGCGATGTCAGCCGCGAAGGCGTTCAGCGCGATCTGTTGCCTCTGATCGAGGGCACCACCGTATCCACCAAACACGGGCCGGTGAAAACCGACCATATCCTGTTCATCGCATCTGGGGCGTTCCACATCGCCAAACCCTCGGACCTGCTGCCGGAACTACAGGGTCGGCTGCCAATCCGCGTGGAACTGCGCGCGCTGACCGAAGAGGACTTCGTGCGCATCCTGACTGAGACCGACAACGCCCTGACCCTCCAGTACACCGCTTTGATGCGTACCGAAGAAGTCATCGTCAGCTTTACCGAAGACGGCATCGCGGCACTGGCCCGCATAGCCGCGAATGTGAATCAGACCATCGAGAACATCGGTGCGCGGCGGCTTTACACGGTGATGGAGCGGGTGTTCGAAGAGCTGTCCTTTACCGCCCCCGATCAGGCTGGCGCCGAGATCACAGTGAACGCGCAGTTCGTGGACGACAATCTGGGTGAATTGACCAAATCCACCGACCTCAGCCGTTACGTTCTGTAACACGGCCAGCTGGTTTTTGCCGTTCCCCTTGCCCCATGTCGCTGGACGTGGGGTCAGAAATCGATAGCTTAGCGCAAAATGCTCTGAGGGTTTTCCGTGCTGCGCTATTTTATTGTTCTGATTGCCTCCGTGTCTTTGACCGCCTGCGTCGACCGGACGATTACGGAGACCGTGCCCTCGGCCCTGACCGTTGGCACGCCTCAAACCGTGTTTGCCAGCACAACGCGCGCCCGCGAGCCGGACGGGTCTTACGGCTTCCGTCGCGGTGAAACTTTACAGTTTCTGGAAACCAAGGTTTCGATCCCGCCAAACCACACTCCAGGAACGCTTAAGTTTTCCTACGCGAATCCGAACCCGCAAAAAGAATTCGTTCTGGCTGACATAACAGAATTGGACGGTCCTCAGGGTTTACGAGAGCACCTGCGTGGCCAGGACGACGTCACGATCTTTGTGCACGGCTATAACTCGACTCAGACGGAAACTATCTTCCGTGCGGCGCAGCTGACTCATGACATCGGTTTGCCCGGTTCAATCCTAGTCTATTCCTGGCCCAGCCGCGCGACAGGGTACGGTTATGCCTACGACCTGGACAGTATGCTGTTCGCCCGCGACGGGTTAGAGCAGACCATCCGCGAACTTAAATCCATGGGCGTCAAGCGTGTCGTTCTGGTGGCGCATTCGATGGGCAGCGCACTGTCGATGGAAATGATGCGGCAAACCGAATTGCAGGAACCCGGCTGGGCCAACAGGAACCTCGAAGGGGTTATTCTGATCTCGCCTGACCTGGACGTGGACCTGTTCCGCTCGCAGATGGAGCGGATCGACACACCGCCCGACCCCTTTATTGTTATGGTGTCGCAGAAAGACAAAATCCTGAACATCTCGGCCCGTCTGCGTGGAACTGCGGAAGGGGAAAGGTTGGGCAATATCAGCTCGATCGGCGAACTGGCAGAGTTTCCGATCAACGTGATCGACACCACGGCCTTCAACAGTGATGCACAATCTTCACATTTCGTGGCAGCGACCTCTCCCGCACTGTTAGCAATCCTCAGCTCGGTCCGACGGGTCAGCAATACCTTCGGACCCGATGAGCGACCCGGAATCGACGTTCTGGTACCGCGCAACCAACGCAACCCCGATGGTGCGACCGAGATCGTCCTGACAGAAACCGGCGAGGCCGAGGTGACCACTCCGTGACGTTCAGCCTGCGTCGGTATCTGATCGAAAATGCGAACTGGCTGAGCGCGGGTGTCCTTCTGACCTTTTTGTCCAGCTTTGGGCAGACCTTTTTCATCTCGATCTTCTCGGGGCAGATCCGTGCTGAATTCGGCCTGAGCCATGGTTCATGGGGGGCGATCTATTCGCTAGGCACCACCGTGTCGGCCATCGTTATGATCTGGGCAGGGGGGCTGACCGACATCTTCCGCGTGCGGATCTTAGGGCCGGTGGTTTTGGCCGGTTTGGCGCTTGCGGCGTTGGCGATGGCGACAAACAGCGCATTGTTGCTGCTGCCGATCGTGATCTTTCTGCTGCGCCTGTTCGGTCAGGGGATGAGCATTCATCTGGCGCAGGTCGCCATGGCGCGTTGGTTCACCGCGACCCGGGGCAAGGCGCTGTCCATCGCCTCATTGGGTTACGCGATCGGGGAATCCCTGCTGCCACTGATCTTTGTGGCCGCGATGACTTTTCTGGACTGGCGCTGGTTGTGGGTGATTGCCGCGGGGGTGGCGATCCTGAGCATCCCGGTTCTGATTGGTTTGCTGCGGCAGGAACGCACCCCGCAGAGCCTCTCCGGCGATCAGACCGCCACTGGAATGCAGGATCGGCACTGGACCCGGCGCGCGGCGCTGCTCCATCCGCTGTTCTGGTTCATGGCACCCGCGATCCTGGGGCCATCGGCCTTCATCACGGCCTTCTTCTTTCATCAGGTCCATCTGGCCGCGGTCAAGGACTGGCCGCATATCCAACTGGTCGCTTTGTTCCCGGTATTCACCGGCGTTTCGATCCTGTCGATGTTTGCGGCGGGCTGGGCGCTGGATAAATGGGGCACCGCACGGATCATGCCGTTCTACCAACTGCCCATGGCTGTCGGCTTTGCCATCCTCTCGGCAGTCGACACAATCAGCGGTGCACTGATCGGGCTAATCTTTCTGGCCCTGACCGTCGGCGCGAACAACACCTTGCCCAGCGCCTTTTGGGCCGAGTTCTACGGCACACGGCACATAGGCGCGATCAAGGCGCTGGCAACGGCAGTGATGGTGTTGGGATCAGCCATCGGCCCGGCGCTGACCGGGGTGCTGATCGACCGGGGCGTATCGCTGGGCGCTCAGTTCCTGTGGATTGCCGTTTTCTTTGTTCTGGTCTGCGCGTTGGCCTGGACCGGTATCCGCCGTGCCCGGGGCGAGTTCTAGCGAGTGCGCCGCAAATAAACGTAATAGGCCCCGTCGCCACCATGGCTGATATGCGCGGGCGTCACCTGCAGCACTGATTGCGCCAGAGGCGGGATCGACAGCCAGTGCGGCACCTGATTGCGCAACACACCGCGCGGGGTGGGAATAGGCCCGGGTTCATCCCGATCCTTGCCCTTGCCGGTCACCACCAGAACCAGCCGCTTGCCCTGCGCCTGCGATGTCAGGACAAACCGGATCAGCGCCGGATGCGCGGTGTCAACCCGCATCCCGTGCAGGTCCAGCTTTCCTTCGGGCTTGAGCTTGCCGCGTTTCATCCGCCCATAGGCCTTGATGTCCATCTGCACCGGGCTGGCCCGCAGGTTGTCAGTGACCGAGGGTTTCAACGCATTCCGCACCGGCTTTATCTGCGCATTCTGACCGACCTCAAACCCCTCCAGCCGGAATTTCGGCGCTTTGGTCGGTTTGGGCTTGGGCAGAGAGGTCGGATGCACCGATTGCGGCAGCTCGGGGTGCAGGCGTTCGGCCTGTTTGGTGACCTTGCGCCACAGCTCGATCTCTTCAGAGGTCAATTTGCGGCGGGGCATCAGAACTCATCCGGGATCAGGGCATAGGCACGCTGGATCGGCAGCAGCAGGACCATCCGACCCGGATCCTTCAAACGTCCGGCGGCCTGTCCGGCCTCATCCCCGGTGCCATAGAAGATATCCGCCCGCTGCGCCCCCTTGATGGCCGCACCTGTGTCTTGCGCGATCATCAGTCGGCGCATGGGCTCTTTCCCGTCCTTTTCCACCCAGACCGGAGCCCCCAGCGGCGTATAGGCCGGATCGGCGGCGATGCTGCGCATGGTGGTGACGGATCGGTTCATCGCACCCAGCGGCCCAAATTCGGGCGCAACACGGGTCACCTCGCGAAAAAACACGTAAGAGGGGTTGTGAAAAAGCAGTTCCGCCCCGGCCTCGGGGTTTTTGCGCACCCAGGCCTTGATCATTTGGGCACTGACCTGATGTGCCCCCAATGCGCCCTGCCGGATCAGTTCAACTCCGACGGAACGATAGGGGTGCCCGTTGGCACCGCCATACCCCACCCGCAAGGCCCCGCCGTCGGCCAAGCGAATACGGCCCGAGCCCTGAATCTGCAAAAAGAAGAGCTCGACCGGGTCATCGACCCAGGCAATCTCAAGCCCCCGGCCGGTCATTGCATCGCCGGTCAGGATTTCCCGGCGGCTGAGCCAAGGTCCTTCGGCCCGCGCCTCAGGCGGCATCTTATAGACCGGGTATTTAAATCGATCTGTCCGACTGCGGGACCCGTCCAATTCGGGTTCAAAATACCCGGTGAACAGCGCATCATTGCCGTCTTCGACCAAAACCGGGCGGAAGAACAGCTCAAAGAACGACCGCGCGGCGTCGGCCTCATAGGTCTTCGCCACGCCACACAACGCGCGCCAGTCCGGGTCATCCAGATCGCCACAGGTGTTCAGAAAAACCGAAAGGGCCGCCCCGTGATCGTCGGCAGCCCAGCCATCAAGATCGTCGAAAGACAGGATTGATCGCGTCGGTTCAGCGCTGGCGGCAGTGGTCATGACTGCCACCAGAAATAGCGACCGGAGCGCGCCAATCATGCGTCCGTGGCAACAAGCAGCCAGTTTGGATCGTCTGCGCCCATCACTCGGGCAAAGGTCCAGCTGTCCTTTTGGCGTTTCACGGTGTTCGGGTTGCCTTCGATGATATCACCGCCACGATCCCGCACGACCGAGGTCAGCTCACCCACAAACCGCATGGTGATTTCCGCCTGGTTTGTGTCTTTGTCAAAGGTCACATCGGCAAGCGTGGTTTCACGCACGCCGATAAATTCGGCCTCGATGGTCAGGCCCTGATCTTCACGAGCCGCGACGACCGAGACGAATGTGTCAAACACCTCTTCGGACAGGAACGGCTGGATTTCATCCAGATTGCCTTTTTCGAACCCCATGACGATCATCTCATAGGCACCGCGCGCGCCCTGCACGAACTCACTGACCGAGAAGCTGGGTTCAACCCGCTTCATCGCGGCCAGCGTCTGAGCCTGCTCGCTGTCTTCGGCAACATGGTCTGTAATGTCATGATCCGGGCCGCCGTCGATCACCTCGAACCCGCGGCGGGCGCTATGCCCTTCGGGTTGCTGCTGAACAGGAGGTTTCTCAAAACCTTCGCGCGTACCCAGCACACTTTTCAGGCGCAGGATCAGGAAAATGGCAATTCCGGCCAGGACCAGCAACTGGATCATCGGTTCGTTCATTTCATCCTCTTTTCAGACCGCGACTTTGTATACGCAGCCTCATGCCACTATGTAGGTGACAGATCGTGGCAAGTCCACAGCCCGGCCTAGGGGAAAGGATAACGCAAATGTACCTGTTCTTGGCATTTTTGTTGGTGCCCATCATCGAGATCGCCCTGTTCATACAGGTCGGCGGCCTGATCGGTCTGTGGCCGACACTGGCGATAGTCGTTCTGACGGCCGTGATCGGCACCGCTTTGGTCAGGACACAAGGTCGCATGGCACTGGCCAATTTGCAGCGATCCTTTGCCGAACTGGACGATCCGACGGAACCACTGGCCCATGGTGCAATGATCTTGTTATCCGGCGTTTTGCTTCTGACCCCAGGTTTTTTCACCGATGCCATTGGTTTTGCGCTGCTTATTCCTGGCATTCGGGTTGCCGTTTTCAAATACCTGAAATCCAAGGCGACCATCACGCATTTCCAGATGGGCACCGGAGCGCAATTTCGCAGCGGTCCGACCCAATTTGATCAGGATGACGTGATCGACGGCGATTTTACCGAGGTTCGCCCCCGTCAGAACACCTCAAAGCCATCCAAATGGGTCGAAGGCCCGTGACCTGCATTGAGGTGCCGCGCTCAACTTGCTAAGCAGTGGCGAATTTCATTTTCGGAGTAGATCCATGGCTGACGAAAGCCCAGCAGAAAACACCGCGGCACAGGCCGCCCCTCAGATCCAGATGCGCGTTCTGGGACAGTTCATTCGGGATATGTCTTTTGAAAACGTGATGGCGCAAAAAGGCGTGTCCGGCGACGTACAGCCCGAGATCGCCGTTCAGGTGAATCTGGACGCCAAAAAGCGTCCGACCGAGCATCAGTACGAAGTTGCCGTCAAACTGAACCTGACTTCCAAGGCCAAAGGCATGGAAGACGTGCTGTTCCTGTGCGAGCTGGACTATTGCGGTCTGTTTCACATCGAAGGCGTGGCCGAAGATCAGCTGCATCCGTTCCTGATGATCGAGTGCCCGCGCATGCTGTTCCCGTTCCTGCGCCGCATCGTCAGCGACATCACCCGCGACGGTGGTTTCCCGCCGGTCAACCTGGACAACATCGACTTTGTTGCGCTGTATCGCAATGAGCTGATGCGCCGTCAGGCCGAATCTCAGAAAACCGAAGCCTAATCGGTTGCACCCGCGCCGGGCAGGGGCTCAGGCGCGGGTCCACAGGGCGTTTTCGCCCAGTTTCTCTACAAATTTATCATGCGCCGCGCGTTCTTCCGCCGTGATCTTTGACGGCAGGGCTGTCGGGCGCGCCGTTGGACGCCAGTCGTCGCCTCCGCCACCCGCAGACGCCGCGCTGGTGGACAGGCCGAAATCAGGCTGCCGTCCGCCAATCAGCTCCAGATAGACCTCGGCCAGAATTTCGGAGTCGAGCAACGCCCCGTGCAGCACCCGGTTCGTATTGTCGATATTGAACCGCCGGCACAATGCGTCCAGAGAGGCAGGCGAGCCCGGAAACCGTTTGCGTGCAATCGCCAGAGTGTCCAGCGCCTGATCCATTGGAAGCTGCGGCAACCCCATCCATCTGAGTTCCGCATTCAGGAATTTCATATCGAAGGACGCGTTGTGGATGACCAGCTTGGAATCCCGGACGAAATCCAGAAACCCCTGACCGACCTTGGCAAAAACCGGCTTGTCCTTCAGCGTGACCTCACCCTTTTCCGGCGGGCGCGGCGTTTCCAATATGTCGGGACCAATTCCATGCACGCCAAACGCCTCTTCAGGCATCGAACGCTCGGGGTTGATGTAGACGTGGTAGGTTTCGCCTGTGGCCACGTGGTTCCACAGCTCAACCGCACCGATTTCTACGATCCGGTCGCCGCTTTCGGGATCAAACCCCGTGGTTTCGGTATCGAGTACAATCTCACGCATCAGCCAGTCCCGCCCGTATCTGCCTGACCACATCCTGCACCTGCGCGCGGGCGTGGTCCAGCGTATCCGTCACGATCACAAAATCCGACCGCGCGCATTTTTCCTCATTCGGCATCTGCTTGGCGCGGATCTGCTCGAACTGCGCCTCGGTCATGGTGCCACGCTCCATCACCCGGCGCTTTTGCTCGTCGGCCGAAATCGAGACACAGGCAACCGCATTCATCGCCACATCTCCGCCTGTTTCGAACAGCAGCGGAATGTCGAACACCAAAATATCGGCCTTGGTCTGTTCCCGGAAAGCAGCGCGATCAGCGGCCACCAACGGATGCACGATGGCTTCGATCTGTTTCAGCGCAGACGAGTCCCGCGCGATGATCTGTTTCAGCGCCTCTCGGCTGACCGCTTCCTCGACAATGGCACCGGGAAAGGCCGCCCGCATGGGCTCAACAGCGGCTCCGCCCCTTGTATAGAGTCTATGTACGGCCGCATCTGCATCCCACAGCGCGCAGCCTTCGGCGACGAACATCTGCGCCGTCGTGCTTTTGCCCATTCCGATCGAGCCCGTCAGGCCAAGCGCGAAACTCATCCCAAAACCGCCGCGCGCAGGTCATCTGTCACCTCGGGGCGGGTACCGAACCAGCGTTCGAACCCGGGAACCGCCTGATGCAGCAGCATGCCCAACCCGTCGACAGTGGTACAGCCGGCCTCTTCTGCCACTTGCAGCAGATGGGTTTTCAGCGGGGCGTAGACCAGATCGGTCACAACGGCACCGGGTTGCAGTCCATCCAGCGGCACCCGCAACTCGGGCTGCCCCTGCATACCCAATGAGGTCGTGTTGACCACCAGCTCCGCATTTTCGATGACATTCCCAGCCTGCAGCCAATCGACCACGGTAACGCGGTCGCCGAATTCCTTCTGCAACTGGTCTGCACGGGCGCGGGTGCGATTGGTCAGCAAGATCTGAGGCACGTCCGCGTCCAGCAGGCTCTGTATCACCGCCCGCGCCGCGCCGCCTGCGCCAAACACCACGGCCGGGCCATCCGAGGGCGTCCAATCCGGCGCGCCGCTGCGCAGGTTCTCCAGGAACCCGTAGCCGTCGGTGTTGTCCGCGTGGATCGTGCCGTCCTCATGAAACACCAGCGTATTCGCCGCACCGATGACCGAGGCCCGCTCGGATACGTGATCGGCAACGCGCAGCGCGGCCTCTTTATGGGGGACCGTCACATTGGTGCCGACGAACCCGGCCTTGGGCAGGGACCGCAGAACGGTTTCAAAATCTTCGGGGGCTACGTCCATCGGGACGTAATGCCCATCCAGTCCGTATTTCTTTAGCCAGTGGCCATGCAGTTTCGGCGATTTGGAATGCGCAATCGGGTGCCCGATCACGCCTGCCAACGGAATACGGTTATGCGTCATTGATCGATCACCCCTTTGGCGGCCAGAAAATTGAGCAGTTCCAACAGGGGCATACCCAAGACATTAAAATAGTCGCCGTCAATGGTGGCGAACAGGCGAACGCCTTCCTCTTCCAGCTTATAAGCGCCGACCGCGTGGCGAATGCTGTCCCAGTTGCGTTCTATATAGTCGCGCAGATAAGCGTCCGAGCTCATCCGCATCCGCAGGCGTACTTGGCCAACGTGGCGCCAGATCGGCTCGCCATCCTGATAGATCACCGCAGCCGACAACAGCATGTGCCGCTTGCCCCGCATTGTCTTGAGCTGTGCCAGCGCATCCTCGGGCGTTTCGGGTTTCGACAGCAACTGCCCGTCGAAATCCAGCACCTGATCACAGCCCAGAACCATCGCCCCGGGGGTCTTGTCACTGACCCTGCGCGCCTTCATCTCAGCCAGAGCGTCGGCGATATCGCGGGGCGGGGCACCTTCGGCCAGCAGCGCGCGTTTCATGGACTCTTCGTCCACGCGCGCGACCTGAACGGAAAACGGCACGCCTGCGTTTTCCAGCAACTGCGCGCGAATGGATGACCCCGAGGCCAGGATCATGGGGACAGACATGTGGACAACCCCGTGTGCAAATCGTTGAGCGTTCTTGAACGGTTTGTATGGTTTTCCGATTGACACGCAACCCCGGGAATTTCGCGCAAAACTTCCCTGAGTCGCTCGAACGCAGTCCATCCGGGACAAGGATAAGTCGAACAGGGGGGATAAGCGGAAACTCCACAGATACCCCGCGATTTATCCCCAGACAGATTGCAGAATATACATGGTATCTGACTGTAATTAAACGATTATTGTTGTAACTCACAGAATCGCTCCCCTGTACCGGATAATTTTCCACCTGGGGAAAACACATGTTTAAAAAAGTAATCCACGGATTTTGTTCACCCTACAAAACCATCATCCTTTTTCTTTTCTTATTTTTTTAATAGGGAGAGTTCCGAGCAACGCCCGGAGCCAGAATGACCGATCTTCTTTTCACGATTTACCCGTGGGTGAAGTCTTTACACATCATGGCCGTGATCTCGTGGATGGCAGGCCTGTTCTATCTGCCAAGACTGTTCGTCTATCACGTAGAAAAGGCACAGGCAGTCGATGGGGCTGAAACCATTTTCTTTGAAATGGAAGACAAGCTACTGCGTGTGATCATGCGTCCTGCAATGTACGTGGCGTGGATCTGCGGGCTGATCATGGTCTTCACACCGGGCATTGTCGGCTGGGACTGGTCCTGGCCCTGGGTCAAGGGCGCGGCGGTGCTTGGGATGACCTGGTTCCATCATTGGCTGATGGCGCGGCGCAAGGACTTCGTGGAAGGCCGAAACAAGCTCACTGGGCGGCAGTACCGCATGATGAACGAGGTTCCGACCATTCTGATGGTTGCCATCGTTCTGGCGGTCATTCTGAAGTTCTGAGGGCCTGTTTGACTCCGACGGCTGCCGCGCTTATGTAGGGATCAACTCGCCCGTCCGGGCGGCGTATCTTCCGTACTGAAATTCCACTTCGTGCCGCGCTGTCAGCGGTGAAGGTATATATCATGACAACTGATGCCCTGAATCTGGCCGACCTGAAGGCCAAAAGCCCCAAAGACCTTCTGGCGATGGCCGAAGAGTTGGAGATCGAAAACGCCTCGACAATGCGAAAAGGCGAGATGATGTTCCAGATCCTGCGCGAACGCGCGGATGAAGGCTGGACCGTCGGCGGCGACGGTGTCCTTGAGGTCCTGCAGGACGGGTTCGGCTTCCTGCGCTCGCCCGAGGCGAACTACCTGCCGGGTCCGGATGACATCTATGTCTCACCCGACATGATCCGCCAGCACTCGCTGCGGACCGGCGATACGGTCGAAGGCGATATCAAAGCACCGGATGAAAACGAGCGGTACTTTGCACTGATCAAGGTCACCAAGATCAACTTTGAAGAACCTGAAAAAGCCAAGCACAAGATCCTG
Organism: Ruegeria sp. BF6; assembly: GCF_056538665.1. NCBI lineage: Bacteria > Pseudomonadati > Pseudomonadota > Alphaproteobacteria > Rhodobacterales > Roseobacteraceae > Ruegeria > Ruegeria sp. BF6. The sequence goes on from NZ_JBQFTN010000003.1 coordinate 96,592, forward strand.
TTCGACAACTTGACGCCTTTGTATCCGGACGAACGTCTGAAGATGGAGATCGAAGATCCCACCATCAAGGACAAGTCCGCCCGGGTGATCGATCTGGTCTCGCCTATCGGTAAAGGCCAGCGGTCTCTGATCGTGGCGCCGCCGCGGACCGGTAAGACGGTGATCCTGCAGAACATCGCGCATTCGATCGAACAGAACCATCCGGAGTGCTACCTGATCGTCCTTCTGATCGACGAACGCCCGGAAGAGGTGACCGACATGCAGCGTTCGGTGAAGGGTGAAGTTGTATCTTCGACCTTCGACGAGCCGGCAACGCGTCACGTGGCCGTGTCTGAGATGGTGATCGAAAAAGCCAAGCGTTTGGTCGAACATAAACGAGATGTTGTTATTCTTCTCGATTCGATCACAAGACTTGGTAGGGCCTTTAACACAGTGGTACCGTCCTCGGGTAAAGTTCTGACCGGTGGTGTGGATGCAAACGCCCTGCAACGGCCCAAGCGGTTCTTTGGTGCGGCGCGGAACATAGAAGAGGGCGGTTCGCTGACCATCATCGCCACCGCGCTAATCGATACCGGCAGCCGTATGGATGAGGTTATCTTTGAAGAATTCAAAGGCACCGGTAACTCGGAAATCGTTCTGGATCGCAAGATCGCAGACAAGCGCGTGTTCCCGGCGATCGACATCCTCAAGTCCGGTACCCGGAAGGAGGACCTGCTGGTCGACAAGGGCGACCTGGCCAAGACCTTCGTTCTGCGTCGTATCCTCAACCCGATGGGAACCACAGACGCAATCGAGTTCTTGTTGTCGAAGTTGAAGCAAACGAAGACGAATGGCGAGTTCTTCGATTCGATGAACACCTGACACAGGTCTTAACTGACGCGAGGCCTTCGAATGGATACGATATTCGCCTTGGCCAGCGCACAAGGCAAAGCAGGGGTGGCGGTCATCCGCCTCTCAGGCCCTTTGGCGCATTCCGCTGCGGCTGGCCTGACCGGCGGCCCGCTGCCACTCCGTGGTATGCGGGTTCGGTCCTTGCATGCGGCTGATGGCTCGCGTTTGGACGATGGGTTGGTCCTGACCTTTCAGGGGCCGGTCAGTTTCACCGGTGAAGATGTGGCCGAGCTGCAAATTCACGGCAGCACCGCCTCGGTTAATGCCGTGATGCGGTGCCTGTCGGATACGGACGGGTTGCGATTGGCAGAACCCGGTGAGTTCACGCGCCGGGCGCTGGAAAACGGCAAGATGGACCTAACCCAGGTCGAAGGGCTTGCCGACCTGATTGACGCCGAAACCGAGGCGCAGCGCAAGCAAGCGCAGACCATTCTGGCCGGGGAGCTGGGCGGATTGGCCGAACGCTGGCGTCGTGATTTGATCCGGGCGGCTTCGTTGTTGGAAGCCGTCATTGATTTTGCCGACGAAGAGGTGCCGACGGATGTCACACCCGAAGTGCGTATGTTGGTGACCGGTGTCATGCAGGACCTGCAGCGTGAAGCGGAGGGCGTGAAAATTGCCGAACGCATCCGGACCGGTTTTGAGGTCGCGATTGTTGGCCTGCCAAACGCGGGCAAGTCGACCTTGCTGAATACCTTGGCCGGGCGAGAGGCCGCAATCACCTCGGAATATGCTGGTACAACCCGTGATGTCATTGAGGTTCGCATGGATTTGGCCGGCCTGCCGGTGACACTGCTGGATACGGCCGGGCTGCGCGAAACCGAGGATCATGTCGAAAACCTTGGGATCGAGTTGGCTCGCAAACGCGCAGACGCGGCTGATTTGCGGGTGTTTTTGACCGAAGACCCCTCAGAGCTTGGCGTTCAAATGCTGGACGGCGATATTCAGATGTTGCCGAAATCTGACCTTCGGAAAGATCATAATGGCGGAATCTCCGGAAAAACGGGGCAGGGGATTGATCGGCTAATTTCCCATATATCGTGCGTTCTTGGTGATCGGTCTACCAAACATGGTATTGCAACCCGTGAACGGCACCGCGTTGCGCTGATTGATGCCCGGTCAGCATTGGCTGCGGCGATGGCGGTTCTGGAATCAGGCCCGGACTTGTATGATATCGCTGCTGAAGAACTGCGCACGGCGATCCGTGCCTTGGAAACACTGGTTGGCAGGATCGGGGTTGAAGACCTTCTTGACGAGATATTCTCCAGTTTCTGCCTGGGTAAGTAGGGAGTGTTTCACGTGAAACATTCGAAGTTTGATGTTGTCGTTGTTGGGGCTGGCCACGCTGGTACTGAGGCTGCTCATGCTGCAGCACGTATGGGAGCCGAGACTGCGCTGGTCACCCTATCCGCCTCCGATATTGGTGTGATGTCTTGTAACCCGGCTATCGGCGGATTGGGAAAAGGCCATTTGGTCCGTGAAATCGATGCGCTGGATGGCGTTATGGGCCGGGTCGCGGATCAGGCCGGTATTCAGTTTCGCTTGCTGAACCGCCGCAAAGGTCCGGCAGTACAAGGCCCCCGAACCCAGGCTGATCGTGCGCTATACCGGGCTGCCATGCAAAAGGAAACGCAGGCACAGAATCTTTTGTCTGTCGTAGTCGGAGAGGTCGTCGACTTTCTGATGGACGGGCACAAGGTGGTTGGAATCAGGATGGCAGACGATTCTGAAATCCACGCTGGCGCAGTTATTCTGACTTCGGGCACGTTCCTGCGCGGTATTATCCATATTGGCGATGTTTCCCGGCCAGGGGGGCGGATGGGGGACCGGCCCTCAGTCAAGCTGGCAGAACGGTTGGACAGTCTTGATCTACCAATGGGTCGTTTGAAAACCGGGACACCGCCACGGTTGGACGGTCGGACAATCGATTGGTCCGATCTTGAACGTCAGGACGGAGACGACGACCCCACGCTGTTTTCCTTTCTCTCCACGTCCGTTGTCGCACCGCAGATTTCATGCGGCATCACGCATACAAACGCGCGCACCCATGAGATCATCGAAAAGAACCTGTCTCGATCTGCTATGTATGGTGGACATATCGATGGGGTGGGGCCCAGATACTGCCCTTCGATAGAAGACAAGATCGTGCGATTTGCGGAAAAGGACTCCCATCAGATTTTCCTTGAACCCGAAGGGGTTGATGATCACACGATCTATCCAAACGGCATTTCAACGTCTTTGCCTCAAGATGTGCAGCAAGATTATGTGCACTCAATTAAAGGGCTTGAGAATGCCAAAATCCTGCAGCCTGGTTATGCAATTGAGTACGATTATGTCGACCCACGTGTTCTGACATCCTCTTTGTCCTTACCTGAAGCACCGGGACTATACCTTGCGGGTCAGATCAACGGTACAACAGGATATGAGGAAGCTGCTGCCCAAGGCCTCGTCGCGGGGCTGAATGCCGCTTTGGCTGTATTTGGACGAGATCCCGTTCATTTCACCCGGGCCGACAGCTATATCGGTGTGATGATTGACGATCTGACCACACGTGGTGTGGCGGAGCCGTACCGTATGTTCACTTCTCGGGCGGAGTTTCGACTGTCCTTGCGAGCAGACAATGCCGATCAGCGGCTGACACCTTTGGGTACAGACCTTGGGTGCGTGGGAGAGGAACGCCAAGCCCGGTTTGCCGAGAAGATGGGCAAACTCACCTCTGCCAAATCCATGTTGACGGATCGCACATACACGCCGAAAGAGGCGCGCGCCGTGGGAATTAACGTCAATCAGGACGGCAATCGCAGGGATGGTATGGCGCTATTGGCGTTCCCAGATGTCTCGTTTGATGATCTGGTTCCCCTTGTCCCTGAATTGGGAGATGTCGAAACAGATATCCGGCTTCAAGTTGAGCGTGACGCGCTTTATGCAAACTACATCGCGCGTCAGCAAAAAGATGTCGAAGCGATGAAACGTGATGAATCTTATGAAATTCCGTGGGATTTCGACTATTCTTCGCTGGAAGGTCTGTCTTCCGAGATGAAACAAAAGCTTTCACAGGCCCGACCGGTGAATATCGCTCAGGCCGGGCGCGTCGAAGGAGTGACACCAGCAGCACTTACATTGCTGTTGGCCAAATTGAGGCGCGGGCAAAAGGTACGCAAGGCATGAGCCACGAAATCTTTGATGGTTTGAGTGTTTCACGTGAAACATTCGAGCGGCTCGAGACCTATGTAGATCTGGTGCAACGCTGGAATCCGAAGATCAATCTGGTATCCCGCAACAGTTTAAAGGACATCTGGACGCGGCACATTCTGGATTCCGTACAGGTTTACCGCTGTGCAGATGCGTTCAAAACCTGGGTGGATTTGGGCAGCGGGGGCGGGTTCCCCGGTATGGTCTGCGCAATCATGGGCATCGAAGAAGCGCCAGAAGCCAAGTTCACATTCGTGGAAAGCGATCAGCGTAAATCGGCGTTCCTGCGCAGCGTGGCAAGAGAATGCGGCGCCAATTGTACTGTCGTTTCAAAGCGAATCGAAACCGTGGAACCGATACTAGCGGACGTTCTTTCTGCGCGGGCTCTTGCTGATCTTAAAGCATTATTGTCATTTTGTGACAGGCATTTAGGAAAAACTGGTACAGCTTTGTTGCCGAAAGGTGCAAGCTGGAAAAAAGAGCTGGAAGCCGCACGTGAGGAATGGAATTTCGAGTGCGAGGCGATTACAAGTTTAACTGAACCCCAAGCTGTTATCCTAAGGATCAAAGGAGTATCGCGTGGTTGATCTGTCTCGTCCCTCAGGGCCCCGGATAATTGCGGTTGCCAATCAGAAGGGTGGGGTGGGAAAGACGACGACGGCTATCAATCTGGCTGCAGGTTTGGCCGAAGCCGGGTGCAGGGTACTGGTTGTCGACCTCGATCCACAAGGAAACGCGTCAACTGGCCTAGGTGTCGAAGACCGGGACTGGACGACTTACGATTTGATCCTTGACGACGCGCCGCTTGAGGCGGTCGTGCAAGAGACAGAAATAGAAGGCCTGTTTGTAATCCCCGCAACCGTCGACTTGAGTTCGGCCGACATCGAACTGATTTCGAACGAAAAGCGCAGCTACCTTTTGCATGACGCGCTGCGGCAGACGTCAATTGATAAGTTCGAGCTTGATTTTGTACTTATCGACTGCCCGCCTTCGTTGAACCTGCTGACCGTAAACGCCATGGTTGCGGCTCATTCCGTTCTGGTTCCGCTGCAAAGCGAGTTCTTTGCACTTGAGGGGTTGTCGCAGTTGATGCTGACGATACGGGAAGTCCGCCAAACCGCGAACCCGGATCTCAGAATCGAAGGTGTTGTGTTAACCATGTATGATAACCGCAACAACTTGTCCCGTCAGGTCGAAAAGGATGCACGTGACAATCTGGGTGAGATGGTATTTAAGACCAAGATACCCAGAAATGTGCGGGTCAGCGAGGCGCCGTCTTACGCTTTGCCGGTTCTGCAGTATGATTCGGGGTCGTTGGGGGCGATGGCGTATCGGCACCTGGCGCGCGAAGTCATATATAAGAATAAGAAAGCCGCCGCCTGAGCGGCAGTGAGGAGGGCTCAGTGGTTGTCAAGAAATCAAAACCCCGAGGTTTGGGCCGCGGATTGTCCGCTCTGATGGCAGATGTGACGCAGGAATCCCAAGGTCTTGTCCCGTCGGAACCCCGTCGGCCGGATATGAAAGTCCCGATCGAAAAGCTGCGGGCCAACCCGAACCAGCCGCGCCGGACCTTTTCGCCGGACCAGCTGGACGAATTGGCGGCCTCGGTCAAAGAAAAAGGCATCATTCAGCCGCTGATCGTGCGCGAAGTTAACGGTAGCCAATATGAAATCGTGGCTGGTGAGCGCCGCTGGCGGGCCGCTCAGATGGCACAGCTTCACGATATTCCGGTCATCGTGCGTGATTTTGACGATACCGAGGTGCTGGAAGTCGCGATTATCGAGAACATTCAGCGGGCAGATCTGAATGCCGTAGAAGAGGCTGCAGGCTACAAACAGCTGATGGATCGGTTCGGGCATACGCAGGAAAAACTGGCCGAAGCCCTGGGCAAAAGCCGCAGCCATATCGCGAACCTGCTGCGTTTGCTGTCGCTGCCGCTGGATGTGCAGACTCTGGTGATCGAAGGAAAGCTGTCGGCGGGCCATGCACGGGCGCTGATTACCGCGGAAAACCCGTCTGAGTTGGCGAAAATCGTAGTGCGCGACGGGCTTTCGGTGCGGGCGACAGAAGCGCTGGTGAAGAAACAGCAGGGCGATCAGGTTAAGGCTGCACCACGCTCCAGAAACCTGGATGCAGGTAAGGACGCAGACACGCGGGCGCTTGAGAAGGATCTGTCCGCGATTCTGGCGATGAAGGTTGTGATCAACCACAAGGCCGGAACCGAAACCGGGCAGGTGGTGCTGACCTATGAAAACCTGGATCAGTTGGACGATCTTTGCGGCAAGCTCAGCCGTTAGGCCGGGTCCAGATAAAGACCATTACGCAGCCCAACACCAAGGCCTGGATGATCAGGACATGGGAGGGCAAGGCCAACAAGATAGACAAGCCAAATACGGCGGCGATCGAAATGGTCGCCGCCTTTTTTGCGCCCGGGCGAATGGCGCCCGAAGATTGCCAGTCTACAATCAACGGCCCGAAGGAGCGGTGCGTGATCAGCCAATTATGCAGGCGCGAGGACGACCGAGCGAAGAAGAACGCTGCCAAAAGCAGAAATGGCACCGTTGGCAGCAGGGGCAGGACGATGCCCACCATCGCAAGGCCGACGCAGATCAATCCCAGAATGGCCCAGATATATTGCATCATCTATCCTAACAATTCCCGGATAACCGCATTCAGCACGGCTCGCCCGTCTTTGGTGGCGATTAGTCGTCCGTTTGTCTGATCGATCATGCCAAACCCAGCCAGATCAGACAGTTTATCCTGTGGCAAAGGTAGGTCTGATAAATTGTTATATCTATCAATATCTAGCCCCTCCCTGATACGTAGACCCATTATAAGGTATTCATTTGCCTGATCTTGCCGTGAAAGTGTGGTGCGCTCTTTTTCTCCGGACCCGCTTTCAACAGCGTTCAGCCACGCGGCAGGCGACAAATAGGTTTCCGTCGCCAGTTTTTGACCGTTCAGCGTGATGCGCCCATGCGCCCCGGGTCCGACACCGACATAATCGCCATAGCGCCAATAGATCAGGTTGTGCAGCGATTCCGCGCCGGGTCTGGCGTGGTTGGACACCTCATAGGCGGGCAGGCCGTGTGCCTCGCAGATTTCTTGCGTCGCCAGATACATATCGGCGGCGCTGTCATCCTCAGGCAACCCGCGCAGTTTTCCGATGGCGTAGCGGTCGCCAAACGCTGTGCCTTCCTCGATGGTCAGCTGGTACAGCGACAGGTGGTCGACGGCCATCGACAGTGCCTCGGTCAGTTCCGCGCGCCAGGCATCCGGGGTTTGATGCTGGCGGGCGTAGATCAGGTCAAAGCTCACCCGGTCAAAACAATTGCGGGCGATGTCAAAGGCGACGCGGGCCTCGGCCACGGTGTGAATGCGACCCAGTCGGCGCAGGTCTTCGTCGTTCAAGGCCTGCACACCCATCGAGATGCGGTTCACGCCAGCATCGCGATAGGCGGCAAAGCGACCAGCCTCAACTGATCCGGGATTGGCCTCGAGCGTGATTTCCATGTCATTGGATGGCCGCCAAAGGGCACGAGCCTCGTCGATGACGGCGGCGACGGTGTCGGGCTCCATCAGGGACGGGGTGCCGCCGCCAAAGAAGATCGTGTTCAGGACGCGGTCAGGCGTTACAGCGGCCGAACGGCGCAACTCGCTTAAGTAAGATCTAAGCCATTGTTTTTGATCAATATTATGGGAAACATGGCTGTTGAAGTCACAATAGGGGCATTTGGCCTCGCAAAAAGGCCAATGCACATACAGGCCAAAGCCCCCGTTGCGCCAATCATCCGCCAAAGCAGCCTTTCACGAACATCTCCACCGCGCGGCCGCGATGGCTGATCTTGTTCTTTTCCCAGCGATCCATTTCGGCAAAGGTAATGTCGTACCCGTCGGGGACAAACATCGGGTCATAACCAAATCCGCCTTCGCCCCGGATCGGCCAGACCAGATGGCCGGGGGCGATACCCTCGAACACCTCGTCATGGCCGTCTGGCCAGGCCAGAACCAACGTGCTGCGGAACTGTGCGGTGCGGGGATGGGCGGCGTTCTTCGCCTCCAGCTCGTCATGGGCGCGGGTCATCGCCATCAGGAAATCGCGGCCGTTGCCGGTTTCGGCCCAATCGGCGGTGTAAACACCTGGTGCGCCGCCCAGCGCATCGATAGTGATCCCGGAATCGTCCGACAGGGCAGGCAGGCCGGTCGCCTTGGCGGCGGCATGGGCTTTGATCCGGGCGTTGCCGACGAATGTGTCCTCGGTTTCCTCCGGTTCGGGCAGGTTCATCTCTGCCGCGCCAATGACCGTCACGCCAAAGGGTTCGAGGAGATGGGCCATCTCCTCGAGTTTGCCTTTGTTATGCGTGGCCACCAGCAGCTTGTCGCTGTCGAACTTGCGGGTCATGCAGTGGCGGCCTTTTGCGCAGCAGCCAGTTCGGCCACGCCTTTTTCAGCCAGATCCATCAACTGATCCATCTGGGTGCGGCTGAAGACCGAGCCTTCGGCGCTCATCTGCACTTCGATCAGTTTGCCGGAACCGGTCATGATGAAGTTGCCGTCCACGCCTGCCTCACTGTCCTCGGGGTAGTCGAGATCCAGAACCGGCTGACCGGCATAGATACCGCAAGACACTGCGGCAACCGGATCGACCAGCGGATCGGATATCACGTCACCCGCCTTCATCAGCTTGTTCACGGCCAGGCGCAGTGCAACCCAACCACCGGTGATCGACGCGCAGCGGGTGCCGCCATCGGCCTGGATCACATCGCAGTCCACAGTGATTTGGCGTTCACCCAGCGCAACCCGATCCACACCGGCGCGCAGGGCGCGGCCGATCAGGCGCTGGATTTCAACGGTGCGACCGCCCTGCTTGCCGCTTGCAGCCTCACGCCGCATCCGGGTGTTGGTCGCACGGGGCAGCATTCCGTATTCGGCAGTTACCCAACCCAGGCCCGAGCCTTTGATGAAGGGCGGCACGCGATCTTCGATCGTGGCGGTGCACAGCACGTGGGTGTCGCCCATTTTTATCAGGCAGGAACCTTCGGCATGTTTGGTGAACCCCGTTTCGATTGAAACGGTGCGCATTTCGCTTAAATCTCGTCCTGAGGGTCGCATGAAAAATCCTTTGATTGCTGGGTTGGGGATAACGCCCCGCGGCGTTACGATGCAACCCCGATTGACCTTTCATTTGCCTGCGATTTAATGACGACCCAGCAGGGGGCCGCCGATGAGCGAAGCGAGCAAAATTCTGAATGAGATGAACGACCGGTCACGCGAAGTATTCCGGTTGATCGTAGAAAGCTATCTGGATAGCGGCGAGCCCGTCGGTAGCCGTACCCTGACCCGTACCCTATCGGAAAAGGTCAGTGCCGCGACAGTGCGGAACGTGATGCAGGATCTGGAGTTTCTGGGCTTATTGGACAGCCCGCATGTTAGTGCGGGACGGATTCCAACACAGCAGGGTCTGCGTATGTTCGTGGATGGGTTGCTTGAAGTCGGCGATCTGGGTGCGGATGATCGGCAGAAACTGGACGAGACGTTAGGCTCTAACGCAGGTGATGTGGGCGGAATGCTGGATCGTGTGGGTGCGGCATTGTCACACGTGACACAAGGCGCCTCGCTGGTGCTGACACCCAAGCATGAGGCCGAGATCAAGCATATTGAGTTCGTTTCTCTGGGTCATGACCGGGCTTTGGTGGTTTTGGTGTTCTCGGACGGTCAGGTGGAAAACCGCCTGTTCACGCCGCCACCCGGGCAGACGCCCAGTTCTATGCGCGAGGCGGCGAATTTCCTGAACGCGCTGATCGAGGGGCGAACACTGGGTGAAGTACGCCGTCAGATGCAGACCCAGATCGACGCCCGTAAGCAAGAGATCGACGCGCTGGCGCGGGCGATGGTCGAAAGCGGTATGGCCGCCTGGGACGGGGACGGAGGCGACTCGGCCCGTCTGATCGTACGCGGACGGGCGAATCTGCTGAATGAACCGGGTCAGCAAGAGGAACTGGACCGTATCCGAACCCTGTTTGACGATCTCGAACGCAAGCGTGACATCGCCGAATTCCTCGAATTGGCCGAAGAAGGCGAGGGTGTGCGCATTTTTATCGGCTCTGAGAACAAACTTTTCTCACTTTCGGGTTCCTCTTTGGTGGTGTCTCCTTATATGAACGCTGATCGAAAGATAATCGGTGCGGTCGGGGTCATCGGGCCTACGCGTCTGAATTATGGACGGATCGTGCCGATCGTGGATTATACGGCGCAACTGGTCGGCAAGCTGATATCCGACCGGAGCTAGAGGGTAAGAGATGGCAGAGCCCAAGAACGAAGATTTTCTGGACGATATCGCAACGGCCGAAGCGGAAGAGCTGGCGGAAGAAATCGCGGAATTCAGCGACGAAGCGCTGGAACTGGATGAGCTGCGTGCCGAGCGTGACGATTACAAGGACAAGTTCATGCGCGCCTTGGCGGATGCCGAGAATGCGCGCAAGCGTGGTGACAAAGCCCGCCGGGATGCGGAACAGTATGGTGGGTCGAAGCTGGCGCGTGACATGCTGCCGGTCTATGACAACATGAAACGCGCACTTGAAGCGGCGACCGATGAGCAGAAAGAAGTTGCTGCTGGCCTGCTGGAAGGAGTGGAACTGACCATGCGCGCGCTGAAGGACGTGTTCCAGAAACACGGAATTGAAGTCATCACGCCCGAGGTTGGTGACCGATTCGATCCGAATATCCATGAAGCCATGTTCGAAGCGCCGGTGCCCGGTACCCGTGCTGGTGACATCATTCAGGTTTCAGCCGAAGGTTTCATGCTGCATGACCGCTTGCTGCGCCCGGCGCAGGTTGGCGTGTCATCGACGCCCGCAAGCTAAGAGGCTATGGTACTGAACAGTGTCGAGGCGGTCAGGTTCTGGCCGCCTCTTTCAGTTTGTAGATCAGATCCAGGGCTTCGCGCGGGGTCAATTCATCCGGCAGGATGTCATCCAGCAAATCCGTAACCGGTGAGGTTTTGGGCGCCGGAGGCGGCGGCGGGGCGGCTGAGAACAGCGGCAGGTCGTCGATCAGGGCTTTCTGTTTGCCACCTTCGCGTTCAGTTTTCTCCAGTTGATCCAAAACCACGCGGGCGCGCTCCACGACCGAGGCAGGTAGGCCAGCCAACTGCGCAACCTGAACACCATAGGACCGGTCGGCGGCGCCTTTGTGAACCTCGTGCAGGAAGATCACCTCGCCTTCCCATTCCTTGACGGCGACGGTGGCGTTGTCGACACCTTCCAGATTACCGGCCAGAGCAGTCAATTCGTGGTAGTGGGTGGCGAAAAGCGCGCGGCATTTGTTAGCGGCGTGCAGATGTTCCAGCGTGGCCCAGGCGATGGACAGGCCGTCATAAGTGGCGGTACCGCGACCAATTTCGTCCAGAATGACCAGCGCGTGGTCATCTGCCTGATTCAGGATGGCGGCGGTTTCAACCATCTCGACCATAAAGGTCGAGCGGCCCCGGGCCAGATCGTCCGAGGCTCCGACCCGGCTGAAAAGCTGACTGACGACACCGATATGCGCCTGTTCCGCAGGGACATAGCTGCCCATTTGGGCCAGCAGTGCGATCAAGGCGTTCTGGCGCAGGAAAGTCGATTTACCAGCCATGTTGGGACCGGTCAGCAACCAGATCGCAGCGCCTTGGTCAGCACTCAGATCGCAGTCGTTGGCAATAAAGGCGTCGCCGCTTTGCTGGCGCAGCGCATGTTCCACGACGGGGTGACGGCCACCCTGTATATCAAAGGCGCGCGAGGTGTCGACCTGCGGACGGCACCAGTTTTCTCCACGCGCCAGATCGGCGAGAGCAGTGGTCAAATCCAGCTCGGCCAGCCCGCGGGCGGCCTGGTTAAGATGGGCAGCAAGGGCCAGAATACCATCAGAAAGCCTTTGATAGAGCCGCTTTTCGATCTCCAGCGCCAAGTTTCCGGCGTTCAGGATGCGGGTTTCGATCTCGGAGAGTTCCACAGTTGTGAACCGCACCTGATTGGCGGTGGTCTGGCGGTGGATATAGGTCTCGGAGAATGGCGGGTTCAGCATCTTCTCGGCATGGGTGGCCGTGGTTTCGATGAAATAGCCCAGCACGTTGTTGTGTTTGATCTTCAACGAGGTGATGCCGGTATGTTCCGCGTATTTCTGCTGAAATCCGGCGATGACCGAGCGGCCTTCGTCGCGCAGGGTGCGGGCTTCGTCCAGCTCGGCGTCGAAACCGGGGGCGATGAAACCGCCGTCGCGGGCCAAAAGGGGCGGTTCAGCGACAAGGGCCTCGTTCAGCAGGTTCAGCAGATCATCAAAACCCACGAGGTTTTGCAAAGCGGTCGCCAGCAAAACCGGCAGGTCCTGACCCTCGCAAATTCCGGCAATTGCCGCGGCTTGGGTCAGCCCGTTGCGAATGGCGGCCAGATCGCGGGGGCCGCCGCGGTCCAGCGACAGGCGAGACAAGGCGCGGTCGAGATCGGGGGTTTTGCGCAGCGCTTCGCGCAGGTCCGAGGCGGTCAGGCTGTCATCGGTGGCGTAGAACACCGCGTCCAACCGGGCATGGATTACATCTAAATTGCGTGAGGGGCTGGAGAGGCGTTGCTCCAGCAAGCGCGCGCCGCCCGGCGTCACGGTTCGGTCGATCACGGACAACAGTGATCCGGCGCGACCCCCCGACAGGGATCGCGTCAGTTCCAGATTGCGGCGCGTGGCGGCGTCAATTTGTACAACGCGGTCTTCGGATTCCTTCAGCGGTGTTTGCAAAAGGGGCAGTTTGCCCTTTTGCGTAATCTCGAGATAGTCGATCAGCGCGCCCATGGCCGAAATCTCGGCGCGCCCAAACGAACCAAACGCGTCCAGCGCGCCCACGTGAAACAATCCGCAGATGCGTTTTTCGGCGGCGGTGCTGTCGAAGCTGGCCCGCCCAACCGGGGTTAATGAGATCCCCAGATCGCGCACCGGTTCTCCCAGCTTGTCCTGTACACCATCGGCCACGATCAACTCGGACGGGGCCAGCCGCGCCAGCTCTGGGCTGAGGCGGACGGAGGTCAAAGGCATCACGTGAAACGCGCCGGTCGAGATATCTGCCCAGGCCAGCGCCGCCTCGTCCCGGACTTCGGCATAGGCGGCCAGGAAGTTGTGGCGACGGGCTTCCAACAGGGCGTCCTCGGTCAGTGTGCCGGGGGTCACCAGACGCACCACATCGCGTTTTACAACCGATTTAGAGCCTCTTTTCTTCGCCTCAGCCGGGCTTTCCATCTGTTCGCAGACGGCGACGCGAAAGCCTTTGCGGATCAGGGTCAACAAGTACCCTTCGGCCGAATGCACTGGGACACCGCACATCGGGATATCTTCGCCATTGTGCTTGCCGCGCTTGGTCAGGGCGATGTCCAGCGCCTCGGCCGCGTTCACCGCGTCTTCGAAAAACATCTCGTAGAAATCGCCCATGCGGTAAAATAGCAGGGCGTCCGAATGGGCCTCTTTGATCTCGAGATATTGCGCCATCATCGGCGTGACTATGGACAAAAGCGGTCCCTTTCTGGCGTGTTCCGGGCGCGACCTTACAAATCCCGCATCTTCTGTAAAAGCCGAAAACTCATTCTCGTTGAGGCGCGCGTTCTCCTGCGTTATGAGGCGACAGCCCCGAAGTCATGGAAACGACCAAAAAGATGCCCAAAACGAAGATCACCAAAGAAGAGGCGCTGGCCTTTCACCTCGATCCGACCCCCGGCAAGTGGGAGGTGCAAGCCACCGTTCCCATGACCACGCAGCGCGATCTGTCGCTGGCCTACAGCCCGGGAGTTGCTGTTCCATGTGAAGCCATCGCCGAAGCGCCTGAGACGGCGTATGACTATACCAACAAGGGCAACCTTGTTGCGGTGATCTCGAACGGGACCGCGGTTCTGGGCCTTGGAAATCTGGGCGCACTGGGGTCGAAACCGGTAATGGAAGGCAAATCAGTCCTGTTCAAACGGTTCGCCGACGTGAACTCGATCGATATCGAGCTGGACACCGAGGACCCGGATGAGTTCTGTCGTGCGGTGCGGCTGATGGGACCGACCTTCGGTGGCATCAATCTGGAAGACATCAAGGCGCCCGAGTGTTTCATCATCGAACAACGCCTAAAGGAAGAGATGGATATTCCGGTCTTCCACGATGACCAGCATGGCACAGCAGTGATCTGTGCGGCGGGCCTGCTGAACGCGCTGCATATCTCGGGTAAGAAGATCGAGGATGTGAAGATCGTCCTGAATGGTGCGGGGGCGGCGGGGATTGCCTGCATCGAACTGCTTAAGTCGATGGGCGCGCGGCATGAGAACTGCATCGTCTGTGACACCAAGGGTGTGATCTATCAGGGCCGGACCGAGGGCATGAACCAGTGGAAATCGGCCCACGCGATCACCACCGATCTGCGAACGCTGGAAGATGCGATGAAAGGTGCCGACGTGTTCCTGGGCGTGTCGGTCAAAGGGGCGGTGACGCAGGATATGGTTGCCAGCATGGCCGACAACCCGGTGATCTTCGCCATGGCGAACCCCGATCCCGAGATCACACCGGAAGAAGCCCATGAGGTCCGCGTGGATGCCATCGTCGCTACCGGTCGCAGCGACTACCCGAATCAGGTGAACAACGTTCTGGGCTTCCCTTACTTGTTCCGGGGCGCGCTGGATATTCACGCCCGCGCCATCAATGACGAGATGAAGATCGCCTGTGCACACGCGCTGGCCCGTCTGGCGCGCGAGGATGTGCCGGATGAGGTCGCCATGGCCTATCGCAAATCGCTGACCTTTGGTCGCGACTATATTATTCCAACGCCGTTCGATCCGCGTCTGATCCACCGTATCCCACCCGCCGTGGCCAAGGCGGGTATGGATACCGGCGCGGCCCGCCGTCCGATCATCGACATGGACGCGTATGAGCTGAGTCTGAAATCCCGCATGGATCCGACCGCCAGCATCCTGCGCGGCCTGAACGCCCGTGCGCGCCAGGCCCAAAGCCGCATGATCTTTGCCGAGGGCGACGATCCCCGCGTGCTGCGCGCGGCGGTGACCTATCAGCGTTCGGGCTTTGGCAAGGCGCTGGTCGTGGGTCGTGTCGAGGACGTCAAGAAAAAGCTGGAAGAGGCCGGTCTGGGCGATGCCGTGCGCGAGCTGGAAGTGGTGAATGCCGCCAACACCGCGCATCTCGATACCTATAACGACTTCCTGTATAAACGCCTGCAGCGTAAGGGGTTTGACCGCAAGGACATTCACCGGCTGGCCGCCCGCGACCGGCATGTGTTCTCCTCCCTGATGCTGGCGCACGGGCATGGCGACGGTCTGGTAACCGGGGCCACGCGCAAATCGGCGCATGTTCTGGACCGGATCAACCACGTGTTCGACGCTGACGCGGCCCATGGTGCGGCCGGTGTCACCGCGCTGCTGCACAAGGGCCGCATCGTTCTGATCGGGGATACGCTGGTGCATGAATGGCCGGATGAGAACGACTTGGCGAATATTGCCGAACGGGCGGCCGCCGTGGCCCGCCACATGGGGCTTGAGCCGCGCGTGGCTTTCGTCAGCTTTTCAACCTTCGGTTACCCGGTGTCGGAACGGGCCGAGAAAATGCACCGCGCTCCTGCCGTTCTGGACCAACGCGGTGTCGATTTCGAATACGAAGGCGAAATGACCGTGGATGTGGCCCTGAACGTGGACCAACAGGCGGGTTACCCGTTCCAGCGTCTGACCGGCCCTGCGAATATCCTGATCGTGCCCGCACGGCACTCGGCGTCGATTTCGACCAAGCTGATGCAGGAAATGGGTGGCGCCACGGTGATCGGCCCAATCCTGTCGGGTGTCGACAAGCCGATCCAGATCTGTTCGACCGTCTCGACGGCGAATGACATCCTGAACATGGCCATTCTGGCCTCGTGCGATATTTCGGGCAAACCATGACGATCTGGAATCTCGGCTCGATCAACGCGGACATGATTTATGATGTGCCGCACCTGCCTGGGCCGGGAGAGACCCTTTCGGCCAATCGACTGGATCGGTTTCTGGGTGGCAAGGGGGCAAATATGTCCGTGGCCTCGGCGCGAGCCGGGGCACAGGTGGCGCATATCGGGGCCGTGGGGCCAGATGGGCGCTGGGCGCGGGATCGGTTGACGGAATACGGCGTCGACACCCGCTATGTTGCTGAGGTCGATGTACCCACCGGTCACGCCATCATTGCTGTGGATGCGCAGGGCGAGAATAATATCATCCTGTTTCCGGGTTCGAACCACGCAATCACGCCGGACCAGCTAGGGCAGGCGCTGTCCTCTGCATCGCAGGGTGATCTGCTGGTGATGCAGAACGAAACCACCCTGCAGGTCGAGGCCGCAAAGATAGCCCGTGCGCTGGGCTTGTCCGTCTGCTACGCCGCAGCCCCGTTTCAGGCCGCGGCGGTGCAGGCCGTATTGCCCTATCTGGATTTTCTGATCCTGAATGAGGTCGAGGCCGAGCAGTTGCGCGATGCCACCGGACAATCGGTGACCGACCTGAATATCGAACATGTGATCGTCACGTTGGGCTCAAAAGGCGCGCGGTATTACCATCGCGGCGAGGCCTCGGACTTTCCCGCCCATAAGGTGCAAGCCGTGGATACTACAGGTGCCGGCGATACGTTCACCGGATATGTCCTGGCGGGAATGGATCACGGGATGCCGATGGCGCAAGCCATCGCCCAGGCAAATCGTGCCGCGGCCCTGATGGTCACGCGGCACGGAACGGCGGATGTGATCCCCGACCTCAAAGAAGTGCACGAGGCGCGGTTCGATTAAGACCCGGCAAACGGCGCCGCGCTGCCCCAGAGTTGCTTGACCCGGGCATCGCGGCCACAGGCTTTGCGATAGGCTTTGTAGGCGCTGTGCTGGCGCTTGGGGCCAAAGCGGGTCAGGACCAGCTTGGTGCCCTTGTAATAATCCTGATGATAGGCTTCTGCCGGAAAGAACGCGCCTTGCTGCAGGATCGGCGTGACAACCGTTTGCCCCAAGGCGCGCTGCGCATCAGCCTTGGCCTGCTGCGCCAGCGCCTTTTCCCCCGCGTTAGAGACGAAAATCGCCGTGCGATAACTGTCCCCCCGGTCGCAGAACTGACCGCCTGCATCGGTTGGATCGACCGAGCGGAAGAACATGTTCAGCAGCGTTTCACGGGACACCCGGGCCGGGTCAAAGGTGATCTGGACCGCCTCGTAATGACCGGTGCCGCCTTTGGTAACCTGATCATAGGTCGGGTTTGCGGTTTTACCGCCGGTAAAGCCCGAGACCGCTCCGATCACGCCTGGTACGGATTCGAAATCGGATTCGACACACCAGAAACAGCCCCCCGCAACTGTCAGGGTCTCGGTCCCGGCGGCCGGCGCGGGCGCGGCGCGCAGCAGGGCGGCCAGCGCGATCAAAGCAAACAGCAGCGTTGGCTTGACGAAGTCGAAATAGGCGATGCGGGTCATGGCAGGGCTCCTTTCGGGATCAGGCTGCCCTGACTTATGCACCGGCGCAATCCGCTGACATGGTTTGTCACGCGGTGGTGAGACGAGTTTATCGCCTCAGCCCAACAGTTGCCCCAGCTTCATCGCCACACCCATATTGCCCGAGATCTTGAGCTTGCCCAGTGCCACCCCGGTCATCGGGTTCAGCTTGCCGGTCAGCAGCTTGGTCAGGTTGTCCTGCGAGATGCGGATGGTGCAATCGGTGTCGCGATCCTGCGTGCTGGCCTGATTGTCGGCCAGCACGATGACGCCGTCATCGCCGCAGTCGAATTTCAACGAGCCTTCAAAGCTGCGCCCGACCAGATTTTTCTGAATGCCATCGGCGATAGCGGCAAGTGTCATGGGGGCCCCTCCTGTTTCAGCCACAGGGTTAGGGGGCAGTCGGGGCGCAGGCAATAGCCCGCGCCTAGTGACCTTGGGTCACGGATTTCAGGTTTTCCAGACGATCCTCGAACCGTGGGTGCGTGCTGAGCCAATCTATATCCTGATCGCCGAATTCCTGTTCCAGCAACTCGAAGAAGTCCGACAGGCCATTGGGGTCGAAACCAGCCTTTTTGGCCAGATCGACGCCGAACTGGTCCGCTGCCAACTCGTGCTGGCGGGAATAGGACAGGGACAGGATCAGGTTACCTTCCAGCAGCACCTGTTCCAGCACCGGGCCGGTATCGCCCGCCATCATCCCGATCAGCACAAACGCTCCAAGCGAGCGGTAGATTTGTGTCAGCCCGTGCTGTTCGGCCACATGCCCGATCTCATGCCCGATCACCCCGGCCAGCGCATCGGTTGAGACCCGCCGCACCAGGTCGTCGGTCACCACAATCGTGCCACCCGGCAGGGCAAAAGCGTTCGGACCCATTCCCGGAAGGTCGCGGAATTCCAGAGTGTAGTCGTGATCCTCGGCTGCGGGACCCAGCGCCGCCAGAACCCGGTCGAAGCTGTCCTGAACCCTGGCTTTGTCCCGATCACTCAGGGCGCTGGGCTCGGTCATGATCTGATCCAGCGCCTGCATCACACCGGCATCAATGGCGGCCACAAGCGGCGGAGGGGTCATCCACACCGCCAGCGCCACCAGCACCGAAAGCCCGTATTTCCACACACCCCAGATCGCGACCAGACTGGCCAGTGTGACAAGGATAAGACGGGGGTGGAACTTCTCTGCCTGATGCAGGCGCGATCCGCTGGAGTCGGCGATCAGATGCTCGAGCGCTGCGTGCTTGTCGGTCAGAAACAGGGTGCCGTCCGGGAATTTCACCCGCCGTTCGGTTGATCCGACGCGGGTCTCCACCGACAGCTCTTCGGGGGTGCAGCGGGTCTGGATCTGACCCTGATCGCCAATCAGCCAGACGGTATTGGTGCCCACTGCCAGCCGCGCAGGGATCTCGCGCGAGCTGAGAGGCGGATAGGCGCGCCCGTGGACAGGCGCGCCGATATCTTCGGGAAACGTGCTCAAAGGTCAGACCGCGATGCCGATGTCAAAGCCCTCGATATCCCCGTAGGCGTCGCCAATGGCACTGACTTGTGCGCTGACGTCGCCCACGAAATCATCCAGCGGACCGGCAGGGACGAATGTGGTGTGATTGGCCAGATAGCGTACCCGGCGTACATGCGCCCAGGGCAGCATCAGACCCAGTGTAATCGCGACAATTACAGCATTCGAAACGGAAATCCACAGCAGACGCAGGGCGTTCACATCCGAATAGAACCGGTGCCCGTCGCCCAGAATAGTGTAGTTGTAGACCGTATTGCGAACCATGGCGCGATAAATGATCGTTGCTGGAACCAGCACCAGCAGAAGAAATGCGTAGATCGTGAAAACGGCCAGGATTGCCGTGATGTCTTCGGGGTTGTCTTCAAGGGCCAGAAATGCGTCGAACGTGGACAGGTTCACTCCCAGCAGGGTACCGATCACGGCAACGCTGACAATGACCCAGGCAGCTGTTGCCAGAAAGGCCTTGTAAAAAGGCGCGATCGGGCTGTCGAAATGCAGAGGCGTGGTGCCGAAGCTGTGCCCGTTCACGTGAAACCTCTGGATCGAGCGGGTCACGAAGGGCCATGTGGTATAGATCGTCAGCGCCGCGATGAGGGGGTATAGGAAATAGTTGGCCGCGGCCGACCCCCATGTGCCCTGAAAATCGAACCGCACGTTCGACCAGCTGGACATGCGTGCCTGAAACCGCAAGGACCGCACCAGCAGGTAGGGGATCAGGAACACCAAACCCAGCAACATGACCAGGTTCACCAGCGGAATTGCGCCCAGAACGGTGAAGGCGATGATCCCGGCGATCACGATCAGCCGCCCGATCAGGATCTGCGCGCCCGTCGCGTGATAGTCAAAGCTGCGCCCGGCGACATAGGTGTTCTGGTAAAAGTACTTTTTCGTGCGCACCTTGGCCCAGGCGCTGTAGATGCCAAAGGTCAATAGCGACAACAGCAGGTTTACGATCCAGATGCCGAAGTACTCGCTCGCTGATCCCCGAAACTCAAATTCTGCCGGGGGTTCCTGTCGGTGATCTGCCTGCATGAATGCCTCGATTGGATTGAATGAAAAACGGGCCGGACTCCTTACTGGGCCGACCCGTTCTGTGTGTTCAACCAACCGGGCAATTCTGCGGCAAAGTTGCGACCCGTCCGGTCAATTCAACTTTTTTGTGCAGAAGTTCCTCTACTTCAGGCGTTTGTCCCGTGCTGCGAGCAGTTTCAGGCGCAGCGCGTTCAACTGGATGAAGCCTGCCGCGTCCTTCTGATCGTAAGCGCCTGCATCTTCCTCAAAGGTCACATGTGCTTCGGAATAGAGCGAGTGATCCGACCAGCGGCCAACGGTCGAGGCCAGGCCTTTGTACAGTTTCACGCGGACGGTGCCGGTGACGTGTTCTTGGCTCTTGTCAATTGCGGCCTGCAGCATCTCACGCTCGGGCGAGTACCAGAAACCGTTATAGATCAATTCGGCATATTGCGGCATCAGCTGATCTTTCAGGTGCATCGCGCCGCGGTCCATGGTGATGGATTCGATGCCACGGTGTGCTTCCAGCAGGATGGTGCCGCCCGGCGTTTCATAGATGCCGCGCGATTTCATACCCACGAAACGACCTTCGACCAGGTCCAGACGGCCAATACCGTGCTTGCCGCCATATTCGTTCAGCTTGGTCAGGATGGTGGCGGGGCTCATCGCTTCGCCATTGATGCTGACCGCGTCGCCTTTTTCAAAACCGATCTCGATGTACTCGGGCTCGTTCGGCGCATCCTCGGGGTGGACGGTGCGCTGATAGACATAGTCGGGCGCCATGTCGGCGGGGTCTTCCAGAACCTTACCTTCCGACGAGGTGTGCAACAGGTTGGCATCGACCGAGAAGGGTGCCTCGCCGCGTTTGTCCTTGGCAATCGGGATCTGGTTTGCTTCGGCAAACTCCAGCAGCTTGGTACGGCTGGTCAGATCCCATTCACGCCATGGGGCAATAACCTTGATCTCGGGGTTCAACGCATAAGCTGCCAGCTCAAAGCGAACCTGATCGTTGCCCTTGCCGGTCGCGCCATGTGCTACGGCGTCAGCACCGGTTTCTTCAGCAATCTCAACCAGACGTTTCGAGATCAGCGGGCGCGCGATCGAGGTGCCCAGCAGATACAGGCCTTCGTACTGTGCGTTGGCGCGGAACATGGGGAAGACGAAGTCCCGGACGAACTCTTCGCGGATATCCTCGATATAGATGTTCTCGGGCTTGATCCCCAGCATCTCGGCCTTCTTGCGGGCGGGTTCCAGTTCCTCACCCTGACCCAGATCGGCGGTGAAGGTGACGACCTCACAGCCATACTCGGTCTGCAACCATTTCAGGATGATCGAGGTATCAAGGCCACCGGAATAGGCCAGAACAACTTTCTTGGGCGCGGACATCTGACTTCCCTTTATGCGTAGAACGCTTGGCCCCTAACGGGTTTTGAAAGCGGGGGCAAGTTATCTGCGTTGACGCTGGGCGGGAATTGGGGTGAAACGGGTGCAAAGAGAACAAGGATTGGTTGAGAGGGCGGTTTTCGATGTTGAGTTGGCAGATTTTCAAACATGCGCTTGGGATGATTTTCAATGATTTCGGAACTGCGTTGCGCGTGTCTTCTCCGATCATTGCAGTTTCCTTACTGGGGGTGGTGCTGTTCATTGTTAAGGGGCCGGCCTATCTCAGCGGAGAACAAGGAGAGTTTGGCGGCGTATTGCTGTTTGGCCTTTTGAACTACGTTGCGGCCCTTTGGGTGGCCGTTTCATGGCATCGTTATTGCCTGCTGGAAGAGTACCCGGAAAAAACATTTCCGGATTTCAACGGGGCACGCATCGTTTCGTATTTTGGATGGGGTTTCTTGTTGGGGGCGATCCTCATAGGTTTGGGAGCTCTGCTGTTCGGCGTAGTTTACGCAGCCGGAGGTTTTGCAGGCGGTTCGCTTTCATTGTTTGGCGGAGCTCTTTTGGTCGTCGGGTTGATTTTCATGTTTTGGGTTATTCAGCGGCTTAGCTTGGTGCTTCCAGCAAGCGCTGTAGGTAAGCCAATTAAGCTTGATGACTCGTGGCGTGCTACGCGGCCCATTGCGACGGCGGTCCTGCTCGTTTTTGTAATTTTGGGCGCGTTTGGCTTTGCTCTTGGTCTTGTATCAGGGTTTTTCGGAGCGTTTTCTGAACTTCTTGGGTTTGTGCTTCAGTCTGTTGTGAACTGGGTGATTGCAATGACCAGTTTGAGCGTTCTGACAACGTTTTATGGGGTTTGTGTTGAAAAACGCGACCTCTCCTGAGCCACGTACACATATGTATTCCTTGCCCTTTCGGCGGTGATACGGCAGTGAAACGGTCATGACTGATTTCATGACCCGCGCCCGCACCGCCGAACAGGCAATGCGCACCGTGTTTCCGCCCACACCTCTGCAGCGGAATGCCCATCTGTCCGACCGCTATGGCGCGGATATCTGGCTCAAGCGGGAAGACCTGAGCCCGGTGCGGTCCTACAAGATCCGCGGCGCGTTCAATGCCATGCGCAAGCAGCAGGGGCAGGACCTTTTTGTCTGCGCCAGTGCGGGCAACCACGCGCAAGGCGTGGCCTATATGTGCAAGCATCTGGGCGTGAAGGGTGTGATCTTCATGCCGGTGACGACGCCGCAGCAGAAAATCCAAAAGACCCGCATCTTTGGCGGCGACAATACCGAGATTCACCTGATCGGCGACTATTTCGACGACACATTGGCGGCCGCGCAAGCTTGGTGTGCACAGCAGGGCGGGCATTTTCTGTCTCCGTTCGACGATGAGGATGTGATCGAAGGTCAGGCGTCATTGGCCGTTGAGATTGAGGCCCAGTTGGGCGGCTTGCCCGATCACGTGATCCTGCCGGTGGGTGGCGGTGGCATGTCCTCGGGCGTGGCGACGTGGTTCGGCGACCGGACCCATTGCCTGTTTGTCGAGCCTAAGGGTGGGGCTTGCCTGCACGCGGCGATGGCGGCGGGGCATCCGGTGGCGCTGGATCAGGTGGACAACTTTGTCGACGGCGCGGCTGTGGGGAAAATCGGTGCGAAACCTTTTGAGCTGTTGAAGGATCGCCATCTGTCCGACGTGCTGGTCCTGTCCGAAGACCGCATCTGCACTACCATGATCGAGATGCTGAATGTCGAAGGCATCGTGCTGGAGCCCGCCGGCGCACTGGCGATCGAGGCCATTGTTGATGTCCAAAGCTTTATTCGTGGCAAGACTGTGGTCTGCGTCACCTCAGGCGGTAATTTCGATTTCGAGCGTCTGCCCGAAGTCAAGGAGCGGGCGCAGCGTTACTCCGGCGTCAAGAAATACTTCATCCTGCGCCTGCCGCAGCGCCCCGGCGCGCTGAAGGAGTTTCTAAGCATTCTCGGCCCTGAGGATGACATCGCCCGGTTCGAATACATGAAGAAATCGGCGCGCAATTTCGGCTCGGTCCTGATCGGAATCGAAACCCGCAAGCCCGAAAACTTCGCCCGCCTGTTCGCGCATCTGGATGAGGCCGGGTTCACCTATACCGACATCACCGAAGACGAGACATTGGCGCAGTTCGTGATCTAGGTCAGGTTCACGGCCTTGGCAGTCAGGAACACAGTGCGGGACTCGTCATAGATCTTCAAAATCGCGGGCAGATCAACCTCAGCCGCCTTGCCAGCGGCGGCGTTGCGTTCGGCATCCTGACAGAGGCTTGAGAAGCGGTCGAACCCAAGGCTCAGCGCGCTGCCCTTGAGGAAATGCATGTTTTGCTCGAACTCGGCCCGGTTTGTGTCCCGGTGCACCCGTTCAATGGTTTCCTGCACTTCGTCCAGAAAGACTTGCACCACCTCGTCAAACTCACCGGCGCCCACCTCATTCCGCAGCTGTCTGACCCTGGACCAGTCGATCATGTTCTGCCTCTCCACACTTATCGCGACATGACCTGCGTAGCCCGAGGCGGGTAAAGAGCGGGTTAAGCAACGCAATCAAGACGCCTTCACGGGATGTTAAATAGCCGCGCGCTAGGGTCGGCGCGTTCAGGTATGGTTGCAGTGCAGAGGGTACAGGTGGCAGAAGGCAGTCAGGCAGAGGCCAGGACAGAGCTGGATTTTGGCGCGATCCAAAAGGTACTTGTCGTTGATGACAGTCGCCTGCAACGGCGGATTTTGGTTGCCTCGCTAAAAAAATGGGGCTTCGAAGTGCTTGAGGCCGACAGCGGTGATGCGGCCATCGAGATGTGCCACGCCTACCCCCCGGATCTGGTGGTCAGCGACTGGGTCATGCCGGGGATGAGCGGGCTGGAATTCTGCCGCGCCTTCCGGGCGCTGGACAGTGAGCAGTACAGCTACTTCATCCTGCTGACCTCAAAAAGCGAAAAGCAGGAGGTGGCAAAAGGACTGGATGCAGGGGCCGACGACTTTCTGATCAAACCGCTTGAGGCCGATGAGCTGCGCGCGCGCATTTCGGCTGGGGCGCGTATTCTAGATATGCAGCGGGAACTGTCCGAGAAAAACCGGTTGATCGAAACCGCTCTGGAAGAACTGCGCGTGGCGCATGATGCCATCGACAAGGATCTGATGCAGGCCCGGAAAATTCAGGACTCGTTGGTGCCGGAACTGACCCGCGAATTCGGCAAGTCGCGGGTCAGCATGTTGCTGAAACCCTGTGGCCATATTGGCGGCGATCTGGTGGGAATGTTCTCGCCCGGGGTCAATCGGCTTGGGTTCTACAGCATCGACGTGTCGGGCCACGGCATCACCTCGGCGATGATGACAGCGCGGCTGGGAGGCTATCTGTCCAGCAAGCATTTTGACCAGAACGTGGCGATGGAAAAGCGGATGGACAAGTTCTATGCGCTGCTACCGCCCGAGCAGGTGGCCGAAATGCTCAATTGCCGCCTGATGGCCGATGCGGGTGTCGAAGAGTATTTTACCATGGTTTATGCGATCGTTGACTTGCGCAATGGGCATCTGAAAATGGTGCAAGCCGGGCACCCACACCCGCTGGTGTTGCGCCACGATGGCAGGACCGAGTTTCTGGGCGAAGGCGGGCTGCCCATCGGATTGCTGTCGGACGTCTCGTTTCAGCAGACCGAAACCTATCTGCATCCCGGCGACAAGCTGTTGCTGTATTCAGATGGCTTTACCGAATGCGGGCTCGCCAGTGGCGGGCTGTTGGAAGAGGAAGGGCTGCGCCGGATGGCTTTGGAATGCGCCCCCGGCCGCAGCGGGACCGAGTTTCTGGACGACATGTTCTGGCGCCTGACACAGGCCATGGCCCCCGGCAGCGGCACGGATGACGACGTCTCGGCCGTATTCTTTGAATATAACGGGCCCTAGAGCCGGTTCAGGTGTTGAGCGGCAAAGTGACGGTCACCGGCATTGCCCAGCATTTGCGTTGCATCTGCGGTATCCATCCACAACGCCTCATGAAACGGCTCGGTCGGCGGGCCGATACGGCGTACGGGGCGGGCGCGGTAGATCAGGCAGACCTTTTCCGCCCACAGGTCGTATTCGGGCATGTAGGTGAACCGCCGGAACGCGCCAACGCGACGTGCCGCGGCCACAAGCCAGCCGGTTTCCTCGAACACTTCGCGGTGCAGGGCGGTGACAGGTGATTCGCCGGGGTCGATCCCGCCGCCGGGCAGTTGCAGGTCGGGGCCGGGCTCCATCTGACAAGTCAGCAAAAGGTGCCGACCACGAGGCAACAATGCATAAACACCCACACGTCTGATGTATTTCTGCCCCGCTTGCGGGGTTTCACCGAACCGTCTGATCATGTATGGCCCCTTACAACCCGAAGTGTTCGACCTATATGGTGGCGGTATGCCAACCTGTGGCGTTTAAGGAAACCCCATGTCTCTTGGAACGAAAATAGCGTGGGACGATACCGTCCTGCCCTTTCAACTTGATGTATCGGATATGCGCGGCCGTGTGGCCCGTCTGGATGGCGTACTCGACGGCATCCTGAAGCAGCATGATTATCCAGAAAAGGTCGAGGCGCTGGTGGCCGAGATGGCCCTGCTGACCGCATTGATCGGCCAGACCATTTCGCTGCGCTGGAAACTGTCGTTGCAGGTTCAGTCCAAGGGCCCGGTGCGCATGATTGCCACCGATTATTACGCACCCAAGCAAGAGGGTGAACCGGCCCGGATCCGCGCCTATGCCAGTTTCGACCGCGACCGCCTGACCAATGGCGCGCCGTTTGATCAGGTGGGTGAAGGTTATTTCGCCATCATGATCGATCAGGGCAAGGGTTCGCAGCCCTACCAGGGGATCACACCTCTGGCCGGTGGTTCGATCAGCGCCTGTGCCGAGGCATATTTTGCGCAGTCCGAACAGCTGCCGACCCGGTTCTCGCTAAGCTTCGGCAAATCGACCGAGCCGGGTGTTGGTGAGCACTGGCGCGCCGGCGGGGTCATGTTACAGCACATGCCCAAAGCCTCGCCGTTTGTGGCAACCAGCGAGGGTGAAGGCCAGATCCTGACCGCCGAAGATCTGGTGGATGGTGAAGAGGGTGAAAACTGGGGCCGCGTCAATATCCTGCTGGATACAGTCGAAGATCTGGAATTGATCGGGCCTTCGATCGCACCGACCGACCTGCTGGTCCGCCTGTTTCACGAGGAACAGCCGCGGGTTTACGACGCGCAAGCGGTGCAGTTCGGCTGCACCTGTTCCGAGGACCGCGTGCGGCAAAGCCTGTCGATCTACTCGGCCAAGGACATCGAAAAGATGACAACGCCCGAGGGCAAAGTGACCGCCGATTGCCAGTTCTGCGGTGCCCATTATGTGCTGGAACCGGGCACGGTCGGATTTGATGCGGACGACACCTGATCCAACCGAGCAATTACGGGTGGCGCTCAGCCGCCCTGGTCCCGGGTCGAGCGATTTCGACCTTAACCCGGAAACCGTTTTACCCGAGGGCCGCAAGTTGCGCCCGGCAGGCGTTCTGGTGCCGATCTCGGTTTCAACCGGAATACCACGGCTGATCCTGACCAAACGGTCCTCGGCCTTGAAACATCACCCCGGCCAGATCGCCTTTCCTGGCGGCAAGCAGGATGAGGGCGATGTGGATGTCACCGCCACTGCCCTGCGTGAGGCGCAGGAGGAAATCGGTCTGCCGCCTGACTTGCCCGAGATTCTGGGACACCTGCCGACCCATGAGACCGTCACATCTTTTACCGTGACGCCGGTTGTCGCGATCTTACGGGCACCGTTCCAACTGACCCCGGAACCCGGTGAAGTTGATGAGGTATTCTCGGTTCCGCTTGCACATGTGCTCAACCCTGCGAATTATATCGTTGAATCGCGCCGTTGGCGGGGTCACAAAAGGAATTATTACACTGTGCCGTTCGGTCCTTATTACATCTGGGGCGCGACGGCCCGGATGTTGCGGGGATTGGCCGCGCGGGTGAGTGAATGACGCAAATATCGGAAGACTGGGTTACTGACCCGGCAACACAAAAGGTCTGCGCGGCGTTGACCGGGGCTGGGGCACAGGCGCTGTTTGTGGGTGGCTGCGTTCGAAACGCGCTGCTGAGTGCACCAGTCTCGGATATCGACATTGCCACTGATGCGCACCCTGAGCGGGTGATGGAACTGGCACAGGCGGCAGGTCTCAAGGCTATTCCCACCGGCATTGATCATGGCACCATTACCGTGGTCAGTGGTGGTGCCCCGCACGAGATCACCACCTTTCGCCGCGATGTAAAAACCGATGGCCGCCGTGCTGTGGTGGCCTTTTCTGACAAGGTGGAAGAGGACGCCGCGCGCCGCGATTTCACCATGAACGCGATCTATGCCCGGCCCGATGGCACAGTGCTGGACCCGTTGAATGGTCTGCCCGACCTGCAGGCGCGACGGGTGCGGTTCATCGGCACGGCCGAAAACCGAATTCGCGAGGATTACCTGCGCTCGCTACGCTATTTCCGGTTCCACGCCTGGTATGGCGATGCCGAGGCCGGGTTCGACCCGGACGCACTGGCGGCGATTGCGGCCAATCTGGACGGGCTGGCTGGCCTGTCGCGCGAACGGGTCGGGGCCGAGCTGCTGAAGCTTATGGGCGCACCCGATCCCGCGCCTTCGGTTGCTGCCATGCGTCAGGCGGGTGTCCTGGCACAGCTGACCCCGGGGGCCGAAGACCGGTCGCTGGCGCCTCTGGTCGTTTTGGAACACCAGGCCGGGGTCACCCCCGAGCCGATCCGACGTCTGGCCGCCATTGCCACCCCTGAGATCGCCAAAACCTTGCGCCTGAGCAAGGCGCAGTTGCAACGGCTGACCCGGATGCGGGATGAGGCCGCAGGCACCGCCAGTATTGCCGAACTGGGCTTCCGCTATGGGGAAGAAGGCGGGATGCACGAAACCCTGTTGCGCTGCGCTTTTCTGGAACAGCCCTGGTCCGAAGACATGCGGCAGGATTTGCGCAAAGGTGCCGCCGCCGATTTTCCGGTTCAGGCGACCGACCTGATCCCTGACTTCACCGGCCCCGCGCTGGGTAAAAAACTGGCCGAGCTTGAAACCCGCTGGATCGCTTCTGGCTTTTCCTTGAATCGCAAGGACCTGCTGGGCGGTTGAGACGAAGTCTCAAAAAGGGATGACAAAATAATCATATTGTGGTTACGTGCCCCTGTTACCTGATTTGGAGGGAGGCATGCGAATGTATTACGGGATCTGGTTCGGCTAAAGCCGGAACACTTTGACCCGTAAGGGTGGTGTTCTGGCGCCATCTGTTTTCGCACGTCCTGAATTTCCTGCTCAATCGGAGCATCCTCCATGTTTCGCTATTTCGAAAACCTAGTTGACCCTTTTGTTGCGTATGAAGAGACCGACACGCCGCACACGCGGTTGTGGCCGTTCATGCTGGACTATTCCCGGCCGTTCGTGCGGGTTTTCTTCTGGGCCGCGCTGATCTCGGTCATTGTTGCGGCAGTCGAAGTCGGTCTGATCTATTACATGGGTCGGGTTGTTGACCTGTTGTCCGGGTCACCTGCCGAGGTCTGGCAGGCCCACGGCACTGAACTGATCCTGATGGCTGTGTTCGTGCTGCTGCTGCGCCCGATGCTGCATGTGGTCGACGTGCTGTTGCTGAACAACACGATCCTGCCGAACTTCGGCACCCTGATCCGCTGGCGGGCACATAAGCACGTGCTGCGGCAATCGGTGGGGTGGTTCGAGAATGACTTTGCCGGTCGCATCGCCAACCGGATCATGCAAACACCGCCCGCGGCGGGTGAGGCGGTGTTTCAGGTGTTTGACGCCATTTCTTTCTCGCTGGCCTATCTGATCGGGGCGGCGATCTTGTTGATGGCGGCAGATCCACGGCTGCTTCTGCCGCTGCTGATCTGGCTCGTGCTCTATGGCCTGCTGGTGCGCTGGACAGTGGCGCGGGTTGGCCCGGCATCGCAGGCGGCGTCCGATGCGCGCTCAGCGGTAACGGGTCGCGTCGTAGACAGCTATACCAACATCCACTCGGTCAAGATGTTTGCCCATGACGATCAAGAGCTGGACTATGCCCGCGAAGCCATCGAGGAAACCCGCCGGACCTTTCAGGTCGAGATGCGGATTTTCACCATCATGGATGCGGTTCTGGTCACGCTGAACGGTCTGCTGATCGTCGGCGTTGTCGGCTGGGCGATTGCCCTGTGGATGCAGGGCAGTGCCTCTGTCGGTGTGGTCGCTGCAGCCACCGCGCTCACGCTGCGGCTGAACGCGATGACCGGATGGATCATGTGGGCACTGACCAGTTTCTTCCGCCAACTGGGTGTTGTGGCCGAGGGGATGGAGACAATTGCCCAACCCATCGATCTGTTGGATGCGCCAGCGGCCAAACCGTTGCAACTCACCAAAGGACAGATCGACATTCGCGACCTGTCGCACCATTACGGGCGCAAGACAGGTGGCCTGGATCATATCAACCTGACAATGCATCCCGGCGAAAAGATCGGGTTGATCGGGCGGTCTGGTGCCGGGAAATCGACCCTAGTAAAGCTGCTTTTACGGTTCTACGACGTGGAAAAGGGGGCGATCCTGATCGACGGGCAGAACATTGCAAGCGTCACGCAGGACAGTTTGCGCAGTCATATCGGTATGGTGCAGCAGGACAGCGCTTTGCTGCACCGCTCGGTGCGGGACAATATTCTCTATGGCCGTCCCGAGGCCACCGAAGAGCAGATGATCGGCGCTGCAAAACAGGCTGAGGCGCATGAGTTTATCCTCGATCTGCAGGACCCGCAGGGGCGCACCGGCTACGACGCGCATGTAGGGGAACGCGGCGTGAAACTCTCTGGTGGTCAGCGGCAGCGGGTGACGTTGGCGCGGGTGATCCTGAAAGACGCGCCGATCTTGTTGTTGGATGAGGCGACATCCGCCCTGGATTCCGAGGTCGAAGCATCGATTCAGGAAACTCTCTACGGCATGATGCAAGGTAAAACCGTGATCGCAATTGCCCACCGACTGAGTACGATTGCCCAGATGGACCGCATTCTGGTCATGGATGGCGGCCGGATCGTGGAACAGGGCGGACATTCCGAGTTGTTGGCGCATGGTGGGCTTTACGCCCAGTTCTGGGCGCGGCAATCTGGAGGCTTCCTGAACCCGGAGGCCGCGGAATGAAGGTTGCCGACCTGATCGATCCGTTCAAAAACACTGAAACGCCCCCGCCGCAAACGCTGGGGGCGTTTATTCGCTGGTGCCTGTCGGGTGCGTGGCCGATGATTTTTGTTGCGGCCTTTTTCTCGGCCTCGGCGGGCGCGATGGAGGCCGGGACGGCCTGGATGCTGGGACTCGTGATCGATCTTGCAACCGAGAGCGGTCCACAGAACATCCTGACAGGCAGCAATTTGTGGACGATTCTGGGTGTTGCCGCTTTTTTCATGCTGTTGCGCCCGGTGTTTTTCGGGGTTTCGGCGTTTTCGAACAACTATGTCGTCATGCCCAACATCCCACCTCTGGTTCTGGCGAAGCTGAACCGCTGGACGCTGGGCCAGTCGGTCACTTATTTCGATGACGATTTCGCGGGCCGAATTGCTCAGAAACAAATGCAGACGTCGAACGCGATGGCCTCGGTGGTGTCCGAGACGATCAGCGCAATTGTGTTCGCCTTGGCCTCACTTGTAGGCTCTTTGCTTTTGTTAGGGTCTATTCATCCGCTGGTAATCCTGCCCTTTGCTGCCTGGCTGTCGGTCTATTTCCTGCTGATCCGCTGGTATCTGCCGCGCATTCGCGTGCGGTCCTCGGCGCGGGCGGGAGCGCGGGCGATGGTGTCGGGGCAGGTGGTCGACACGATCACCAATATCAAGACCGTCAAGCTGTTCGCTCATTCCGCGTTCGAGGATCAGGCCGCGCGAAGCTCGATGGTCGATCTGCGCGAGAAAATGCTGGCCTTCGGCAAACTGTCTGCCAGCTTCCGCTTTATTCTGATGGTATTGGCAGGTGTTCTGCCAGTTCTGTTGATCGGTGCAACGCTGTTGCTGTGGCGCAACGGAGTTGCGACGGCGGGGGATATTGTGGCTGCGGGTGCGATCTCGATCCGTGTTTCGCAGATGACCGGCTGGGTCAGTTTTACGCTGATGGGGCTCTATGCCAATGTGGGCGAGATCGAAAATGGAATGAAAACGCTGGCCAAGCGCGAGCGGGTCGAGGATGTGCCCGACGCGACCGGCCTGACCGTAACGGCAGGACAGATTGATTTCGACCATGTCAGCTTTGCCTATGGCCGCGATGTGGGCGGTGTAACTGAAGTGACCATGACCGTTCACCCGGGAGAGAAGCTGGGCATTGTTGGCGCCTCGGGGGCGGGGAAATCGACTTTGGTGTCGCTGCTACTCAGGCTCTATGACGGGGAAAATGGCGCAATTCGCATTGACGGGCAGGATGTGCGCCATGTGACGCAGGACAGTCTGCGCGGGCAGATCGGCATGGTTACGCAGGAAACCGCGATGTTCAATCGATCAGCACGTGAGAACATCCTGTATGGCCGCCCGGATGCCAACGAGGATGAGATGATCGCGGCCGCCAAAAAGGCCGAGGCGCATGAGTTTATTCTCAGCCTGCAGGATGCCCATGGTCGCATCGGCTATGACGCGCATCTGGGCGAGCGCGGTGTGAAGCTCAGCGGTGGACAGCGGCAGCGGATCGCCCTGGCCCGTGCCATTCTCAAGGACGCGCCGATACTGGTGTTGGACGAGGCGACGTCCGCGCTGGATTCTGAGGTTGAGGCCTCGATCCAGACAGCGCTTCACCGGGTGATGCAGGGCAAAACCGTGCTGGCGATTGCACATCGCTTGTCCACGCTCAGCGAGATGGACCGGATCATTGTCTTGGATGAAGGGCGGATTGTGGAGACAGGCACTCATGACGCGCTGTTGGATCAAGGCGGGCTCTATGCCCGGTTCTGGCACCGTCAATCCGGCGGGTTCATTCAGGCTGAAGCCGCCGAATAACGCGCATTGCGTGCAAAGGGGTTTTGTTGCGCGCAAAGCCCCGGTATCAGGCCTTCCATGACGCAGCAGTTCACCATAACCCGCTTGGGCCATCAGGGCGATGGCATCGCCGACGGCCCTGTTTACGCACCCCGGACCCTGCCGGGTGAGGTGGTCAGCGGCACGTTGGTTGGCCAGTTGCTGACCGATATCCGGGTTGAAACGCCCTCGGATGAGCGGGTGAAGGCTCGGTGCCGCCACTACAAGGCCTGCGGTGGCTGTCAGTTGCAGCACGCCGCGGATGAATTCGTGGCCGATTGGAAGGTCGAGGTAGTGCGTACCGCCTTGACGGCACAGGGGTTGGAGGCGCCGATGCGTCCGATCCACACCTCTGCGGAACGCTCGCGCCGCCGGGCGACAATCGCGGTAAGACGGACGAAAAAGGGCACGCTGGCCGGGTTTCATGGCCGCGCCTCGGACACGATTACCGAGATTCCTGACTGTCATTTGCTGGACCCGGCCCTGATCGCGGCCATTCCGGTGGCCGAAGCGCTTGCTGTTCTGGGTGGCAGCCGCAAGGGTGTACTGGCGGTGACTTTGACCCTGTCCGAAGGCGGTCTGGATGTGGCGGTCAAGGGCGGCAAGCCTCTGGATGGTCCTCTGGAACTGGCGCTGGCGCAGGCAACCGAGAAACACGGGCTGGCGCGGCTGAGCTGGGATAGTGAGGTGATCGCGATGCGCCATCCTCCGGTGCAGCGGTTTGGCGTGGCCGGGGTTGTGCCGCCGTCGGGTGCGTTCCTGCAGGCGACAAAAGACGGTGAACAGGCTCTAATGCAGGCGGTTTTGCTGGCCACGCAGAGTGCAAAGCGGGTTGTTGATCTGTTTGCAGGCAGCGGTACCTTCTCACTGCCCCTGGCCGAAACTGCTGAGGTCCACGCGGTCGAAGGTGAGGCGGCGATGACCGACGCCCTGGATCAGGGCTGGCGTCGTGCGCAAGGCTTGAAACGCGTCACCACCGAGGCCCGCGATCTGTTCCGCCGCCCGCTGATGCCGGATGAATTGAAGAGCTTTGACGCTGTCGTCATCGACCCGCCCCGCGCAGGGGCCGAGGCACAGATATCCGAACTGGCGCAGGCGCAGCGCCCGGTGATCGCTTATGTGTCGTGCAATCCGGTCACCTTCGCCCGGGATGCAAAAACGCTGGTTAACGCGGGCTACACCCTTGAATGGGTACAGGTGGTGGACCAATTTCGATGGTCATCACACACCGAACTGGCCGCGCGGTTTGTCTTGGGGCCCACATCATGAGCACACAGGAGAAAGTCACAATGGGATTCAATCAACGCCTGCTTGGCATCATTGAAAATCCCATCTTCGGCCGGTTCATCACCGGGGTCATCATTTTCAATGCAATTTTGCTGGGGATGGAGACATCACCCACCCTGATGGAGGCCGCCGGCCCCTTGATCGTGACGCTTGACAGCATCTGTCTGACCATCTTTGTGGCCGAGATCGCCATGAAATTGCTGGCCACTGGGCGGCGGTTCTTTCTAAACGGCTGGAATGTCTTTGATTTCATCGTCGTCGGCATTGCCCTGATTCCCAGTGCCGGGGGGCTGTCGGTGCTTCGGGCGCTACGAATATTGCGGGTTTTACGTGTTATCTCGGTGGCACCCCGCCTGCGGCGGGTTGTCGAAGGCTTCATTTCGGCTCTGCCGGGCATGGCCAGCGTGTTCCTGTTGATGGCGATCCTGTTCTATATCGGTGCGGTAATCTCGACCAAGCTGTTCTCGACGTCTTTCCCTGAATGGTTCGGTGACTTGGGTCAGTCGGCCTATACGCTGTTCCAGATCATGACGCTGGAAAGCTGGTCGATGGGCATCGTGCGCCCGGTCATGGAGGTGTACCCGTATGCCTGGGTGTTCTTTGTGCCCTTCATCATGGTCACCACCTTTGCGGTGGTGAACCTGCTGGTGGGTCTGATCGTGAACTCGATGCAGGATGCACACCATGCCGAGGATGAGGTGAAAACCGACGCCTATCGTGATGAGGTTTTGGAACGGTTGGAAAGCATCGAACGTCGTCTGACCGAACAATCACACAGCAAAAAGTGATTTCAGTTTTTCCATTTTCTGGCATAATGCTGAAAAAAATGAGCAGGCAGTGAAACATGGATCGTCGAGCATTTGGATTGGGCGCAATGGCAACGCTGAGTCTTTCAGCTTGTGCCTCGGCAAGCCCCAGATTTCTAACTTATGATGGACCCGAAGTGACCTCACTGGTCATCAACAAGGGTGCGCGGAAGATGTACCTTCTGCACAATGAGAAAATCCTCAAATCATACGATGTCAGACTTGGGTTTGCTCCGACGGGGACAAAGACCCAGCGTGGCGATGGTCGCACGCCCGAGGGCAGCTATCTGATTGATCGGCGCAACCCCAATAGCAGCTATCACCTTTCGCTGGGCATTTCTTATCCAAATTCGAATGACATTGCGCAGGCCAAGGCGGCGGGTGTGGATCCGGGCGGTGATATTTTCATTCACGGTGAGCCCAAGAAACGGTCCGAGCGTAAGCGCGCCAAAAAGACGCCGGATTGGACCGCGGGCTGCATCGCAGTCAAGAATGAAGAGATCGAAGAGATCTATGCGATGGTAAACCGGGGTACGCTGATCACGCTGCGCCCGTAAGCGGCTTCCAAGCCTCGAACCCGAATTGCAAGTAATCGCGCTGGTAAGCATCCGCCGCCAGCGCCTCAAGCGTGTCGTCGAAAATCTCGGCCAGCGTAAACGGGACATCCGGTGCGCTAAGGCCGGGTGTCGGCGGGCGGTCGTGCCCCATCCGGCGCGCCAGATCGGGCAGGGCGGCAGTGATCTCGTCCTCTCGCAGGATCAGGTCGGGGATAGCAAAAGTAGCCACCCCCTCAAGGGCTTGAGATTGGCTGCACCACACACCGTCCACCCGCACCGGCGTCTGTCCGGCCAGGTTTTGCCGCAGAAAGGTGAGGAAGGCAGAAAACGCCTCATAGTGCTGATCGCGCGAATAGTTACCTTTACGCAGCTGGCCGGGGATCGGCATCTTGAACCGGTTGCGCAGCATGTTGCGGATTTTCAGGTAGGCACCGGGTTCGGTGCTGAGGATATAGGAGCAAAAAGCCGAATGCGCCCGCGCCAGCGGGTGCCGCAGCACGGTGAATTTCCGGTGTCCGGTGTGGGACTGCAGCCAGCGCCGCGTCTGTTTGCGGTTCTGATTTGTGATCAGCTTGTCGGTCTTGGTCGCATCCAGATCGGCCAGCCACTGGGTCACGGGTCCCTCGATCCCGCCGCGTATTGGCAGGTACATCAGCGGCGTTTCAGGTGTGGCGACATAAGTGCCGATCGCGGGCCCGCGACGGGGCTCAAAATTCGGAGTGCGGTGCAGATTGAAACTGTCGATCCGGGCCAGCGCCTGCTCGGCCTTTTCCGGATTAGTCACCTTTGACAGGGCCGTTTCAGGGTTCTGCGGCTTGATCGTGTCGTCGATCGAGGACAGCCGCGACGGAACCCCCAGCCATGCGGCCAACCCATTCAGAACGTCCAGATTGGTCAGGTCGTCATAGGCGATGTAAAACGCGGTCTGCCCGGAGGTTTGAAGCGCGTTGAGCAGCAGAAGTTGAAACTCCTGCTGCTGGTCCAGGTACTTCTCGAATTCCTGCGGCTCGAATTCAACCTGTGCCTCGCGGCGACGTTTGATGTTCTTCAGTTGCCACTGCTTGGTTTCGCGCGCGATTTTCAGCGAAACGTAACTGTCCAGCGGGTTGCGCGTCAGGATGATCTTGGCACAACGCGGGTCGGACAATGCAGGCTCTAATACACGGGGATCGTGCCCCTGAAAGAACCGAAACCCGTTGATCTCGCCCGGTGCGGACCTGATCGCCTGGACCAGTTTCATCGGGTCGTCGTCCCGTTCCTCAAGCGTTACGTCCAGCAAGCTTTCGGATTTGAGGCGGCCTATGAAATGCGGGTTGAACGCTTCGCCATGGCAGGTAACCCCATCCAGTGCGTTCAGGTTGAATTCCAACAGGTTGGACCCGGTGCGCATCGCGGCAAGAACGATGAAATAGTCAAATTCCGACGTCATCACAGGCTATTGCACCAGATAGGGTTTTTTGAACGGCCGGGCGCGGGCGCCAAACACATCATCGGTGGGGAAGTCGCCCATCAGATAGGGGTGCATCCCCTGATTCTTGAGATTTTGAAGGAATTTCCCGAACCCCGAAAGATCCACCATCAACGGTGCTTTTGTCAGGTGGCTGGCGCGTGAGGTACCGATTTCCTCGATCACCGTCTGCAAGGGCTCCATCGGAGATTCCACAAACTCGGCCAGCGACCAGATACGCACCCGCGCCTTGGTCCAGACCGAGTTCAGAACCTCAAGCTGTTTGGTCTCGATTTGCTGCAGGCGGGCGGCTTCATTGCGGATGTCGGCAAAGTTCCTGTTTGACCGAAACAGCGGGATCGCCCAGGCCCCGGTGATGACCGAGATTTGCGCGTTCCTGTCCCGGGTCAGAAACCAGTTGATTTGCTGGGTATCCGCGGGACCGAACTGAAAGCACTGCCGCTCGCCTCGGGTGTTCCAGATCAGGTTTGAGACAAAGGCCGTGGGGTTATAGTCCCTCAGAACGGCGCAATCGCTGAGCGACCCGTTGATAATCGATTGACCTCCGGAAAACTCGGCACGTTCGGGGCCGAACAGATGCCCGTGCACGCGCGCACCCGTGGTTTCGGTCAGCCAGGGCTCGAACCCTTCGAACAGCTCTGTAAAGCCTTGGAACACCGAATAGGGGAAAGAGGTAAGTCCATTCTCGCTGCCGTGGCGCGGGAAGCGACTTTGCATATACAGCCCGTCGCGCCCACAGGTCCGACGCTCGACCGCTTTGGAAAACACACGGTCGATCTTGCCCGGGTTGGGCTCGGCCGGTCGCATGGCGCTGTTCTGATCGGTCAGGAAGGATTGATACAACCGATCTGCGTGCGGCCAGATTTTCCGCGCCACGAAGCAGTCTGAGCGGCGCAGCAGCTGCAGATGGTCGTCATAAAAGATATGCGGCCGACCCTGATAGTCGAATTTGGACAGGGTCAGCGACCGGCTTTCGATATGGGTGGAATAGAGCCGCGCCAGCGTCTGAAAATAGCTTTCATCCGGAATCCAGACACGCCGGAAATAGCGGTCATAAGTCTGTCGCCTGGGGTCCTGCAGAATGGCCGAGAGGGTCTGGCGAGTCAGGCACCACCACTGGCTGCCCATATGCGGCACCAACCCGTCGGGGATTTTTCGGCGTATGCCGAGCGCGCGCTGCAACTTCACATAGGCGTCGAACAGTTTGCGGTTCCTGCGCCAGGAAAACGGGAACCGCAGGGTGAATCGTTCCTGATCCAACCCGCCAATGGTCCAGCTGACATCGGCGGTGGTGGCGCTTTCGACGAAATCAACGCGGGGCCGGTCCGCGAGATAGTCGATCAGTTCTTCTACCGGCCGCAACGGCAGGCAGGCGCCTGATGACAGGTAGACATGATGCACGTCCGGAAAGGTGCTAAGCATCAGTTCCGCAGCGGATTGCGAGGCCGCAACGATGCCCCAACTACCCCATTCGCAGACATGACGGTCGGAAAACCGGATCAGCGGGTCGTTGGCGCATGAAGCGGTGAATTCGGCGTAGACCCGGGCGGGCACTTTGCGGTCCACGTGGATCACCACCGGGCAGCCTGAGGCTGTCCAATGGCGCGCCACCTGCTCGGCCCGGTGCAGCGCCGTGTGGACCAGCATGATGACGCCCAGACGGCTCATGCCCAGTTTCCTTTCGACATCAGGCCAAGGATCTCAAGCTGCCGCCAGTTGATGAGTTTCTCGGATTGCTCGCACCAGAAAACCGGCTTGTCCCCCAATCCCTCGGCATAAGCGCGGTACTCGCCCGACCGGCGGAAGTGCTGGCGGCGCTGCATCTCTTCCTGCGCCTTTTCACCCAAAGTGTTGATGAGCTTGGCATGCAGCAAGGCGCCGCTGGCCTTTTCGCCGCCCCATTCGTCATAGACCTGGTTCAGCCCGCGCGGCAGCAACGAGTGTGTCGAACTGACATAGACATAGCGCCGGTCCCATTTGACCAAAGGGATCTTGTTCAGCGCCGGCGCCTTCGAGGGGGTGTCACGGAAAAACACCCGCGCGCGCGGGCCACCCTGAATCCACAGATTCCCGTAATCCGGGTTTTTGGTGATCATGTAATTGCCGGAATCGAACCAGCGGGCGATCTCAAACGGATCCTGCCCCTCACGATAGGGTTCCGCATCCACCGGCCCCTGCGGGTACATGTCGATCAGCATGGTGCCGAAACTGCGCACAGCGCAGCCATCCAGCCAATCGGTCAGGGCACCGATCGGGCGGGTGTCGCAGAACGGGTAGATGAAGAACTCATCCGGATCGACGGTCAGGACCCAGCGCCCATGCGCGTATTTGCGCAGCAGGTAATTAGACCAGTCCAGCCCGAACGAGGCTCGTTTGTAGCTGGCTTGCGCGTGCCAGACTGAGGTGTCGGGCTGACTGACCAGATATTCGCGCGATCCGTCATCGCTGTCATTGTCGACGAACAGAAAATGGTCGATGCCCAGCTTGCGGTAATAATCCAAGAAATAGGGCAGGCGGATTTTTTCGTTTCGCAACACGCTCATCAACAACACGTCGTTGCTTCGGATGTTGGCGGTTTTGTCGGACACCGGCTTCAGCTGTCGCTGTTTCAGAACGCAGCGCGCAAGGCGGCGCTTGCGCCGCAATCTCATTCGGTATGAATCCAACAGGCTCACGCGTGCGCTCTGCCTTTTTTTGTTCCGCGAGCTTGCCCGGGGGCTGGACGATCCAGAGTGGTGCCGGGCAATTGCCGATTTATGCCACCTTTGCATCTTTCATAGCAACGCATTTAAAATTGGTTAGTCACATATGCGGCTTTTCAGCAAATATTCCCCATAAGGCCCAGTTTCTGCAGTTGGGCCCAGTCTTGAAAGCGGACCGATTGGGGCGTCCACATGTCGGGACGATCGGCGATTGCATCATAATAGGCAGCAAACTGGTCGGGATCGTGGAAATGCTGACGCCGCGCTTTCTCGGATTTTGACTTGCCGACCACTTCGGGCAGGAATTTGGTGTGCAGCAACACCCCTGCAGGGGTGTTGCCCCCGGGTCCGTCATAGATCGCGTTCAGATACCGGGGCAGGGCCGAGTGGCACGAGTTCACAAAGGCATAGCGTCGCGACCACCGGACCAGAGGGATTTTGTTCAGCGTCGGCGAATGGCGGGGCCGGTCGGCAAAGAACATGCGTTCCCGCGCGCCGCCCTGTACCCACAGGTTGCCCAAAGGGCTTTGCCGCTGCGCCCGGTAGGGGCCGGGATCGAACCAGTTCAGAACCTCGGTCGGGTCGGTTTCAGGGTCAAAGCTTTGCGTACCCAGCGGACCCTTGGGATAAAGATCCAGCATCAGCGCGCCAATGGCGGCACGGCCTTGCCGGTCAAGCTCTGCGGTCAGGTCCTGCAGGGGTTTGCTGTCGTGCTGGGGATAGATCAGCAGCTCATCAGCATCCACCATCAAGGTCCAGTGACCATGCCCATAGCGCATTTGCAGCCATGTCAGCCAATCCAGCCCGTATCGCGCCTCGCGATAGCTGGTCGGGGTTTGCCACAGCGACGCATCCGGCTGATCACGCAGGAAATCGACCGAGCCGTCATCGCTGCCGTTATCCACGATCAGAAAATGATCTACCCCCAGCGCGCGATAGTGGCGGAAGAACCACGGCAGGCGGTTGAGTTCATTGCGCAGCGTGGTGAATGCCAGAACGGCACCGGGCCTGATCTGTGCAGTCTGATCGTTCAGGCTGGTCAGTTGATGGCGGCTGCGGAAGGATCGCCACAGCAGCCGCCGCCGTTTCAGACGCAACCGGTATTTCTGCACCCATCCTATGGCCGGAAGAGTATCGGTTGCACGGTCGGTCATGGGCGGCTCATTTCGCGTAATTGCCGTTCTGATGCCAGCGCCAGGCATCGCCGATCATTGTCTCTAACGTTGATTTTTTCGGCGTCCAGCCCAGCTCTTGCCCGGCGCGGACCGAGCCCGAGACCAGTTTGGTGCAATCCCCGGCGCGGCGGGGGCCGATAGAATACGGCACCTCGCGATTGGTGACGGCTTTGGAATGGCCGATTACTTCCATCACCGAAAAGCCCGAGCCGGTTCCCAGGTTAAACACCCGGCTGCCTTTGCCCTGTTCCAGCCAATTGAGACCCAGCACATGTGCATCGACCAGATCGCAGACATGCACATAGTCGCGGATGCAGGTGCCGTCCGGCGTGTCGTAATCAGTGCCGAACACGGTCAGCCCGTCGCGCTTGCCGTCGATGGCGTCCAGCATCAGCGGCACCAGATGGGTCTCGGGGCGGTGGAATTCGCCCACCTCGCCGTCCGGATCGGCGCCGGCGACGTTGAAATAGCGGAAGATGACGTGATTCAGACCGTGTGCGGCTTGGAAATCGCGCAGGATATCCTCGATGGCGCGTTTCGATGCGCCATAGGCGTTCAGCGGTTCCTGCGGCGTGTCTTCGTCCAGCACCACATTGTCATGTTCGCCATAGGTGGCGCAGGTCGACGAGAAGACAAAGTTCAGGCAACCTGCGGCGACCGCAGCTTCTATCAGGGACAGCGAGCCGGTGACGTTGTTGGTCCAGTATTTGCCGGGTTCGGACATGGCTTCACCCACCTGGCTGAGGGCGGCAAAGTGCATCACGGCGGCAGGTTTGTACTTGCCAAAGACCTCATCCAGTCGGGCGCGATCCAGCAGGTCACCCTGTTCAAACGGGCCGAATTTTACTGCGTCCTGCCAGCCAGTGATCAGGTTGTCATAGGTCACTGGTGTATAGCCTGCCTGCGCCAGCGCCTTGCAGGCGTGCGATCCGATATATCCGGCACCGCCGGTTACAAGAATGTTGGTCATCTATTCTTCCAGGTTTATTAACTGTGCACAGCTACGCCGTCAGGCCTATGTCGATTGGGGGAATAACCTCACTCCAACCCCATGGCGGCCATCATTTCTTCCAGCTTGGGGACGTCCTGAGGGTTGTTCAGCTCCCAGAACTGGCGGCCTTTGGCCTCGACCTCGACGCACAGAACCTTGCGGCCGTTTTCCATGAAACGCAGCTGTTCCAGCCCTTCCAGTTGCTCCAGCGGACCAACGGGCCATGCGGGGTAGGCGGCCAGCGCATCGGGGCGATAGGCATAGACGCCGACATGGTGGAAAACCGGGGTTGCGTCGTCTCCGGCAAAGGTTTCGGCGGTATAGGGGACGACCTCTTTCGAGAAATACATCGCGCTGTTGTCGGCGGCGAACACCGCGGTGGTGCCGCCGACGCGCCCGTTCTTGCGGTCGTTCAGCAGGCTGTTCAGCGCGTTGCCGTCACAACGCAGAACCGGTGTCGCTACCCCGGCTTCGGGCGCGGCGCGCAATCCGGCGATCAGGTCTTCAACAAACCAGTGTGGGGTCAGCGGCGCATCGCCCTGCAGATTCACCACGATGTCGTAACCGGCACCAAGCTCAGTATGCGCTTCGGCGCAGCGTTCGGTGCCATTGCCGCAGGTTTCCGAAGTCATCACAACCTCGGCCCCGAAGCCTTCGGCCACCTCGCGGATGCGGTCGTCATCGGTGGCGACAACCACCTTGTCGACGCCCGAGACCGAACATGCCGCGCGCCAGGACCGTTCGATCAGGGTCATTGCATTGCCACTGGCGCCGGTCAGCGGGACCAGCGGTTTGCCCGGATACCGGGTCGAGGCGTAACGGGCGGGAATGGCGATCAGAACGGACATCAGGCCTCCTTCAGCTCAACGCCCGGAGCGTAAGCGATAAAGAACGGGTTTGCATATTCGTCTTTGCCATAGGTCAGCGGTGTGTGGTCATCAAAGCGCACAACCTTACCGCCGGCGCCCGCCAGAACGGCGTGACCTGCGGCGGTATCCCACTCCATCGTGCGACCTACACGGGGATACAGATCGGCCTCACCCGTTGCCACCAGACAGAATTTCAGCGACGAGCCCGCGCTCTTGCTGTCCTGTACCTGGTATTTGTTGATGTAATCCTCGGTCGCCTGATCCCGGTGCGATTTCGACGCCACGATCAACAGCGCCGAATTGTCTGGTTTAGAGACTGATATCGGCAAAGCATCCCCGGCTTGCGCTTTGTCCAGCGCGCCGGTTTCTTCGACCGATTGACCATTGGCCTGCGTATAGAACATTCGCTCTTTCGCAGGCGCATAAACCACGCCGCGGGTTGGAACGCCGTTTTCCACCAGCGCGATGTTCACCGTGAAATCGCCGCGGCGGTTGATGAATTCCTTGGTGCCGTCCAGCGGATCGACGATCAGGAACGTGTCACCCTTTTTCGAATGTGAAGCGGCCTGTTCCTCGGTCACCAGCAGGATGTCGGGGAAGGCGTCGCGCAGACCGGCCGAGATCAACGCATCGGCGGCCTCGTCCGCTTCGGTCACAGGGCTGGCGTCGGATTTGACTTTGACGTCGAAATCATCCGAATTGTAAATCTCCATGATCTTGTCGCCCGCTTCCAGGGCCAGACGACGAATGACGGGGATGAGGGCGTCGTAGGTCACAAAAATGCTCCGTTCCTGCGATTTGTTGATCGAATATCCTGACGGTCTTATGATGTGCCGGTTACGGATCGGCAAGAAATTCGTGGCAGATTACAGGCGAAAAACGGGAAAGACGCTTCGGGTGTATTATTTCAAGCGAAACCAGACATTACTGGGCGGCGCGTTCACAACCGCCGAGCTTATTTTCCATGCCGTTGTGCGCAGTGTGCGATCACAACACAGCAACGCGGTGCTGGCCATCCTGGTCAATATTCTGCAAGTCCTGGCCCTGGTCGCGGTGATTTACGTGATCATGTCCTTCATGGGCCCGCGTATTGCCAGAATCCGGGGCGAGTTCGTTTTGTATCTGCTGTCCGGCGTTTTCTTGTTTGTGACGCATATCAGATCTGTCAGTTCGGTGGCGGGGGTCAGCACCGGGGGTAACCCGATGATGCTGCACTCGCCGATGAACATGATGGTCATGTTGCTGGCGACCGCGTTCGGCACGCTTTATACGCAGATGGTCACAATCATCATCATACTGTTCCTTTACAGTGTCACTGTGTCGCCAATTGAGATTCAGGACCCAGGCGGTGCTTTTGGGATGTTGATACTGGCCTGGTTCACCGGATGTTCCGTCGGTGTGGTATTCATGGCCCTGAAACCATGGTTGCCAACCGTTTCCACGATTCTAAGCAACATCTACCGCCGTCTGAACATGATCTTTTCGGGGAAAATGTTTCTGGCAAATGCGTTGGGTGGCGCCACGCTGGCCATGTTTGCGTGGAACCCACTGTTTCACATCATCG
Organism: Ruegeria sp. BF6; assembly: GCF_056538665.1. NCBI lineage: Bacteria > Pseudomonadati > Pseudomonadota > Alphaproteobacteria > Rhodobacterales > Roseobacteraceae > Ruegeria > Ruegeria sp. BF6. The sequence goes on from NZ_JBQFTN010000003.1 coordinate 140,524, forward strand.
ACCAGTGCAGGGGGTTCGTGTTCCGCAACTACTTTCCCCGCAATACCAGTTGGGAATATGCGCTTTGGGTTGGGCTGGCCTTGCTGCTGATCGGGCTTTTGGGGATCTTTTTCTCGCGTCAGCATGTATCCCAGAGCTGGAGCGCGCGCCGCTAGCCTGCCACGCGCAGGGTCAGATTGATCCGACCGCCCTTGGGCAGCAGTTTCGAAGACCCGAACCGGATACGGTCAATCCCGTGATATGTCAGCCGGGCCGGACCACCCATGATCACCACGTCGCCGGAGTTCAGCCAGATCGACTCGGTCTTGCCGCCGCGCGTCTGGTTGCCGATGCGAAACAGCGCGTCATCCCCCAATGAGATCGACAGCACCGGCCAGGAAAAATCGACCTCGTCCTTGTCCTGATGCAGCCCCATCCGGGCACCTTCACCGTAATAGTTGATGAGACAGCAATCGGGGTCGCGGTCAGGGCTGGCCAATTGGTGCCAGATATCAAGGATGGGATCAGGGATCGCGGGCCAGTCCGCCCCTTTGGGGTGCTGTCCTTGGTATCTGTATCCGGCCCTGTCGGTCACCCAGCCCAGCGACCCGGCCGAAGTCATGCGCACCGACATCTCTTTGCCCGAAGGCGTCACTGGCCGAAACAAGGGGGCCGATTTCAGAATCGGGCGCAGTACCTCGATCAACTGCACTTGGGCTGCGCTGTCCAGATAGCCTTTCCTGATTTCAAAACCGCGCAAAAGTAGTCGCGCCATTCAAGATTCCCCAATCCTAACCAAAACCTTGCCAAAAAGGCTGCAGATTCCCGAAAACCTGCCTTTTACACCGCTTGCAGGGCTCGTTTCACGCCCTTATATACGCCGGGACGCGCGATGGTGTAGGACCGTTCGTGCATATCAGATCGGGGCCGGGTGCCATAACGGGTTCGGACCTCGGACATCGCCTTGAAGAGAAAGGGATTGAACATATGGGAAAAGTAATCGGAATTGACCTCGGGACCACCAACTCGTGTGTGGCCATCATGGACGGCTCGCAGCCCAAGGTCATCGAAAACGCAGAAGGGGCGCGGACCACGCCCTCGATCGTCGCCTTCACCGAAGATGAGCGACTGGTCGGTCAGCCTGCAAAGCGTCAGGCGGTCACCAACCCTGACAACACGATCTTTGGCGTCAAGCGTCTGATCGGTCGTCGTGTGGATGATGCAGAAGTCGAAAAAGACAAGAAAATGGTGCCGTATGCCATCGTCGATGGCGGCAATGGCGACGCGTGGGTGGAAGCTCGCGGTGAAAAGTACTCCCCAAGCCAGATCTCGGCCTTCACTCTGGGTAAGATGAAGGAAACTGCCGAGAGCTATCTGGGTGAGGAAGTCACGCAGGCGGTCATCACCGTTCCGGCCTATTTCAACGACGCACAGCGTCAGGCCACCAAGGACGCCGGTAAAATCGCCGGTCTGGAAGTGCTGCGGATCATCAACGAGCCGACTGCTGCCGCGCTGGCCTATGGTCTGGACAAGCAGGAAACCCAAACCATCGCGGTCTATGACCTTGGTGGCGGTACCTTCGACGTGACCATTCTGGAAATCGATGACGGCCTGTTCGAGGTCAAATCGACCAACGGTGACACCTTCCTGGGTGGTGAAGACTTTGACATGCGCATCGTCAACTACCTGGCGGACGAGTTCAAAAAGGAACACGGTGTCGATCTGTCTGCCGACAAGATGGCCCTGCAGCGTCTGAAAGAAGCCGCTGAAAAAGCCAAGATCGAGCTGTCCTCGACCTCGCAGACCGAAATCAACCAGCCGTTCATCTCGATGGGCTCGAACGGTCAGCCGCTGCACATGGTCATGAAACTGACCCGTGCCAAGCTGGAATCGCTGGTCTCCGACCTGATCAAGAAGTCGATGAAGCCTTGTGCCGCTGCTCTGAAAGACGCCGGTCTGTCGGCCGCCGACGTGGACGAAGTTGTTCTGGTCGGTGGCATGACCCGGATGCCGAAAGTGATCGAAGAGGTCACCAAGTTCTTCGGGAAAGAGCCGCACAAAGGTGTTAACCCGGACGAAGTGGTTGCCATGGGTGCCGCCATTCAGGCCGGTGTTCTGCAGGGTGACGTCAAAGACGTGGTTCTGCTGGACGTGACCCCGCTGTCGTTGGGTATCGAGACGCTGGGTGGCGTGTTCACCCGTTTGATCGACCGTAACACCACGATCCCGACGAAAAAGTCTCAGGTCTTCTCGACCGCCGAGGACAACCAGAACGCCGTAACCATCCGCGTGTTCCAGGGTGAGCGTGAAATGGCTGCGGACAACAAGATCCTCGGTCAGTTCAACCTCGAAGACATCCCGCCCGCACCGCGTGGCATGCCTCAGATCGAGGTGACTTTTGACATCGACGCCAACGGTATTGTCTCGGTTTCGGCCAAGGACAAAGGCACCGGCAAAGAGCAGAAGATCACCATCCAGGCATCGGGCGGTCTGTCCGACGAGGACATCGAAAAGATGGTCAAGGATGCCGAAGAGAACGCGGAAGCCGACAAGGAACGCCGCGAGCTGGTCGATGCCAAGAACCAGGCGGAAAGCCTCATCCATTCGACCGAGAAGTCGATGGAAGAGCATGCCGACAAGGTCGACCCGACCACCATCGAAGCCATCGAGCTGGCGATTGCCGCACTGAAGGACGAGCTGGAAACCGAAAATGCTGACAAGATCAAGTCCGGTATCCAGAACGTGACCGAAGCTGCGATGAAGCTGGGCGAGGCCATCTACAAGGCGCAGTCCGAAGAGGCCGACGACGAACCTGCAGCGGCAGATGCTGCTCCGGCTGGTGATGACGACATCGTCGACGCCGAGTTCGAAGATCTGGACGGCGATAAGCGTAACTAACGGGTAACCGGGCCAATTCGGGCCGGTCCGGTTGCCGGGCCGGCCCGATTACGTTGAGGCAGAAGGAAACACTGATGTCAAAACGCGACTACTACGATGTGCTCGGCGTGTCCAAGGGCGCATCGGCGGACGAGATCAAGAAGGGCTTTCGCAAGAAGGCCAAAGAATTGCATCCCGATCGCAACAAGGACAACCCGGACGCTGAATCGCAGTTCAAAGAAGCCAACGAGGCCTATGACGTTCTGCGCGATGCCGACAAAAAGGCCGCCTATGACCGATTTGGTCATGCCGCCTTTGAAAACGGCATGGGCGGTGGCGGCGGTCGTCCCGGCGGCGGCTTCGGTCAAGGCGATTTCTCCAGCGCGTTCTCTGATGTGTTCGACGATCTGTTCGGCGATTTCATGGGTGGCCAACGCGGTGGCGCTGGTGGCGGACGTCGGGCCGCACGCGGGTCCGACCTGCGCTATAACCTGCGGGTGTCACTGGAAGAGGCGTTCTCGGGCCTGCAGAAAACCATCAGCGTGCCCGCAGCCGTTGCCTGTTCGGCCTGTGACGGTTCGGGTGCTGAAGGTGGTGTGGAACCAGTCACTTGTCCAACTTGCTCGGGCATGGGCAAGGTTCGTGCGCAACAGGGTTTCTTTACTGTTGAACGCACATGTCCGACATGTTCCGGATTGGGCCAGATCATCAAGAATCCCTGCAAGTCCTGTAGCGGAGCAGGTCGCGTCGAAAAAGAACGCGCGCTGTCCGTCAATATCCCCGCCGGTGTCGAAACCGGTACCCGAATCCGCCTGGCAGGCGAGGGTGAGGCCGGGATGCGCGGTGGTCCTCCGGGTGATCTGTATATCTTTGTCGAAGTGTCCGATCACAAACTGTTCGAACGCGACAGCGTGAACCTGTATTGCCGCGTGCCGGTCAGCATGGCCAAGGCCGCGCTGGGCGGATCGATCGAAGTGCCGACCATTGACGGTGGCCGTGGTCGCGTGCAGATTCCGGCCGGTAGCCAATCGGGCCGTCAGATGCGCTTGCGCGGCAAGGGTATGCCTGCCCTGCGCGGCGGCGGTGTTGGTGACATGTTCATCGAACTGGCTGTGGAAACTCCGGTCAACCTGACCGCTCGCCAGAAAGAACTTCTGCGCGAGTTCGACGATCTGGGTGAGGATAACCACCCGGAATCGAATAGCTTTTTCTCTTCCGTCAAGTCCTTTTGGGACGGGATGAAAGGCTGAGTCCGCATCCAGTAATTGTAATAAATGAGCCGGTCCAATGGGCCGGCTTTTTTTCACCCCATAAGTCCAGTTTGCCTGTCAACTGCGCCAAAATTGGCCCTTGATTCCCCTGCCAACCCCTGAGATTGTCCGCCCAACCGTTGGGGTGCCCTGATCAAAGGGCTGAGAGGCGTGAATGCGCTAACCCATCGAACCTGATCCGGGCAATACCGGCGTAGGGAACGGTCTCACAGTGCTAAGACGTTTTCCATGCCCCGTTGCCCATTTTGAATTGGAGCAACGATATGGCGCATATTGCCCTGACAATTGCGGGCTCGGACAGTGGTGGCGGGGCCGGGATACAGGCAGACCTCAAGGCGATGTCCGCCTTGGGCGTGTACGGCGCCAGCGTGATTACGGCAGTGACGGCGCAGAATACCCAAGCGGTGACGGCAGTGCATGGGATACCGCTGGATGTGGTGTCCGCCCAGATCGAGGCGGTTCTGACCGATCTGGACGTCGGCGCGATCAAGATCGGGATGCTGGCGACGCCAGAGATTATACAAACGGTTGCGGAATCCATTGCCGGGTTTGATGGCCCCGTCGTGCTGGACCCGGTGATGATTGCGAAATCCGGCGATGCGTTGTTGGCGCGGGACGCGGTGCAGACTTTGCGCGATCTTCTTCTGCCGTGCGCTACCGTACTGACCCCGAACCTGCCCGAAGCCGCCTGTTTACTGGGTGGTGCCGAGGCCGACTCTCCCGATCAGATGATCGCGCAAGGGCTTGCCTTGTGTGGGTTGGGCGCGGGTTCGGTGCTGATGAAAGGGGGACATGGCCACGGGAAAATCTGCTATGACTTGCTGGTTGATACCTCCGGTCGGGTGGCCGAGTTCACCGCCCCTCGGAGGGAAACGCGCAATACACATGGCACCGGGTGCACTTTGTCGTCGTCGATTGCAGCGGGGTTGGCTCGGGGCTTCGGCCTGACTGAGGCCGTCGCGCAGGCGCATGAGTACCTGCAGGGCGCTATTGCCCGGGCGGACGGTCTGATGATCGGACATGGACACGGGCCGGTCCACCATTTTCACCGGGTCTGGCCCGCGTGACGGTCTGGTCGGTCATAGGCTCGGGTGTGGCTGGTTTGGCCGTGGCCAGCGAGCTTGTTTCGCGCGGCGTCAAGGTTCAGGTCTTCGATCCCGCTGGCCCGCCGGGTCCGCATGGGTGTTCCTGGTGGGCGGGTGGCATGCTGGCCCCGTGGTGTGAGTATGAAAACGCCGAGGAGCCGGTGTTGCGGTTGGGTCAGGCTGCGCTGGGCTGGTGGGCGAAGCGAACGCCGGTGGACCGGCGGGGCACGTTGGTCGTGGCCCGCCCGCGCGACCTGCCCGATCTGCGCCGGTTTGCCCGCCGGACCGAAGGCTACAGGGACGTCGAGCAGCCCCAAATCGCCAAGTTAGAGCCTGATCTGAACGGATTCAGCAAGGGTCTCCATTTCACGAATGAAGCGCATCTAAACCCACGCCAGGCCTTGCGGGACCTTCATAAGCATTTGCTGGAACACGGGGTTCAATTTCACCGCAAACTCGCTCCATCGCGGCTTGAAAACGCAATCGACTGTCGGGGTTTGCACGCCCGCGAAGTGCTGCATGATCTGCGGGGCGTGAAGGGTGAGATGCTGGTAATCCGCTGCCCGGACGTGACCCTGACGCGGCCCGTGCGTCTGCTGCACCCAAGGATGCCGCTTTACATCGTACCCCGTGGCGACGGTATTTACATGCTGGGCGCGACGATGATCGAAAGCGAGGACAGCAGCCGCATCACCGCGCGCTCGATGCTGGAACTGCTCAGCGCGGCTTATGCGCTGAACCCCGCCTTTGGTGAGGCCGAAGTGCTCGAGATCGGGGTCGATCTGCGCCCGGCCTTTCCTGACAACTTGCCGCGTATCCGGCGGCTGGGGCGCACGATTTATGCCAACGGACTATACCGCCACGGCTATCTGCTGGCCCCGGCGCTGGCGCAGGGCGCGGCAGATCTGGCGCTGGATAACAAACATTCGGAGATGGTCGATGAAGATCGAGCTTAATGGTGAATCGCGCGAGGTGCTCGCCGAAACCCTCTCGGACCTGCTGGTCGAATGCGGGTTCTCAGGCCGGGTGGCGACGGCCGTCAACGAGGATTTCGTGCCCTCGGGTCTGCGCATTACCCACAAACTGGCTGACGGCGACCGGATCGAGGTTGTCGCGCCGATGCAGGGGGGGTGAAAATGAAGAGCTTCTACGGCACCCAACTGCCCAACCCTCTGATGCTGGGTACGGCGCAATATCCCAGCCCCGCGATCCTGGAACAGGCGTTTCGGGACAGTGGTGCCGGGGTTGCCACTGTGTCGCTGCGGCGCGAAGCCGGGGCCGGGCAAACCTTTTGGCAGATGATCCGCGACCTGGGCGTGCTGGTCCTGCCGAACACCGCCGGGTGCCACACCGTCAAAGAGGCCGTGACCACCGCCCATATGGCGCGGGAAGTGTTTGAAACAAGGTGGATCAAGCTGGAACTGATCGGTCACACCGACAGCCTCCAGCCGGATGTGTTTCAACTGGTCGAGGCCGCACGCGTCCTGACCGGGGACGGGTTTCAGGTTTTCCCCTACACCACTGACGACCTGATTGTGGGAGAACGTCTGCTGGCGGCGGGTTGCGAGGTTCTGATGCCCTGGGGCGCGCCCATTGGGTCAGGCCGGGGCTTGAACAACGTATACGCTCTGCGCGCGATGCGGGCTGAATTCCCGGAGGTACCGCTGGTGATCGACGCCGGGATCGGACTGCCCAGCCATGCGGCGCGGGCGATGGAGCTGGGATATGACGCGGTTCTGCTGAACACCGCGGTGGCCCGGGCCGGAGATCCTACCGCCATGGCCCGCGCGATGATGCTGGCGATTGAAGCCGGACAATTGGCCTATCAGGCTGACCCGATCGAAGCGCGCGATATGGCGGAACCCTCCACCCCGGTGATCGGAAAGGCCTTTCTGTCATGACCCTCGACCGGTTTTACCCGATTTTCGACCACTCGGATTGGCTGCGCCGGATGCTGCCCTTGGGTGTGAAACTGGTACAGTTGCGGATCAAGGACCAGCCCGATGCGGTGGTGCGCGAACAGATTGCCCTGTCGCGCGATCTCTGCCGCCAGCATGGCGCGGTTCTGGTGATCAACGACTACTGGCAGCAGGCGATTGAGGCCGGGTGTGACTGGATTCACCTCGGGCAGGAGGATCTGGACGAGGCCGATCTGACTGCCATCCGCAAGGCGGGGCTGAAACTGGGCGTCTCGACCCACGATGACGATGAGTTGGAGCGAGTTCTGGCGATAGACCCGGACTATGTGGCGTTAGGGCCGGTCTATCCGACGATCCTGAAAAAGATGAAGTGGCATCAGCAGGGTTTGCCCCGGGTCACCGAATGGAAGGCGCGGGTGGGTAAAATCCTTCTGGTCGGTATCGGCGGGATGAGCGTTGAACGCGCGCCGGGTGTGTTGCAGGCGGGGGCCGATATCGTATCAGCCGTCACTGATATCACGTTGAACGCTGATCCAGAGGCCCGCGTGCGCCAATGGATCGAGGCCACGCGATGAACCGCTACTCTCGTCAGACAATCCTGCCCGAGGTCGGGGCAGAAGGACAGGCCCGCCTGTCCGTCGCGCGCGTTCTGGTGGTGGGCGCGGGCGGGCTGGCTGCCCCGGCGCTGCCACTACTGGCGGGGGCTGGGGTAGGTCAATTGACCATCATGGACCGTGATGAGGTCGCGCTGTCGAACCTGCACCGGCAGACGTTGTTTGCCGAGGCAGACAGCGGCCGTTCGAAGGTTGAGGTCGCGGCGGATCGCTGTCGATCCCTGAACGCGGAAGTCATTGTGATTGCCAAAAAACAGACTCTGACAAATAAAAATGTGACTGAATCCGTGGAACAGGTTGATTTGGTTCTTGATTGCGCTGACAGCTATGCGGCCAGCTATGTCCTGTCTGACACCTGTTTCGCGCTCGGTAAGCCTTTGATTTCAGCATCGGTGCTGGGGTTCACGGGATATGTTGGCGGCTTTTGCGGTGGAGCGCCGTCCCTGCGGGCGGTCTTTCCCGATGCACCTGACAGCGGTGCAAGCTGTGCGACGGCTGGTGTGCTCGGCCCCGTCGTGGGAATTATCGGCGCGATGCAGGCGCAGATGGCACTGAACCTGATCCTTGGCCTTCAGCCTTCGCCGCTGGGACAGATGTTGCAGATCGATGGGCAAACGTTCCGCAGCACCACATTTCGCTTTGACGGAGCTCCCGAGCCAGAACGGCACTTTGCTTTCATATCGGCCAATCAACTGACCTCAGAAGACCTGATCATCGAATTGCGCGGTCCGGATGAGGTCCCAGGTCCGATCCATCCCAATGTCCGGCGCGAATCCGTGGAGTCACTCAAATCAGAGCCAAACAAAGGGAAAAGACTGGCGCTTTGCTGCGCTACCGGCCTTCGCGCGTGGCGGGCCGCTGAAGAACTGCAACCGGATTGGCCGGGCGAGATTGTCCTCGTCGCGGCCTCGACCTCATGAGCGAAAAGGAAACGCGAGACATGAAGAAACTGATCACAATGATCGCCCTGCTGGCCGCCGCGCCCGCCTGGGCCGAAGACAAGATGACCGTTCTGCTGGACTGGTTCATCAATCCCGACCACGGTCCCATTATCGTGGCACAGGAAAACGGTTACTTCGCCGATGAGGGGCTTGAGGTCGAAATCATTCCGCCCGCCGATCCCTCGGCGCCACCGCGTCTGGTGGCCGCTGGTCAGGCGGATCTGGCGGTGTCTTATCAGCCCCAGTTGCACCTGCAGATTCACGAGGGCCTGCCGCTGAAACGCGTCGGCACACTGGTTGCCACTCCGCTGAACTGCCTGCTGGTGCTTGAGGATGGTCCGATTGAAACGCTGGCCGACCTCAAGGACAAGAAAGTCGGGTTCTCTGTCGCCGGTGTGGAAGAGGCGGTTCTGTCGGCGATGCTGAACACCCATGACGTCGCGCTGGACGATATCGAGATGATCAACGTGAACTTCTCGCTGTCGCCGTCACTGATGAGCGGTCAGGTGGACGCGGTGATCGGGGCTTTCCGCAACTTTGAACTGAACCAGATGGATATCGAAGGCGTAGCGGGCCGGTGCTTTTATATCGAAGAAGAAGGTGTACCGCCCTACGATGAGCTGATCTATGTGGCCAACCCCGAAACAATGGACGCCGAAAAGGTTGCACGTTTTCTGGCTGCCACCGAAAAGGCGACCCAGTTCATCGTCAACAACCCGGAGAAAAGCTGGGAGATTTTCGCCGCCACCTCGCCCGAGTTGCAGGATGAGCTGAACGCCCGCGCCTGGGTCGACACGCTGCCCCGCTTTGCCCTGCGTCCCGCGGGCTTTGACGCTGGCCGATATGCCCGGTTCGAGGCATTCCTGAAAGACAGCGGCATGATCGACGGCATCAACCCGGTCAGCGACATCACCATCGACGTGACCGTGCAATGAGCGGATACGGCAAAGCATTCACGCTTATGCGTGACACTGCGCAGGGGCCGTGGCGGGACTATACCCGCCACGCCTTTGTCGAAGGGATGAAGGACGGCACCCTGCCGCGCGCGGCGTTTCTGCATTACCTTCGGCAGGACTACGTGTTCCTGATCCACTTTTCCCGCGCCTGGGCACTGGCGGTGGTGAAATCCGAGACCCATTCCGAGATGCTGACATCTGTTGCGACGGTAAACGCGCTGGTGGCCGAAGAGATGCAGCTGCATATCGGTATTTGCGCGGCAGAAGGCATCTCGGGCGAAGAATTGTTCGCGACCGAGGAACGGGCGGAAAACATGGCCTATACCCGCTTCGTGCTCGAGGCCGGGTATAGTGGCGATCTGTTGGACCTGCTGGCCGCGCTGACGCCCTGTGTGATGGGATATGGTGAGATCGGTGCCCGGTTGGCCACCGAGGCCACATCCGTCACCTATCAGGACTGGATCAACACCTATGCCAGTCCAGACTTTCAAGAGGCGTGCCAGGCGGTCGGAGAATTGCTGGATACGGCTCTAACACGTCGCATTGGGGTGGATTTTGAGGCCTCACCGCGGTGGCAACGTCTGTGTCGGACCTTCCGCACCGCGACCGAGCTTGAGGAGAATTTCTGGCAAATGGGCCTGACCCCGTGACCCCGGCACCCGACCTGACCATCAGCGGTTCGGCCACAATCGGTGGCGCGACTCTGTTCGCACCGTTGACGCTGACCCTTGGGGCGGGGCAATGGACGTGCCTGTTGGGCGGGTCGGGTGTTGGAAAAACCACGGTTCTGCGCTTGATTGCAGGGCTGGACACCGGGGCTGAGTTCACCGGCAAGATTGCGGCCAGCGATATCCAACTGGTGACCGAGCGCGTAGCCTATATGGCGCAGGACGATCTGCTGTTGCCCTGGGCGACGGTGGCGCAGAATGTTTCACTGGGCGCGCGGCTGCGGGGTGAGAAGCCGGATCTTGCCCGCCGCGACCGGCTGATCGAAAGGATGCGCCTGCAGGATCACGTGACCAAGAGACCCCGCGAACTCTCGGGAGGGCAGCGGCAGCGCGTGGCCTTGGCGCGCACGTTGATGGAAGATCGGCCGATTGTGCTGCTTGATGAGCCGTTTTCAGCGCTCGACGCCCGCACCCGCGCGGACATGCAGGATCTGGCGGCTGAGGCTTTGCAGGGGCGGACCGTCCTGCTGGTCACCCATGACCCGGCCGAGGCCGCCCGGCTGGGCCAGTCCATCTTGGTGATGACTCAGCACGGCCTGACCCCCTGCCAGCCGCCAGCCGCGCCCGTTCCGCGCAAGGTCGATGACCTTGGGTCGCTGGAGACACAAGGTGCGCTGCTGCGTCTTTTGCGAGAGGAGGCGGCGTGAAGTACCTTTCGGCCCTTGCCGCGACCCTGTTTGCACTGACGGTCTGGCAGGCCATTGTCTCGTTGACCGGTCTGCCCAAATTCATCCTGCCCGGACCCGCCTTGGTCGCAGAAACATGGTGGCAGAACCGTTGGCTGATTGCCGAACACACGTGGATCACTGCGATTGAGGTGGTGGTCGGGCTTGCTTGTGGCACGGTTCTGGGGGTGGTCACTGCGTTGCAACTGGCCAATTCCCGCGCCGCGCGGGTTCTGGTGCAACCGATGCTGGTGTTCACGCAGGCGCTGCCGGTTTTTGCGCTGGCTCCTCTGTTGACCCTCTGGCTGGGCTACGGGTTGTGGTCCAAGGTGGCGATGGCGGTGCTGATCATCTATTTCCCGATTACCTCGTCCTTTTTCGACGGGCTGATGCGGACGCCAGCCGGGTATCTCGATCTGGCGCGCACCATGCAGGCCAACCCGCGCGCTGTGTTGTGGCATATCCGGATACCGGCCGCCTTGCCCTCGCTGGCGTCGGGGATGCGACTGGCGGCGGTTTATGCGCCCATCGGGGCGGTGATCGGTGAATGGGTCGGTTCCTCGCAAGGTTTGGGGTATCTGATGCTGTTGGCCAATGGCCGGGCCAAGACCGATCTGATGTTTGCGGCGATGCTGACGCTGGGGGTGTTCTCGATCCTGCTGCATATGCTGGTCCGCCGCGCCACGGCCCGCATGGCGGGTGAGGCGCGTTAACCTTTCGGAAACCGATTCTGCGCCAGTCTTGGCGTATGACCCAGGACGCCTTTGCCGAAGCCCCGATGCTGTTTGAAACTGACGAAGCCCCGGTGCAGCCGCTGCCTTCGGGGCGGTTGCCATCCTATATCGAAGATCACCGCAAGCGGCTGCGCGAAAGGTTCATGTCCGGTGGATCAGCGGCGATGCCGGATTATGAGCTTTTGGAACTGGCCCTGTTCCGATCCATCCCCCGGCAGGACGTCAAACCACTGGCACGGGCGCTGATGGATACATTTGGCGATTTCAACCGGGTGCTGACCGCACCCGAAGAACGGCTGCGCCAGATCAAGGGCGTTGGGGATACGGTTATCACCGATCTGAAAATCCTCGAGGCCTGCGCCCACCGCATGGCGCGTGCGCGGGTGATGCAGCGACATGTGATCTCGGGCTGGGACGCGCTGCTGGATTACTGCCATACCACCATGGCCCATCGCGAGACCGAGCAGTTCCGGGTGTTCTATCTGGACCGCAAGAACGTACTGATCGCAGATGAGGAACAGGCCAAGGGCACCGTCGATCACGTGCCGGTCTACCCGCGTGAGGTGGCGAAACGGGCACTGGAACTGAATGCATCGGCCCTGATTCTTGTGCACAACCACCCATCAGGCGATCCGACCCCGTCGCAGTCAGATATCGACATGACCAACCGGATTCAGGACGCCTGTCTGGCATTGGGCCTGACACTGCATGACCACCTGATCATCGGAAAATCAAATGAACTGAGCTTTCGATCGGAAGGGTATCTGTAGCGGGTTACCGAACCCAGACCTCGACCCGGCGGTTGACCTTGCGGCCCCAATCGGTGTCGTCGCAGGCCATCGGCATGGCCTCGCCGAACCCGTCGACCTCAAGTTCGATACTTTCGGGGATCGCGGTTTCCACCGCAGCCAGCACCGCATTGCGCACCGTTTTTGCCCTCAGCAGGGCAATCTGCGCATTGGCCGCTGCTTCGCCTTCGCCGTCGCTAAAGCCGACAAAGACCAGTTTGCGTGCATTCAGCGTACCAGCCTCAAGCTGCTGGGCCAGGTGCTGGATGTTTGACCGCGATTGCGCGTCGGGCCGCGAGGACCCTGCCTCGAACCGGAAAGACAACGACAAACGGGACAAAGGCCGCAACGTCGTGACCATACGCTGCAGCTCTTCCAGACCAACCTCGGCGCCACCCGTGGCAACGGCATTTGCAAACCGGTTTCCCTGCAGTTCGATGGGCATCCTCTCGGGTGCCTGATCGACAAAACCCGCATCGCGGATCACCATCTGTGCCTCAGAGCTTTGGGTATAGGCAAGAAACTGACGGGCGATACGGGGCAGGCGGCGCTGGGGCAGATACAGGAACATGGGCGAGGTCAGCGGGTAATCCTCGGTCTTGATCGTTTGCCGGGTGGCCATCAGAGCATGACCACACCCTCCAGCCAGCGGCAAGGCACGGGCCATATCGGCCTCGGCCTGACTGGCGATACCGATGGCAAAGGGATCATCGGCCACTGTACGTACCAGGTCGCTGCTGCGCGTATGTCGAAGGACGGCTTCCGACAGGGAAGCGTCGGCGGGGGTTAGAAAACGATCCTCGACCCCTTGCGCCAATCCCGACCCGGCATCGGGCAGATGCAAGGCAATCGGTGCGTCCGGCCCACCCAGGGCAGACCAGTTGGCAATCTCACCGGACAGCACCAGCGCGAGATCGGATAGGGAAATATGCGGGACCGGGTTGCCGGGTGCCACAATGGGAACAAGCGCGTCCAGTGCCACAACCCGCGACCGGCGCGCACGGGTCAGGTCTCCCAGACCGGCGGCCTCGGCGGCCTTGTGCTCAGCCGGGCGGATTTCGCGTAAGGCCATCACGATATCGGTTTGCCCTGCGATCAGGTCGGTAAAACCGCGACCTGTATTGCCGATGTCGAAAAAGAACCGTCCAAGCGGGGCTTCGCGCCCGGTCTGGTGCAGTTCATACATCAGTTTGTCGCTTTGCTTCGTAAGGGGCTTTGCGGACAACCCCTCCTGTTCAGCAAAGCCCATCAGAAGCGCGGGCAGCACCTTCTCGGCCATAACGGACGATCCCGAAAACCGCAGTTCAGCCACGAAGTCGATCAGGTTGGGACAGGCGGGTCCGTCGCAGCTGACCCCTGAGCCGTCGACGGTCAGCTCGCCGAACTGGGTGTCGACGCGGTAAAACTCGCCATCGAAGCCCAGAAGGGTTCCGGTCACCTCGACCTTGCCGTCATGAGAGGTGAGCGTAATGTCTTGCGCCTGAACAGCTGAGGCAAATGTTGCCGAAAACAGTGCGGCCGCCGCCACACGAAGAAATGTCATTGGAAAATCGAGCCTGCCTGCGGGTTTAGTTTGCCGCGATTGTCAGGTTTTGAAACAGATTATTCAACACCAGAAACTCACCGGTTCTGGAACAATCCGGAAAGTTCAGCGTCAGGTCACGCGAACGCAAGCTCCGGTCATACTGAAGTTCCAGGGACTGAACGCTCAGGTCCTGACCGCAATTGGCCTCGGTCACCTCGGCCTCGACCGTCACAACGATCGACCCAGATTGGGGCGACTGCGCCGCTGGAAAAGAGTAGACCTCCACGTTGCGGGCATCATTAAATGCAGGCTGTGCCAGATGCACGACGTTGCCCGTACCCTGCGTGTCGGACCCGGCCGAGACATGACCCGCGTCGCCATAGCTGGCGCCAAATTCCAGCGCATGCAGCTGTAGCTCGGTTTCACCCTGCCACTGCAGGGCGACGCGGGAATACTGGCCAATGTCGGGAATGTGAGTGGTGGCTACGGTCCCTTTCTGATCGTCAAGCGAGATCAGAAAGATCGCGTATTCCGACAGGGCCGGTATAGTCAGATCCAATGTGCCGTTTGCGTCTGTTTCCTGCGTGACGGTCAGACCGCTATGATGCACCTCGATCCGCTCATTGCCGTGGCAGGGGGCTTTGACGATCAGGCGGGCGGCGGCACCGGGCACGGCACGAGCCCGGGCGCTGAGGCCACAATCGGCGCGGTCAGAGGGCGTTGACCGGCGGGGCTTTAACGTCCGTTGCGTTGATGATGTGATCTGGTCCGTTCCCGGGGCGGGTGGCGAGGAAGTCAGGACAATGTCCTCGAGCCCGGACACAGCTGCGTTCGGGGCGGTGGCCACAATTTCAGGATCCTGCGAACCGTTTGGTCCGGCAGGAAACCCGTTTTGCATCAGGTAACCAATCGCCAACGCGCATACGACAGTGCCGCCGGTGGTCACGTAGTTCTTAATTACAAACAAGACACCCTCCCCAGTTGAAGGAGCGAGTCGGACATTGATGGTCAATCACGGCCAATATGTGGCCGTGGCGGGGACTCAATGTGTCTGCGATTAGCTGACGTTAGGTCAGGCGTCCGTGGCAATGTTTGAACTTTTTGCCCGACCCACAGGGGCACCGGTCGTTGCGCGACGGGTTGCCCCATGTGCTGGGATCGTTCTCGTCAAAACCGGGCAGCGGATCGCCCGAGGCTTGGGCCTCGGCCGTGGCTTCGGCACGGTCCGCAGCCTGATCAACGGACTTTTGCGCCTGTGCCTGCTGAGCCGCCATCTGCGCCAGCATTTCCTTTTGCTCTTCCTCGGTCAACGGACGCACGCGCGACAAATGCTGGGTCACGGTTTCGCGCAGGCTGTCAAGCATCCCTTCGAACAGCTGGAAGCTTTCGTTTTTGTATTCGTTCAGCGGATCGCGCTGGGCGTAACCGCGGAAGCCTACGACCGAGCGCAGATGTTCCAGCGTCAGCAAGTGCTCGCGCCATTTACTGTCGATGGTCTGCAGCAGAACCTGCTTTTCGATGTTGCGCATGTTTTCGGGACCGAAGGCAGCTGCCTTCTGCGCCATCATCTCGTCGGCGGCATTGACCAGACGTTCGCGCACCTGTTCATCATCGACGCCTTCCTCGGCGGCCCAGTCCTGTACGGGTGCATCGATGGTCAGCTTTTCCTTGATCGCCTCGTGCAGGCCGTCGGTGTCCCACTGATCGGCATAGGATTTCGGCGGCATGTATTCGTCGATCAGGTCGTCGATCACCTGTTCGCGCATGTCCGAGACGATCTCGGACAGATCATCCGAGGACATGATCTCGCGCCTTTGGCTGAACACCACTTTCCGCTGATCGTTCATCACGTCGTCGAATTTCAGAACATTCTTGCGCATGTCGAAGTTGCGGCCTTCGACCTTGGATTGCGCGCGTTCCAGCGACTTGTTGACCCAAGGGTGAACGATGGCCTCGCCCTCTTTCATGCCCAGTGTGGTCAGGACCTTGTCCAGCCTCTCTGACCCGAAAATGCGCATCAGGTCGTCTTCGAGGCTCAGGTAGAACACCGTGCGGCCCGGGTCGCCCTGACGGCCCGAACGGCCACGCAGCTGGTTGTCAATGCGGCGGCTTTCGTGGCGTTCGGACGCCATCACGTAAAGACCACCTGCGGCGAGAACCTTTTCTTTTTCTTCCGCGTGACGCGCCTCTTCGGCGGCGCGCAACTGTGCCGGGTCGGCTTCGGGGTTTTCCGCCAGCGCCTGCAGAACCTTCATTTCCACATTGCCGCCCAACTGAATGTCGGTACCGCGGCCGGCCATGTTGGTGGCGATGGTCACCGCGCCCAGACGGCCGGCATCGGCGACGATCTGCGCCTCTTGCTCGTGCTGGCGGGCGTTCAGAACGTTATGCGCGATTCCTTCTTTTTGCAGCAGTTGGCTCAGCAGTTCGGATTTCTCGATGGACGTGGTGCCCAGCAGGACCGGTTGGCCCTTTTCCTGCGCCTCTTTGGTCTGTTCGATCATCGCGTTGTATTTCTCGGCACCGGTGCGATAGACCTGATCGTCTTCGTCCACACGGGCGATCGGCTTGTTGGTTGGAACCTCGACCACGCCCAGACCGTAGATTTCGGCAAACTCCTCGGCCTCCGTCAGCGCGGTGCCGGTCATGCCGCTCAGCTTGTCGTACAGGCGGAAATAGTTCTGGAAGGTCACGCTGGCCAGCGTCACGTTCTCGGGCTGGATCTGTACGCCTTCCTTGGCTTCGATGGCCTGATGCAGGCCTTCCGACAGGCGGCGGCCCGGCATCATGCGGCCGGTGAATTCGTCGATCAGCACGACATTGCCGTCACGCACGATGTAATCCTTGTCGCGCGTGAACAGCTTGTGCGCGCGCAGGCCCTGGTTCACGTGATGCACGACCGTGGTGCTTTCGGGATCATAAAGCGAATGGCCTTCGGGGATCAGGCCTGCGGCAATCAGCTGCTGTTCCAGAAACTCGTTGCCCTCGTCGGTGAAAGTCACGTTGCGAGATTTCTCGTCCAGCGAGAAGTGATCATCGCTCAGCGACGGAATCAGTGCGTCGATGGCGGTATACAGGTCCGAGCGGTCCTGCGACGGACCCGAGATGATCAGCGGCGTCCGCGCCTCGTCGATCAGGATCGAGTCGACCTCGTCCACGATCGCGAAATTGTGGTACTTCTGGTAAATCTCGGCCAGATCGGCCTTCATGTTGTCGCGCAGGTAATCGAAGCCCAGCTCGTTGTTGGTGGCATAGGTGATGTCACAGGCGTAGGCGGCTTTCTTTTCGGCATCGGGCTGGCCCGACCAGATCACGCCGGTGGTCATGCCGACGGCAGCAAACACCTTGCCCATCCATTCCGAGTCCCGTTTGGCCAGGTATTCGTTCACCGTGACCACATGCACGCCCTTGCCGGTCAGCGCGTTCAGATAGGCAGGGAAGGTGGCGACCAGCGTCTTGCCCTCACCCGTTTTCATTTCCGAGATGTTGCCCTGATGCAGGAAGGTTCCGCCCATCAGCTGCACGTCAAAGGCACGCAGACCCAACGCGCGCTTGGCGCCTTCGCGCACGTTGGCAAAGGCTTCTGGCAGAAGATCATTCAGACTTTCGCCATCCAGCGCGCGCTTGCGCAACTCGGCGGTCTTTTCGATCAGGCCTTCGTCGGACAGCTTCTCGAACTCGGGTTCCAGCGCGTTAATCTTTTCGATCAGCGGGCGGGTCGCCTTGATCTTGCGGTCGTTCGGTGTTCCGAACACCTTTTTGGCGAGCGTTCCGAGTCCCAGCATGTTCACTCCAGCGGATCTGTTCTTATCGTGGTTGCGACAGGCTTGCCCACCTTGCGCGCAACCCATAGATACGGGGGGTGAAAGGCGGCCCTGTCCAAGGCTTCAAAGCGATGTAAGCGGCAGGTCCCAGAGTGTCAACGCTGCGCCCTGTCGCGGCAAAGAAATAGGATGATTCCATGCCCAAAGGCCTCACTTTTCTGCCATCGCTGGCGCTTGCCGCAACGATGGCCCTGCCATTGGCCGCCGAAACCAAACCCGACGCCAGCACTGTCATCGCGCGCGTGAACGGGGATGAGATCACATTGGGTCACGTCATCGCCACCGGAGCGGTTCTGCCGGAACAATACCAGCAGATCGAAGACGACGTCCTGTACGAACTGATAGTCGACCAGTTGATCCAGCAGACCCTGCTGGGCCAGCAGCAGGATGCATTGTCCAAGCTGAATACGCTGGCGATCGAAAACGAGACGCGGTCCCTGCGGGCGGTGCAGACAGTGAATGCGCTGATCGAAGAAGAGCTGACGGATGAGACGATCCAGGCGGCCTATGACGCGAAATACGCCGATTTCAAAGGTGCGGATGAATTCAACGCCAGCCACATCCTCGTGGAAACTGAAGAAGAAGCCAAAGAGATCAAGGCGCAACTGGACGACGGCGCCGATTTTGCCGAGCTGGCCAAGGAAAAATCGACCGGCCCCTCCGGTCCGAATGGGGGTGAGTTGGGCTGGTTCGGCTCGGGCCAGATGGTTCCAGCCTTCGAGGCGGCCGTGATCAGCCTGGAAAAGGGTCAGGTATCTGAGCCGGTGAAAACCCAGTTCGGCTGGCACGTGGTCACCCTGAACGACAAGCGCAAATCCGAAGCGCCCGAACTGGAGCAGGTCCGTGCCGAGTTGAGCCAGACCCTGCAGCAAGAAGTCATTCAGGCCCGGATCGACGAACTGACACAGCAGGCCGAGATCGAACGCCCCGCGCTGGAAGGCGCCGGTCCCGAGGTTCTGCGTCAGACCGATCTGATTCAGGAGTAAACACTCGTGGCCACGATCACCAAGGTCTCTCCGCTGGCTCCGGCGGCTTTTCCCGAATTGCCCGCAATTGACGGTGCGCGTTTCGCCACCGTCGAGGCAGGCGTGCGTTATCAGGGACGCACCGACGTCATGCTGGCGGTTCTGGATCCGGGCACTTCGGTGGCCGGGGTTTTTACCCGGTCTGCCACCCGCGCGGCACCGGTGCTGGATTGTCAGGACAAGATCGGTGGGGCCAGTGACGGCCCGGCGGCGATTCTTGTGAACTCGGGCAATGCCAACGCTTTCACCGGGCATTACGGTCAGACTTCGGTGGCCGAGGTGACGCAGGCTGTGTCCAAAGCCACTGGAGTTCCGGTCGAGCGAGTCTTTACCTCGTCTACCGGAGTGATCGGCGAACCGCTGCCCCACGACCGCATCGTTGCCCAGCTTGAGACGCTGAAAGCGGGGCTCAGCCGCCATGCCATCGAGGATGCCGCACGCGCCATCATGACCACCGACACTTTCCCGAAAGGGTCCTCGGCTCAGGTCGAGATTGACGGCAAAACAGTCTCTATTGCAGGGATTGCTAAGGGTTCCGGCATGATCGCGCCGGATATGGCGACGATGCTGGTCTATATCTTCACCGATGCGCAGGTCGAGCAATTGGCATTGCAGGCGATGCTGGGTGCGCAGACCGACCGGACCTTCAACTGCATCACCGTGGACAGCGATACTTCGACCTCGGACAGCCTGCTGCTGTGCGCCACCGGCGCGTCAGGTGTGGTTGCCACCGGCAACGCCGCCTTTGCCGAGGCGTTGGAAACCGTAATGCTGGACCTTGCGCAGCAGGTTGTGCGCGACGGGGAAGGCGCCACGAAGTTCGTGGAAATCCGCGTGACCGGGGCCGCCTCGGACGCGGATGCCAAGGTGCACGGGCTGGCCATCGCCAACTCTCCGCTGGTGAAAACCGCCATCGCGGGTGAGGACCCGAATTGGGGCCGCGTCGTCATGGCCATCGGTAAATCCGGTGCGGCAGCGGATCGCGACCTGTTGAGCATCTCTTTCGGCGACATTCTGGTGGCCGAAAAAGGCTGGGTCAGCCCGGACTACCGCGAGGAAGACGCGGCCACCTATATGAAAGGTCAGGATCTGGTGATCGCCGTCGATCTGGGGCTGGGTGAGGGGCAATCCACCGTTTGGACCTGCGACCTGACCCATGGATATATTGAGATCAACGCGGATTACCGCTCGTGAAAACTGTTCTGGTATCTGCTGTCGCCCTGATCGATATTGAGGGCCGGGTGCTGCTGGCGCAGCGCCCGGAGGGCAAATCCATGGCCGGTTTGTGGGAGTTCCCCGGCGGCAAGATAGAACCCGGCGAAACCCCCGAGGCCGCCCTGATCCGCGAATTGCACGAGGAACTGGGCATCGACACCTGGGCCTCGTGCCTCGCGCCACTGACCTTTGCCAGCCACAGCTATGACGATTTCCACCTGCTGATGCCTCTGTTTGCCTGCCGGAAGTGGGAAGGCATTCCTCAGTCCAAAGAAGGTCAGGCGCTGAAATGGGCGCATGCGAAAGAGCTGCGCAATTACCCGATGCCTGCGGCGGACGTGCCGCTGATCCCGATATTGCGGGATTGGTTGTAGCAGCACTGCGCCGCCGGTGCCGAACTCTGTTGAATTAGGCAAACCGCATCAATCAATGCCTTGGGATGCTCAGCGGGCAAAGCCTGCAATTTTCTCCAGGTAGACCGCTGGTGCGTCTGCAAAGACTTCTTTGAGGTCATCTTCGGCCGGGCCATAGACGGCTATGCTTTCGACAGTGAAGGTGGCAAAAAAATCGTCAGCAAAATTTGATCCAAAATTCCCCATATGGACCATTGCTGCCGCATTGTTGGCATAACGTTCATAGATATGTACCGTGTCGCCGGACCGCATGTATTCATAGATCAATGCGTCAGGTTCGTTGGTCATCGTTGCGTCCGACATCCGGGTCAACAGTGGCACAACGTTGTCCCCCATGCCTTCGTTGATGGACATAACAATGCTCCAGTGGACGTCGTCAGAACTCTGATCATCCGCCAAAGCGCCGGTTGACGCAAAGGCCAGTATCATGGCGGCTACAATATGTTTCATAATTACTCTCCCAAAGAAAATAAGGTTCAGGATCGCATTCGAGTGTCCTTACGTCAACTTTCGGGCATCGTGGAGGGAGAGATGCGATTGTTGCCACCTCACCCTTTCCCAATGAGACTACATTGGTTTGGCGCAGCACCTTTCCGGTCGCCTGTTACAATTCGTAATAATTGAGAAAACATCAGGCAAAACTTGACGCTGATCTTTCTCGCGTCCCTTATCGGGGCATTGGCGTTCGGGCACCATCCCGGACCCGCCATTTCCGACCCGGAGGAGGGGTCGGGTGGGGAGGAGAAAGAGATTGGCTCAGACGCAGTCGGGCGCGGACGGGATGGCCTCCCTTCCGGCGCTGCTACATCGAAATGCGACACAGTTCGGGGATGCCCCGGCCTATCGGGAAAAGGAATTCGGCATCTGGCAATGCTGGACCTGGGCGGAAACCGCTGCCGAGGTCCGCGCGCTGGCGCTTGGATTTCTGGAGATTGGCGTTGAAAAGGGTGACCATATTGCCGTGATCGGCCGCAACCGTCCGGCACATTACTGGTCGATGGTTGCCGCACAGATGGTCGGTGCGGTTCCGGTGCCTCTGTATCAGGACTCGGTGGCCGAAGAGATGGCCTATGTGCTGGAGCATTGCGGCGCGAAATACGTGGTCTGCGGTGATCAGGAGCAGGTCGACAAGGTCATCGAGATTCAGGAAAACCTGCATCAGGTCAAACACATCCTCTATACCGACAAGCGCGGGATGCGGAAATACGACCACTCCCAGATGAATGCGCTGGAAGACCTGAAGGCCGAGGGCAGCGCGGGCCATCAGCGCTTTGATGCGGAACTGGACCAGCGAACTGCTGCGATCACCTATGACGACACCTGCGTGATGCTCTATACCTCGGGCACCACGGGTAAGCCCAAGGGTGTGGTGCTGTCGAACCGCAACGTGATCGAAAGCGCCAAGAATTCGGCCAAATTTGATCACCTGACCCGGAACGAGGACATCCTGTCTTACCTGCCGATGGCCTGGGTGGGCGATTTCATCTTCTCCATCGGTCAGGCCTATTGGTGCGGGTTCTGCGTGAACTGCCCCGAAAGCGCCGACACGATGATGACCGACCTGCGCGAGATCGGGCCGACCTATTTCTTCGCCCCGCCGCGCGTGTTCGAGACTCAGCTGACCAATGTGATGATCCGGATGGAGGATGCGGGCAAGTTGAAGCAACGCATGTTTCACCACTTCATGGCGCACGCCAAGAAAGTCGGCGGCTTGCTGCTGGACGGTAAGCCCGTCGGTTTTGGGGACCGTATGAAATATGCGCTGGGCAATTTGCTGGTTTATGGCCCGCTCAAGGATACGCTGGGCTATGGCCGCTTTCGTGTGGGGTATACTGCTGGTGAGGCGATCGGGCCGGAGATTTTCGACTTCTATCGTTCGCTGGGCATCAACCTGAAGCAGCTCTACGGCCAGACCGAAGCCACCGTTTTCATCACGGTACAGCCGGATGGTGAGGTGCGTGCGGATACGGTTGGTGTGCCCGCGCCGGCGGTTGAGTTGAAGATCGGCGATAATGGCGAGATCTATTATCGCTCGCCCGGTGTGTTCGTCGAGTACTACAACAACCCCGATTCCACCGCTTCGACCAAGGATGCCGAAGGCTGGGTGGCCACCGGAGACGCTGGATTCATCGAGGAAAGCTCGGGTCATCTGCGTATCATCGACCGCGCTAAGGATGTAGGCAAGATGGCCGACGGCTCGATGTTCGCGCCGAAATATGTCGAGAACAAGCTGAAGTTCTATCCAGATATTCTGGAGGTCGTGCTGTTCGGCAATGGCAAGGATCGCTGCGTCGCCTTCATCAATATCGACCTTACCGCAGTGGGGAACTGGGCCGAGCGCAACAATGTGGCCTATGCGTCCTACCAGGAACTGGCGGGTCATCCCCGTGTGTTAGAGACGATAAAATCCCACGTGGAAGAGGTGAACAAATCCGTGGCGGCGGATGAGATGCTGTCGGGCTGCCAGGTGCATCGCTTTGTAGTTCTACACAAGGAACTGGATGCGGATGACGGTGAGATGACCCGCACGCGGAAGGTGCGGCGCGGGTTCGTCGAAGAGAAGTTCCAGGACATCATTGATGCGCTTTACGACGGGTCCAAGAGTGTCTCAACAACGACCGAGGTGACCTATGAGGACGGCCGTAAGGGGTCGATCTCGGCGACGCTGGAGATTGTGGACGCACCGGTGGTGCCGGTGGCGCAGCACAAGGTGGCTGCGGAATGAGTGCCGGTCGTGCGCCGCTCGACCTCTGGTCGTCGCCCCGCCCGCCGTCCCGTTTTTGCAAAAGTCAGGGAGTGACTGATGCTGGATAGTACCGAAGGATATGTCACCGAGGACGGTCGCAAGATCGGCGGCGTGGTGATGGAGATGAAAAACATCACCCTGCGCTTTGGCGGTGTGATTGCGATCAAGGATATCTCGTTCGACATTCGTGAGGGCGAGATTCGCGCCATCATCGGGCCGAACGGGGCGGGCAAGTCCTCGATGCTGAACGTGATCTCGGGGTTCTATGTCCCGCAGGAGGGCGAGGTTTGGTTTCACGGCGCCAAGCGCCCGCCGATGCGGCCTTATGAGGTGGCACGTCAGGGCATTGCCCGCACGTTTCAGAATATTGCCCTGTTCGAAGGCATGAGCGTTTTGGACAACGTCATGACCGGGCGGCTGAACTACATGAAGACCAACATGTTCCAGCAGGCCTGGTGGAAGGGCAAGGCCGAGGCGGAAGAGGTGCAAAACCGCGAAGCCGTTGAGAAGATCATCGACTTTCTGGAAATCCAGCACATCCGCAAGACACCCGTTTCCCGCCTGCCCTACGGTTTGAAAAAACGGGTCGAGTTGGCGCGCGCGCTGGCGGCCGAACCCAAGCTGCTGCTGCTGGATGAACCGATGGCCGGCATGAATGTCGAAGAGAAAGAGGACATGAGCCGCTTTATCCTCGATGTGAATGACGAGTTCGGCACCACAATCGCCCTGATCGAGCACGACATGGGCGTGGTGATGGACCTGAGCGACCGGGTGGTCGTGATGGATTACGGCAAGAAGATCGGCGACGGCACACCAGACGAGGTGCGCAGCAATCAGGACGTCATCGATGCCTATCTGGGGGTCAGCCATGACTAAGCATCCGACAGACATGAGGAGCGGCGCAGATGCCTGAACAACTCGTATTCGCGATGGAGGTCATCCTCAACGGTCTGATGGCCGGGGTGCTGTATGCGCTGGTCGCGCTGGGTTTTGTACTGATCTACAAGGCCTCCGGAATTTTCAATTACGCCCAAGGGGTTATGGCTCTTTTCGCGGCAATGACGCTGGTCGGAATCATGAGCGGCCAAGTTCCATTTGCGCACATGATCAACGCGACCTTCGGAACGCATGTGCACAAGTTCGGCTGGAATGTGCCGGCACTGCTGGCGATCATCCTGACCATGGGTGTCATGGTGCTGCTGGCCTGGGCGGTGCAGCGGTTCGTCATGCGCCATCTGGTGGGGCAGGAACCGATCATCCTGTTCATGGCCACGATCGGCCTGGCGTATTTCCTTGAGGGCGTGGCCGACCTGATGTGGGGCTCTGAGATCAAGACGCTGGATGTAGGCCTGCCGCAGGGCATCAACCTGTGGATCGATGAAAGCACCTATAACATCTTTGGTTACGGCTTCTTCATCGACAATCTGGACATCGTGGCGACGGTGATTGCAGCTCTGCTGGTAGCGGCTCTGGTGGCGTTCAGCCAATATACCAAACAGGGCCGGGCAATGCGCGCTGTGGCCGATGACCACCAGGCGGCGCTGTCGGTGGGCATCTCGCTGAACTTCATCTGGATCATGGTGTGGTCGGTGGCCGGATTTGTGGCACTGGTCGCGGGCATCATGTGGGGCACCAAGTCGGGCGTTCAGTTCTCGCTGTCGCTGATCGCGCTCAAGGCGCTGCCGGTGCTGATGCTGGGCGGGTTCACCTCGATCCCCGGAGCCATCGTGGGCGGGTTGATCATCGGCGTGGGTGAGAAACTGTTCGAGTTTGCCATCGGCCCACTGGTCGGCGGCGCAACCGAGAACTGGTTTGCTTATGTGTTGGCGCTGATCTTCCTGGTGTTCCGTCCCCAGGGCCTGTTTGGGGAGAAGATCATTGAGAGGGTTTAGGAGCCGTCTGATGTTCGCCGTGGCCGTATCGTGTGTTGCAGCCATGGTGTCGGGTATCGCTGTTCATTCGGGCGGCAAGTATCGCGGACCCGGCGTAGAACCTGCACTGGATACGATAGGTACGATAGCGCTCATGGGGATTTCAGCTGCTGTGATGTTCGTGTTGGTGATGTGGTTTACGTGGTGGGGTTCGTAATGACCAAACTCATCGCCATCATCAACGTGATCGCATGGGCCGGGTTCTGGGCCTTTGGGTACATCGCCATCACCTCGGAAGATCTGACGGACGGTCAGCTGACCATCGCTGCGATCTTGGCCTTCGCCGGGCTGATCATGGGCGTGCTGGCTTATCTGAAACTGGTCCGCGCTTCCGAGGCGAGCGGGTACGCCAAAGGGTCCAATCAACTTGACACCGAAGCCCGCAATCGGGCGCAGGAAGAATGGGAAAAGTAAGACATGTTCTATCGTGAGGCCGGGGACTTCAAAACCTCGTACATTGATGACAGCCAGACCTTTCCGATTAAGTTCGACCGATATCGGTACTATGTCGTGCTGGCGGTGGCGTTCGGGATCATTCCGTTCCTGATCAACGACTATCTGGCCAACGCGCTGTTGCTGCCGTTCCTGATCTACGCGATCGCGGCGATCGGCCTGAACATTCTAGTGGGGTATTGCGGTCAGGTGTCGTTGGGCACCGGGGGATTCATGGCCGTGGGCGCCTATGCCTGCTACAAGCTGATGACCGCTTTCCCGGATGTCAGCATGTTCATCCATGTGATCCTGGCCGGGGGGATCACGGCCTTTGTCGGCGTGTTGTTCGGTCTGCCATCACTTCGGATCAAGGGCTTCTATCTGGCGGTGGCCACGCTGGCAGCGCAGTTCTTTCTGGTGTGGTTGTTCAACCGGGTGCCGTGGTTCTACAACTACTCGGCTTCGGGTCAGATCAACGCGCCGGAACGTGACGTGTTTGGCATCATCATCACCGGGCCGAACGCGCCCGCATGGGCGACCTACCTGTTCTGCCTGATCTTTCTGACCGTCTGTGCCCTGATCGCACGCAACCTGACGCGCGGCACCACCGGGCGCAGCTGGATGGCAATCCGCGACATGGATATCGCGGCCGAGATCATCGGGGTGAATCCGCTGAAGGCGAAACTGACCGCCTTTGCCGTCAGCTCGTTTTTTGTGGGCATCGCAGGAGCACTGTTCTTTGCGGTCTATCTGGGCGCGGTCGAGGTCGGCGAGGCTTTTGGAATCCAGAAATCGTTCCTGGTGCTGTTCATGATCATTATCGGCGGGTTGGGCTCGATTTTCGGCTCGTTCGCGGGGGCGGCGTTTCTGGTGCTGCTGCCGGTGGTACTGAAAGTGGTCGGCGCTGACTGGCTGGGCTGGCCCACGGATATCGTGGCGCATCTGCAGCTGGTGATCGTTGGCGGGCTGATCATCCTGTTCCTGATCCTTGAACCGCATGGTCTGGCGCAGCTGTGGCGCGTGGCGAAAGAAAAACTCAGACTCTGGCCGTTCCCGCACTAAGGGGCAGGCCCAATCAGATAACGGGTGCAAAAGCCCGACCCCAACATCGGATAAACCAAGGGAGGAAACACCCGATGAAATTGAAACTGGCAACCGCGGCGCTTGGCGCCCTGATGGCCGCAGGGCCGGCTCTGGCGGATCTAGTGATCCCCGATCTGAGCTATCGTACTGGTCCATTTGCCGCTGGCGGCATTCCGTTCTCGGATGGCTACAACGACTATTTCACGATGCTCAATGAACGCGATGGTGGCATCGGCGGCGTTCCAATCCGCATGGTTGAATGCGAAACCGGATACACGACCGAAAAGGGCGTCGAATGTTACGAAGCCACAAAGAACGAAGGTTCACTGGTGTATCAGCCACTGTCCACCGGCATCACGTATCAGTTGATTCCAAAGGTTTCGGCGGATGGCATTCCGTTGCACACAATGGGCTACGGCCGGACATCGGCCGCCAATGGCAAGGTCTTTGAGTGGGTCTTTAACTACCCCGCCAATTACTGGAACGGAGCATCCGGCGCGATCAATCATCTGCTGGAGGAAAACGGCGGCGATCTTAGCGGCAAGAAAGTCGCGCTGGTTTATCACAACTCGGCTTACGGCAAGGAACCGATCCGCACGCTGGAAGAACTGTCCAAAAAGCACGGCTACGAGCTTGCCCTGCTGCCCGTCGATTCCCCCGGTCAGGAACAGAAGTCGCAATGGCTGCAAATTCGTCGTGATCGACCTGATTACGTCATTCTCTGGGGTTGGGGCGTTATGAACCAGGTTGCCATTCAGGAAGCTGCGAATATCCGCTTCCCGATGGAGAACATGATCGGTATCTGGTGGTCTGGCGCGGAACCGGACGTTATCCCTTCGGGTGAGGCGTCCAACGGGTATAAAGCGCTGGCCTTTACCGCAACGGGCGATGATTTTCCTGTTTTCGACGACATCAAGAAATACGTCCACGAAACAGGTAAGGCGGCTGGCGCCGGTGACAAGGTAGGTACTGTTCAGTACAACCGCGCGGTCTACGCCGCGATGTTGGCGGCCGAAGCCATCCGGACAGCGCAGGAAATTCACGGCGTCGCCGATATCACGCCTGTCATGATGCGCGATGGAATGGAAGCACTCAGCATCACCGAGGATAGAATGGCCGAGCTTGGAATGAGCGGCTTTGGCCCGACATTCGATGTCAGTTGTGAAAACCACGGTGGCCCCGGTCTGGTTGGTGTCACGCAATGGGATGCATCTGCACAAACGTGGAATGTTGTTTCTGACTTCAAGCCGACCGACGGTGAAGTGATCGGCGCGCTGATAGACGAAGATTCTGCGGCTTACGCAGCGGAAAACAACATCGACTCGCGCTGCAACTAAGGCGCTTTTAAACACCGGGGCGGCGGTGAACTGCCGCCCCGAACCCCACACTCGCACAAGGACACGCGCAGATGCTGGATGCGGCTCAAAACACCGAAGTTCAGGCAGAAACCCTGCTTGAGGTGAACAACATCGAGGTGATCTACAACCACGTCATCCTGGTTCTGAAGGGTGTCAGCCTGACCGTGCCCAAAGGGGGCATTACCGCCCTGCTCGGCGGCAACGGGGCGGGCAAGACCACGACGCTCAAGGCGGTGTCGAACCTGCTGCAATCGGAACGCGGCGAGGTCACCAAGGGCTCGATCAAATATCGCGGAACCAGCGTGCATGAAAGTGATCCGGCTGATCTGGTGGAAAAGGGCGTCATCCAGGTGATGGAGGGTCGCCATTGTTTCGAGCATCTGACGGTCGAAGAAAACCTGCTGACTGGTGCCTATACACGTAAGGACGGGAAAGCGGCAATCCAGCAGGACCTTGATCTGGTTTATACCTATTTCCCCCGCCTCAAGGAACGCCGCCGAAGTCAGGCGGGTTATACCTCGGGCGGTGAACAGCAGATGGTGGCGATGGGCCGGGCCCTGATGTCGCGCCCCGAAACGATCCTGCTGGACGAACCCTCGATGGGACTGGCGCCGCAGCTGGTCGAAGAGATTTTCGGTATCGTGAAGGATCTGAACGAGAAAGAAGGCGTGTCCTTCCTGTTGGCCGAACAGAACACCAATGTGGCGCTGCGGTTTGCCCATTACGGGTACATTCTGGAATCGGGCCGCGTGGTGATGGATGGCCCGGCGGCCGATCTGCGTGAAAACCCGGACGTAAAGGAATTCTATCTGGGCATGTCGGATGAGGGGCGCAAAAGCTTCCGCGACGTACGCTCATATCGCCGCCGCAAGAGGTGGTTGTAAGCGGATGGAGGATATGGTCATGACCAATTACTACGACGCGCTCGAGACCCGTTCAGCCGACCAACGTGCCTCCGATCAGGCGCAGGCCTTGCGCGTACAGCTTCAGCGGGCCTTGTCCGCGCCGGGGTTCGAGGCGCATCTGGCCGAGGCAGACACCGATGCCGTCGCCTCGGTTGCGGATCTGGTAAAGTTGCCGGTTTTGCGTAAATCCGATCTGGCGCAAGCGCAGGCGTCGCGGCCTCCGTTTGGCGGGTTTACCGTCAAACCGGCGCGGCATTTCCACCATGTGTTTCAATCCCCCGGCCCGATTTACGAACCCGGCAGCACCGACCCCGATTGGTGGCGCATGGGGCGGTTCCTGCATGCGGCGGGCGTAGGTCCGGGCGATATCCTGCAGAACTGCTTTGGTTACCACCTGACCCCTGCGGGCATGATCTTTGAAAGCGGCGCGCGGGCTGTGGGGGCAGCAGTGCTGCCCGCCGGCACCGGCCAGACCGAGCTGCAGGTGACTGCCGCGCGCGACGTAGGCTGCACTGCTTATGCGGGAACCCCGGATTATCTGAAGGTCATTCTGGACAAGGCGGATGAAATGGGCGTGGCGTTGGGCTTCAACGCAGCCGTTGTAGGCGGCGGCGCGCTGTTCCCGTCCTTGCGTCAGGAATATGCCGACCGCGGCATTTCCTGCCTGCAGTGCTATGCCACCGCCGATCTTGGCAATATCGCCTATGAAAGCCCCGCGATGGAGGGGATGATTATCGACGAGCATGTCATAGTCGAGATCGTAACACCGGGTACCGGAACCCCCGTGGCCGAGGGTGAGGTGGGTGAGGTCGTGGTGACCTCGCTGAACCCCGACTATCCGCTGATCCGGTTTGCCACCGGTGATCTGTCAGCGATTATGCCGGGGGTATCCCCCTGTGGCCGCACTAATCTGCGGATCAAGGGCTGGATGGGCCGGGCCGATCAGACCACCAAGATCAAAGGCATGTTCGTGCGCCCCGAGCAGGTGGCCGCGCTGGTCGACAAGCATGAAGAGATCGTAAAGGCCCGCGTTATCGCCGCCCGTCAGGGCGAGATGGACACCATGACCGTTCAGATCGAAAGCCCCCGCGACGACGATGTGGCCTATGCTAAATCGGTGGTCGAAGTGTTGAAGCTGAAAGGTGCGATCGAGGTGGTGGCCCCCGGATCGCTGCCCAAGGACGGTTTGGTGATCGAGGATCAGCGGGTTTACGAGTGACCCAGAAAAACGGCTCTGCGGCAGTATGCGCCGCAGATTTGTTTCGCAGCCCACTGGTGTTTCTTAGCGTTTTGGTCAATTAAAGGCGGAACCTGCGCCTTTGCCTGTCACGACCGGAAACATGGCCGAAATCGAATTCTCAGAACACGGAACACGCCATAGGGGCGTGTTTGGCACCCGGCTGGTTGGCACGGTGGCCTGTCTGGTGGCGGCCGCCTGTCTGTTGCCGATGGTGGCGGTTGTTCTGGCGGCGGTGACGGGTGGGACGGACACGATCTCGCATCTGCTGGACACGGTTCTGCCCCGTTATGCGCTGACGACGGTGATCCTGGTGGTTCTGGTTGCCGCGGGCACCTTTTCCATCGGCGTGGGCGCGGCGTGGTTGGTGACGATGTGTCGTTTTCCCGGTGTGCGCTTCCTTGAGATCGCTCTGGTTCTGCCTCTGGCGTTTCCGGCCTATGTTCTGGCCTATGCCTATACCTTCATTCTGGATCATCCCGGCATCGTCCAGACCACCTTGCGTGACCTGACGGGTTGGGGGCCGCGCGACTATTGGTTCCCCGAGATCCGCTCGACCGAGGGCGCGGCGGTGATGCTGATCCTCGTGCTGTACCCCTATGTCTATTTGCTGGCCCGTGCCGCGTTTCTGCAGCAAAGCGCCACCGCCTTTCTGGCTGCCCGCGCACTGGGCAAAAGCCCGTGGCTGGCTTTCTGGCACGTCTCGCTGCCGATGGCGCGCCCGGCGATTGCAGGGGGTGTCCTGCTGGCCATCATGGAGACCATCGCCGACTTCGGTACGGTGGCCTATTTCGGCGTCCAAACCTTTGCCACGGGTATTTACACCAGTTGGTTCTCGATCGGAGACCGCGCCGCCGCTGCGCAGCTTGCCCTGTGCCTGTTAGGGTTCGCGCTGGTCATGGCGATGGCCGAGCGGATACAGCGGGGCCGGGCGAAATACTATCAGGCGGGTAAAAGCCATGCTTCGCTGCCTTCGGCGCAACTGAAAGGCTGGCAATCTGCGGCGGCCTTCACGCTCTGCGCCGTTCCGGTTTTTCTAGGCTTTTTGCTGCCGGTCTTCATCCTGATCCAGATGGGTCTTCAGTCGGAACAGAACCTGCTGTCGCGCCGTTATATCGGTTTCATCCAGAACTCACTTACGCTTGCGGGTACAGCGGCGGTGGTCACTGTGTTTGCCGCGATCTGCGTAGGCTTCTTTCAACGCCTGCGTCCGGGTCGGGGATCGGCCACCGCGGGTTATCTGGCAAGGCTGGGATATGCGGTGCCGGGCGGGGTGATCGCCGTGGGCCTGATGGTGCCATTTGCCAGCTTCGACAACGCGCTGGATGCGTGGATGCGGCAGACTTTCGATATCTCGACCGGGTTGCTGGTGACCGGTTCGATCTGGCTGCTGATCTCTGCCTATATGGTGCGTTTTCTGGCCGCAGCGCTCAGCGCCTATGAGGGCGGGCAAAGCACCGTTCACGCAAATATGGACGCGGCCGCGCGGTCCTTGGGGCAGACACCGCTGGGCACGTTGCGCCGGGTGCATTTGCCGATCCTGACGCCATCGTTGCTGACGGCGCTGCTGATCGTCTTTGTCGACGTGATGAAAGAACTTCCAGCGACCCTGATCATGCGCCCTTTCAACTTTGACACGCTGGCGGTGCAGGCCTATCGGCTGGCCTCGGACGAACGACTCGAGGGGGCGGCCGTGCCTTCTCTGGTCATCCTTGCGGTGGGGTTGTTGCCGGTGATTCTGATTTGTCGTCAGGTCGGGCGGCGCTAGGTCACGATTGACCAAAAAACCACACCTTGTTGTGCTCGGGCTTGATTCAAACGCATTTTCCGGCAAGGCTGAGGGTATGAACATGCAGCCTCCCAGCCGGTTTTCTGCTAACTCGGCACAGATGCCCGTCGCGTTTAACCGGCACGAGATGTCCCATATCCTGTCCGTCTATGGCCGGATGGTCGCCGCCGGAGAAATGCGCGATTACGGAATTTCCAACCTTCGAGACATGGCGGTGTTTTCCATTTTTAGACGCACGACCGAGCATCCGATTTACCGGGTCGAGAAACACCCGCGCCTGCGGCAAAGGCAGGGGATGTATTCAGTGATTGGCATGGATGGCCGCATCCTGAAGCGCGGCCACGACCTGCGCACCGTGTTGCGAGTGCTGGAACGCAAGCTGATCCGCTCGGTTGACCTTGATTAGAGCCTTTTGTGGGATGTAACAGGCCCGTCGCCCTGGTCTAGAATGCGGGTGATTGCCTGATCCATCGGCTCGAATGTCACATCCATGTGATAGGCATTGGCGTGCAGCAGCATGTTTTTACCATAGACCCAAGCGACATGGCCCTTCCAGAACAGCAGATCGCCGTGTTTCGGTTCCGTCCCTGCGGACAGGGACTCGCCCAGTTCCCGTTCCTGATCACCGCTGTCGCCGGGGCAGGGGATGCCGCAAGCCAATAGCCCGGCCTGCACCAGACCCGAACAATCCAGCCCGAACCGGCTGTTGCCACCCCACAGATAGGGTGTGCCGAGAAACAGTTCGGCCACTGCGACCGGATCAGTCAGGTGAGTAGCATTGAGCTTGGCGTGCACGGCAGGGATGAAACCCAGCTCGGTTTCCAGAAACCGGTTCTGTTCCGACAGAACCTGAACCCTGCTACCGAAACTCAGCGAAACCTGGTCGGGGCTTTTCATATCCGGCTCTGCATAGGCATGGGTTGCGGGGGCGGTGATCCAGTGGGTATCGGCAACCGGTGCCCCCAACTGGTCCGAGGCCACCCAGCCGGAGTAACTGTCCTTTTCCGCGATGACCCGGCTCCAGCCGCCTTGGGTTTCGGTCACGGTTACGGCGTCGCCAAACAACACCTGCCGGTCGCGGGGGCCATCGGGGTGGCGCAGCAGGTCGACCACGGGGTTTATGATGCGCTGCTTGGTCATAGGTCCAGAATCTCGGGCAGGGCGGCCAGCAGCGCCCGTGGGCCTTGGCCGAGGCCGCCCTTGCTGCGACCCGGCGCTTTGCTGGATTGCCAGGAATAGATGTCGAAATGCATATAGCGGCAGTCGCCGACAAAGCGTCGCAGGAACAGCGCGGCGGTGATCGATCCAGCAAACCCGCCCGAGGGCGCATTGTCCAGATCGGCGATACCCGGTTCGATCATCGCCTCATAGGGCTCGTGGAAGGGCATCCGCCAGACCGGATCGGCGGCCTGTTGCCCGGCCCGCACCAGTGTTTCGGCGGCATTGTCGTCATCGGTGTAAAACGGTGCCAGATCAGCGCCGACGGCCACCCGCGCCGCGCCGGTCAGCGTGGCCATCGAGATCACCAAATCCGGATTGCCCTCATTCGCCAGCGCCAGTGCATCGGCCAGCACCAGCCGCCCCTCGGCATCGGTGTTGTTGATCTCGACCGTCAGACCCTTGCGCGAGGTCAGGATGTCGCCCGGGCGAAACGCGTTTCCAGCCACCGAGTTTTCAACCGCCGGTATCAGCACGCGCATTTGGACCGGCAGTTTCAGAGCCATGATCATTCGCGCCAAACCCAGAACATTTGCCGATCCGCCCATGTCTTTCTTCATCAGCGCCATCGAGTTGCCGGGCTTTAGGTTCAGCCCTCCGGTGTCAAAACACACGCCTTTGCCGACCAGCGTTAGTTTGGGGCCGGAACTGCCCCAATTCATCTCGATCAGGCGGGGCTCTTGCGCGGCGGCGCGACCGACGGCGTGGATCATCGGAAAGTTCTGCTCCAGCAAAGCCTGCCCCTTGATCACCTCGCAGGACGCACCGAACTCCTGCGCCAGTGCCTCGGCAGTGGCTTGCAACTGGTCCGGTCCCATATCTGAGGTGGGCGTGTTGACCAGATCGCGGGTCAGGGCCTCGGACTGTGCCAGAACCTCAATCCGCACGGCATCAATTCCTTCGGGCGCAACCAGACGGGCCTTGGCCGGAGATTGCGCGGCGTAGCGATCAAACGCATAGCCGGACAGCAGCCAGCCCAGACATTCGGTGCCCAACGCACCCACGGGCACGCCCGAGGCGATGTGATAGGTGCCTTTGGGCAGGGATTCGGCTGCGGCGGCCAAGGGAAACCGTTTACGCGCGCGGCCTGCGGCATTGCCATAGCCCGCCAAAGCGAATTCAGGCGCGCCGTCCGAACCGGGGATCAGCGCGGCCTGTCCCAGTGCGCCGGTAAAGCCGCCGGCCTGCACCCAATTCGACACGCGATCCGGCTGGTTGAGCAGCCAATCGTCCAGATCGGGTTGCGCGACGACATGCAGCGGCAGCGAGGGGTCAGAGGGCGAAGCAAAGGACAGGGTCATAGAAATCTCGACTGGTTTGGTTTGCGCCCAGCCTATCCGCCTACGGCTTGTCCGCAAGCCCCGTCAGACGGAAAGATCCTGCTGATCCCAGATCACGGTCAGCGATTTTTCTCCGACCCGGATCAGCCGCGACAGAGTGGCTCCAGTAGCCACCGCATCGCCCTTGTCGACGGTCTGCGCCACATCCCCGGCGACGCGGGCCAGCGCAACCATGCCGATCTGGTCCGCAATCGCGACCAGTGACCGCGCGCATTTGCGCAGCCCCGCCCAGTCGCGCTGCCGCCAGAACCGTTCGCAGTTCGACAGGCGTACGGCTAGTTCCTCCACCGTGCGGCACAGCACGTCCAGCGCGTTCTTGTCCCCCAGTTGCCGGTACAATCCGTTCAGTTGGTCCGGATCCAGCCGGACGGTTTCCTTGTGTTCAAGCGTGAGTATCTTATCCACCACATTCACCCCAATTCTTTTCGCCCCCACGGCACAGACCGACTTTGAACGTGATTTCCTTTGCAAAACCTTGCATCCGCGCAGGATAATGGCTCGAATTTTCTGCGAATTCCGGGTAGAGCAGCCTTCAGGAACTCGAAAATGGACAGAAGAATGGATTTAGCGAAACCCCTGCCGGGCTATTTGGTCAAACGGTACCACGGCTGGAAAGCCACCACCTATTCCGAAAACCAGGTCTGGTACCGCCGCCTGGCGACCGAAGGGCAGCGTCCGCGCGCGATGGTGATTTCCTGCTGCGACAGCCGCGTTCATGTGACGTCAATGTTTGGGGCGGACCAGGGCGATTTCTTCATCCACCGCAATATCGCCAATCTGGTGCCGCCTTACGCACCAGATGGTGATCACCACGGTACCAGTGCCGCGATCGAATACGCCGTTACTGCGTTGAAGGTGGCACATTTGATAGTGTTGGGCCATTCGCAATGCGGTGGCGTTCAGGGTTGCATCGACATGTGCAAGGGCCAGGCCCCGCAACTGGAAGCCAAAGACAGCTTTGTCGGTCGCTGGATGGATATTCTGAAGCCGAAATACGAGCTGGTGGCCGATATCGAAGACAGTGTCGATCAGGCGCGGCAGTTCGAACGGCAGGCGGTTGTCGCCTCGCTCGAGAACCTGATGTCATTCCCGTTTGTGTCCTCGGCGGTGCAGGACGGCTCGCTCAGCCTGCATGGGCTGTGGACCGATATCGGTGAGGGCGGGCTGCAATGCTATGACCCAAAGGAAAAGAAATTCGTGGTCGTCTGATCCGCAGGAATAGTCCGCAGTTTTGACAGGCGCGGGATCAGGCCTCTGATTCCGCGCGATTTTTTGCTATAGTCGCCTTATCCGGGTTTGGATCGGGGACGTATCATGCGATTCATCAAACGCATTCTTCTGGCTCTGCTTGTGCTTGTTTTGCTGCTGATAGGGGTTTCCTACCTGTTGCCCGGAAAAGCCGAAGTATCACGCAGCATCACGATCGACGCCCCACCCGCTGCCATCTTTCCTTACGTGAATTCAATGCAGGAGACCGAGAAATGGTCGCCCTGGCTGGAGCGCGATCCTGAAACGCAACTGACATACAGCGGCCCCGAGGCCGGGGTGGGCAATACCCTTAACTGGAGCTCGGAGCATCCGCAGGTCGGGACCGGATCGCAGGAGATCATCGAAAGCGTCCCCGATCAAACGGTCAGAACGGCGCTGGATTTCGGGTCGATGGGTACCGCTTCGGCGTCGTTCGCCCTGGTGCCCGAGGGCGATCAGACGCAGGTGACTTGGGGTTTTGTCACCGATCTGGGCCTGAATCCGATGGCGCGGTGGATGGGGCTGATGATGGATGAATGGGTGGGCGGTGACTACGAACGGGGACTGTCCAATTTGAAAATGCTGGTCGAAACACAGAGTTAAAGACCTCGGCCCCTCGGTAAGTCGCAGCAACGGAATAAGAAATCCGCATAGGCGCTAAAAATTGACCAGTTTGCACTTTTTTTAACTTTTTTGTTGCCGAAACCGGTTTCGGAGCAAACAAATGTAAGAAATGGCTCCGAATCTATCATATCAATCGCTCGAATCCGCGAATCGCACCTCGGTCTCTGGCCGGGTCAAGCTGGACGAATTGGCGGCACATCTGGGCCTGTCGAAAAGCACGGTGTCGCGGGCGCTGAACGGCTATTCCGATATCTCCGAAGTTACGCGCACGCGGGTCGAGACCGCCGCCCGCAAGCTGGGCTACCGGCCGCTGAGCCATGCGCAGGCGATCCGAACCGGACAGGTGCGCGCCATTGCGATGGTGCTGAACAGCGAAGAGCCCGACCAGCACAACCCGTTCCTGCAGGATTTTCTGGCCGGTGCCTGTGAGGCCGCCAGCAACCTTGATTGGACGATGACCATATCCACGGCGACCTCGGAGCGCGACGCGTTGAAAGTGCTCAGCCGCCTGTTCGAGGAACGAAAAGCGGACGGCTTCATCCTGCCGCGAACGATGGTCAAGGATGCGCGCGTTGGGCTTTTGCGCAACCTCGAAGTGCCGCATATTCTTTATGGCCGAACCGGGTACGGGCAGTCGAACACGTGGGAGGAGACCTCGTGGTTTGACATCGCGGGCGAAACCGCCATGCGCAAGGCGGTGCTGCGGCTGGCAGGGTTCGGGCATACGCGCATCGGCTATGTCGGCAGCGACCCCAAGTTCAATTACAGCCATCTGCGACGCGACGGCTATGCCGAGGGTCTGCACGAGGCAAGTCTGCCGCTAGACCCCGATTTGATCCGCGAAGGCGCCCGGACGCGGGAAGACGGTGCGACGCAGGCGATGGCGCTGATGCAACTGGATCAGCCGCCGACCGCGATTGTGTTTGCCACCGACCTGGCCGCTTTGGGGTTCTGTTCGGCCGCGCAAGATCGAGGGTTCGAGATTGGCCGTGACGTTGCGGTGATCGGCTATGACGGGATTCCGGAATGCCGCTACGCCCGCCCCGCGCTGACCACTTTCGCCGTTGATTCCCGCATGGCCGGGCAGCGGCTGGCAACCTTGCTGATCCGGCAGATCCGGGGTGAGGCGCCCGGCACCCTGCGCGAGTTGACCGAGGCGACTCTGGTCGAAGGGGAATCGGACGGGCCGCCGCATCTGACATCAGCGGAACTGGCGGTAAAACGCACACAGCTCAATAAAGACTAACCGGGAGGAGACCACACATGAAACTGACACCCAAAGTCGCCAGGCTGATGCTTGGATCGTCGTTGGCGCTGGCGCTAACTGCGCTGTCCGTGCAGGCTGACACAATCCGGTTCTGGACCACCGAGGAACAGCCCGAGCGTCTGGCCAAACAGCAGGAGATGGCCGATCAGTTCAAGGCTGAAACCGGCACCACGGTCGAGGTGATCCCCGTCACCGAAAGCGACCTGGGCACCCGCGCCACAGCGGCGTTTGCTGCTGGTGATCTGCCGGATGTAGTTTATCACACGCTGCAATACGCTCTGCCCTGGGCAGAAGCCGGCATTCTCGACACCGAAGCTGCCACCGAAGTGATCGAGGAACTGGGCACCGACACTTTTGCCCCTGGCGCGTTGGCCATGGCTGCTTTCAACGGTGAAACCGCGTCGGTACCAGTGGATGGCTGGACCCAGATGGTCGTCTACCGCAAGGACCTGTTCGATGAGGCCGGTCTGGACGCACCCGACAGCTTTGCCGACATTCAGGTCGCGCTTGAAGCCCTACATAACCCGCCGGAGATGTACGGCTTTGTCTCGGCAACCAAGGTCGACGAAAACTTCATGAGCCAGGTGCTGGAACATGTCTTCCTCGCCAACGGCGTCAGCCCGGTTGGCCCCGATGGGTTCAAACCGCTGGATGAGGCCAAGACCACCGAGGTTCTGGATTTCTACAAGGCGATTTCCAAGGCCTCGCCTCCGGGAGAGCTCTATTGGAAGCAATCGCGCGAATTGTATTTTGACGGCAAGGCCGCGATGATTATCTGGTCGCCCTTCATTCTGGATGAGCTCGCAGGTCTGCGCGACAGCGCCCCGCCAACCATCACCGACGACCCGACCTCGCGCGATCTGGCGGGCAAGACCGGTATTGTCACCAAACTGTCCGGCCCGTCGAATCCTGATGGCGCGGCCTGGGGGGACGTGCGTTACTTTGGTATCACCAACGACGCGGATACCGACGCGGCAATGGACTTCGTGAAATACGCCATGGATCAGGGTTATACCCAGACGCTGGCCATTGCGCCCGAAGGCAAATTCCCGGTCCGTCGCGGCAATGCAGATAACCCGACCGCCTTTGCCGATGCATGGGCTGAGCTGCCCGTGGGCGTGGATCGCAAGGCCCCGCTGGGCGAGCTTTACGAGCAGGCGATGATCGACGAAATCGTTGGCGGTCTGGACGTGGCACAGCGTTGGGGCGTGGCCGAGGGGCAGCTGTCGCTGGCCTCGAAGATGATCAACTCTCAGGCCATCAACCGGATCGTGCGTCAGTATATCGATGACGAAATCGACGCCGCCGCCGCCGTTGCGGCCATGAACGACGAACTGGCCAAGGTTCAGTAATCAACCAGCACCTGCAGCGGCGTCTGCGCCGCTGCGCACAACCCTTCGAGGTACCCCATGTCTTCGGCCACCCCACCGACCGGAACCGGGGCTCTTGCCAAACGCGAGGCGCGTCTGGCCTGGGCGCTGCTGGCTCCGACCGTGATCAGCGTGTCTCTTGTGGTGATCCTGCCCTTGCTGGCGATCATCTGGATCAGCTTCAAACCGTTTACCCTGTCCGACCTGCGCCCGCCCGCACCGGTCGTGCGTGAAAGCCTGCGCGGATCAGGCGACGAACTGCGGATCGAATACCGCCTGCGCAACTCCAGTCAGGAGTTCGCCATCGACGGCGTGACCCTGAGTGATGTGCTGCCCGACGGTGTGACCGCCGGGGAGGTCGCCGCGCCCTGTGTTCTGAATGGTCAGGAATTGTTCTGCGATTTCGGCACTTTGGAAGGCGGTCAGCGTGAGCGTATCCGCATTCCGGTTGAATTCGATGGCGATCCGGACGCGTTCGAAGAACTGGTCGAAGCGTCTGAACCCCGCGTGACCGGCAGCGGGCCGAGTGTCCTGACCAATCTGGAATTCAGCCTTGAGAACTTTGCCCGCGTGTTTGACGGTTCCGAATTCTGGGGCGTGTTGTGGGTGACGCTGTTCTACACCGTCTTTGGCACCATCGGCGCACTGGTGATGGGCCTGTTTGCCGCGCTGCTGTTGAACAAGAGCTTCAAGGGGCAAGGCTTTATCCGTGGTCTCTACCTTTTCCCTTATGTGGCCCCGGTGATCGCCGTGGCCTTCACCTGGGTCACGCTGTTTGATCCTTTCTCGGGTTCGGCCAATGCGCTGCTGGTGCAGATGGGGCTGAGCAGTGAGCCGATCAATTTCTTCGGGGAACGGCCCTTAGCCCTGATCATGGTTACCGTATTCGAAATCTGGCGCTATTTTCCGCTGTCCTTCCTGTTCATCCTTGCGCGGATGCAGTCCATCGACTCCAGTATGTATGAGGCGGCGGATATGGACGGTGCCTCTCCGTTCCAGAAATTCTGGCTGCTGAGTATCCCGCAATTGCTGGGTATCCTGTCGGTGCTGTTCCTGCTGCGCTTTATCTGGACGTTCAACAAGTTCGACGACATCTTCCTGTTGACCGGCGGCAATGCAGGCACGCGCACGCTGACCGTGAATGTTTATGAACAGGCCTTTGCGGTCTCGAACATCGGGGCAGGCGCTGCGGTGGCCGTCGTAATCCTGATGTGCCTGATCGCCTTCAGTTTCGTCTTCTTCAAGTTCATCAGCCGTGAGGAGGGTCTGTGATGCGCAAAGGATACATCACCGGCCCGGTTTTGGGCGCGCTTTGGATGCTGGTAATCGCCACCACCATCGCGGTCACCATGTCCTTCGCCACCGGTGCGGCGTTTCGACCGCAGGTTCTGCTAAGCCTGATCTGGGGCGCGGTTGCCGGGCTGGTCTATGTCCGTTTTGCGGCCCGCCGCGCGCCTTCGCGTTTGGGAGTGGCAGCCCTGCTGGGCTTGTCTTGCCTGACCGGCTTTGGCCCGGTTCTGATCGGATCGGAAACGACCTTGCAATCGGTGCTGGTCACTGTGGTCGCGGTGGCCGTGGTAATGCATATGTCACTGGCCGCGATCCTCAAGGACCTGCCGTTTGCAGAGCTGACCCGCCACGAATACGAGGACGCGGTGATCCGCTTCTGCACCGGCTTCGGCTATATCTTCTTCACCGCCATCGTGGTCATCCCGTTCTACGTCATGGTGATGACCAGCCTGAAGTCGCAGCAGGCACTGCTGCAGAACCCGCTGGATTTCTCGGTCGATCTGAGCCAGGGCATGGCTTTGTTCCGCAGCTATACCGAGCTGTTCCGCGATTTCAATTTCGGCAGCTACCTGTTGACATCCTTCTACGTCTCGGTCCTGACGGTGTTCATCACGTTGCTGTTCAGCGTGCCGGGTGCCTATGCAGTGGCACGATTCCGGTTTCAGGGGCAAAAAGCGTTCTCACGCTCGATCCTGCTGATCTACATGGTGCCGATGATCGTGCTGGCACTGCCGATCTATATCGCGTTCTCTCTGACAGGTCTGCGCAATTCGATCCTTGGCATCGTCATGATCTACCCGGTCACCACGATCCCGGTCGCGCTGTACATGCTGCAAGGCTATTTCCGCGGCCTGCCGACCGAGGTGGAAGAGGCCGGTCTGATGGATGGCCTGTCGCGGCTGGCGGTGATCTGGAAAATCACCCTGCCGCTCAGCCTGCCAGCGCTGGCGTCGGTCTCGCTCTATGTCTTCATGATCGCCTGGAATGAATTCCTGCTGGCTTTCATGCTGCTGGACGATCCGTCGAAATTTACCCTGACCCGAGGCGTCACGATGCTGAACTCCTCGGAAATTCCCCGCCAACACCTGATGGCCGGTGCGGTGATTGCCACCGTTCCGATCATGGCCCTGTTCCTGGGGCTTGAACGTTTCATGACCAAAGGCCTGACCGCAGGCTCGGTCAAAGGATGACTGAGATGAACTATTATACAACACCGGGTGAATCGGCCCGCAATATTCTGATTGCCAATGATCGGGGTGGTTACACGATCCCGACCAGCGGCCTCTATCCCTATCAGTGGAACTGGGACAGTGCCGTGGCAGCGCTGGGCTTTGCAGAATTCGATATTGACCGCGCCTGGGTCGAGCTTGAAACGCTGTTCTCGGGCCAGTGGGACAACGGCATGGTGCCCCACATTCTGTTTCATCAGCCCGATCCAGGCTATTTCCCCGGGCCGGATGTCTGGGGCGGCACCGGGCCGATTGCGTCATCGGGCGTCACCCAGCCACCGCTGGCCGCCACTATGGCGCGGCGGGTTTGGGACAAGGACCGTGCGGCCGGTGAGGTGCGCCTTCGTGCTCTGTTCCCGGCCATGCTGGCCTGGCATCGCTGGTTCATGGCGTGGCGTCTGGATGAGCACGGCGCTGTCTGCACCACCCATCCTTGGGAAGCCGGGCGCGACAATGCGCCGGACTGGGATGGCGCGATGGCGGGGATCGATGCCTCGGATGTGGGCGAGTATCAGCGCCGCGACACCAGCCATGTGAACAGCGCCGACCGGCCCACCAAATACGACTATGATCGCTATATCAAACTGGTGAAGATCGGGCGCGAGGTTGGTTGGGATCAGCAGAAACTGCTGGAGGTCAACCCGTTCCGCGTCGCCGACCCGACCATGAGTTTCGCCACACT
This sequence comes from Ruegeria sp. BF6, assembly GCF_056538665.1. NCBI lineage: Bacteria > Pseudomonadati > Pseudomonadota > Alphaproteobacteria > Rhodobacterales > Roseobacteraceae > Ruegeria > Ruegeria sp. BF6. The sequence continues at coordinate 182,832 of NZ_JBQFTN010000003.1, forward strand.
GCGCGCCGCCCGTGATCTGTTGGCGATAAGCGAGGAACTGGGGATCGAAGCCGAGGGTCTTGACGCGGATGTGGTCCGGCTTGAGGCCGGTGCACGGTCGCTGTGGAATGAGCCGCTGGCTGCCTTTGATGCCCGCAATGCGCATACTGGCGAATGGGCCGAAAGTGTCTCTAACGCAAGCTATTTGTGCTGGTTTGGAGGGATTGAAGCCCCTCAGATGCTGGACCGTGTGAAGACTGTGCTGACCACCGTCCCGCACCCGATCCCCAGCTATGACCCGAACATGCCCAAGTTTGATGAGCGCCGGTATTGGCGCGGGCCAACCTGGGCTTTCATGAACATGCTGATAGGGTTCGGACTGGCGGAAATGGGCCACGGCGTCGAAGCCGAAACCTTGCGCCTGAAAACCGCGCGTCTGATCGCGGGCCACGGCTTTGCGGAATATTACGACCCGATCACCGGCAGCCCGGCCGGGGGCAATTCGTTCACTTGGACAGCCGCCGTCTGGCTGCATTGGGCAGGGAGGAACTGATGGGCAGCATCGAGCTCAAATCCGTCGAAAAATGGTTCGGCGAAGTGCAGGTGATCAAAGGCATCGACCTGCAGATCGAAGAGGGTGAGTTTGTCGTCTTCGTCGGCCCCTCGGGCTGTGGCAAGTCCACCCTGTTGCGGATGATCGGCGGGCTCGAGGATATCTCGCGCGGGTCGCTTCTGATCAACGGGGACGACGTCACCGATCACCCGCCCTCGAAACGCGGGCTGACGATGGTGTTCCAGTCCTATGCGCTCTACCCCCATCTGACCGTGGCCGAGAATATGGGCTTTTCGTTGAAGGTGGCAGGTGTTCCAAAGGCCGAGATAACCGAGCGTGTGGGCAAGGCCGCCGAAGTGCTCAAGCTGGAACCATATCTGGAACGTCGCCCCAAGGACCTGTCCGGTGGGCAGCGCCAGCGCGTGGCGATCGGGCGTTCGATCGTGCGCGACCCCACCGCATTCCTGTTCGACGAGCCTCTGTCCAACCTCGACGCCGCTTTGCGGGTCGAGATGCGGTATGAGATCGCCAAGCTGCACCAGAGCCTCAATCGCACCATGATCTATGTGACCCATGATCAGGTCGAAGCGATGACCCTGGCCGACCGCATCGTCGTGCTGGAATTCGGCAAAATCGCGCAGGTCGGTACGCCGCGTGAGCTATACGAGCGCCCCGCCAACCTGTTCGTGGCACAGTTCATCGGCAGCCCGAAAATGAACGTCCTGCCCTGCACCGTGTCAGGTGACCAATTCCAACTGGAAAACGGCGGCAGCGGACCTTTCGACCGCACCGGTACGGCCACGATGCTGGGCATTCGCCCGGAGCATATCAGTGTGGTCGAACCCGGCGCGGGCCACAGCGACGGGCTGGTCGAGGTGGTCGAATACCTCGGTGCCGATATGTTCGTCATTGTCGATTGCGGCACCGAGGAGAAAGTCACCGTCCGCCTTGGTGGCGATACCGAGATCAAGGCCGGAGCAAAGATCGGCCTGCACTTTGCGCCTGAAAAGCTTCAGTTTTTTGATGAGGAGGGGCAGGCGCTGTAGGTGACATGGGATGGAGCGTATCAGTGCAGCTCCATTCCTTCGGGCCAACTGAGTTTGGTATCCAATTGAATCGTCTCCGATTGACCCGGCGCCAGCTCCAGCTCCCATGCCAGAATGCCGCGCCGGTTGTCTACGTTTTCTTCGTTTGGTTTCGGCTGGGCAGTCCAGGTGATCTCAAGATCGTCCTGTTCGGAAAAAGGCACGCGGTCCAAAATGCGGAGCGGCCAGGTTTCGCCTGTCAGATTTTCAATCTTAATCTGGGCGCGTTCCTGACTTTGATTGGAGCGTGAAATAAGACCAACATCGCCTTGGCTACGCCCCAGGATGTTGCGGTTGACGGTCAGGGCGTAAAGCGGGCCAAACCCCATCTCAACCTCTTCCCGTGGACCAATGCTTGCGGTGCTGTCCGCTGCCACCAACACTCCGTTGACCCGCCATCTGGCATAGTTCGCCGACAGCAACATCTGGTCGTAAGGATTGGTGAAACGTGCTGTGCGATACGCCGTTTCATCGCGACGTGGGTTTGCCAGCGCAAACAGTTCAACCGACTGGGTCATGCTGTCCAGGGCGAATTCGGCAATTTCAGACCCGCTCGCGATCGAGATCGGCTCGGACAAGGTATAGGTAATGCCGGTGCCCTGAACGGATGCGGGATCGGGTGCAAAGCCCGCAGTTTCCTCCACCACCACCGGGGCTTCGACAACTGGTTCTTCAAGATTTGCAACGTATTCGCTGATTGACCTGCGTTGGGAAAAGATACGCGATGCGCTGTTTTGCCCAACGGGTTGAAGTGTCGACACGCTAAGCCTGACGTCCTGCCAGTTCTCGCCAGTCTCCTGCGTCACCAGAACGCGTCGGTCGATCCGGACTTCGGGCGTGTCTGTGGTCTTTAGATCAAATTCGTACCCGGGTTGCCATTCCGCGTTGTAGAATTCGATGTAAGACAGGGAAATAGCGCCCTCGGACGCCGCTTTGGCAGTGACGTCCACAGCGATGAACAGTCGCTCGCCCGTTTCTGGCAGCAAGGCAGCCAGATCGGCTTGTGCTGCGTCCAGTTGCTCTTCCAGATCGACCAGTTTCTCTTCGATTTTGCGTGCTTCGATTTCGGCGGTTTGGGCAGTGTTCTCGGCGTTCAGAGATTCTTCTCCAACCATTTGAGCAATTCTGCGCAGGTTTTCAGCATCTGAACCTGCCAGACCCTCGTTCCGGCCCAGATTGGACAGGAATGCGATCTTATGACGGGCCGCCTCGGCCCTGAGCCGCGCAGTTTCGGCCCTGTCCTCTACCGCCGCGATCTGGTTTTCGATATCAGTGACGCGATCCTCGGCCTGTTTGACCTCATCGCTGACGTAGTCATGCCAGGGCACATCATCTCCGCGAACAATGAGCGCGGATCGGCTGAGCCCATCGGCCTGAACCTGCATCGTTGACAACTGGGTATCCGGATCACTGGCCGGGACGCCCAACAGTACCAGCCGATGTGTGCCGGCAGGGATCGAATAGCTTCCGGTTCGAAGAACTTCGACTCCTTGTGGGTATACTGTCACTTCGCTGACTTTGGTGTCGATTGTGAAAGTTTCGGCAGACAGCAACGTCGGCGCAAGCGCCAACAGATAAAACAGGTTTTTCATAAGTGCTCGCAGAGAAAAGGTTCCGGCTACCCGCAAAGGTTGCAGGCGCTTTATTTCACTACAAGAAAAAGAAAAAGGGCCACCCGGATTTGGTGGCCCTTGTGGCATTTCTGTTGGAACGGGTTCAGCCCTTTTTCAGTACTTCACGACCCAGCAATTCGGCGATCTGCACTGCGTTCAGTGCAGCACCCTTGCGCAGGTTGTCCGAGACGCACCACAGGTTGATGCCGTTTTCAATGGTCGAGTCCTGACGGATGCGGCTGATGAAGGTGGCGAAATCGCCCGCACATTCGACCGGCGAGACGTAGCCGCCGGCCTCGCGCTTGTCGATCACCATGATGCCCGGTGCTTCGCGCAGGATGTCACGGGCTTCGTCTTCGTCCAGGAATTCCTCGAACTCGATGTTCACAGCCTCAGAGTGGCCAACGAAGACCGGAACGCGGACGCAGGTTGCCGTGACCTTGATCGACGGATCGACGATCTTCTTGGTTTCCACAACCATCTTCCACTCTTCCTTGGTCGAGCCGTCTTCCATGAAGACGTCAATCTGCGGAATGACGTTGAAGGCGATCTGCTTCTGGAACTTCTTCGGTTCAACCTCGGTGGTGGGGTTGTAGACCGCTTTGGTCTGATCCCACAGCTCGTCCATACCCTCTTTACCGGCGCCCGAGACCGACTGATAGGTCGACACCACAACGCGCTTGATCTTGGCGCGGTCGTGCAGGGGCTTCAACGCGACAACCATCTGCGCAGTCGAACAGTTGGGGTTGGCGATGATGTTCTTGTTCTTGTAGTCGTGGATCGCCTCAGGGTTACATTCCGGCACGATCAGCGGAATCTTCGGGTCATAGCGATAGAGCGACGAGTTATCGATCACCACGCAGCCAGCCGCTGCCGCCTTGGGGGCATACGTCTTGGTTGCGTCTGAGCCGATGGCAAACAGAGCCATGTCCCAGCCGGTGAAATCGAAGGTGTCGATGTCCTGGGTCGTCAGTGTCTTGTCGCCAAAGCTTACTTCGGTACCCAGCGAACGACGGCTTGCCAGGGCGGCAAGTTCATCGACCGGGAACTGGCGTTCCGCCAGGATGTTCAGCATTTCGCGGCCCACGTTACCCGTGGCGCCGGCGACAACGACGCGATAGCCCATTTCATGTCTCCAAAGTTAAGGACGCGCGTTCATAGCCGCGCGGCGAGAAAGAAAAAAGGGTTTTCGGGGCGATATTCCCCCAATGACGCCGATTTTACGCGGCAAGGAGCGTCAGGCGTCGTTCAGAAGCCGTTCGTAAAGCGCCACTAGGGTCTTGGCCTCGCCATATATATCGAAATTCTGCTCGACATGGGCGCGGGCGGCGATGCCGGATTGCGTCAGGGAATCGCGGTCGGTCAGCATTTCGGCGGCGGCATCAGCCAAGGCGGGGATGTCACCGGGCTCCACCACGCGGCCTAGCGACGGGTTGGTGACAATCTCGGAAAACGCGCCCACATCGGTGGCGACAACCGGCACGCCGCAAGCCATCGCCTCCAATGGGGTGAGGCCGAACCCTTCCCACCGTTGCGGGGCGATGAACAGATCCAGCACCTGATACCACTCGGCGATCTGGTCCACGGTCACCTCGGGTTTGAACAGGATACGGTCGGACAGGCCCGCCTTGGCGACCTTGTCTTTCAGTTCGGCCAGAAAGTCGGTGTGTTTCTCGGTGGCGCGGCCCATAACGATGCCGTGCACGTCTTCAAAGCGGCCACACAGGTCGATCATCGCATCAACGAAGGCGTCGGTGCCTTTCTGGTGGCGAATGCGGCCATAGCAGCCCAGCAACAGGCCTTCGGGCAGGTCCAGTTCTGCCCGAACAGCGGATTTGTCTTCGGGCGGAGTGAAATCCTGCAGGTTGATGCCATGCATGATCACCTGCGCGTCGCGCTCCAGATACCCGGCCGTCTTGCGCGAGGTGGCGACCACCGCGTCCATCTTCTCGATTAGCCATTTGGTGTAACCGGTGTGGGCCCGTTGCGAGGCGCTGGTGAAAAGCAGTTTCAGCTTCAGCCGCAGGATGTTGCGCAGGAACAGGCCCAGCAGCATCTCGGTGTTGCGGCGGGCGTGCCAGACACGCTGGGTTTTGCGCGACAGAAAGGGTAGGCGGCCCAGAGGGATATGCGGGATGCCCGATGGCAGGCCCGGCCCCGTCGCGGCGATGTCGATCCATTGAACCTGCAGAGGCACCAGCCGGGCAATCGTCGCCGTCACGCCCGAAAGCCTGCGTTTTAGATTGGGGGCAATGACGCGCGGGTCGGACATGGGTGCTCCTGACGGTTTCAGCGTCAGTCGACGCTGTCGCGGCTGAATAGGTAGATCACGCAGCCAATGGCAAGCGTGATCGCGAAAAAGCCGAATATCGCTGTGTAGGGCGCGGTCGGGCTGATGTCCACTGTGGCCGCATGGATGCGTCCCGTGACGAATTGCGCAATGCCAACGCCGCCAATGCCAAAGAGGTTCAGCAGGGTCATGCCCCGCCCCACCAGATGCGGAGCCACAAAGGCGCGGCCATGCGCCATGATGACCGGAAAGCTGGCCCCGAGGAAGCCAATCACCGCCATCAGCAGTACTGACAGCCAGACCACGCTGTTGATCCACAGGCACAGCAGCACCAGCGCCGCCGTGCCCAGCGCATTGCCGCCGAAGATCACCCATTTCCGCGTACCCAGCATCCGGTCAAGCGGACCATAGGCAAAGGTGCCCGCAATCATCGCCGCCCCCATGATCAGCGTCGCCGTACCGATCTGGGTGGTGCTGAGTTTGAAGATATCGCTCAGATATGGCCCGGCCCACAACCCACGCGTGGCCGCCGCGGGCGCATAGGCCACCAGCATCAGCGGCAGGATCGCCCAAAGCGCGGGTTCCTTCAGCAGGTCCAGTACAGACCCCCGGTGCTCGGTCTCAACCCGTTTTGGATCGTGCACGGTGATCCAGATGCCCAGCGCAATGGCACCAGAGAACAGCGCCAGCACCCACATCGTCGCGCGCCACCCCATCAGCTCGACCGCCAGCGCGGTGGGGTAGGAGGCCACCAGATTGCCCACCGAGCCCACGCCCAGCATCACCGCCGCCAACGTCGCAAAGCGCGCGGGCGGGTATTCCCGCGCAAAGATGTAGTAAGATGCCATCAGCACCGGAGAACACCCGACACCGATCAACCCCATGGCGACAGCGACATGAAACGGTGTACTGGCCAGGGCAAACAGTGCCGCGCCGCCCGCGCCGCCGACCAGCAACAGAACTGCTGCTGTCAGGCGCGGCCCGATCTGATCCAGTGCCCAGCCCACTGGCAACTGCATGGCGGCAAAAACCAGAAACCAAAGCCCCGAGGCAAAGGCCAGATCCTCGGGCGTGGCGCCTATATCGCGGCCCAGATCAACGCTCAGCACCGCCAGAAAGGCGCGAAAGAACTGGCTGAGCACATAGCCCAGGCACAAGACTACCAGACCTGCCTTCATGAACCGCCCCTTCTCCCCCAAGCTGCGCAGAAACGCTTGGCACGTCCCGGTGCGCCACACAAGCTTGTGTGTTATACTGTTTTCACCGGACAGCGTTCACATTCGGGCTATTTGTTCCGATACCCATGATCCCGAGGTGCCGATGAAAGACGCACAGGCCGCCTTTTATGACAGCCTTCCCCGACAGCGGGACTTCACCAGTTTGGCGCAACCAGCGCGGCTTACGCCCGTGCCGGGTGACTGGGCGCTGGGCGTGGCCGATATCGTCGATTCCACCGGTGAGATTGCAAGGGGTCGTTACAAAACCGTCAACATGGTGGGCGCGGCGGTGATCTCGGCCATGATAAACGCGCTGAAGGGGCAGGAGTTTCCCTATGTTTTCGGTGGCGATGGCGCCGGGTTTGCGATCCCCGCAAGCGCCGTCGATACCGCCCGCACGGTGCTGGCCGAGCTGCGGCGCTGGGCCGATGAAGAGTTCTCGATCGCATTGCGCGGGGCATTGGTGCCGGTATCCGAAATCCGCTTGGCGGGCCGGGACTTGCGAGTGGCGCGCTATGCGCCCTCGGACGGGGTGGATTACGCCATGTTCTCGGGCGGCGGGCTGGTCTGGGCCGAAACCCAGATGAAATCCGGTACGTTCGAAGTGCCGCCCGCCGAACCGGGCGCACTGCCTGATCTGACCGGCCTGTCCTGCCGCTGGTCCAACAGCAAGGCGCGTCATGGGCAGATCGTGTCGCTGGTGGTGCAGCCGACGCAGAAAGCGACCGAGAGCGACTTTGCCGATCTGGCCCGGTCGGTTCTGACCGCCTCGGAACGGTTGGAGCGTGCCGGCCACCCGGTGCCGGAAAACGGCCCTCCGATCAGTTGGCCACCCCCGGATGTCGAGCTTGACGCGCGTGTCTCCCGCGCTGGGCGTAACCTGCTTGGGCAAAGGATAAAGCTGCTGGGGCAGAACTTGCTCATCGCGCTGTTGTTCAAAACCGGTAAGCGGTTGGGTGAGTTCGATCCCGGCCACTATAAACATATGGTCAGTCGGAACGCAGACTTCCGCAAGTTTGATGACGGGCTGAAGATGACACTGGATTGCGATCCGGCGACGCTCAAGCAAATCAGGATTATGCTGGAACAGGCGCGCGAACAGGGCAAGGTCCGCTATGGGTTGCACGCACAGGACGAGGCGATGATGACCTGTTTTGTGCCCTCGGCGATGCGGGACGACCATGTGCATTTCGTTGACGGGGCTTCGGGCGGTTACGCGCAGGCTGCTGCTGCAATGCAGGGTTAGCGCGCTATTTTGCCTTCCACTTAGCAGCCAGTGCCCTTGCGGCTTGCGCCAGCAGCATCACATCAATCCCAACCGCCAGAAACTGTGCACCCATCTCCAGATAAGCCTGATTGGTTTCGTCATTGGTGCCCAGAATGCCGGGCGCTTTGCCCGCGGCTTTGATCCGCACGATTGCATCGGCGATGGTGGCGCGCACCTCGGGCGCGGCGCTGTTGCCCTGAAATCCCATATCGGTGGACAGGTCCGCCGGGCCGATGAACACGCCATCGACGCCATCAACCTGCAGAATGTCGTCCAGTGCCGCCATCCCGGCGCGGTTTTCCACCTGCACCAGCAGGCAAATCTGCTCATCCGCGGTCTGAATATAGTCCGAGACCGAGCCATAACCCGTAGCCCGTGCCGCCCCGGCACCGACCCCGCGCAGGCCTACGGGCGGATATCGGCAGGCCCGCACCAACTCGCGTGCCTGTTCGACGCTGTTGACCATTGGCACCAGAATGGTCTGCGCGCCGATATCCAGCACCATCTTGATCAGTGCGGTATCGCCCACCGGCACCCGCACCACCGGGTGCGAGGGGCTGGCGGCAAGCGCCATCAGCTGATCCCGCAGCGAGCGGATGTCATTCGGCGCGTGCTCTCCGTCGATCACCAGCCAGTCGAAACCTGCGGTGCCCATGATCTCAGCCGCGACGGGTTCGGCAAAACTGCTCCAGCAGCCGATCAACTGATCTCCCTTTATTAGAGCCTGTTTAAACGAGTTATCAGGTGCAGCCATATGGGAACCTCTAGGTAAGTGAGCGGGCGATTTCGGTGATAACATCATAGGCCATGCGGACGTCATCCTCGGTGGTTTCGAACTGACCGACCTGAAAGCGGATCACCAGATCACCATCGACGCGGGTCTGGGTTAGATAGATGCGGCCATCATCGTTGATCGAGTTGATCAAACGCAAGTTCAGATCGTCCAGGTCCGTATGCCCATCAGGTATGTAGCGGAAGGTCCAGAGCGACCACATTGGCGGAGTGACGATTTGAAAATCCGGCGCAGCCGCCAGCCGGTCATGCAGGTCAATGGACCAGTTGACATGGTTGCGCAGCCTTTCGCGCAGCCCCTCCAACCCATAGGCGCGCAGCACGAACCACAGTTTCAACGCTCTGAACCGGCGGCCCAGAGGCACTGACCATTCCGAATAGTTGATGATCCCGTCCTTGCCGTGCGTCTTGAGGTATTCCGGACTGATCGCCAGCGTCTGCACCAGATCGTCGGGGTTCTTCAGGAAATGTGCGCAACAGTCGAACTGCACACCCAGCCATTTATGCGGGTTGAACACAATGCTGTCGGCCTGCGCGATCCCGGGCCAATAGTGGCGGTATTCCGGACAGATCATCGCCGACCCCGCCCAAGCCGCGTCAACATGGGAATACAGCCCGTATTTCTGCGCGATCTTCAGGCATTCATCCACCGGATCGGTCGCCCCGGTGCCGGTTCCCCCGACACACAGAATGACACCCGCGGGCTGTAGACCAGAGTCTAAGTCAGCTTGAATCGCCGTTTCCAGCGCCTCGGGGTCCATGCCGCGCCAGTCTCCCTTGATCGGGATGCGCACCAGATTGTCCTGTCCGACCCCGGCCACCCAGATGGCGCGATCCACCGAGGTATGTACTTCGGCCGAGCAATAGACGCGCAGTGGCTTCTGCCCGAACAAACCCTGCTGGTTTCCCTGCCAGTTCAACGCCTTTTCCCGCATGGTCAGCACCGCCGCCAGCGTCGCCGAGGAGGCTGAGTCCTGAATGACGCCAGCAAACCCTTTGGGCAGGTCCAGCGCCTGACGCAGCCAGTCCATCATCCGCGTTTCCATCTCGGTCGCGGCGGGTGAGGTCTGCCACAACATGCATTGCGGCGCGATGGCGCTGGTCAGAAACTCGGCCAAAACCGACGGAGGCGATGTGTTGGCATTGAAATAAGCAAAGAACCGGGGGTGTTGCCAATGGGTGATCCCCGGCATCACGATATCCTCAAAATCGCGGAAGATATCCTCCATCGCCTGCGCCTGTTCCGGTGGATGGGCAGGCAGGGCGTCCAGAACCTCGCCCGGTTCGATTCGGGCGCGAACGGGCCTGTCACCCACGGTCAGGTGGTAATCCTGCGCCCATTCGGTAATTTTCTTACCCCAGTCAGTGAACTCATCCCACTTCATCGCAGACCTCATTATTGACCCGGCGCACGTCTTACCTGGCCGGATTTTACTCCGCCGACAGTGATGGTCATCCGTGGCCTAAGGTCAACGATCTTTCGATCATGTAACCTTTCAATAGCCCTGAACACAGTAAAGTGCGCATGACAATTCAGTGTCTATTTTGGGCTAAATCCGCATAAACACCCAGAAAAACGGATTGGCCCGTTGCAGTGCAGCCGGAATTCGGCGAGAATTTCCTATGACCAATGAAGTACCATTGACGTCACGTTCATTGCCCATTGCATTACTTCGGGCCAGAGAACGGGTCATGGGGCCCATTCGCAAGATGCTGGCGGATGTCGGTGTAACCGAACAGCAATGGCGCGTGTTGCGCGTTCTGGAAGAGGAAGGACCGCAAGAGCCGACCCATCTTGCGGACCGGGCGTGCCTGCTGTTGCCCAGCCTTACCCGCATTCTGCAAAAGCTCGAGGTCAAGGGCCTGATCCTAAGGGAAGTCCACCCCGGTGACAGGCGCAGGCAGATCGTCGACATCTCGGTAAAGGGAAAGCAGATTATCCGCGACAACATACAGGTGACCATTCATCTGGCCGAGGATTTGCGCACCAAGCTGGGCCCGGAACGGCATGAGACGCTGCTAGATCTGTTGAATGAACTGCGTGATCTGGAAACGTGACGCCTCACCTTCGAACCCCGCCGGAGAAAGGTATTCTCTCCGGCGGGGCGGCCAGACGTGTACTGGATTATGTGCCTGGCCCGAGGCCGGTTGCGTCGGATAGATACCGACGGTCCGGCCTGCGCTTCAGAAAACGTGCCGGACCGAAATAACCCGGCTCTCTGACGCAAAGTCTTTGGGGGTAAAGTCTTTGGCCGTAGTTCTCTGAAGTATTCGCACCCGGTAACGCCGCGTGGTTCGCGGGATTATAGGATGTCTTCACGTCCAGACGGGTGCATGTTTACCCGCCGTACTTGTGAGCGGCGGCCAGAGCTCGCCGTACCCCGATTAGTCGGCGAAATCGCTCTGCCACTCATCAATTTAGAACTGTTCCGGTGGTTTCCAAGGCAGAACGCCTGGATTGTGACAGGTATTGCTCAAGTTTTCTTGGACTGACAGCTTGTTCTGCTGCACTTGGGCATGCGCAATACCGAGAGTCTTGTCCTACCCGATTGCGGCACCAAGAAGCGGGCTGCCTGAAATAAATGGGAGCCATGATGCCAGTCACTGTGTTTTCTCTTCCCGAACCGATTGCAATTCCGGTTCTAGGGCAGCAGGAGGCGTATCCGGTGGGGCGGATTTTCTGTGTCGGACGCAACTACGCGGTACACGCGGCCGAAATGGGGCACGGGGTCGATCGTGAGGCTCCGTTCTATTTCACCAAATCCGCCCCAAATGCGGTGCTGACCGGGGCGACCTTGCCGTATCCGCCGGGCACCGGGGATTTTCATCACGAGATGAAATTGACGGTGGCCCTTGGCAAACCCGTCTTCTGCGCCACCAGTACGCAGGCTTGGGATGCGGTTTACGCCTATGGCTGTGCGCTGGACATGACCCGCCCCGACCTGCAGATCCGCGAGCGAAACAAGCAGCGTCCCTGGGATCAGGGCAAGGACCTTGAGGCCGGAACTGTGTTTGCGCCGCTGACTCGTGCGGCGGATTGGTCGCCGCAAGATGCCACCCGCATTCATCTGAGCGTGAATGGTGAGGTCCGTCAGGATGCAACGCTGAGTGAGCTGATCTGGAAGATTGACGAGATCATCGGCCATCTGCCCGGCTACTACCACCTGCGGCCCGGAGACCTGATCCTGACCGGCACACCTGTCGGTGTCGGCCCTGTGCAGGCTGGCGATGTGATAGATGGTGGTAGTGATGGGTTGCAGCCGATCCAATTGACACTGACGGATGCAGAATAGAACTTATTTAGGGTCTTTCAGCCAGGCTTTTTCAAATTCTACGTCATCCAGCCCGGCAAACCGGCGGACCCGGTCCAGTTCCGATTGCAGCCGCCGAGTACGGGCATCCGACCAGCGCACGGATCGTTCCGGCCACAGTGCGCTGACTTGCAGAACACCCCGGTCACGCTGCGCCTTCATATCGATGCGGCCGATCATCCGGTCGCCCTCCAGAAGAGGGAAGACATAATACCCGTAGGTCCGCTTGGCGGCAGGGACGAAGACCTCGATCCGATAGTGGAAGCCGAACAGCCGCTCGGCCCGGTTGCGGTCGCGCAGCATGGGGTCGAACGGGCTGAGAACCCGGATACGGCCCGGTGATGCGGGCAGGTCAGTCTCGGTCAGCTCTGGTCGGGCCAGCAGTTTCCGCACCTGCCCGTTGGCGCAGGTCACTTCGATTTCCTCCAAATCTCCGCGTGTTAGAGCCTGTTGGCACCAAGTTTTCGCCTCGGACACGCTGACCGTGTCCCAAAACGCCGCCAGCTCTCCGGACGTGGCAAAGCCCAGCCGGTCCAGCGCGGCATTGCACAGCCAGTCCGCGGTTACCTCGGCATCGCAGTGCATGTTGCCCGGGCACAGATGCGTGTCGATCACCCGTTCCGTCAGGTCATAGCGTTTCTGAAACCCGTTGCGGCCAATCACCGTCAGGGCCCCCGACCGCCACAGAAACTCCAGCGCAGTTTTCGAGGGGTGCCAGTCCCACCAACCGCCCGATCCTTTCTTTTCGTCTTTGCCCACATCGGAGGACGATACCGGCCCGTGGTCGCGGATATGTTGCAGGACAGTGGCAAATTGCTGTTCAAACCCGTCGCGACGCCAGTTCTTCCAGCGAGATTTCAGCAGATCGGCATCCCGTTGAAACCGCAGGTGCCAGTGCGGATAGAACTCCATCGGAATGACCGCTGCGTCATGGGTCCAGTGTTCGAACAATGCCTTGTCGCGCTCAAATAGACGTTTGAGGTTCTTCGCGCGGTAAGAAGACCGCCGCGAAAACAGGATCATGTCATGGGCGCGGGCGACGGTGTTGATGCTGTCCAGCTGCACAAAACCCAGCCGGTGGATCAGGTCCAGCAGGTCCGCACCCTTGGCCCCACCCGAAGGCTGTTCGGCCAGCGCATGACGGTCCATGAACAGAGCACGAGCCGCCTTGTTGTCCAGCCGTTGCAGCGCCATGGCATTAGCGCCGTTTCAGAGTGTCACCAAAGCTGATCTTGGGGGTCAGGGTCACGCGGGTGTCGATCTCGGCTTCCGGATCGGCCAGTTGCCGGGCGATGATCTCAGCCGCCTTCCGTCCAATCTCCAACCGGCAGGCATCCATCGTGGCCAGCTTGCGCGGCAGGCCTTGCAGCAGCTCGACATTGTTGAACCCGGCCAGGCCGATCTGCCCCGGTATGTCGATGCCCTGTTCCAGCAGGTACAACAGTCCGCCCGCGCCAATCATGTCGTTGGAATAATAAAGGAAATCCAGATCCGGAGAGCGATCCAGCATGGCCTGTGTCATCTCACGCCCTTTGGCAAGGGCCGAACCTCCGGAATAGAACTCGCGATCCTCGATCTCGACACCGTTCTTGCCGAGAACTTCGGTGAAGCCTTCAAAACGTTTCCGCGCGCGGTGGTCCAGCGGCATCTTGGTGCCCATGAAACCGATATGTTCGTAACCCGCTTTCAGAATCGCCTCAGCCATTTCGCGCCCGGCCCGGCGGTGCGAGATGCCAACCATTGCGTCCACCGGTTTGCCATCGGTATCCATGATCTCAACCACCGGAATACCTGCCGAATCCAGCATGGCACGGGCGGCCTCGGTATGCTCCAGCCCTGCGATTATCACCCCCGAAGGCCGCCACGAGAGCATCTCGTACAGGACCTTTTCTTCCTTTTCGGGCAAATAGTCGGTGACGCCGACTACGGGCTGCAATTCGGTATCTTCCAGCACCTGATTGATACCGGTCAAAACCTCGGGAAAGACCATGTTCGACAGCGACGGGATGATCACCGCGACCAGATTGACCCGGCTCGAAGCCAGCGCGCCCGCGATCTTGTTGGGCACGTATCCAAGCTCTTTCGCGGCGGCCAGAACGCGTGTGCGGGTGGCGTCGGACACGTCGCCCCGGTTTCTCAGAACCCGGCTGACCGTCATCTCTGACACTCCGGACGCTTCCGAGACATCACGAAGGGTAAGCGGGCGTTTTGTTTCTGTGGTCACGGAGGGCACCTGCACTGTTGTTTTGCCTGATGGTAGCGTGAACAGGACGCGTTTTACAACTGTTGTGCAAAACTCATGACAACCGAAAAAAACCGCGTTACAGAGGGCCTTGCGCGGCCCCGTGGCTCAACTGGATAGAGCAGCCCCCTCCTAAGGGGCAGGTTGCAGGTTCGAATCCTGCCGGGGTCGCCAGTTTCAGGCTGTTTCGTTCTGCAGGCGAATGGTGCTCCAGACGCAATCGTGGTCCGACAAGGGGGTGCCTGAGGCGGAAATAGAGGTCAGAAGCCCGCTTTCGACAGGTGCGAATCCGCGACCTGCCAGCCAGTCCAGTTTCATTTTGCGGTTCGGGTGCGGGGTGATCAGGCTTGGCCGCGTCGTGTGCCCCGGCGGGGTGAAAGCCCAGGAATAGCCGTGACCCTCGGCCAGATCGAACAGGGTTTCCTGCCGCCAGTCGAAATCGGGCGGAAGGTGGTTGCCGGTGTTCAGGTCTCCGCCGATGAGAACCGGGAGACCGGGTGCAAAAGCATCCACGGTTTGCAGCAACCGTTCAAACTGAGCATGCCGGTGCGCCGTGTCCGCGTTGCTTTCCAGGTGTGTCGAGACCACGCAGACAGGGCCGCTGGCACCGGGGATCACTGCGGCGATGGCCATTCGACCGCCGACACGGGGTTGATCGGGGTCGACCGCGCCGGCCTCGGGCGTGAACCAGTGGCCGTGATCGTCCAGACGGATCAGGGCAGTGCGTTCAAACGGGACTGAAGACAGGATCGCGTTGCCGTGCCAGCCCCATTCGTTGAACGCATCGGTGCAGAAGGATCGTTCGGTCGGGCCGCCCAGGTCGAGCTCGTGAAATTCGACCCCGAAGGCGTAGACCATGCCCAGTGCGCGCGCCATCTCTTCGGTAGTGTGGCGCTGCGCGGTGCGGGCCATGCCGTAATCAACCTCAGACAACAGAACAACGTCCGGAATGATCGGTTTCAGGTGGGCGGCGGTGTCTTCGGGGAACAGACAGCGTTCCACATTCCAGGCGGCCACGGTGAATTGCGCGGGTAACTGAGTAGCCGAAGCGTCACCCCCTACCTGCAGAGCGTTCATGGCGGGCAGGCCGGACAACAGGCCCCGGTGAGCCTCAGACGTGCGTGGCGCGTCCAGAATTTCCTGACGCTGATCCGGAGTCACAGCGGGAAGAACCTTCAATATTTCAGTAATCAAAGGACTTTTCCCGTTTCCACATCGAACAGCCTAAGAGCGTCTGGCTTGAGGGTGACGCGGATCTCACCGGTTTGAACTTCGTGGTCCTTGCCGACCATCACAGTAAAGGGCTGATCTGCGATCGCGCCGTGCAAAAGGCGGTGGGCGCCCAGTTCTTCAAGAATGTCGACACGGAACGTGACGGAACCCTGATCGTCCAGTTCTACATCCTCGGGTCGGATGCCCAGTGTGACGGGGCCGACATAGGCGGCGGGGGCGGGCATCAGCCCGTCATACCCGTTGATCCGGACCAGCTGTTCGGCCACCTCAGCCTCGATCAGATTCATCGGTGGTGCGCCCATGAAGGATGCAACAAAGGTCGAGGCCGGGTTGTGATAGATTTCATACGGGGTGCCGATCTGTTCGATCTGACCTGCATTCAAAACGATGATGCGATCCGCCATCGTCATCGCCTCGACCTGATCGTGGGTCACGTAGACCGCAGTGGTGCCAAGGCGGCGCTGCAGGGCCTTGATCTCGATCCGCATTTGGTTGCGCAGCTTGGCGTCGAGGTTCGACAGCGGTTCATCAAACAGGAACAATGCCGGATCGCGGACCACCGCGCGGCCCATGGCAACGCGCTGACGCTGACCGCCGGACAGTTGTGCTGGCTTGCGGTCCAGGTACTCGGTCAGGTTCAGCATCTTGGCGGCGTCTTCCACCTTGGCCGCGATTTCCGCGGCCGGTGTGCCGCGGTTCTTCAGCCCATAGCCGATATTCTTGCGCACCGTCATATGCGGGTACAGAGCATAGTTCTGGAACACCATTGCAATGTCCCGATCCGCCGGGTCCACATCGTTGACCACCCGGTCGCCGATTTTCAGAGTACCTTCGGTGATATCCTCGAGCCCTGCGATCATCCGCAACAGGGTGGATTTACCGCAGCCCGAGGGGCCGACCAGAACGACGAACTCGCCATCGTGAATGGTGAAGCTGGTGCTTTCTACCGCCTTAAAGCCGTTGGGATAAACCTTGCGGATGCCCTCTAAAGAAACCTGAGCCATGCGCGTATTCCTTATTTGTCGGATTCTGTGAGGCCCTTGACGAACCAGTTCTGGAAAAAGATGACGATGGCCACAGGCGGGATCATCGCCACGATGGCCAGCGCCAAAGCCTGTCCATGTTCGGGGATCTGGCTGTCAGTATAGGACAGTACGATCTGCTTGATGCCCCGGACCAGGGTGAAGAAGCTTTCATCGGTGGTGATCAGGGTCGGCCACAGATACTGGTTCCAGCCAAAGACGAACATGATGATGAAGATCGCCGCGATCATCGTCCGGCTGAGGGGCACGAGGATGTCGATGAAGAACTTCCACGGGCCTGCACCGTCGATGCGGGCGGCCTCGGCCAGTTCCTCAGGCACGGACATGAAGAATTGACGGAAGAAGAAGGTGCCGGTCGCCGAAGCGATCAGTGGCACGATCAGGCCGGTATAGGTGTTGGTCAGGCCCAGCTTCTGAATCGCTTCGTAGGACGGCAGGATACGCACCTCGAGCGGCAGCAGCAGAGTGGTAAAGATCATCCAGAAGGCTAGCGTGGCAAAGCGGAGGCGGAAATAGACGATCGCATAGGCGGCCATCATCGAGATGATGATCTTGCCCACCGCAAAACCGATGCCCAGAATGAACGAATTCATCAGCATCAATGTGCCGTCGACCGTCTGGGTGAAGCCGCCCTTTTCAAGCATGGCAGCGTGGAAATTCTTGCCCAGATCGTCGCCCAGCGTCAGTTGCAACCCTTCGCGGTGGATCGTCACCGCATCGTGGCTGGCTGTGGTCAGCGCCAGCAACGGCGGCAGGATCATCAGCAGGGAGCCGAGGATCAGGACGACGTGATCTCCGACTGTTTCCCAGCGAATGCGGCGGGGGCGGGTCTCGGCGGTTGTTTCAAGCGTTGTGTCAGCCATGACAAGCCCCCTCAGGTATAGTGAATCCGGCGTTCAACCAGCCGGAACTGAAAGACGGTCAGGATCAGTACCAGAACCATCAGGACAACGGATTGCGCCGAGGAACCGCCAAGGTCATTACCCCGGAACCCGTCCAGATAGACCTTGTAGACCAACGTCATCGGGTTGTTGCCGGGTTCGCCCTTCATCAGCGCGTCGATGATGCCGAATGTGTCAAACAGCGCATAGGTGATGTTAATGATCAACAGGAAGAATGCGGTCGGCGCCAGCAGGGGGAAGGTGACTTGCCAGAACCGTCCAGTGGCCGAGCGGTTGTCGATCATCGCTGCCTCGCGCACGGAACGCGGGATGGATTGCAGGCCCGACAGGAAAAAGATGAAGTTTACCGGGATCTGCTTCCAGACCGACACGATGATCATTGCGGTCGCGGTGGCGTTGTAATCGACGCCCAGTTTGAAATCCCAGCCGAACATCTGGAAGAACTTGGTCATCGGGCCGGTGCTCTGGTCGAAAAACAGGATGCCAAGGAAGCCCGCGACCGGCGGCGCAATGGCGTAGACCCACATCAGCAGCGTCCGATAGGTCTTGGCCCCGCGCAGCACTTTGTCGGCCTTCACCGCCAGCAACAGAGCGATGGCCAGCGAGAAAAAGGTGACCAGGATAGAAAAGACAACGGTGAACCAGGCGATGCGCTTGTACTGATCATTGCCCATAAGCGAGGTGTAGTTGTCTGCCCCGACAAAGGTCGATCCGAACCCGAACGGGTCCTGCAGAAAGAACGATGATTGCAGCGCCCAGCCCGCGGGCCAGTAGAAGAAGATGCCGATGATCATCAATTGTGGCAGCAGCAGCGCCACAGGTAGCCAGATATTGTCGAAGCCCGCGCGTTTCATGACCCGTCCGTTCAGAATAGAAGGGATGGCCGCGCCGAGAAGACGCGACCACCCTGGGGGTGATCCCGGAGCTTAACCCTGGGTCTTGGCGAAGCGGGCCAGCAGTTCGTTGGCTTCCTCTTCGATGGTTTTGAAAGCGGTTTCCACGTCGGTTTCACCTGTCAGGATACGGCCATATTCGCGGTTCATGATGTCGCGGATCTGGACGTAGAAGCCCATGCGGTATCCCTTGGTGTTCTCGCCGGCTTTGTCCTGCAGCTGGTTCACACCAACTTCGGCGGCCGGGAAACGGTCATAGTGGCCTTCTGTTTTGGCAAGCTCATAGGCGGCCTCGGTGATCGGTACGTAACCGGTTTCCTGATGCCAGAAGTATTGGGTTTCGGGCGCGGTGAGGAAGCGGAAGAATTCGGCCGTCGCCTTGTTTTCCTCGTCCGACTTGCCCGACATCGCGAACAGGGCAGCACCACCAATGAAGGTTTGGGTCGGCTCAGCTGTCACGGCTTCCCAATAGGGCAGTTCAACTGCGCTGAATTCGAAGCCAAGGTCTTTCTGCAGCAGACCGCCAAACGAACCCGACGAGCCCAGCCACATGGCAACTTTGCCTTCTTCGAACGGCTTGGCGTTGTCACCCCAACCGGTGCCGTACCATTCGAACAGGCCGTTGTCTTTCCACTCGTTCACGGCAGTGAAATGTGCCTTGATCGCATCGTTATTGACCAGAATCTGTGTGTCGGTACCGTCATAGCCGTTGTTGTTGGTTGCAAACGGCAGGTCATGACGCGACATGAAGTTCTCGGTAAAGATCCACGGCAGGTGTGACTGGCTGAGCGCAATGTAGCCCGCTTCTTTCAGTGCCGGAGCGGTGGTCGATTGGAACTCTTCCCAGGTTTTCGGCGGCGTCACGCCTGCAGCTTCCAGCGCGTCGACGTTGTAATACAAAATCGGCGTCGAAGAGTTGAAAGGCATGCCGATCATTTTACCATCGCTGTCGGCGTAGAAGTAGCGAACACCAGCGATGTAGTCGTTGATATCAAAATCAACGCCGTTATCGGCCAGCAGGTCCTGAACCGGAACGGTCGCGCCTTTGGCGGCGATCACGGTGGCAGCACCGGCGTCGAAAACCTGCATGATGTTTGGCTGTTCTCCGGCGCGGAAGGCCGCAATACCTGCGGTCAGCGTCTCTTCGTAGCTGCCTTTGTAGATCGGAGTGATTTTGTATTCGTCCTGTGAAGCATTGAACTTCTCGGCAACCTTGTTGACGGTTTCCCCCAACTGTCCGCCATGGGCGTGCCACCAGGTGATTTCGGTTTCTGCAAAGGCCGCAGTCGCGGTGAACGCGAGTGCTGCGGCTGTTGCGCAAAACTTCAGGTTGGTCATTTCGATCCTCCGGTTCGATTTCGGCCCCTTGCAGCAAAGAGACCGGTGGCAACAGATGCCAGGTTGTTGCGCAGGCTCTCCTGCAGCGTTGTTCAACGTGCAGCCCTCCGACCTGCATGGCGAGCCGTGTCTGGATTCTGCACACGTGCTCACATAATGTTAACGTATGACAGTTCGATGAAAGATTTCTAGCAATATTGACAAATTAATCCAAAAAAGAGGACAGATTTGGCGTGACAGACGACAGCAGCAAATCCGCCGAAAGGCCCCGCCGCGTGACGGCGCAAGCCGTCGCCGACGCGGCTGGAGTGTCGCGTTCCGCCGTCTCACGCGCCTTTACGCCGGGCGCTTATCTTGATGTAAACAAAAGAAAAAAAATCCATAAGATAGCCGCGCGCATGGGTTATCAGCCCAACGCTTTGGCGGCAGGGTTAAAGGGGGGGCGGTCGCATCTGGTGGCAGTTTTTGTCGGCAACATGCGCAGTACGTACGATTCCGAATTCGTGAACCGTTTGGTGGGTCGGCTGAACGCATTGAACAAGTGGCCGATTCTGATTGATGGCGGTGATGACCGCGCCGAAGCAGCAATTGACCAGGTGATGCGATACCCGCTGGACGCCCTGATTCTGCGCGGCGGTAGTATGCCCGGACCGCTGGTCGAGCAGTGCAGCAAGTTCGGCGTCCCCATGATCTCATCCGGCCGTATCGTGGATGCGCCGGGGGTCGATAACGTGTGCTGTCGAAACGCCGAGGGTACGCGGATCGCGACGCAAACACTTATTGATCGCGGACGCACACGCTTCGGGTACATCGCAGGCGCGACTTGCTTTGCTTCGTCCGCTGACCGCCGGGCGGGTATTTTGGCTGTCCTTGAAAAGGTTGGGTTATCCCTGATCGCGGAAGAGACCGGGGAATTTACCGTCGAGGCCGGGTATAAAGCGTCGATGAAACTGCTGCGGGATCACCGCCTGGATGCGCTGGTCTGTGCCAATGATGCCAGCGCAATCGGCGCGCTGACCGCGGCGCGGGAAATCGGGCTGGATGTACCCGGTGCGCTGTCGATTGTAGGCTTCGACGATATCGAAATGGCCCGATGGCCCACCTTCAATCTGAGCACCGTGAACAATCCCATCGACCAGTCGGTCGAGCACGTGATCCACTTGCTTGAACGCCGGCTATCCGAGCCCGGCAAGGCGAGCGAAACCCTTCTGATCGATCCCTATTTCGTGCCGCGCGGGACCCACTGATCACTTGCGGTGCTCGCGTTAAGGTTTGAGATTCTTGGTGCTCAGCCTGTTGAAATCGGAAGGTTCGGGGAACCGGGCACGCGTGCGGTTGGCGAACGCCACCAGTGACAGCATCACCGGCACTTCGACCAGAACGCCCACCACGGTGGCCAAGGCGGCGCCCGAGTTCAGTCCGAACAGGCTGATGGCGACCGCGACCGCCAGCTCAAAGAAGTTGGACGTGCCGATCATGGCGCAAGGGGCGGCAATACGATGGGGGATTTTCAACGCATGGGCCGCTGCATAGGCCAGGGCAAAAATCCCGTAGCTCTGAATCAGGATCGGTACGGCGATCAGGACAATCACCAGCGGTTTCGCCAGAATGGTCTGCCCCTGCAGGCCGAACAGGATAACAACGGTGGCAATCAGGCCCAGCACCGACCACGGTTTCACCTTGGCCGAAAACGCGTCAATGGCGTCTTGCGAGCCCAGTTTCCACCGCGTGATCAACCCCGCGATCAGGGGCAGCACGACATAAAGCACGGTCGCCAGCACCAAAGTCTTCCACGGGACCGCGATATCGGTGACACCCAGCAGAAATGCGACGATGGGTGCAAAGGCCACGACCATGATCAGATCGTTGACCGAGACCTGCACCAGCGTGTAGGTCGCATCCCCCTTGGTCAGTTGCGACCAGACAAACACCATCGCGGTGCAGGGGGCCGCGCCCAGCAGGATCAGACCGGCGGTGTATTGCGCTGCGTCTTCGGGGTGAATCCACGGTGCGAAAACATAGTCGAAGAACAACACCGCCAGCAGTGCCATGGTGAAGGGCTTGATCAGCCAGTTGACCACCAGTGTCACGATCAACCCTTTCGGCTGGCGTGCCACGCCCGCAACCGCGCCGAAATCGACGCTGACCATCATCGGATAGACCATGGCCCAGACCAGCAGGGCTACCACCAGATTTACACTGGACACCTCGGCCGAGGCAATCAACCCGACCAGACCCGGTGCGGCCAGACCGATCAGTACGCCTCCAACCATGGCAAGGGCGACCCAGACGGTCAGGTAGCGTTCGAAAATGCTCATGAGTAGGCCTCGGTGGTCTGATCGGTCAGTTTGCCCGACGTCAGCGCCGCCAGCGCGACCATCACGGTGGCGGTGCCCAGAACCAATGCCAGCCCGCCGATCTGATAGGTCAGCCCGGACAGCACGGTGCCCACAAGGCGACCCGTCGCGTTGGCCATGTAATAGAAGCCCACATCCATTGTCACCCGTTCGGATTTAGTAAACGCCAGGATCAGGTAAGAATGCAGCGAAGAGTTGACCGCAAAGATAGCCCCGAACACCAGCAGGCCCATAACCAGCGTGACGGTCAGCCATGTCTGCGGACCCGAGGACACCAGCACTGCAACCGTCAGCGCTGCCGGAACACAGAATAGGGCAGTGGCCCAGCTGCGGGCGGCGTAGATCAGGTCGCCTTCGCTGCGCTCCGACGCGCGCAGGATCTTGGGTGCGCTGGCTTGAACGGCTCCGTAGAGGATAACCCAGACGGCCATGAAGGTGCCGATCATAAAAAACGCAGCACGGTTGCCTTCTTCGGTGCCGTCGGACAGGACCGCATAGAAATAGATCGGGATGCCGACCACAAACCAAACGTCCCGCGCGCCGAACAGAAACACCCGCGCTGCCGACAGCCAGTTCACATTTGACGATTTCGAGAAAACCTCGGAGAATTTCGCTCCCTTGCGCCCCTTGGGCAGGCCGGGTGGCATCATCAGGATCACAGCAACCAGAATGATCGCCAGCGCGATCGCCATAGCCAGCGTGGCCCAGACAAAACCCAGCGTCGCCAGCAAAGCGGCCCCCAGCAGGAAGCCCAAGCCTTTGACGGCGTTTTTCGAGCCGGTCAAAACAGCGACCCAGCGGAACAGCCCGCTGCCTTCGGTCGGCGCCAGCAGTTTCACGGCGGATTTCGACGACATCTTGGCCAGATCCTTGGCAACCCCACTGGCCCCCTGCACGATCATCACAAAGGCAACTTTGGCCGGAATCGCCCAGTTAGGGTCTAGTTGGGTTAGAACAAGTAGCGCCCCCACCTGCAAAGCCAACCCGGCATACAGCGTCGAAGCCAGGCCGAACCGCGCCGCGATCCAGCCCGCCGCAAGGTTCGTCCCCATCCCGGCGATTTCATAGAGAACAAACAGATATGCCAACTGAACCGGCGAGAAACCCATCGTATGAAAGTGCAGCAGCACCAGCATCCGCAGCGCCCCGTCGGTCAGCATAAAGGCCCAATAGGCCGCCGTGACCGCAAAATAGGCCGATAGTCCTTCGGGCCGGGATGTCACAGCAAGGCTCCAACCTTGAGCGCGACATCGACCAGACGGTGCGCATATCCCATCTCGTTGTCATACCACGCATAGATTTTCACCTGCGTCCCGTCCACCACCATGGTTGAGGGCGCATCGACGATCGAAGACCGCTCGTCATTGGTGTAATCGGTCGAGACCAGCGGGCGCGTTTCATATCCCAGAATGCCTTTCAACTCGCCCTCGGCTGCGGCTTTGAAGAAGGCGTTGACCTCTTTGACGGTGGTTTCGCGCTCCACCTCGAAAACGCAGTCGGTCAACGAGGCGTTCAGCAGAGGCACTCGTACCGCGTGGCCGTTCAACCGTCCCTTCAGTTCCGGATAGATCAGCGTGATCGCGGTGGCCGAGCCGGTGGTGGTCGGGATCAGCGAATTCAGCGCCGAACGCGCGCGGCGCAGGTCCTTGGCCGGGCGGTCCACGATGGTTTGCGTGTTGGTCACGTCATGGATCGTGGTCATCGAGCCGTGGCGGATGCCTAGGTTTTCGTGGATCACCTTGACCACAGGGGCCAGACAGTTGGTGGTGCAGGACGCTGCCGTCACGATGTGATGCGTGGCCGGGTCATAGGTGTCTTCGTTGACGCCCATGACGATATTGGCGGTGGGACCGTCCTTGACCGGAGCCGAGACGACAACCTTTTTCACACCTGCTGCGAAATAGGGGGCTAGCTTGGCCTCGGTCTTGAAGACACCGGTGCAGTCGATCACCACGTCCACACCATCCAGAGGCAGATCGTTCAGACTCTTGGTGCCGATAAAAGGCAGGCGGGTGCCGTTGATGGTGACGCTGTCCGCGTCGTGCGAGAACTCCGCGTCCCAGCGCCCGTGTACCGTGTCGAACTCCAGCAGGTGCGCGTGCATCTCGGGGTCGCCGACCCCGTCATTGATCCAGGCGATCTTTGCGCCCTTTTCCAGCAACGGCTTCAGGGCCAGTTTTCCCATCCGGCCCAGGCCGTTTACAGCGTAAGTCGTCATTTCGTGTCCTCAAGTGACGTTCTGCCGATGTCATCGACAGCAGTTTGCAATGCGATTCGGTCCAGGCTTTCGACCGGCAGAGAGGTAAAGGCCTCGATCCGGCGCTTCAGCGCGCCATAGGCATTCTGGAAAGCCAGGCTTTTTTCCGCATCGGTACCGGTGGCTTTGACCGGGTCCACCATGCCCCAATGGCCGCTGATCGGCTGGCCTTCCCAGGCCGGACATTCTTCGTTGGCGGCCTGGTTGCAGACGGTAAAGACAAAATCCATTTCGGGCGCGCCCGGTGCGGCGAACTCGGACATATGCTTGGAACGCAGGACCGAGGTATCGTGCCCCTTGTCGCTCAGGACCTGAACAGCAATTGGATTAAGCTCGGTCGCTGGCTGGGTTCCAGCGGAATATACATTGAACCGATCGCCGCCCAATTCGCGCAGCAGCGATTCGGCAAAGATCGAGCGGGCAGAGTTACCCACGCACAGAAACAGTACATTGAACTTGCGGTCCGTCATGGTGTCACTTCCTTGGCTGAAAGGCATGCAGATATCAGGGCGGCCACGGCAGCAATCGAGGACCAGAAAATCCAGCATATGCTGCACGTTCTTCATATCGACCGAATAGAGCAGAGAGGTTCCCGACCGTTCCTGCGTCACCAACCCCGAGCGTTGCAACGCGTTCAGGTAGTTCGACAGGGTGCTGGCCTTGATATCCAGCTCTGCCGCCAGCTCTCCGGCGGGCACAGTGTCAGGAAAACGTCGCATCAACATGCGAAACACCGAGATGCGCTGCGGGTGCCCGAGGATGGCAAGTTGGTCAGTTACTTGTTCTATCATATTTCATGAAATATAGAAATAACGATGGCACGACAATCCGGGAAATGCGCCGTTACAGAAATTTCACAGTCAGAACTTGCAGGCGTCGTGGCTCGGGTCAAAAGATCTGGTTGCGTTGGCGGTGTGATACTGTGAATCGCCGCAATCGCCGCGGGAAAAATCACAAAGATCAAGACTTGCGCGCGCTACCCCGACCGTTTAAACGGGCCATCGCTTGCCTCAATAGCTCAGCTGGTAGAGCAGGTCCTTCGTAAGGACAAGGTCGGGGGTTCGAGTCCCTCTTGAGGCACCACGACAAAGAAATAAAAAGTCAATTTTCTCACACTTAGCATTTTTCATAGTGAAGCAATCCACCTTTCAAACCACCTTTCTACAGTCGATGTAGTTAGTGTTTAGGGTTTCCAAGATTGAAGGTAGCGATAGCCATTCTGGGTTTTGAAACTCTTCGTTAAACTAATGACACTTCAGTCTAGTGAAATTGGAAAATGGCTCGAATAGCGCCAAGCACGAGCTTCTGATTGTTTACCCATAATTGTCATGTCTTTAACATGTTCTGACCAAAGTGACAGTAGAACTCCTCTACTTTTACTCCCGGAAGGCCTTGGTATTTCAACGATGTTTCCCGTGTCGTCCTTCCACATTGCGATTGAGTGGTTTGCGGGTAAGTGTCCTTGCTTGTTTGATTTCTCGATCAGTCCATACGACGTAAATGTCAAAACAGAGCTACCCGGATCGTCGGCAAGGTTGGATGCGTACTGTGCTGGCCAACGGTTCCGAATTTGAGGACCATCAGGTGTGGCTTTGGCTGGAACAGTTGACTAATAAGTGCCGTTCTACTTTTCTCCACGTCTCATGCAGGCAAAAGCCGCCGCACACTACCTTGGCGTTTCAGCATCCAAGCTTAGAACTTTGGGAATTCCGGCTAAGGTGTGTGTGGGAAACAAGTTGTATGACATTAGAGATCTTGATGCTTACGCGGATCAATTGTCATACGAGGATGAATACACCGAGGCCACAACAGAGGCTGACAAAGAATGGGGTGGCACAAAGAATAGTTCGAATGCATGGTAGTCGGATTTGCAATCCGCTGCTGAGCAGGCTCATCTTTTCGCATGCTGGAGATAAACGGATTGCTCGTATTCATCGATGAAACCGGCGATCCTGGCTTTAAGCTGGAAAAGGGTTCATCCCCAAATGAATTTCAATCTGTTTCGTTAATCGCCCGGGATTAGCAATCGTGATCGACTGGGTTACGCCCACCTGACAGCATGGCAATTTCAGCGTCCCTCTGGGACTTCACGAATGTCATAGTTTTTCGGCCAATGACTGAAAGCTTCTCAATCATACAATCGGCCAATACGATGTTTTGTTGTTCTGACAATTCCTCCCGAAAGAGATACCGAAAATAGTTGTCCTTGGCTTTTTGCTTAGTGGAATCGGCTGCTGCCGGTGCCGTTGAAAGGAGTATGATGCAAACTGATTGCAGAACTCGCACTGTCTGATTTCCTAAGTTGAGGTGAAGGAGTTATCACTAAAAGCAGCCCAGCAGTTTCAAACAAGAAAAACCGAAGTGTGTAATCCTCATCACTGACCAACCCCGCAGAATCGGCCAGACTGATTGCAGTTAACGAGTTGGCGCTCATGGTGTTTTGAGAGCGCAGTTTTTCATTATCTTCCCTGCATCTGGGGCGCGCTTGTGGTGAGCGCGCCCTAATTCTTGTTTCCAGCCCCTTGTCGTACCCCTGATGGAGTCTCTGGCTTCCTAAAAAAGAAGAGGCCCGGATAGTGTATGATTAACACAGCATGAATGACGTGTTCTCGCTGAGTTCAGCCATGCTGGGGCATTGTTTCCAAATATGTGAAAATACAAGGCACGAGTTTAGGGGTGGCCGTTATGTCAACTGGTGTGAACATTGATCTGAGCGATAGCCAAAACAAGTGGTCTGAATGGACTATGCGCCCAAAGAAGCGTGAGCGAAAACTAACGGACTACGCCTCTGGGTTTGTTGTCATACTTTCGGCAATTGTCGTAAGTGGTTTACCTCAAGACTTGCCGTTCTGATAATACGAAACAAACCTCCCGGATTAGGTCGTGGGCCTCTTGGCACACCAGCTCGGCGCGGGAAACTGCGCGGTTGTCCCCGCCAACTGCGTTGCCGAGCGCCGTTGTTATCTCCGAAGCGTTTGAAACGTTGAATGTGGTCATGATTGCCCCAATTCGCGACCGTGCAAGCTTCGTCGCCACCCTGTTGTTTACGTGCAATTAGGTAACCAGCCGCCCCATACAAAGCAAGAACAAGAAAGGAACAAGGACGGAACAAATGGGGCCGAATGCAACTAAGGTGCCAGTGAGTTTCTTGGCTGCGACGATTAATTCGGTTAGGCTTTCTGTATTCGCTTCAAGCCAAATTGTAATTGGAGCCACCCCAATGAAATTCGATTCAGTACTTGCATTTTTGCTTGGGTCTGTTTTCAGCCTGTCCGCCTGCAGCGATGTCTTCCATGCAAATTTCGAAAATGGAACGCCCGGCCAGTCGCCGCTTTCAAACCCGCCCGGCCCACCTCCAGGCGACAGCATCAGCGTGGGATCAGACGAGTTCTTCTTTGTCGGGACAGCCGACGCAATTGAAGGCGACCTCTCCCTCAATTTCCGCGAGCGACCCCCTGCTACAGACACTTCCGGGGACCACATCATTTTCAGAACGTCGCCCATAAACGACGACGCTGCGCCAATCTACATAAGGTGGCAGGGGCAGTTCCTCGATGCCGGAGGAATGATAATAGATAGCGGCGTAGTGGGGGAATACTTTGGCAGAGTGATGTTCGATAACGGCCAAGTGTTGATGTTCGACACCCCAGTCGGCAGCTACAACATTGGTGACAGTCACACTGTCTTAATTTCCCTGTTTCCAGAAAACATGGTGTACCGCCTCGCTATGTTTGGCGAGACATCGTTGGATTCAGGATTTGCAGAAGCAGACCTGAGAGAACTAGACGGGGCACCGCAGAACGAGGGGTTCGTAGATATCTCTGTGACCGCCTCTTCGGACCAAAACCGTTTCTACGTAATGGACGATTTGACGGTTTCGCTTCGCGACCTCGGCAAGTGAAAAGAGTTGAACGGTGCACTTTGCTGGACGGATGGCCTCCCCAAAAATAGCGAGTGTACCTGGATTGGTTAACAGGATGCACTTAGACCAAGCTGCCGCCGAGAACCGAATCCGCCTGTCACGTCAATTTAAAGGTGATGGGTGGAGTGAGGGGCTGGACGAGGGGGTAAAGCCAGCCCCTCAAACTCTGGGGGTCCCGGAGTTGTGTGTGTGGTTGCTCCGTTAACTCAGAATTAACGAACTATGCGTGTCCGCGATATTGGGGGTTCCCCGTATTTGGCAAAATTAATCTTTCGAACACATTTCGGACAGAGCCAGCAGATACCAAGAGGACGCGGCGCGCCTGATGGGGATTAGCGATTTCAACGAGGGGGTACGAGTTCGGCGTGTCGCATCTTCAGTTTATTCAAGCGAAACGCCACCACTTTCAAACTACCATTTGTAGTGCGGAGCCCGCTCGCCATTCCAAAACCGCGCAACGTCCACTGTATCAATGACCAGTGAAGTCGTATTGAAGCCGATAAGAAGAATGACCCACCAGTAAAGTGTGGGTTCGGTTTCTACGTTCGGGAGGTTCGTCAGGAAATAAGGTATCATTGGAATCCACAGAATGTGGCCTAGACCAAGCAGCCTCACAAACCCCAGCTTCAGGTAGATTGCAATCATTATTGAAATCCCGATCCCAACCGCAAACAGGTTGTACCATGCATAGAAGGTGTCGAGGAAAAGCAGCGAGGCCAGATTTACGAGAACTAGGCAAATGACCCAAACTCTCGCAACCGGTTTGAACCTGAAAAGGACGATCCAAAGAATTTCAAACGCGCGCATTGGCCGAATCCTATCAATACAACACTCTAGTCGC
Source organism: Ruegeria sp. BF6 (assembly GCF_056538665.1). Classification (NCBI taxonomy): domain Bacteria; kingdom Pseudomonadati; phylum Pseudomonadota; class Alphaproteobacteria; order Rhodobacterales; family Roseobacteraceae; genus Ruegeria; species Ruegeria sp. BF6. The sequence goes on from NZ_JBQFTN010000003.1 coordinate 211,967, forward strand.
CATCAATCATGCGCTCTAGCTTGCGAGCCGAGCTGAACTTGACAGGAGCGTGCCCACTGCCGGAGCAATGCCTTCAACAGACGCACCATCACAAAACCGAACTTGGCCGGGAACGGTTGCCCAAGTTTGTGCTTAATCCCATTCAAATCCACTTGGCACTCCAAAGCAAAGTCACTGATGCTCCGGCTCTACTTCCTATCTGCGCGCCCGTTCGATCAAAACGGCGCATGAATTCAGCGCCTGACTCGCCTTCTTTTCGCTCCAAAGTGACAGTTTCCTCTGAATCCGAAACGCTCACGATGGCACGATGGACATCTTCCTCCAGATTTTGAGGATATTCACCCTCTGTTGAGATTGGGTTTCCTTGTTTGTCAAAGAACTCACCCTTAGTGATGACGACTTTGAATTCGTCGCCAAACTTCTTTTCCAGCTTGTTGATACGGTTCCTGATGTTCGCTTTGCTGCCTCCAATGCTGTGATCCGGCGTTTAAGTTCTGTGGTTTCAAGCACCCGCCTGTACTGCTCGACCAGCCCCATGACAGTTGCCCCCTCCAGCGGCGTGATTTCCCCCTCAGAAACCACCCTCTACAAATAGTATAGGCGGGGCACAGTGGCACACAGTGACATTGAAAAATCACTGAAAATCAATTTTTTTTGTGATTTCTTGAGATGCGGTGAAACGCCGTAAAACAAAGATTGGATGCCCTCGTTAGGCAACACGTTTTTCCCGATTGGTGAGATTGCTAACGCTTAGGCGCGTTTTTCGCCGATGGTTGTCACGCCCAGAACCGACAGCACCTTGGCTTCGATCTGTGCGGCGTTCATACCCGCGACAGCGTACATATCCGCTGGACTGGCTTGGTCGATGAAGATATCCGGCAACACCATCGAGCGGTATTTCAGCCCGTGATCAAACACGCCCTCATCCGCCAGCAGTTGCGCCACGTGGCTGCCGAAGCCGCCGATCGCGCCTTCTTCGATGGTGATCAGGGCTTCGTGGTTCGCCGCCAGATCAAGGATCAGCTCGCGGTCCAGCGGTTTGGCAAAGCGGGCATCTGCGATGGTAGGGGTTATCCCGCGGGCTGACAGCGCCTCGGCTGCCTTTTGCACTTCGGCCAGACGGGTGCCAAAGGACAGCAAAGACACCCGCGCGCCCTTCTGGATCATGCGGCCTTTGCCGATTTCAAGCACCTCGCCGCGTTCGGGCAAATCGACGCCCACACCCTCACCGCGCGGATAGCGGAAAGCAATGGGGCCTTCATTATGGGCAGCGGCAGTGGCCACCATGTGCACCAGCTCCGCCTCATCCGCTGCGGCCATCACGACCATGCCGGGCAGGTTGGCCAGATAGGCGATGTCAAAAGACCCCGCATGGGTTGCCCCATCGGCACCCACAAGCCCCGCGCGGTCGATGGCAAAACGTACTGGCAGGCGCTGGATCGCCACGTCATGAACCACCTGATCGTAACCGCGCTGCAAAAAGGTCGAATACATCGCGCAGAACGGCTTCATCCCCCCGGCGGCCAGCGCCGCCGCGAAGGTCACGCCGTGTTGTTCGGCAATTGCCACATCAAAACAGCGCGAGGGGTAGCGCTCCGCAAACAGGCTGAGCCCGGTGCCATCGGGCATCGCGGCGGTCACTGCCACGATCTTGTCATCGCGCCCGGCTTCTTCGACCAGCGTTTTGCCGAAGACCGAGGTATAAGATGGCGCGTTGGATGGCGCTTTGTGCTGCTGGCCCGTCACCACGTCGAATTTGGCCGTCGCATGGCCTTTGTCCCGGGCCTGTTCGGCAGGGGCGTAGCCTTTGCCCTTCTTGGTCAGCACATGGATCAGGATCGGACCGGTCGCCCGCGCCTTGACCGTGCGCAGTACCGGTAGCAACTGGTCCATGTCGTGGCCGTCGAGGGGCCCGATATAGGAAAAGCCCAGTTCTTCGAACAGCGTGCCGCCCACGGCCATGCCTTTCAGCATTTCCTTGGCACGTTTCGCCCCTTCGCGGAAAGGTTCGGGCAGTAGCGACACGGCCCCCTTGGCGGCGGCTTTCAAGTCGTGGAACGGGGCTTCGGCGTAAATCCGCGACAGGTAGCTAGACAGCGCGCCGACCGGGGGGGCGATGCTCATCTCATTGTCGTTCAGGATGACGATCAGGCGTTTCCTCAGGTGGCCCGCGTTGTTCATCGCCTCGAACGCCATACCCGCTGACATGGAACCATCGCCGATCACCGCAATCGCATCGCCCAGACCTTCGGGCGTGACGCCGCCCAAATCTCGAGCGACGGAGAATCCCAGCGCCGCGCTGATCGAGGTTGAACTATGCGCCGCGCCAAACGGGTCATAGGGGCTCTCGCTGCGTTTGGTGAAGCCGCTCAGGCCGTCTTTCATACGCAGGGTGCGAATACGATCGCGCCGCTCAGTCAGGATTTTATGCGGATAGCACTGGTGGCCGACGTCCCAGATGATCTTGTCGCGTGGTGTGTCAAACACGGCATGCAGCGCAGTAGTCAGTTCGACCACACCCAGACCTGCCCCCAGATGCCCACCGGTGACCGACACGGCCGAGATCGTCTCGGCCCGCAATTCCTGCGCCAGCTGATGCAGCTGTTTGTCCGAGAACTGTTTGAGATCCGCAGGGCGGTTCACAAGGTCCAGCAGGGGCGTGTTCGGGCGGTCAGACATGTGGCGCATTCCTGGCTTAGCTGTCCCGGGCAATAACGAAGCGGGCGGCGTCCTTCAAGGTTTCAGCCGAAGGTCCGTACCCATCCAGTGCAGTGCAGGCCTGATCAATCAGCTCCGCAGCACGGACTTTTGCCGCGTCCAGACCCAGCAATGAGACAAACGTGGCCTTGCCGGCCCGAGCATCCTTTTGCAGGCGTTTCCCGGCCTTTTCGGCATCACCTTCAATATCAAGGATGTCATCCGCGATCTGAAAAGCAAGGCCAAGAGCTTGGGCATATTGGCGCAACGGGGCCGGATCGGACTGCGCCAGCCGAGCCCCCGCACAGGCGGACCATTCGATCAGGGCGCCGGTTTTACCGGCCTGCAGACGGGTGATTTCGGCAAGTGTCAGCGGAGCAGCAGCCGACTCTGCCGCAATATCCAACGCCTGCCCCAGCACCATGCCTTGCGCCCCGCTGGCCTTGGCCAGTGTCAGGGCCAGGTCCGCGCGGACCTCGGCATTCCCGACCTCGGGGCGGGTACATAGTTCGAAGGCCAAAGTCTGCAATGCATCCCCGGCCAGAACGGCGGTGCCTTCGTCCCATTTCACATGCAAGGTCGGGCGCCCGCGACGCAGGTCATCGTCATCCATACAGGGCAGATCGTCATGCACCAGCGAGTAGGCGTGCAGCGCTTCGATCCCCGCCGCGGGCCAGATAGAGCGGTGCGCGTCCACGCCAAGCAGACGCGCGCTTTCCAGCACAAGAAACCCGCGCAGCCGCTTGCCGCCTTCGGTGGCATAGGCCATCGCCCGGGTCACATCCAGATCGTCCAGCGCGCTCAGAACCAGATCGAACTGATCCTGAATGCGCGCCGCGTCCTGCGCTAGCCTTTCGCGAAACATTTACTGACCTTCGACAGGGGTCGTCCCGGTCGGCTGACCATTGGCGTCCAGCGTGATCGCGGCCACCTTTTCCTCGGCCCGCTTCAGCTCATCTTCACAGCGCTTCTTCAATGCCGCCCCGCGTTCATACAGCGCAATGGATTGGTCCAGCGCCACGTCACCGCGCTCCAGCTGGCCGACCACGGCCTCCAGCTCTTTCATCGCCTGTTCGAATGTCATTTGATCAACGGGGGTATCGGTCATCGGGCTGCCTTCATCAATTCTTCCACATGGGCGCGTGTGGCCTCGGCCAGTGCGTTCAGATCATACCCGCCTTCCAGAGTCGAGACGATACGTCCCTCACACAGCTCATCAGCAATCCTGCACAGCTCAGCGGTGACCCAGGCGAAATCGCCGGTGGACCAGTTCAGATTGGCCAGCGGGTCGTCCTGATGGGCGTCAAACCCGGCCGAGAGGATGATCAGTTCAGGCCTGAAAGCGCGTAGGCGAGGGAAAGCCAGCGTTTCATAAGCCGCGCGCATCTCGGCCCCACCCGTACCTGGGGCCAGGGGAATGTTCAGAATTGTCTCATACGCGCCGGTCTCGTCCGGGCGCCCCGATCCGGGCCACAAAGGCATCTGCTGGCTGGTGATCACCAGCGCACGTTTTTCATCCCACAGCAAGTCCTGCGTGCCGTTGCCGTGATGCACGTCGAAATCCACAACGGCGACCCGGTTCAACCCGTGATGATCCAGCGCATGCTTCGCCCCCAGAGCGGCATTACCAAACAGGCAGAACCCCATTGCCTTGTCGGTTTCAGCATGATGCCCTGGGGGCCGGATCGCACAAAACGCATTCGGAGCGTCTCCGCCCAGCACCATGTCCACCGCCCGTACCACGGCCCCGGCAGCGCGATAGGCCGCATCCACCGAGCCCGGAGACATGAACGTATCCCCGTCAATCTGGGCGAACCCCTCGTCCGGGCGCGCGGCGCGAATGTCCCGGATGTAGCTTTCCGGATGAACCCGCAACAGATCATCATCTGCCGCCAGAGGCGCCGTCACCCGGTTCAGGTCCAACCCCTCAAGCGAATGCAGGATATGCTCCAGCCGTGCGACTCGCTCTGGGTGCCCATTGGGCGTCACATGACCCAAACAATCCGCATGAGTCAGAAGGGCAGTTTTCATCACGATCCCCTGTTCATTTGCCTAAGATCAGTCCGGCGCCAACATATATCCGGCGCCGCGCACCGTCTGCAGATACCGAGGCTGCTTGGGATCCTGTTCGATCTTGCGACGCAGGCGGGTAATCTGCACATCCACCGCCCGCTCCTGCGCCTGACCCTTGTCACGGCCCAGATCTTCGACCAGCTTGGCGCGGCTGATCGGCTCTCCCGGCTGTGCCGAGAAGATCTTCATCAGTTGGCTCTCGGTGGCGGTCAGCCGCACGGGATCTTCGCCCTGCCACATCTCGCCGCGTTCCACGTCATAGCGGATCGGGCCAAGGTTCAATATCTTGGTCGCGGTGTCCTGCGCCGGTGTTTCCGGCATCCGCCGCAGTATCGCATTAATCCGCAGCAGCAGCTCTTTCGGCTCGAACGGCTTGGCCAGATAGTCGTCCGCCCCGGCCTCAAGCCCGGCGATGCGGTGCTCGGTCTCGCCCCGTGCGGTCAGCAGCAGGATCGGTGTAGTATGGGTTTCGCGCAGCGTCCTGGTCAGGCTCACGCCATCTTCACCGGGCATCATCACATCCAGCACGATCATGTCAAAATCCAGCCCCGACAACACCCGCCGCGCATGGGCTGCGTCGCGGGCGGCGGTCACCAGAAACCCGCTCCGCATCAGGAATTTCTTGAGCAGATCACGAATACGCTCATCGTCGTCGACGATCAGCAGATGGGCATCCAAATCGCTCATGAGGTCGTATCCCGTAGTTTCGTGTAAGCATGACGCATATCAGCATCCATCATCGCTTCAAGCACTTTACGAAATCCCGACACGGCCTCGGGACCTGCATCTTTATACGCCGCGCGCATCCGCACGCGCTGGGCCTCGGACAGTTTGGCCTCAAGCGTTTTGCCCTTTTCGGTCAGAAACAAATGACGCTCGCGCTTGTCCACCGTACCTACGCGACTTTCGACCAGGCCATCCTCGATCAAGGTCCGCAGCACCCGGTTCAGCGATTGCTTGGTGACCCCAAGTATAGCCAGCAGGTTGTTGACCGTTGTCCCCGGCGCCCGGTTGATGAAGTGCACGGCCCGGTGATGCGCACGGCCATAAGCCATCTGCGCCAGAATGCGATCGGGGTCTGCGGTGAAACCGCGATAGGCAAAGAACATCGCCTCGATGCCTTGCCGCAGTTGTTCGTCGGTCAGAAACAAAAGGCTTTCACCGCCAAAGACTTGTGCGGGGCGCGTATCCGACATGGTTTGCCTCATTCGTTACTCCGGACCGACTTTATGTCAGCGTTGTTGACATTCCAAGAGTGGACAGGTATCGAACCGCAGTTTCTGCGCAACTTTATGTCCGCATCGGACTTAATTGGCGCAATAATCGGAAAATTCAACCCGAGGCTGGAGGTTTCGCATGGCGGGGTATGATGATCGTGATGGCACCATCTGGTTGGATGGCAAACTGGTCCCTTGGCGCGACGCCAATGTGCACATCCTGACGCATGCGATGCACTACGCCTCATCCGTGTTCGAGGGTGAGCGTGCCTATAACGGTAAGATCTTTAAAAGCCGCGAGCATTCTGAACGTCTGATTGCCTCGGCCGAGGCGCTGGACATGCCGATGCCCTATTCTGTCGATGAGATCGAAGCGGCCAAGGAAGAGGCGTTGAAAGCCAGCGGTCTGAAGGATGCCTATGTTCGCGCGCTGGTATGGCGCGGCTCGGGTGAGGATATGGGTGTGGCGTCGGCCAGGAACCCGGTGCGGATGGCTGTCGCGGTCTGGCCCTGGGGGGCCTATTACGGCGACGCCAAGATGCAGGGCGCCAAGCTGGACATCGCGGAATGGAAGCGCCCCAGCCCGGAAACCATTCCGGTTCACGCCAAGGCGGCGGGTCTTTATATGATCTGCACCATCTCCAAGCACAAAGCCGAGGCCAAAGGCTGTTCGGACGCATTGTTCATGGATTGGCGCGGCTACGTGGCCGAGGCGACTGGGGCCAACGTGTTTTTCGTCAAGGATGGAGAGGTTCACACGCCGCTGGCCGATTGCTTCCTGAACGGCATCACCCGCCAGACTGTAATCGAGATGCTGAAGGACAAGGGCATCACCGTTCACGAACGCCGTATCAAACCTGAGGAAATGGCTGATTTCGAACAATGCTGGCTGACCGGCACCGCCGCCGAGGTTACCCCGGTCGGCCAGATCGGTGACTATACGTTTGAGGTCGGAGACCTGACCCGCGAGATCGCCGCCGAGTATGAGGCGCTCGTGCGCGCCTGATCCGCGCAAGCCAATGTTTCTTGAACCTCCGCCAAATGCGGGGGTTTTTCTTTGCCTGACGTTCAAACTTTTGTGCAGATCGTTCAGCCGGCTGGACGAACGCACAGCTGAGGATAGGTTAACCTCATGTTAGACCTGCTCAGCGATATCCTCACCCGCTTGTCCCTGCGCGGTACATTCTACTTCCGCACCTCTTTCACGCCGCCATTTGGGATCCAGGTTCCTGCTTTTGAAAATGTGGCCCGATTTCATTTCGTGCAGCGCGGAGAACTGAAGGTTTTCGTCTCTAACACGGGGGAAACACTTCGTCTAAGGCAAGGTGACCTGATCCTGATCCCGCATGGCTCGGCCCATGCGCTGCTGTGCAACGAAGTCAGACCGATGGACGCGTTGCCGCTTGAGCAGGTGTTGGATGACGCCGGGTATCAGGGCGATGGCGTACTGATTTATGGTGGAGAGGACAAAAGCCGAGATACGCAATTGATCTGCGGTCATTTCTCGTTCACCGGTCCGCCGGGGCGGCAGGGCACGGGCCATATGCTGATTGACCGGCTGCCGCCCTACATCCTGATCGAGAACTACGGCGAAGAGGCCGGAGCCTGGATCGAGGCTACACTGCGCATGATCGGGTCCGAGATCAGCGATGCCCGGATCGGTGGCGACCTGATCGCCCTGAAACTGTCCGAGGTGTTGTTCGCCCAGGCCATCCGAGCTCACCTTGAACATCAAAGCCCCAGCGAGTCCGCTTTGGCAGGGTTCGCTGATCCGCGGATATCCCGCGCGCTGACCGCGTTCCATCAGGCCCCGGCTCAGGATTGGAGTGTCGAATCGCTGGCCCGGGAAGCTGGTATGTCGCGCACCGCCTTTGCTCAGCTTTTTGCCGAGAAGATGGGCACCACGCCCATGCAATACTCGACCGACTGGCGGATGCAGATCGCCTGCCACGGCTTGACCGAGAACCGCTGGAATGTGGCCGACGCTGCGGCCGAGGTCGGCTATGCGTCAGAGGCTGCGTTTTCCCGTGTGTTCAAAAAGCAGATCGGCCTGTCCCCCGCAGCGTATCGATCCATGCACTGATCCGACCAAATTCTGAACGATCTGCACGGTTTCACGGACGATCCGGAATTAAGCGTCCGAGTGTTCTTTCCTAGTTTGGGTTCATGCCAAACAAGGAAAGGAAATTTCGATGTCTGTTCGTTTCGTTACCCGCACCATACACGCTTACCTGGATTACCCTGTCGCCCTTGCCCTGATGGGGCTGCCCTTTGTTCTGGGGTTGGGGCAATCCAACCCGATGGCCTTGTGGCTTTCCGTAGTCACCGGTGTCGCGGCCTTTGTGCTGACCGTACTGACCGATCACCATCTCGGCGTCTGGCGGGTGCTGCCCTACAAGTTCCATCTGGCCGTTGATCTGCTGGTCGGTGTCGTGTTCCTGGCTACGCCGAGCCTGTTTGGGTTCTCGGGCCTGGATGCGATATACTACTGGTTGAACGGCGCGGCGGTGGTCGCTGTCATATCGCTCAGCACGCCGGAACAGGGTGTGGTTGCCTGAGCAGGTTTTCCACAGGTGTCACAAAATCATCGTGATACTTTCAAGAATCTGAGCCGCTTGTTTTACAAACAGGCGGCTCACTGCCGCTCACCAATCGCGTGGCCAACAATGGTTACCAGACAGGAGAGCCCCAATGACTCCAATCCTTCGCCCCAACCGCCGTGCCTTTCTGGCAGGCAGCACCGCCTTTGCCGCGTCGCTGTCCATGCCTGCGATCAGCCGTGCATCATCCCGACCCGCGTTCACGCACGGCGTTCAGTCGGGCGATGTCGACATGAGTTCGGGCATGATCTGGACCCGCACGGACCGTCCGGCCCGGGTGATGATGGAGGTGTCGACCACCGAGAGCTTTGCCGACGCCCGCAAGCTGACGCCGATGGACGCCATCCCGAACAACGATCTTGCGGTGAAGCGGCTGGTCGAAGGGCTGGCTTCGGATCAGGATATCTTCTACCGTTTCGTGGCCGCTGATCTGGGCGATATCAACATCGTATCAGAGCCTATTATTGGCCAATTCCGCACTGCACCCTCCAAGCGTCGCAATATCCGCTTTGCGTGGTCGGGTGACACCGCCGGGCAGGGCTGGGGCATCGATGACGACGGGATGCGCACCTATGCGACCATGGCGCAGCATCGACCGGACTTCTTTATCCACTCGGGCGACACGGTCTATGCCGACGGCCCGATGCGGGACCAGGTCGAGAAAGATGGCCAGCTGATCTGGAAGAACACCACCTTGATTGACGAGAAACGCAAGGTGGCTGAAACGCTGGACGAATTCCGCGCCCAGTGGAAGTACAACATGATGGACACGCATGTGCGGGCGATGAATGCCGTCTGCCCAACCTTCTTCCAGTGGGATGACCACGAGGTTGTCAACAACTGGTCGGACGCCAAGGACCTGATCTCGGACGACCGCTATACCGAAAAATCGGTGCATGTCCTGCAATCGCGCGCGGGCCGTGCGTTCCACGAGATGACGCCGCTGCGGATCACGCCAGCCGAGCCGGGGCGCGTGTATCGCAAGATCTCGTACGGGCCGATGATGGACGTGTTCTTTCTGGATTTACGCAGCTATCGCGGGCCAAACGGGCCGTCGATGGAGGGCGAAATCACCGATCAGTCCCGCATTCTGGGGGCCGAGCAACTGGCCTGGCTCAAGCGCGCGCTATCTGCGTCTCCGGCCACGTGGAAGGTGATCGCTTCCGACATGCCGATCGGTCTGATCGTTTGGGACCGGTGGAAGGATCAGAAGGGGTCCGAGGCGATCTCGAACGGGGATAATGGCCCGGCAAAGGGCCGCGAGTTGGAGATTGCTGATCTGCTGCGCTTCATCAAGACCGAAGACATCACCAACACGGTCTGGTTCACGGCGGACGTGCACTATACTGCGGCGCACTATTATGATCCTAACAAGGCGCAATTTCAGGAATTTAACCCGTTCTGGGAGTTCGTCTCCGGCCCGCTGCACGCAGGAACATTCGGCCCGAACGCGCTGGACGGCACTTTCGGGCCGCAGGTGAAATTCGTTAAAGCACCAACCGAAGAGCAAGGCGCCAACCTGCCGCCCAGTGCGGGCCTGCAGTTCTTTGGTCTGGTCGACATTGATGGGGCGACCCAGCAGATGACCGTGCGCCTGATGGATCGCGCCGATACCGAGCTGTGGTCGGTAACACTGGACCCGCAGCGGCAAGGAATCTGAGCGCCCGCCACGTCGCGCCCCAGAGAGTTCTTTGGGGCGCATTTTACCCTTGAAATTCCCGACTAAAATAGTCAGATAGTACATAACGCCAGATGCGCAGGTATCCGGCACAGGGTTTCGAGGCGGTTTGCGGGCTTAGCGCATGAAATGGTGAGAGCCCGCCGCCGCCTCGAAAACGAATGATCAGGGTAAAACATGGGTGATCCGCTGGACGAAATCATGGCACGGCACGAGGCAGCCACCGCTTGTGGTTGCTGCTGCGACGATGATTTTTGTGCCTATGTCGACAAGACCCCAAAATCAGAAAACCAGCTGCCGGAAATCCTGCCGACCAGCGTCACAAGCCGTCGCGGATCGGTTCGGTTTCTCAATGAAACCTCGGCGGGGTAACAGCCCTGGGCCGGGGCTGTTCAATCTCTAAACTTCAGAAATCCACGCCGCGCTGGGCTTTGATGCCGGCTTGGAACGGGTGCTTTTCCTCGGTCATTTCCGTGACCAGATCAGCATAGTCACGCAGCGCTTGCGGGGCATCGCGGCCGGTCAGGAACACGCTGGTCTTGTCGGACCGCTCATTCAGCCCGTCGATCACCTGATCCACCGACAGGTATTCGTAGCGCAAGGCGATGTTGATCTCGTCCAGAACCACCAGATCATACTCACCGCTGGCCATCAGCGCGCGGGCCTTGTCAAAGGCGGCGTTGGCGGCGGCGATATCACGTTCCTTGTCCTGCGTGTCCCAGGTGAAGCCTTCGCCCATCGTGTGCCAGGTCACCAGATCGCGCTCTTCGAAAAAGCGCCGCTCGCCGGTTTTCCACTTGCCCTTGATGAACTGCACCACGGCAACTTTCTGGCCCCAGCCCAACGCCCGGATCACCACGCCAAACGCGGCCGAGGATTTGCCCTTGCCCTTGCCGGTGTTGATCAGAACCAGCCCGCGCTCCGGGTCGACGGCTTCGGACACTTTCTTGCGGTGCTGGGCCTGCACCTTCTGCATCTTTTCCTTGTGATCTTGTGCGTCGCTCATCGGCGGAACCTCTCTTGATTTGCGCCCAACCTAAGCGAAGTTTGCCAAAGGTAAAGATCAGGCCTTTGGGTCCGGGGCCGATTTGTCCTTGCCCCGATCCACGCCCAACTGCCGTTCGCGCAGAATGACCAGCACGTTGCCAGCAATCACCAGCGCCGCACCACCCAGCATGACAAGGGTCGGCAACTCATCGAACCACATATAGCCGATGACAATGGCAAACAGCATGGTCGTGTAATCATATGGCGCCAGCATTGACGCCTGCCCGAAACGATAGGACGAGGTCACAAGGATCTGCGCCACGCCACCGATCAACCCGATACAAGCCAGTATCAGAGCCTGTTCCAACGTCGGCATTGTCCATCCCCAAAAGGCTGTCAGGGATGATAACAGCGTGGCAGTCAGCGAGAAATAAAAGACCACAGCAGCGGGATGGTCGACCTGCACCAGTTGCCGGATGTGGATTTGCACGAACGCCCGTGCGATGGTGGCCGCCAGCACGCAGAGCGCGCCGATGGTGGCCGCGGTGTCCATGTTGTTGCCGCCCAGCCGTGGCCAGATCATGATCAGCACCCCCAGCAGACCGATGGCGACCGCGCCAATGCGGATCATGCGGATCCGTTCGCCCAGCATGACCGCGGCCAGAATCAGCGTGAAGATCGGTGTGGCATAGCCAATCGCCGTGACCTCGGGCAGGGGCAGCAGGCTGAGGCCGGTAAAGGTCAGACCCATGGCACTGGTGCCCAGAACGCCGCGCCAGAAATGCCCCATCGGCTTTTTGACCACCAACCCCTGCACCAGCTCACCCCGATAGACCAGCCAGCCGATGATCACCGGAACCGCAAAGAGCGAACGGAAGAACACCATCTCTCCGGGCGGGAAATCGACCGACAACGCTTTGACCAGCGCCTGCATTGCCGTGAACAGCACCAGCGCGCAAAGTTTCAGCGATACGGCCAGAACCGGTCGATGCGATGTTAAGGGTTTTGCCATCGGCGCGACCCTGCGCTTTTACCTTGCAAAGATCAACGGTCCGAACGGTGGGTCGCCCAGGATTGAGGCAGGGGGCTGCCGATCTCTTCTGCAAATTCCTCAAGGAAACGGATCATACGCTGAACGCGCTTCTTGGCGATCCGCTTTCCCGCGTCTGTCAGCATGTCATCCGGAAGGTTCAACAACTTCACCTTCCAGTGGTCGATCGAATAATGGAGATCTTCAAGAGGACGGTTTGCGGCGAACGGGTCCGCCGCATCGTATAGTGTCCGCCCCAGTGCGCCCGATACGGAAAAGTTTCGTGCCACCCCGATTGCCCCAAGCGCATCCAGCCGATCGGCATCGCGCAGAATGCAGGCCTCGGGCGTTTCCGGGGTGATATTTGCCGAGAAACTATGCGCTTCGATGGCGTGTTGAATCGCGCTGATCTGGGTCTCGTTGTAGCCCAGTTCCCTCAGGATAGGCTCTGAATCTTGTGCCGACTTGCGCGAGGCCAGATGGCGTTCGGGGTCGTCTTTCGGCAGATTGACCAGATCATGCAGATAACTGGCGGCCAGCAACACGGATCGGTCCGTTACCTCATCGGCAATGTTCTGAGCATTCACCCAGACACGGTCCAAATGAGCCAGGTCATGCGCGGGATCGGTCTCCATCCGCTGCGCGACCACTGCACGCAGGCGCGAGCGCAGATCAGCCGATCCGTCCACGGTTCTCTCCGATCTGGCCACGGTGCAGCAGCAGGTGGTCGAGGATCACGCAGGCCATCATCGCCTCGCCCACCGGCACAGCGCGAATGCCGACGCAGGGGTCGTGGCGGCCTTTGGTGATGATCTCGGTTTCCTCGCCGGACTTGGTGATGGTCTTGCGGGTGGTCAGGATCGACGAGGTCGGTTTCACCGCAAACCGCACGACGACGTCCTGCCCTGTTGAGATGCCGCCCAGAATGCCGCCCGCGTGGTTGCTGCTGTATTGCGGGCCATCCTGACCCATGAAAATCTCGTCAGCATTGGCCTCGCCGGTCAGTTCGGCGGCGGCCATGCCTTCGCCGATCTCGACACCTTTGACGGCGTTGATCGACATCATCGCTGCGGCCAGATCAGTGTCTAACTTGGCATAAACCGGTGCGCCCAGCCCGGCGGGAACGCCGCGGGCCACGACCTCGACCACAGCTCCGACCGAGTTGCCGGATTTGCGCAGGTCGTCCAAATACACGGCCCAGTCTTCGGCGGCTTGCGCATCCGGCGTCCAGAACGGGTTCTGTTCGATCTGCGACCAGTCGAAATTGGCACGGTCGATCTTGTGCGGGCCGATCTGGGTCATGTATCCGGTGATCTGCACGTTCGGCGCGATCTGCTTGATCGCCTCACGCGCCAGCCCGCCCGCCGCCACGCGCGATGCGGTCTCACGGGCCGAACTACGCCCACCGCCGCGATAGTCGCGAATCCCGTATTTCTGCCAATAGGTGATATCGGCGTGACCCGGACGGAACTTGTCCATGATATCGCCGTAGTCTTTTGAGCGCTGATCGGTGTTCTCGATCATCAGCTGCACGGGGGTGCCCGTTGTCTGACCTTCGAACACGCCCGACAGGATTTTCACCTGATCGGGCTCGCGCCGTTGGGTGGTGAACTTGTTCTGCCCCGGTTTGCGCTTGTCCAGCCAGTGCTGGATCATCGCCGCGTCAATCGCGACGCCCGGCGGGCAGCCGTCAACTGTGGCACCCAAGGCGGGCCCGTGGCTTTCACCCCAGGTGGTGACGCGGAAGAGGTGTCCAAAGCTGTTCATCGACATGGGGCGTGCTCCTTTGCGCGACGTGATTAGCGGGCAAGGCTCGCGGCCTCAAGCGGATTTGCGGTTGGGGCGGGGTCGCCCCAACCAGGTGTGCCTATGCCGCACGGGTCAGAGTGGCGCGGGTTTTAGTGATATTCAGTGCTGCCTGTGCAGCCTCACGCCCCTTTTCCACGAAATGCGCGCGGTAAATGGCGTTGTGGTGATCGGTTTCCTGATATTGGTGCGGGGTGAGCGAGACCGAGAGGACGGGAACGCCTGTATCCATTCCGGCACGCATCAGGCCGTCGACCACGGCTTGTGCCACGAAATCGTGCCGATAGATGCCCCCATCCACCACAAAAGCGGCACAGGCGACGGCAGCGTATTGGCCGGTTTGTGCCAGATCGCGTGCGATCAGCGGCATTTCGAACGCACCGGGGACGTCGAAAACATCAACCTGTTCGGCAGGGATGAGTTCAAGGAACCCGTCCAGCGCGCGGTCGACGATATCGGAATGCCAGTTGGCTTTGACAAAAGCATAGCGGGTGTGTGTCATCATGATCTCCTTTCGTAACAGACACGTCACCCAAGGCGATCACGAGCAGACGCGCCGCATCACCGGCACGCTGCACGTTCTCTTTCATCCGGACTGTAACCGTCGGCTCTGGCCTCTCACCAGATCTGCTTGTCACCCCGGCACCGGGGCCGCTCGCGGGCTTACGGGTCGTGGCCCGCATACCGCCGGTGGGGGATTCCACCCCGCCCTGAGAACGAGGTGGAATTTGGCAAGACGCGTTCACTTCTGCAAGAGGGTTCGCGTCCGGGCAATTGACGGGTTTTGTTTCCATGGTCGTCCTGTAAGGTCGCTGCAACCAAGGAGAGCGCGAATGAAACTTTATCACAGTCCAACCTCGCCCTATGTCCGCAAGGTGATGGTTTTGCTGCACGAAACCGGCCAGCTTGAGGATGTCGAGGTGATGACCATTGCCACCACCCCGCTGACTCCGGCCGATGAGTTGCAGGGTAAAGTGCCGCTGCAGCGCATTCCCGCGCTGGAGCGCCCCGATGGCCCGACACTGTTCGACAGTCGGGTGATCTGTGCCTTTTTGGACACGCGCGCCAAGGTGGGGATGTATCCTGACGGGACCGGGCGCTGGGATGTGCTGACGCTGGAAGCGATGGCTGACGGCATTCTGGATTCGGCTGTGGGGATGGCCTACGAAGCGCGCTTGCGTCCCGAGGACAAGCAGTGGGATACGTGGTTGGATGCGCAATGGGGTAAGATCGAACGGGCCTGTGCCGCGCTGAACCAACGCTGGATGGCGCATCTGTCAGGCCCGCTGGATATGGGGCAGGTGGCCGTGGCTTGCGCGCTGGGCTATCTGGATTTGCGCCACGATGCCCGGAATTGGCGCAAAGGCAATGATGCGCTTAGCGAATGGTTTGCCGCCTTCAACGAACGGCCCAGCATGGTAGCGACCCGCCCGGAAGGTTGAGCCCGGTTTCAGCTGCGCTGGCCATGACAGGAAGGGCCAGCGCATGGTCGATCAGGGCGCGCTGAACGTGGCAAGATAGGCGGCGATGTCGTCGGCGCCTTTTTTCAGTTTCACACTCATGTTCGGGCGCGCGGTCTCGTCATCCAGATATTCCTGAATGAACCCGATCGGGTCCTGCGAATAGGCAGAGATAGTTTCTTCAGTCCAGACCAGACCCTCTTCGCCGGCGCGGATCATATCATCGGTGAACATTCCGACAGGCAGGCGCTCGCTGCCATAGCGGTAGTCATTTTCGGCTCCGGCGACGCGGCCGACCACACCGTAGAGATTCGGTCCGGTGATGCCGCCTTTGACCAGAACCTCACCATCTTTGATGATCGCATGGCAGGAAGAGCAGCGGTTATAGAGTTTTTCGCCCTTGGACGGATCACCAGCCGCCAAGGCTTGTGACGTAAGGGCAATCATAAGGGTCAACACTGTTGGAATGAGTTTTTGCATTGAAGGCGTCCTGCTGAGGTTGGGAATTAATCGGGCCTTCCTAGATTCCCGTTAAAAGTGCAATCGAAATCAAACCAGCGTAAGGCTCTATAAAATATCTATTTTCAACTCAGTTTTTTCCCGGTCACGAATTTCCCGAAAGTGGAAAATTGCATGGCGAAAATAGGTCAGAATCTTGCAAGTCATGCGGCTTGTGACGGGAGGATAGCTGATCCTGATGGTCTGTTCCTGTCGGGATGTACCTGAACCGAATCACATAGACAGAAAATTCTCATTATTGGCGGATTCCCCCGCTTAAGCCTGCCTAGAACTTGAAAATTCACCCCTTCGTTGTGACATGAATGCCCAGATGCGGCGTAGTGCGCGCCTATGACCGCTGGACGAACCGATTTCTCCCGGCTAGATAGCCGCGATGAGACGCCGCTTTGATGCGGTGTTGATGCATGTTTGCCCGCAACCGCGGGCGCCGGAATCGGAGAAAACCTCGTGTCCCACGCAGAAGACAACGAAGGCACCCGCAGAGATTTCCTCTACTACGTCGCTGGCGGCGCAGGTGTCGTTGCGACGGGTGCAGCCGTATGGCCCCTGATCAACCAAATGAACCCATCGGCAGACGTTCAGGCGCTGTCCTCGATTCGCCAGGATGTCAGCGGTGTCGAGCCGGGCACGCAGCTGACTGTGAAATGGCTGGGCAAGCCTGTATTCATCCGTCACCGTACCGGCGCTGAGATTCAAGAGGCTCAGGAGCAGGACGCTGAAGGCGTAGACGCACTGCCTGATCCGTTGGCGCGCAACTTCAACCTGCCCGCCGATGCCCCTGCAACCGATGCCAACCGCGTGATGCCGTCGCCAGAAGGCGAAGCGCCCGGCGCATGGATTGTTCAGATGGGCGTTTGCACGCACCTGGGCTGTGTACCTCTGGGCGATGCTGGTGATTTCGGTGGCTGGTTCTGCCCCTGCCACGGTTCGCACTATGACCTTGCCGGTCGTATCCGCAAAGGCCCCGCGCCTGAAAACCTGCCCGTTCCGCCCGTTGAATGGGTGGACGCGACAACCATCAAGCTCGGCTAAGGGAGACCCAGATGTCCGGAATTCCCCACGATCATTACGAGCCGAAGACAAACGGTGAGAAGTGGCTGAACAGCCGACTGCCTATCGTCGGCCTGATCTACGACACCATCATGATCCCCACCCCCAAGAACCTGAACTGGTGGTGGATCTGGGGCATCGTCCTGGCGTTCTGCCTGGCGCTGCAGATCGTCACCGGTATCGTTCTGGTGATGCACTACACCCCGCATGTTGATCTGGCCTTCGCCAGCATCGAGCACATCATGCGCAACGTGAATGGCGGCTATATGCTGCGCTACCTGCACATGAATGGCGCGTCGCTGTTCTTTGTTGCGGTCTACATCCACATCTTCCGCGGCCTGTTCTACGGCTCGTACAAAGCCCCGCGTGAAATCACGTGGATCATCGGGATGCTGATCTACCTGATGATGATGGGCACCGCCTTCATGGGCTACGTTCTGCCCTGGGGTCAGATGTCCTTCTGGGGTGCGACCGTGATCACCGGCCTGTTTGGCGCGATCCCGTTTGTGGGCGACGCGATCCAGACCTGGCTGCTGGGCGGGCCCGCGGTGGATAACGCCACGCTGAACCGCTTCTTCTCGCTGCACTACCTGCTGCCGTTCGTAATCGCGGCGCTGGTGATCGTGCACATCTGGGCTTTCCACACCACCGGCAACAACAACCCGACGGGTGTTGAAGTGCGCCGTGGCTCGAAAGCCGAGGCCGAGAAAGACACGCTGCCGTTCTGGCCCTACTTCGTGATCAAGGACCTGTTCGCGCTGGCCGTGATCCTGGTCGTGTTCTGGGCGATTGTCGGCTTCATGCCGAACTACCTGGGCCACCCGGACAACTACATCGAAGCCAACCCGCTGGTCACACCTGCGCACATCGTGCCTGAGTGGTACTTCCTGCCGTTCTACGCGATCCTGCGTGCCTTCACCGGTGAGGTCTGGGTTGTTCAGTTCGCCAGCTTCATCACCGGCGGCATCGTCGACGCCAAGTTCTTTGGTGTGATCGCGATGTTCGGTGCGATCCTGGCCATGGCCCTGGCGCCCTGGCTGGACACCTCGAGCGTGCGTTCGGGCAAGTACCGTCCGATGTTCAAGTGGTGGTTCTACCTGCTGATCATCGACTTCTTTGCCCTGATGTGGCTGGGAGCGATGCCCGCGGAAGAGCCCTATGCGACCTTCTCGCTGATCGCGTCCGCCTACTGGTTCGCCTATTTCTTCGTGATCCTTCCGATCCTCGGTGTGATCGAGAAGCCTCTGGCACAGCCCGAGACCATCGAAGAAGACTTCAACGCGCATTATGGCAAGGCTGACGCCGACGCCACGCCGGCCGAGTAAGAAAAGGGACCGGAAACATGTTCAAGAAACTTGCAATCGGTGCCGCGTTTGCTCTGGCCCTTGCTCCTGCTGCGTCCTACGCGGCAGGCGGTGGCGAGCAGCATATCGAGGACTTCCACTTCTCGTTCGAGGGGCCATTCGGAACTTGGGATCAGAACCAACTGCAGCGCGGTCTTCAGATTTATACCGAGGTCTGCGCAGCCTGCCACGGCCTGAGATACGTGCCCCTGCGCGACCTTGAGGCGCTGGGCTATTCGGAAGAAGAAGTTATTGCGTATTCGGCGGCCAACTTCGAAGTGTTCGATCCTGAGCTGGACGATTTCCGCCCGGCCATCCCGACCGACCACTTCCCGGCCAATGACGGCGTTGGCGCACCGGACCTGAGCCTGATGGCCAAGGCCCGCGCCGGTTTCCATGGCCCCTACGGTCTGGGTATCAACCAGCTGATCAAAGGCATGGGTGGTGCGGAGTACATCGCCTCGCTGCTGGACGGGTACACCGGTCACGAAAAGGAAGAGGCCGGCACGGTCCTGTACGAAAACACTGCCTTCCCAGGTGGTTGGATTTCGATGGCACCCCCGCTGGCGGATGATCAGGTCGAGTTCACCGATGGTCACCCGGCCACGGTTGAAGCCATGTCCGAGGACATCGCCGCCTTCCTGATGTGGACGGCCGAACCGAAGATGATGGAGCGCAAATATTCCGGCTTCGTCGGCGTGATCTTCCTGTCGCTGCTGTCGGTCCTGCTGTACCTGGTCAACAAGCGCCTGTGGGCCGCTGTAAAGGGCAAGAAGAAGCACTAAGCGCTGATCTTCCTTAGAATTAAGAACCCCCGCGCCACTGGCTGCGGGGGTTTTTTATTTGGGGGGGGAGGGGCCAGCCCCTTCTTGGCCTGCGGCCAATTCAACTCCGAGGTATTTTGGGCCAGATGAAGAGCGAATCAGGCAGTGAGTTGGGTTTTGGTGGCGCCAGTGATTGTGGCGGTCACGATCTGCCCTTCTGTCTGAGGGGTTCCGAATGACACCTCGGTGAATTGTTCGGTGCGGCCCATATTGGGGTTTTCCATCAGGATATGATGGGTCCTGCCGATCTGCTCGGTCAGGTGCTTGGCCACCTGAGCGCCACCCGCCGTGCGGAGCCGGGCGGCCCGGTCCTTGATGATGGTGCCGTTAATCTGCTGCGGTATGCGGGCCGCTGGAGTGCCGTCGCGCTTGGAATAGGGGAAGACGTGCAGCCAGGTCAGATCGCAGTCGGTGACAAGCTTCAGTGAGTTTTCGAAATGCGCCTCGGATTCGGTCGGAAAGCCCGCGATGATGTCAGCGCCAAAGGTCATCTCGGGGCGCAGCTTGCGGGCTTCTTCGGTGAAACGGATGGCGTCGTCGCGCAGATGACGGCGTTTCATTCGTTTCAGGATCAGATCATCCCCGTGCTGCAGCGACAGGTGCAGATGCGGCATCAGGCGCGGCTCGGTGGCGATGGCCTGCATCAGGTTCTCATCCACCTCGATTGAGTCGATCGAGCTGATCCGCAGGCGCGGCAGGTCCGGCACCAGTTTCAGGATGCGCATCACCAGATCGCCCAGCTTGGGCTGTGCAGGCAGGTCGGCGCCCCATGAGGTCAGGTCGACCCCGGTCAGAACAACTTCGTTATAACCGCGATCCACCAGCCGCTTGATCTGGTCCACCACCACGCCCGCAGGAACGCTGCGCGAGTTGCCGCGACCGTAGGGGATGATGCAGAAGGTGCAGCGGTGGTCACAGCCATTCTGGACCTGCACATAAGCGCGCGAGCGGGTGCCAAACCCGTCGATCAGGTGGCCCGCCGTTTCGGTGACCGACATGATGTCGTCGACCTGCACGGCCTCGGTTTGGCCGATGAAATCCGCGGCCATACCTTTCCAGGTGCCGGGCTGCATCTTTTCGGTGTTGCCGATGACGGCGTCGACCTCTTCCATTCCGGCAAAGGTTTCGGGTTCGGTTTGCGCGGCACAGCCGGTCACGATCAGCCGCGCGTTGGGATTTTCGCGGCGCAGCTTGCGAATTTCCTGCCGAGCCTTGCGCACCGCCTCGGCGGTCACGGCGCAGGTGTTCACCACCACCGCATCGGTCAGGCCGGCCTGTTGCGACAGTTCCCGCATCGCCTCGGTCTCATAGGCGTTCAGGCGGCAGCCCAGTGTAGCGAATTTGGGCGCGCTCATCCCAGTGACCTCAGAAAGTCCGGAGTCAGAGTGCCCGAGAACACGTGGCAGGTGGGTCCGGTCATCCAGACGCCATCCTCGCGCCAGTCGATCCAGATGGTACCACCGTCCAGGTCGATCTGCACCTTACGCCCGGTGAGGCCGCGCCGTGCGGCGGCAACGGCAGTTGCGCAAGAAGACGAGCCCGAGGCCAGCGTGATGCCCACGCCTCGTTCCCACACGCGCATGCGGATATGATCTGGGCCGATGACCTGCGCCACCTGCACGTTCGTGCGCTCGGGGTAGAGGGGGTGGTATTCGTACCGCGCCCCGAACTCGGTCAGAGGGATGGCCTCGGCGTCCTCGACAAAGAAGGTACAGTGCGGATTGCCCATTCCGGTGGCGGTTGGCCCACCCTCGATCGGCAGCTCCAGCGTTTCGACTTCTTCGGCCAGCGGAATCTCGTGCCAGTCCAACTGCGGCGGCCCCATGTTGACCGAGGTCAGCCCTTCGCCTGCATCGCGTGCGTACAGGGTGCCGCGTTCGGTTGTCAGTGTCAGTTCGGGTTTGCCGGTTTCCTCCATCAGGAAACGCGCAATACAGCGCGTGGCATTCCCACAGGCGGCCGAGGTCGATCCGTCGGCGTTGTAGAACACCAGGTGCGCATCCGATTCGCCGTTTTCAATCACCGCCAGCTGGTCGAATCCGACACCAAACTGCCGATGCCCGATTCCCCGCGCCAGAGCCGGCGTAATCTCAACGCTTTGCGCGCGCGCATCGACAATAACAAAGTCATTGCCTAGTCCGTGCATCTTCATGAAGGGCAAACCGGAGGTCAGTATTCGTTGCATGGCGCGCATATAACCCTGCGCTTGAAAGGAATCCACCCTGCGGTGAAGATTCCTGAAAAAAGGGGTTGACCCCCCCGCGCCACCTGCCTAATTAGGCCGCCTATCGGGTCGCCGGAAACAAGTTAAGTGAAGGCGAAACGAGGCGCAAAATAAAGGCTTGAACCCGGTCGGGAAAATGCCTTAGAGAGCGCCACGGATCAACAAGATCCAGACAAAAGAGTGGGCCGTTAGCTCAGTTGGTAGAGCAACTGACTTTTAATCAGTGGGTCGCAGGTTCGAATCCTGCACGGCTCACCACTTTTTATCAATATATATCAAAACCTTATGCAATGCCTTGCGTCACTTAGTTGAGCGACGGAGGCGTATACTTGTTGTTCTGGGGGACATATAGGGGACAAAAACTGCGAATTTCGTCTTTCGTGTGTTTTCATTGAAAAGAGGACCGACCGCATTGTTAGTCAGCCCCTAGTGGTTGCCAACGCAGTATAAAAAAACAGAAACTGCGACACTAGTTTCCTTGACAGCGAGTCTCTCCTGACTCATATAGGGATTATTGCATCCCGGCAGATTTATCTGTCGCAAGCCGTGGGCGTGAAAATGCTCACGGCATTCGCATTTCTGGAGGTCTAGTTGACGAAGGTCATTGCCTATATTGACGGGTTCAATGTTTACCATGCAATCGAGGATGCAAATCGTGCGGTACGAGGTGCGCGCTCACACTTAAAGTGGCTAAATCTCTGGTCATTGATGGAAGAGTTCATCGATCCATCGGTTCACAAAGTGGGCGCAGTTAAGTTCTTTACCGCATACCCGACATGGAATCCTCAGAAGCATAAAAGGCACAAGAACTATGCCGATGCTTTGGAATACGTCGGGGTTACCATAATTGAGGGGCAATTTAAGCCTAAGACAAGTTTCTGTAAAAACTGCAAAACGGAATACAAAGGACGCGAAGAGAAAGAATCTGATGTTAACATCGCGATGCATCTGATTAATGACGCGCACCTGAACTTGTTTGATCAAGCTTTCTTGGTAACAAATGATTCTGACTTACTTGGGCCAGTGAGGCTTTTGCGGAATACTTTCGACAATAAAAAGATCAAAGTAATCGCGCCGCCATTCAGACCACATAGTAAAGAGTTGTGGGCTGCGGCTGACAAAAGAGGCAAGATTCAAGAAGAGCACATGCTCCGAAATCTCTTGCCTGAGACCGCGACAGACGAGCATGGTAACGAGATTTTTCGACGCCCAGTTGAGTACGATCTGTGACGATCCTGCTCTACGTTTGTTTTTCGTATTGTATCAGGAATTGCTGTCTTACAGAGACACCTTGGCCAGTTCAGAGCTCGCGACCACCAACGGCGGTTCCTTAGGGAACGACCGAATATCAAACCACTTGAAACACGTTCCATCTGCGTTGCGCTTGTCACCCATGTGCAGGAATGAACCTGCCGTCCTGTGTCGTATCAGCGCCGCCCTGAACGCCCGCAGGTCAATCAGCCACCATCTTACAATCGATTGTCCGTCTGGCCCCGCATGGCCGTAGAACATCCAGTCGCCATAGCCGTTCACTATCTTGGATAGCTCCGTCTCAGCACCAGTAGGTAACTTTGCCCTGATGGTGAACTGGTGCGGGTATCTTGATGCGTAGCCGTGACGTCTGACCCTGGCTGCAATCCGCATGTCTTTGGCGTCTAGCATCAACAAATCCGTGGCCTGAGAATGGTCCAGCGGATCTGGTGCAGCTTGTATAATGTGATTGCCGATGATGCTCTTTATCTCGGGCAAGAACTGGTCCGACCAGTGCCGGTTGACGCTGTAATAACTCATATCAATTCTCACTAAGGAAAAGGGCGCAGATAATGCTGCGCCCCGTGTTTAATGTTGATGATTTGTCCAGTTGGGGCCTCAATGTGATTTCTAAACCTCCAATTTTCTAATCAAACGATGGGCCAAATCAGCGTTAGCTTTTGATTTAGAAACCTGTTCTTCGCACACCCGAACAATGGTCAGGATAGCTTGCATTTCATAGAAGCTGTCGTCCATTGCATCGCGGGCAATGCCCCTGATCCCCATTAACAGCGCCTCGGTCTGATCCAACATTTCGTCAGTGTCGGTAATCTCAGCAAGCAGATTCAGAGCCTTCTTTCTCGCCTCTCTGGGATCACTTGGCAGGGATGCGAAATACTCCGCGTCCTGCTGCCGTAGCGAGTCAATTTTCTTTATCTTGTCCCGGTAAACGGAATCCCCGCAGCGGGGCAAACCGCCGTTTATATGGTTTTCATACTCACTGACGCGGCTGGGTGGTTGCTTTAATCCGGGCATATCTCCCCCATTCGCGCAGGCGCGTTGTTCTTGCATTGCTGTTTCCTCCGATTGTGTTATGATCCTTAGGGATCAATATAAACACTGATCCGAAGGGATCAAGAGGTAAAATGACAGGCAACCAACTGCAAGCGGCGAGAGCGCTTATCGGATGGTCTCAGGTTCAGGTGGCAGAAGCAGCGAACGTTTCGGTTCCGACCGTCAAACGAGCTGAAGGTGCGGGCAGAATATCTGCGTCAACAAACGCGATAGACGCCATCCGTGCCGCACTAGAAGCCCAAGGCGTTCAGTTCCTGGATGAGGGAGATACGGCTTATGGGCCGGGCGTGGTTTTGGTGAGAAAGGGTGGCCAGTGAAAAAAGTTCAAAAATTGGTCCGCAATCTCGCGCTGTTAACGGCTCTCGTAACCGGCGACGGTTTAGTGTCGGCTGGGGCACAAGCTCAGCAAATCAGTGGTAACTCACTCTATGAGGCTTGTAGAAGCGAAAACTCTGTAATGGCAGGGTTTTGCATTGGCTATCTAATCGGCGTTATTGAGGGGCGCAGTATCGGTGCTTTTCAGGTCTTGGCTCAATTGGATTCCAGCGAAAATACGGAAGATGCAAACGGCCTTATCAATCACTTCCTCGGCCACTGCATCCCAGATACAGCCTCAAACGAGCAGCTTCGAGACGTAGCAGTTGAGTACCTCAGCAAGAACCCATCCATTAGGCACGAAACTGCCCGTTTACTGGTTTGGCAGGCCTATGTTGAGGCGTTCCCATGCCAAGGATGAGTAACTTTAAGAAGCTGTGCAGTTGTTCGTATCATAGATGAAACCGGCGACCTTGGCTTTAAGCTGGAAAAGGGTTCCTCCCCAAAAGAAATTCAATCTGTTTCGTTGATCGCCCGGGATAAGCAATCGTCATCGACTAGGTTACGGCCACCTGCAAGCATGGCAACTTTTGCGTCCCTCTCGGACGTTGCCAATGTCATAGGTCTCCGTCCAAAGGGAGTAAGTTTCTCAATCATGCAATCCGCCAAAACTTCGTTTTGTTGTTCCTTCAAGCCCTCAAGGGAGAGGTGTTTGACGTAGTTTTCCTTAGCGAGCTGCGTAATCTGGGCAGCTTCGTTTGCCTCGCGTGTCGCTTCATCTGCCTTAAATTCACTGCGTACAAGAATGGCGGTGAGTACGGCCACAACGAACAAGGCAGCGACTATCAAGGCTTTCTTCAATGCTGAAACTTCCCAAACTATAAAGTGAGGGTTACCTATCCCGCGCGGCGCTGTAAACCATGAAGCCCACAAACCTTCTATGCGCATAGAAAAACGAAATCAGCGCCTAGGGCCTGCTACATCCGCTACATTCGCTACATGGCCTAGCCCCCTTATGACTGAGAAAAAGCCCGCTACGGGGATTCCCGAATTGGTCTTGAGAGGGGTTGCTCATAAAATGGCCACTATGAGCTAGGCTAAGAAGTAGGCCCCCAGCATTCCTATCTTCGTTGAGGTTTTGCTATGACCATTGTCCGCACCCCGACCGAATACCGCGCCGCACTCCGGGAAATAGAGTATCTGTGGGGATCTGAGCCTGATACCGAGGAAGGCCGCAAACTGGACGAGTACCTAGCTGCGGTGGATCGGTACGAAGAAACCAAGAAACCCGTACCGGAATTGCAGGGGTAGCGTTTCGTTCCCCGCCAGACCTGATATGCGGACCACAGAGCCGTGCATGTGCCTGACGGGCAATTTGGGGCCTCTGAGGCGAAACGTGGGGTGAACCCAATTGCGTTACCTTCGGACCTCTAACTCTAAACTCAGAGCGCCGACAAAACTGCAATCAGGAATACCTTTGCAGAGACTTGAACTACCTATAATCGGCGAGGGAAGTCGGACCCGAAGTATGCCCTTTCTGCCCAATGAGGTTGCTTCCATAGTTCTCGATTTTTTCCATCTCGCATCATCGGCGAAAAATGTTGGTTCCTCCGACAGGGCCTTAAATAGTTGGTCGGAAAGTGGAGCGAGTGCATCGCTGACATTCGCCGCAAAGCTACAGTGAAAAACATCAAAGCTGCCAGCATCATTAGAAGAGTGCCAAAGTATGGTGCTATCTCCAAAATTCAGTTTGACACGCCCTCCGTCATCAGTGTTGCGCGAAGCAAAATAAAAGTCAGGTGATGGCCGCTCGTATCTTTTTAGTCCAAGTTCTCTCCCTTTCTTCCGAACAAAACTTGGATCGTCTACATGTTCCACGCAGACATCCAGGAATAGTTTCGTAACCTGCTGGGAAGTAAACTCCGCCTTTGGAACAACAACATTCGGTTCGCTAATTCTGGCGATACGTCTTTCTTCTTTCGATGCACACGCGCTTACGCCGAATAGAATGGCCCCTAGGGCTAGAAAAGAACAGAAACGATGAAGCATTTTTACCCTAAATTACTTAGCACAACCATCGTTAGAAACCTTCGAAGCGCAATGCAATTATCCCCACCGTCGCATGGTGCGCTTTTCCGGCACCCCTCGGTCAAATCTAGGGTACGTCCCCCATTGGGGGGTGAACAATCACGCCGTGCTGATGCCTGCTTTCAGGCATGAATTGCGCCCGATGGGGCGAACCCTCCGTGCGCTCTGGCTTTCCTGCTTAACGGAAAGGGGAGGGCGTATCCTTTCCCGCATAGACCGCCTCGGAAAAAGCGGTGACGGTTGCCTAAATCAGCCTATTTTAAGCTATCTATTTCGCTCTACTGTAGACGCTGTTGGCCTGCGCCAATTTGCACCACTAGCAGAATCGTGACTGAGACGCGTAGCTTCAACTCCATTCAACTTGGAGATTTATTATGGCTTACTTCCTGGTGACCTACGATGTTGTTGAGGGCAACAGCTACGATGAGATAATCAAGGAATTGGAAAGGCTAGAAGCAGTTCGCACCCAAGCGTCAGTTTGGTTGCTTGATATCCGGAACACGGCGCATCAGGTAAAAACACACCTAGCTCAGCACCTTGAAGACGATGATAAGTTGATGGTTGTCGAATTCGACAAGGAGCCAGCATGGACCAGGGGTTTTAAAGGGACAAAAACATGGATTGATGAGCGGTTCTAGTCTGGGCTGGCTTCGGTCTCGGAGTTGTTTCCGGACAACTTCTTAGGAATGTTGAATTCGAGCTTTCCGCTGCGACCATGAAGGATCATATACTTGATCCTCGCTTCCTCATCGCTGCTTTCGGGAAGTACAATCCATTTCCCGCCTATTGCGTCTATCTTCACTGGTGATATTCCTTTCGTTTTCGTGCTGCCATCTTGCGACAGCCTTCCTTGCAATACTTGGCGTCGATCCGCTTCCACTCGGGCATGAGGCCCCCGCAGTAGGCGCAGTGCCAGCCTCGGGAATAGTTTTGTGCCAGCTTGTTTGCCCGCCGTGCAATCCGGTGCGCGTTCTGCCAAGGATAGGACGTGAAGTTCACCCGCACGTAAGGCGGGTTCAGTTCTTCGATCCAGATTGATGCATACTCTCGGTCTGTCATTCTGTACCTTTTCCGGGAACTGCCATTGAAATTGCTGGGTAATTTGGAGCTAACTCCCCCTGCGGGCTTTACAGGCCATCTGCCAAGGACCATCTTGAGTGCATGACAGTTGCTGACCTTTCCATTTTCGAACTGTATTGCGTTGCAATGGCATCCGCGTCCATTCTTGTGCTGGGTTGCTGGGCGTTCTTGACCGTTCTGCGTGACACCGAAAATCAACTGTCTTGGCTGGGGTATGGATTCATTGCGCTTGGTGCGATGGGAGGGATTGTAGGCCCCGCGCTATACGGGGCCTGGATACTTTACTCTGGACTTAGCTGAGGCCCGACTCCGTTCAGCATCAGGGCGCGGACAATCATGTCCCTGACCTTGCTGGGGGCCTGAGCCGCTACCTTTTGCAGGTTGGCAGGCAAACCCGACCCCATAAGCGCTTTGACAATCTCAGGGGCAACACGCGCCTCTCGGCCCGCTGTGGCCTTCCTGAGAAATGCCCCGCCACCGTGACGTGCAGCCAGCATAGCCGCAGCACCGGCACCAGCACCTTGAATGTCACCAGTTGTGGCAAGTCCCGCACCACCGCCGACGCCACTCAACAGACCTTGCTCAATGAGTTGGCGGGCCGTGGTGGAATTACCCGTCAAAGCCCGGTGCGTGTTGCCAAAGGTGCGTTCATTGGCAATCTGCTTCTGAACCTTAGCGGCCCCCTCCGGCCCCAAAGCGGCTTGCATGGCGTCCTGCTGGCGACGTGGGCCAAACAGGCTGTCTACAACGCCGGGGGTGTCCCTGCGGTTCTGTAGCTGGTCTATCTTGCCCGATGCGTAGCCCTGTGCAACTTCGTCAGGGTGTGCAACTGCTGCCTTTTCTGCACGGCGGGCATAGTCTGCCGACACACGCGGCTTTGCACCCTCTGCGCCGATATTAACGGCATTCTCTCGGGTTCTGGCACTGGCTGCTAATTGCCTTGCGCCCCCGTACTCTGGCATCAGGTCATCAATCCGTTCGCGAACCTGCCTTGACAGCATCCCAGCAATCGCCTGTTCGTTTGTCGGACCTTGCCCAAGAGAGGGGCGGGCCATGTCATCCAAGGCTTTCTTAGCTCCATCCAGTATCGCCAAGTTGGACGGATCGCCGGGAATGCCTTCAGCCACCATGCGGTCACGGGCAAGGCTCTGCCCCCGCTCAAAGGCAGTACGGCCCATACCGGATCTGGCTAAGCTATCAAAGGCGTTCAGGTCGATATCGTGGCCCAAAGAGCGGGCCTCGTTATAGGCTGCGTCAATTCCTGGTTTGGTCTTTTGGCGGATGCCGTGAGCCAAATCATCAACCGACTGCGGCGCATCCATCCGCGATGCCTTCAGAAGGCTATCAGTCAAGCGGTCGCTCTGACCCGCCATACGGGCCGCTGAGGCGCTTTCCAGCATTTCGCGGGCTTCGGGGTTAGCATTGGCCGCTGCACGTCCCAGAGCGCGCCCACGTTCGCCCATGGCGTCGATCAACATCCCCTCGGGGCCGAGGTCATCCAGTATTGCCGCCGTCTCCGGTGTCAGAGCTTGTGCGATACGGGCCTGTGCCTGAGAAACTGGCTTACCAGCTCTGCGAGCGATGTATCCACTGACGGCAGGGGCGGCAGAAAGGGCACCTGCAGCAGCACCGCCGGTGGCCGCGCCGATGCCTGCGCTTAAGGCGGCACCTTCTGCGCGTTCCGTCAGGTCGCCATCGGTGTGACCAGCGCCAGCCAACAAACCATATCCGAATCCATCAGCCATAGAACCCGCAACCGCCTTACCCGGCGTCGAAGCCTTAGCCGCCAGACTCAGCCCAGCTTTGCCGATTCCGGCAGCGCCGGTTGCAATGCCCGCCACGTCGCCAACGGTTGAAGCGGTCGGATGGTGAGCCCGTGCCGCCTGGGAACGAGCCTGTTCTTCGGCAAGGTTTTCACTAAAGCTGTCGGTCGCGTGTGGGATGACACCGGGCGGCATCCCATATGCCACCGGACCCAGAGTTTCCCCCAAGGCCCTTACCTCATCACCGAACCCGAACAGGGCTGTATCTGCCGCGCTGCGGACACCTGCGCCGATGCTTTCGAAGTCGCGGATATTGGCACGGGGCACCATCCCGCTTTGCCGCAGGGCGGTCATGGCCCGTTCAAACAAAGACGGGTCATAAGGGGCGACAGTAGAGCCGTCCCCTGACGGAATATCCGGGTTTTGCGCCGCCTGTCGGGCTGCTGCCTGCCGCGCTTTCAACTGACGCAGCTTGAGGGCTGCGATTGGGTCGTTACTCAAAATCCTAACTCCTGATAGCGAAGGGACAGGGCTTGTTGCTGGGCAGGCGTCAAACTGTCTATGTCGATATTGTTCAGGTCCCCAACTTCCATGGTGGTAAAGTTGAAATCCCCCGCCGCTTGCTTCGAAGGAAGGCGCTGCGTGTTTCCAGTCGGCAAGTCCGCAGACCGGCCCATAAGGTACGCCTCTGCCTCCGTGGACAGCTTGCCGAATACACTCTCAACGGTATCTAGCGTGCTGAGAAGGCGCTCCTCGGACATGTCCTGTTTCAGTGCACCGAGTTGGGCTCCTAAGAGGTCGATTTCCTTTTCGGTCACCTGTCCAAGTCCGCTTGCGCCGGTTGCACTGGCTTGCTTGAGCTTTTCCAGCCGGTCGAACACCACCATGCCCTTAAGGGTTTCGAGCATCCCGGCCATGTCTGCCGATTCCTGGTTGATATGCCTCAACTTGCTGCCAATGACCCCGACTTCGGGAAGGTCGAAAAAGCCGCCACTCCTTAGCATCTTTCGGATTTCCTGCGAGGTTTCCACCACTACACTGCTTCGATTGGCTTCTGCCTGCGCCGCTGCCTGCGCGGCTTTGGCATCTGCTGCGCTTGTATCCTCTGGTCCGCCAACAATCGGGGCCATTGTCGCGATACCCTGCTCATTCAGGACAACTTGCCCCGTGGCCGGGTCGCGTACGTACATGAACCCGTTCGGGGCTTTTGGATATGCAGGAATCGGCGCGTTTCCACCACCAACGGTGATATTGCTCTGAGCTGCACCAGCCTTTTTGATATCCGTCTGATACTGAACGATATCGCCCTCATAGCCACCAGCAACAGCAGCGTCATAGTTCTGCATTAGCGTAGTCTTGTCTGGCTGCGGGTTCTGCATCTGCTCAAGCTCAATCTGAGCGCGTTTTAGCTGCATCTGACGCAGCGGGTCATTTGCCTGCGCCCACTGGTCATAGGCTTTGCTATCCGCCGCCCTGCGGTCCTCTAGTTCCGCCATCAACATGGCCCGCTGACCCTGATTGATCCATGGGCTTGAAAGCGCCTCATAGAAGGCGCTGTAGTCTTGCTGATGAGGTTGTGCGGGTTGCGGAGAACCGCCGCCAAACTTGTTGACCCACTGATTTGCGAAGTCGCCAGCGGTAACACCTGCACCACCGGCATTTAGGGCGACGGCCTGATCCCCCACAATGCTTGCAGCGCTTGCGTTGGGATTGGATAGCAACTTAGCCGCACCACCCGCGCCTTGCTGGTGGGCAAGGTATAGCTCACCCGCGCTGGGGTCGCGCCCCAAGACTTCGCGCAGATGGGCCGCATTGTCTGCTGCCAGTTGCGCCGCAGCCCGTGCCGATGCGTGTGGGTCTGTCTTATCCGCCAATCCGTACTGTTGTGCCGTGCTGTCGATGAACTGGAACATTCCGCCAGCGCTCGATTTCGGGTTCTGAGCATGTGGGTTCCCGCCGCTTTCAATTTGCGCCGTACGGGTTAGATACCCGGCAGGCAGGCCGTGCTGCTGTTCCAAACTTTCGAACACACCCTGCATCGACATGGCGTCGGGCTTGCCAAGGGCGGCCATAGTCGCGTCACCGATTTCCTGCGCTTCGGAACGTGGCCGTGCGAAAGAAGCGCCCGCGCCGGGGTTCGATGAATCGAAGACGCCGAAAGTGGGGTTAGATGGCTGTCGCCCAGAAAGGGCTGCAGCAATGAGACCTGTAGCTTTCTCACGGCCCTGTGCCTGGCTGCGCTCAATCTGCTTGCTCAGTCCGCGCACCATTAGGGCGTTGCCGATAGCGTGTAACCCTTCGCCAAGGTTTTGCGGCATCCGGTTTGAGTTCGCCATAAGGGCGTTCACAACCTGACGGTTCCGCTGCAAATCATCATACGATACGCCAGTATCGCCCCCGAAGACGAAACCCGGCTGCTTGTTGGTGCCCGTCATTGCCTTACCTCATTCGATTCCTGGCCCATGGTTTCCATCAGGGCCAGTGCTTTGTTGATTTCTGCCCAGCGAGCTTTTGCACCCTCTGATTGCCGTTTGCGGCCCGCCGCAGTCCTTGCTCCTGTTGATGCGCCTCCGTGCAGGCGACAACGGGTCTTCCCTGGCATGGGTTCATTCATGCAACGGGTGTCGTCGCGCAGTTTTGCGCCGCAGATCCGTGATTCCGTCAATGACATTTGCGCCACCCCCACATGATTGCAGGGCCATCCGAAAGGGGCAGCACACCTGTTTGCTGAAAACCCACTTGCTGATGTAGCCAGATATTGGGCCAGTCAGTGGGGCTAACCGCCGTGATGTACTCGGGTTTTTCTTCGTCCCAGAAGGCGTTGACGATGGCTTTCAGGTCTTCATCGGGGCATTCGCAGGTATCGCCCGAAAAGTGTGCCTCCACATGCCAAACGTTCTGGATATGGCTCAGAGTGAAAATGCCAATAGTGCCGTCCAGACGCCAGTACTGGACCAACCCGCTGCAGATCAGTTCTGCGGCGTCACCGGCCAGTTCTTCGAACTTGTCCTGGCCGAATTCACGCGCGAGCGATATGCGTTCGGCCTTTGCCCGAATATCCTGCTTTTCTTCCTGCGCCGCCTGCATCGCAAGCCCCCGTTATTACCTGATTTAACGGTATCATATTACCCCATACAAAGCAAGAACAAGTCGTGAACGTATGGTAACTGTGCGGTGCCAAAACATCACTGTAAAACTAGGAGATTTCCTTAGATTTTAGGGCCGACTTTCCATTGCTTCAGTAGGGTTGCCCGCTGATTAAACAGGTTTTTTCCATCACTGTGGACAGAACAACCTATTGTTTGACCCACGCAGTAAACTAGACCACGATATTCGGAGTTATTTTGATTTGATCTACTATAGAGCTGTTTAGGGGTGATAAATGACTATTCCGCAAAGTGGTTTCGTAATACTGATTGAAAGAAAACGAACTCAATCTAAAGGTTCAGGTCCAGGGCGTAGGTATCGAACCGTCGGAGAGTACAAGTGCTTTCTGGATGGTATTCCAATTACATCGCCAAATATGACAGGGGCGTCCGTGGAGCCGCGAGGCCCTGGGGACAACAGTAGCTCAGGCGTTTCGAATTCCAGAAGAATACAAGAAGGCACATACCAGCTAGGTACTCATGGGTTTTCAACTTCGAAATATCACACAATTGACTACAAGAGTGATGGTCGACCTAGACCAGGAGTCTATGTCCACGATACAGGAAAACGCACTGCAATCCTAATCCACAGAGGGGTTGGCTTCAAAGCAACTATTGGCTGCATAAATTTGACCAAGAGCATTGCTGGCCCTGACGACGACATAAGCGGGACGAACAGTTACATTCATCTTGATGAATTGATTAGGTATATGAAAACCAATCTGCCCGGTTTCCCAACTGATGCAGGCGAAAGAATTGACGATGCCTGGCTAGTCATCGAGGGGGAGCCTTGAACACACAATTCAGTCTTGTGCTTTGTGTGCAGCTATTCCTTGGGATCGTTGGCGGAGCTAAGTTTTTGGTGAGTCACGCAACCTTTCAATTTGCCTAGGTATTCAAGCAAATCTTCTGGCGTTGCTGTGGAATCTCTTACCGAGAACCTCTGACGCGTGCCCGCTACTCCTTGTTCACCCGGCAAGGATGCTTTGAATGCATTGATAAACGTGGAATAGTCCGCCAGTTCACGTGTCAAGCCACGGTATACTGTTATGCGAACTTCGCGGATGACGGCAAGTGTAACTTCTGCGGCAACTTTGGAATCAGCATATTTTGAGTTTTTTGAGTAGATTGTTGCTACACCACCAACACAGTTTAATGTTTGCGCGCCGTCATAAATGCTCTCGATAGAGGTTTTGTTCAAACCTCTGGCGGCAGTTTGCTGCAATCCAACTGCCGCCAGTCCACGATTGGCAAGGGCAGTGTCAGACGCACCTTTTACCCCTCCCGCTACGACTGACGCAGCCGTGAGTATTACAGCACCGCTGACAACATCCTGAGCCTTTTGCGAACTTCTTCCAGCGCGAAAATAGGCTTCTGCAAGCATGTTTGCTTCTCGAGCCGCTTCGACCAAACTCCCTGCGTTTTCTGGTTTAAGTGTGTTGTGACTAGAGGGATCGCCATACAACTCTCGCTCCTTGCTGCTCAAAAAATAATCCGAGCAACCAGCCAGAAAGACAAATGCGAAAAATAAAAACTTGCGGAACATTAACTTCTTACCTTGGAAAACTTTAGTTGAGTATCACTCCAAAATGCGTGCTTTAGTTCAAGACAATTTCAACCTATTGGTTGCGTATCATTCTACTTCACAACCAAAGTCTGTCAAATTTTTGGCTCCTACCATTCGAAGGCAGTGAGGATTACTCCGCAACTCAGGATCACCTTGCACTCTGTTTTGTCGGTGCAGTCCTCACTAGTATTTACCGCTCGTTAACCACCTTACGGCCAATCTCAACGGAAGGATTGGAGTGGTGGAAGCGGCAATGAAAAGTCAGATATTAGACCAACTGAAAGAGGTTATTGGCCGGGACAAAAAGAGGTTCGGCAAGTTGGTCAAATTCGATGGGCAGAACGGCTTTTCAGAGGACGCTTTAAAGGGTCTTGAGGATCTGGAAGCACGTACGCCACCACCGGATGCAATCGTCGAACCTGCATATTCTCCAGGCTATGTGAACCGTGACCGCCTTTCACCCAAGAATACTGCTGGTGGTGGTTTGGTAAAAGGAGACGACGGCGCAAAGCGGCCACACTATTGGGGTCACCGTGAGCGATTGCGGCAACGGTTTCTGAAGGGTGGCCATGACCCGATGCCCGAATACGAGTTGCTGGAACTTTTGCTGTTCAACGCAATTCCGAGGATTGACGTCAAACCGCTGGCCAAACGCCTGCTTGCGGAGTTCGGTGACCTGAATGGAGTAATTGCGGCCTCAAAGCACCGGATTCTGAAAGTGGAGGGGGCTAACGATTGGGTCTACTACCATTTGCGGGTTGTCGAAGCCTTTGGGCACAGAATGGCGCAGGCTCAAGTGATTAAGCGGGATGTGGTGTCATCGTGGGAAGCCCTCGTGACCTTTTGCCGTACCGCAATGGCGCATCGTGAAATCGAGCAATTCCGTGTTCTGTATCTCGACCGCAAGAATGTCCTGATTGCCGATGAGGAACAATCCAAGGGAACGGTTGACCACGTGCCAGTTTACCCCCGTGAGGTTGTGAAACGCGCCCTGGAACTGAACGCAAGCTCGTTGATCCTGGTTCACAATCACCCGTCAGGTGATCCGACCCCCAGTAACTCCGACATTCTCATGACCGAACGTATACAGGATGCCTGCAACACTATGGGCATTCAGATCCATGACCACGTTATTATTGGGAAGAAAGAAGAATACTCTTTCAGTGCACATGGGTTGCTAACGGGTGTTTAGCCGAATACCTCGATAGCAAGCCTTTCTTTTTTGAGTGATCCCCTGATTGATGAAGTACTGTCTTGCTGCCGCTGTCCTTTCACTTGCCACGTCTGCCGCAGCAGGTTCCCTCCATGTCCGTGACGCTGACACCATTGTTGTTGATGGGACGCCGGTTAGATTGAACGGGGTTGATGCACCCGAACTCGATTCAATATCCGGGCAGGACGCTAAGCGCTGGGTGGTCAATTTCCTTCGCGGTAAGTCGATATCCTGCGACCTGAGCGGCGAGCGAACCTATGACCGCTGGGTAGGGGTGTGTTACGCTGACGGACAGGACATTGGCGCGGCTGTAATCGCTGCAGGCCACGCACTGGACTGCGCCCGATACTCGGGTGGGCGATATCGGCACCTAGAGGTAGCTTCTGCTCGGTCCAGATTGAGAAGGGCGAGTTATTGCAAATAAGGGAGAAGGTTAGATGCTTTTTGATATTCAAATTGAAGGCACACCAGACACTATTAAATCTCGGAATTACCTGATCGATTTTAGCAATCAGTTAGAAACGTTCATGAGTGGTTTGGTGAACGGCGAACTGATGCCCAACTTCTTTGGCGGCATCCTTGACGATGACGCCGAATTATTGCGACCGGCATTCAACGAACTGGTAGAACGAAACGCCTTTGGGGACATAAAGGTAGGAATAAGTGAAATCAGCGAAGACCTTTTAGTCAATCACGGACTGAGCGGTCAAAACCTCACCTACAAAATCAATACACTTTCATCATCGTCACAGCAGATTGTCAGAGCGTCAGAGCGCGAAGAACTCACTGGCCTTCTCATGCGTCCAGTGCGGAAAGTTCTCAAGTACCTTTTAAAACTGATTAACTCAATTCTGGGTTCGTTGCAGTCCGCAATAGCGGCTGCAAATCCAGTGCTGGGTGGCGCGGTCCACGCAGTAAAAGAGTTGAAAGACTATATAGAAGCCAAGGTTGACCTCGTCGGTGACCTGAGCCAGTAGGCGCACCGATGTCTGCTGTGCGGACAAAGCGGACCCAAAACAGAGCTCGTCTAACGTCAGCTTTGTTCACAAGCTCCTTCGGCCAAGCACTTTAGGAGGTCAGCCTGCTCTAAAGGCGATATTGAAAAGAATGTCGGGCACGGCGAAGTCGTCAACTCTACCCTTTTGCCATTCTGGTATCGACGCAAAATCCCGACAACGTGGCTATCTGCAGGTGGCATCAAGTCGACAATACCCTCATACTCTGACGATATTGACACACGCGCGTCGATATCCTCCGCCATGAAGGGAATGAGTAACCCGCCCAAAAGCTGATGCCCTTCAAAGCGATAGGCGTCATGATACGTGTACTCTATCCGGTTGGGCATCTGAACTGTCTCGGAAGGTGGCCAATAAAGCGCTCGAATTCCCTCAAGCTGTTCTTCATGGAGGAATGGGCTAGAGGCTTTCTTAAATAAACGGCCGAACACCAAAAACTCACCATCGCGTCGAGTACTTAGGTGCTCAGCAAACAGGAGGGATTTACCACGCAATATCTCTGCTTCAGTTTGAGAAATTTGACTGTTCAGATGAAACAACCGGTCAAGAAAAGAACACGTCCAAGCGCTGGCTGTGTCCGGTCTCAAAGACAGGAGTGCAAAAAGGAAGAATACAACAACCTTCGAAACCTTCATGTGAACCACCCCCGTCACTCAAATCGGCCTACAAACCCGATAGCAGACATTAGCGCCGTATGCAGTACCCTTCAATTTGGGCTCAGAGCAGCCATCCGCCGACTTCTGTCTGTCTTGCGGCCTGTCCCAACGGGACCAACGGCAGTTGTGCGGGACAAACCGGAACTTCGCTGCGGTTGCTCCAATGTCGGCTTTTATACGGGTCCGAAGAAAACCTCTCTGGCGCTTTGATTTAATCAACGAAACCCTCGCTCAGGCGGTGTACGCCGAACCAAGAGCAAACGCACACAAATCAAAAGGCCATAGCAACAAATGTGCCAAATAAAAAAGCGGGTATCGTCGATAAGTACCCTATGAAAAAAAAGGGCCGCTTTTTGTAGTTTTGAAACTTAAAGAACCGCTTGGCTAACTGTAAGATCAATAGCCCAAGCGCGATAGAAAGAAACCAGAATGTTGTGCTAAACGTTGATAGCAGTAGCTCCGGACCAGCATCCGAGTCCCTCAACAAGATGACTCCAAGCACCTCTTCGAACCCCCATACAGTTCTTGCTCCAAATGCCGTCATGACGCTGTTGAAGCTTACGAGGTATATTAGGAGGCTGGAGGCGACATCGACCACTAACAATCCAAGCAGACTTATGAGGCCTTGGACACGGGAAACAAGTATTCGCGTTACAATGATCGAAAGAAAGTCTCCGATGTAGTTCACCACCAAAATCGGCACTAACACCCAGTATTGTGCATCTGAATTGAAGCTCAAAATGTCCTTGATTATGTAAAGTAGAGTCTCGCTTTCACTTAGGTTATCGGTCGTGTGCCAGTAAGCAGCGACAAAAAGGCTAATCAACACCAGCCAAGCTGTCGTAAAGAGCGTTGATGAAACGATGAAGCGAATTGTAAAGGGGTGCCGCCCAAAGATCACATCGAAGCCTGAGGTGACAATATCCCGTATGTCTGAGATGGTCGAATATGAAACGAATCTTTCAATTCGTTCGATTAGGTGTGCTTTTATCTCGTCGTTAGCTTCCTTTTCAGCCCAGGCTGCAATGGATAGTAAGAAACCACCGCACATCAACCCCACGGTAATCGGAGACGCGCCTGAAACGGTTTCGACAATGTGCTCAATCATAGTAGGTCAAGCGAGCATTAAGAACGCTGGCTCGTCAATCCCCTTCGTAAGCCGAAGTTCACTGCAGTGCGTAGGTGGAGAACTTTGGGCTCCACAGCAGACATCCGGCAGCTTCCGTCAAACATCGGGAATGTCAGCAGACTGTCGTGGGCCGACCAACGTCAAACCTTCCCCTGATATAGTGGAAAGTCACGACACTGGATGTGTGCTATACTAGTAGGGCTTCTCACCCAAGGTGGTTGGGGGAGAAACCACCGTCTCACAAATGGTTGAATGTGTAAGGTGGAGCGAGGGGCTGGACGAGGGGGTAAAGCCAGCCCCTCAAGCTCTGGGGGTCTCGGAGCTGTGTGTGATTGCTCCGTTAACTCAAAACTAACGAACTATGCGTGTCCGCGATATTGGGGGTTCCCCGTATGTGGTGGAATTATTCTTTCAGACACAATTCAGACAGAGCCAGCGGGTACCAAAAGAGCGCGGCGCGCCTGATGGGGGTTAGCGATTTCAACGAGGGGGTACGAGTTCGGCGCGTCGTGCCATCACTCCAAACTCGTGCATTTGGCTTTGAAGCATCATCAAAAACTTTGATCCCTGAAATTTCAAGGAGACCATCATGAGGTAGCTGGTCTTAGCTCAACTCGTAACTAGAAAATTGAACACGAAACGCACTAGGAGTTCGACTTTAGAATCTTCGAAGCGATGGCAATGACATCCTCAGCGGGCGCTGTGCTACTAACCACGGTTCGTGCATCGGGTGGAAGGAGCGAACGCAAAGCATCTATCAACGACATGTCAGGGTCATCCTTCGACAGGATAGCGGCGTCACCAAGAGCGGTGTAGAATTGCGATGCATTTTCGTTTCTTTGACGGCTGGAATTGAAAATCCTAACCAACCAGAGAAGCAGCAAAAGCGAACCGATTTTTGTTGTCATTGAAATGACTGTTTGGAAAAGCGCCTCCTTTTGTCTGGTTTGCTCAACTTTGGCATTTAGCTCGGCTTGTATCGTTTCCAAACCAAGATTGTAGTCGTTTTCCGCAACAAACCAATTGAGGCTGAATTTGTCGTAATTTGATAGGAACTGGTTTTCAACTTCCTCTCGTTCAATCTCAGAGCGAAGTTGGTTTTCTAACTTAGCAATTTCAAATGCTTTTATTGCATCAATCTTTGCAACGTAAAGTTGGTCGGGTATCTCGGCATTGTAGTCGGGGAGAGGGTCGAAAAGTCCCATAGTTTCTCGAAGCGGCTGCTGCGGTTTTCCAAGCGGCGAATTCTCATCTACCCCAATCAATGGCTCAACTAACGGCGGAGCAACTTTTTCCTCCTGACCTAGGTTTGGTAAAAATCTATCCCTAACTATTCGGACGGCATCTGTCGCAACTTCTTCCGATAGTTGTTCTAGGTCCGATTTGTTCAGGTCATCGATGCTTTCGGCTATAAAATCCGAGCTAACAAAGACCAAGATGCAAGCAAATATTGCTCCAATTGTCAGCAAAGTATCTTGCTTTGCGCGTCTGGCATAAGCTTTCGCTCTGCCCCTAATTTCCAAAATGTAGGCGTCAAAATCCATAAACTTCGATCCAAATGCAAAGATGCTGTCTCGCAACAGATTATAGACACCCGTAGACCTGTAAAGATTTCGTCGTCTCGCGTTGGGTGAACAAAGGTCTGAGTGCCTATGCCGATAGGTCATTCATTCGCCCGCTATGACCCCTTGTCGCACGCGTACAAACCGACCGGAAATGCACCTACAAAACAGACATAGACCGTCTGTAAAAAACCTGCAGAGGTGTATGACCTCATGCGCCATCTGTAACCCATGCCCGCTTGTTCCCGTCCCACACTCTACCGTTCGGGCCGTGCCGTTCCCATTCAGGCAGGTTTCGCCATTCATCCAGGCTGACTACTTTGCCGGTCCACGTGACAGGCCTGCCGCCCACACCGACCTTGTCAGGCACCGACCTCCGATCCTGATTTTCGCGCAAACTTTTCGCGTTATTCGGCTGCGTCTCAGGTGGGAACAGTTGGCCCACCTGATTTTTTGAGTTTTGACCGATGGGGGTCGCTACATCCGCTACATCCGCTACATGAGACCCCGATTTACCTCCCTGTGTAGCGGATGTAGCGGATGTAGCAGGGGTAGCCTGCTGATTTTTGATTTTTGCCAATGCGGCGCGGGTATCGAAAAAAGCAGCCATGACTCACCCCCTGACGATACGAAAGGCAAGGTTGCGACTAGCCCCGTCAATCACGGTTCCGGCGTCTAATTGGTGAAGCCAGCCGTGAGACGATAGAACCGACAGCAGCGATTTAACCTGCGCCGTTTCTCGCATTGAATTGGGGCCGTACAGTACAACGTCGCGGGGCAGGATTGTGTTCGCGTCTCTACCCAGCTTCAGCGCCTGCTCCGGCCAGCCGTCAACAATCCACTTGCGTAGGCGCTCGGCCTGTTCGACCCGTTCCGTTATCATCGCAGCTTCGGCCAGTCGCTTGGCTTCGCCTAGGTAGAACTGTGCTAGGTTGATAGCATCGGCCATTGCTTCAACTGATACCTCACCGGCGTTCACATCATGCCAGAGCGTAAGAACCCCGGCGATCCGAGCAGCCTGTTCAGCGGATTTAGACGCAAAGGATTTGACGTGTTCGAAATCGCCGCCATTTCCCTGTGACAGTTCTGTTGCCCGGTAGTAATCAAACAGCAGGTCTTTGGCCGCGCTGGACAGGTGCAGCGTCCTTGGCTTGAGTTCTTGAGGCTTATCTTCATCCACCGGCTTGGGGTGGCTCAAAAGTGCGTTCAGGCGTCCGGCCATCGCTACTTTCGCTACATCCGCTACTTCGGCACTTGGCCGATTCAAGCGCGCACCGATATTGCTGACAGGTTCAGTTATCAGGAACCGGGCCAAGAAGCCCTGGCCGGACGCAATCGGATCTGAAAGCAGGGGCCGTGCCGCGACCGGCTGCACCATCAAGTGCATTGCAAGTCTGCGTCCGTAGAGGGTCACTGCTCCGTCACCCGCGCGCACTCGGTCTGGCGGTTCGCCGTCCCAAAGTTTGGACAGACCCGCGACGGTTTTCATGCGGTTATCTGAGTTCATGGCGTGACCACCGAGAAACCCGCCGCCCTCATCCGAGAACAGACCCAAGCTGGGCTGACCGACAAGGTAGAGTTTTACCAACCCCTCAATCGTCGGCTCTGATGCCGTCAGTTTAGGCGACAAGGGTTGCGCAGGTTCTGAACCCATGGCCTTCAAATCAGCCTCGGCTGCTAATGCCTTGTCTGGCTTGCTGCTGGATGCCTCTTTCAAAAGGCGGTCACGCTTGGCGGTCCACAGCTTTTGGGAAAGCTGCCAGTCCGCCATGTCCTCTTTGTATTGGGCTGTTTGTTCACGTTCGAATTCTCGCAGACCATTCATGACCAGCTTGTCGCAACCGCTTTTCCGTTCGCCGGATTGTGCGACGGTCAGGCAGAATAGCGACGTAGGTGAATACCCAGCCAGGGTTTCAACATCGGCATGCGCCTGCACGGCCAGAGACGCCACAGATAGCGCCGACTGCGCCGCAATCGCTATCGGGGCCTGTGTGGCCTGCTGGATTGCCATTACGGCCCCCTTGAGCGGC
Organism: Ruegeria sp. BF6; assembly: GCF_056538665.1. Classification (NCBI taxonomy): domain Bacteria; kingdom Pseudomonadati; phylum Pseudomonadota; class Alphaproteobacteria; order Rhodobacterales; family Roseobacteraceae; genus Ruegeria; species Ruegeria sp. BF6. The sequence goes on from NZ_JBQFTN010000003.1 coordinate 253,365, forward strand.
CCCAGCGCATCCACCGGGTATTCATCGCCGCGCGGGATTTCCCGCAGTAGAGGTTGCGGGCCTTCTTCAATAAATGGTTTGGGCTGGATCACTGTCATATCGCGCCCCCTTCTTTCAGAATGTCGTTGAAGTCTTTGCCGACTGGCGCGTTCAGCATGGAAACCTGCCACCCTTGAGCGCTGGCTCGCTTTGCAAGTGAATGGCCAGCCTCTCGCCCGGCGTCGTCACCATCAGTGGCAACAACCAAATCCCTTGGTCGATCCGGCAGGCGCAGGGCCTTCATCCCCGATGTGCTGAGCGTGGCCCAAACCGTCGCAGGGCCGTCCAGCAGCCCCGATAACAGAGACAGGCCGGTCTCGATGCCCTCACACACCACCAACGGCCCCACGGCCTCAGACAGCACCACAGCGCCGCCAGCACACGGCCCTAGCATCATCTTGGCATTCTTCGGCAGGCGGTTGCCCCGCTTATCGAAAAACGTCCGGTGAATGCCTCCGGTGGTCACATCCGCGACCATTGCCATGCACCACGACGTGGAAGGGCCGTGGAACAGGTCTGGTGCAAACCGCAAGGACGGCGGCAGGGGGCAGGTGATACCCCGCCCCCGTAGATACGCCTCAGCCTTGGTTCGTTCGATGGGCCGGGATGCTTCCCAGATCCCGCGTGCCTGCCGAAGTTTGTTTTCTTCGTATTCCCGGCGCTTCTGATCCGCCTCCCGCTGGGCCTGCGGATCAACCTGCGCAGAACTGGCCGGAATGTTGGCCGCGTCCGCAATGGTTCGAAAATCGCAATTGGCCTTGAAGCAATGCAACAACAACTTGCCGCCCGATTCCGATACGGAAAGTGCGTTCTGATCCTTGCGGCGCTCCGTCTGGCAGACAGGGCAGGGCGCTTGCCCCTTCCCATTGCGCCAGACACCACCGAGTTTGTAAGTCAGGTCTTGCCCGTTCATGACGCACCATTTTCCTGCCCGTCGATCCGGGTCACCTTGTCCAACAACTTGTAGATGCCGTAGCGTTCGCGTCCGGTTTTGGGATCGTTGTCGAACCACTCGGTTTCGATGTTCAGGCCCTGCTCATCACGCAGGCCCATTATGAAATGGGACAGCCTGCAAGGGCTGGCGCAAAACATCGGACGTCGCATCAAGGTTTCCAAAATGCGCCGCTTGTTCTTGCGGACGTAGAACGTGCGCGTTTCACCCGATTGATCCGTGACAGCAAATTTTGCCATGCCGATCCGGGCGGGGAGGTCACGCCAAGACGTGACCCATAGAGTGTTTTGGGGAGGCTTCAGACTACTCATTGCGCTGCCTCCACGTTCAGGCCGTACCAGTGCAGGGCCACAATTGGGCAGTCACGCAGCAGGTCACGCGGCGGGTTGTTGTCGTTGTCGGGGGTGAACACCGGCGCGGCACCAAACAGGTTTTCTGGGTCGCTGTGTTTGTCGTTTGAGAGATATTTTAAGCTCATGCTCATGTCCTCAAGCTTGCGCTTTAGGTCAGAACACGTTACATTTCAGAAAGTCCTGCCACAGACTGTTAAACGAAATGCCCCGTGCCCATGTTGACCCATGGAGCGCGGGTTTCGTTTATGCGGGGGCGGGTTTGCCGACCTCATCAGCGTAGCGGTCGCACTCATCATATTCGACGCGAGTAGCGTTACCGAATTTGGTGAACTTGATCCGTCCGGCTTTCTTCTCCGCGTATAGTTGGGCGCGAGAAAGGCGCAAGTAGTCAGCCGCTTCGGGTACGGTCCCGTAACGCGGCCTTACGGCGTTAACTCCTTTGGTGTCCATGGTTTGCTCTCCTAGTCTGTGTCGATACACAGGAGGCTACCCGAATGGATCAGGTTGCAGCAAACCAAACGGCATAAAAACGTATTAAAAACAGCATATTAGCTAATACCAATGGAAATTTGGGCCGTCGGGTGAATTGGTATTAGCTCGATGCCTTCGCCCGCTTACGGCGGGCCGCAGAGACGGCACGATGCGGGGCAATCCAGTTACTATCAATGCTGTGATACTTAAAAGCCCGCTGAACGACTTTGCCAAACTTTGTACTCGGTCGTGCCTTGCCATTCCTTACCGGCGCAGTTCCAGAGAGTATCGGTTCGCCCAATTCCTCGAACACATCGGCAATCGCTTCCGCCAAACCGTATGCGTGATTGTCTTTCCCGCCCGGTCTAGGGTTGTGCGCGTCCCAGACTCGCGACATGGATAAGCGCTCCGCAAAAGAATCAATTGCGGCCCTCACCTTCTCCGGTGAAAGCCGGTCAGATGCCGGAGAGTATCCGCCCTCATCAATACTGGCGTATTCTCTATACTGGCATGGGATGTCCTTGCATGCCCTGCGGAACTCAAACCCGCTGATTTCTTCTCCACCAGATTTCGATACCAGCACTTGAAGCGCCGCTATTGCCACCTCAACTGACTCATTCTGATTCTCGCGGGCTTGAATGCTCTGGTCATTTCCGACAGGTTTGCCGCCGAATATATCACTGAACCTGCCTCGAACTTCTTCAATGTCCGTGTCAGGAAAGAGGCTGACGAGAAAATCAAGTTCAGCCTCAGCTATCGACGTGGCGGGTTTTTCGCTCATGACCGCCCGCCAATCTCAACCACATCCGCGCTTTCCTGCGTCACCAGTTCAGCCCATTTGTCCAGCGCCACGGCGCGCTCTGCCAGCAGTTCGGCCTGATTGTAAACTCTGGCAACCGCGCTAGCCTTTGATGCAGTGGCCGCGTGGTTCAATACCCGGTCAACCACAGATTCAGATATCCCGCGTTCCGCCATGTGAGTTGCAAACGCTGTTCGGAAATCATGTAGCCGCCACGGCTCAAACTCATCGCCAAGCAACTTATCAAGCCGGGTTTTCATTTTGCTCCACCCAGATATCGGGGTGCGGCCCGTCGTGGTGAATAGGAAGTCTGATGTAGCAGGGACCTTGCCGGTTTTTTTACTTTTGCTGGCCTCTGCCTTGGCTTGCTCTTGGCGAGCTAGAACCTGTTCAATCTCAGCCAGCGCCGGGGCCGATAGGTGGGTGATGTGCCCCCGGTCGTTCTTTTCCTGCGATATGGCTTTTTTGAACCGGAACTTTGAAAGCTCTAGTTCGCTCTTACACAAGTTATTGATTGAAGTGCGGCGCTGGACAGTTAACAGCAGGACACGCACAGGCGGTCCCCATAGGTCGCCAAGCTCATAGGTCTGTTTCCAGATTGCGCGAATCTCATCCAGGCTAAGAACACGATCCCTGATTTGCTCTTTGGTGGCGCGTTCGAGCCGGTCGCCCACGTCCTCAGCCAAATATTCACGCCGCCACGCCCAGCGCGTGAAGTGCTTCAAAGCCGCCCTTGTCCGGTTAGCCATGAACATCTTGCCTTCTTTGGCCTTGTCATCAATCGGCTTTTGAAGGCTGGCACGAGTCAGGTCACCAATAGGCTGGGCAAGGTGTTTACGTAGAGCATCCTCAAGTTGCCGCTTTCTCTCTTCCTGCCTTTTCAGTGTGGAGAGGTGCAGTTCGTCATATACGTTCAAAACGTCCTGAAGGGTTTGGGCTGTCGCAGCGGCGCGCTCCTGATCCCTGCGGGTCTGCTTGGCTTCTAGTACACGGTCAAACCCCCGCGCGGCCTCAGCTTCTATCTCAAGAGCCAATGCACGGGCCTCAGCCAGCCCAATCGCACCATCTTCGCGCTTTCCGGTCGGGGACCATGTGCAATAAGTCCCAAAAGTGTGCTTGCGCTTTGCGCCGCCCTTGACGCGCTTTTCGTACATCCAGACCGCACGGGCTGGGTAAACCCTCAACCGCAGGCCGGTGCGTTTCGTGTCGGATATCTCATCCCGCCCAGCAGCCGGGGGTTTGAGCTTCATCAGGAGCGCGTTGGTAAGCTCTTTCTTCACGTGGTGGCCTCTAGGGGACTCATAGGGGACAAAATGGGTTGGATTCTGATAGACGATCATGGACAATTGTAGACACTATTTACTTGGGGGACAATACGAATTGCGCCTGAACTGCAAGCAAAATATAGCATATTCTGCACACCCTCAGACGACGGCGGACAAGTGTAGATAGTGACGCAGAGTATGGGTGCTTCTGACTTTTAATCAGTGGGTCGCAGGTTCGAATCCTGCACGGCTCACCACTTTTTTCTTAGGGTTTAGCAAGAATAGGCGAGAATTTCTCACGCCTACAGCAACCACCTAGCACCGCCCGCACAATGCTCTGGGATATACACCACCGGCTCCGGAAACCATCGTTCAGATGGGCCAAAGGCCGGTCATGCACTAACAATCAAATTGGACCACCCAAGCGAGGCTGATCACCATCACAACAATCAAAAACCTCGTATAGCGCAGGAGCTTTCCATGACGGACAGCAAACTCTCTTCGCATGCCAAATTGATCGCCGACATGTCGTCCGCTCAGAAGAACCAAGTTCTGAACGATCACATTCGAAAAACAGGTGAGGGTGGGGTTGTCATGTTGCTATCGAGGCCGCGGGTGGACGGAACTTGAACCGTGGGATGCCCCGGCCGCGGGATGCCTGGAACTATCAGTTCGGATATCTTGGCGGTACCATCAAAAAACCGAGCTGCCCTACATCAACATAACGAACTTCTATGATCGGTTGAATACCAAGAGGATTTCCACTCGATCAAAGGAGCCCTTGCTCATTTTTTTGCGCAATAGACCCTATTTTTTTCCTTTTGCCCCATCTGTTGGCATGATCTGGATCTTGGAGATTCTGCCGCTGAGCACAGGTCGGACCGCAGGACCCACGAGTGCGCGGCGCAGGGCGATCAGGTAACACAACCAACTGAAGCACCAGAACAGGGCGGCGGTGTTTTCCAGAAGCTTGCCAGAAACAGTTAACGGTGCGGCAAGGCGGGTTACGATGGCGCACCACAGCAACACCATGGCACAGGTCAGACTTCGTGGTGCGCGTAGTGAACCCTCTGAAGTATGGGATGCGGCGCGGCCAGTGAAGGCCATGACCATGCCAGAGATCGCCCCAATGGTGAGGGCGTGCAGGGCATCGCCCGTAGGATAGGCTGCCGGAAGAAACCACACAGAGCCGATAAGCAGCAGTCCAAGAGGGAGGCAGAGAAATGCCGCGTGTAGCCCGAAGAGCAGCGGGTTGTGCCATGTGTCGAAACTGCGCCACAGCCACATCGCGGCAAGCACGGAAACGGCGGCGATGATCAGCAAGGCATTTGCAAAACCGGGAACGTCGTACAACAGAGCAAGCACGCTACAGGCCAGCAACGCCAGGGTGATCAAGCGCAGCCCTTCGTTGTAGGGTATGTCTAGCGCAGGCAAGCCTTGATGTTGACGCCAAGTGGTGGTGAAGGCGGGGACGGCACGAATGCCGATGGCGGTGATCAGCATGGCGAAGCCGATCAAAACCGCGCGCACAAGGGACAGGCTGGCCGCGACATCACCGGATTTACTGATGGTCATGTAAATGGCTTCGACCAGGCCCAGAGCCAGTGCAGCGATAGCAAACGGAATTTTGACATAGGCGCCCGCGGCTGCGATGCGCCATGTCAGAAGGCCAAACAAAGCGATGTAGTACAGACCATTGCAGAACAGGATCAGGCTGAGAGGGAGGCGGTCAGCCAAGGCCGTTGTAACGCGGCCCAAAGCCCAGAACCCCATCAAAAGCTTCAATACTGTGCCCTGTTCGGGGGGCTTGGCCACCCAGTTGGGCAGGGCAGTCAGGAGGTAGCCGCCCACAGCCAACGCGGCAAAGCCGAACAGCAGCTCATGCACATGCCACAGAACATTTGGCTCAAACGCTGGGGCGGGCAGGCCCAGGCGCACGCTCAGCGGCCACCATCCGACGCAGACAAGTGCCCAGAGTGCCGCGCCGCTGAACATGGGGCGATAGGGCGCGGCCCAGAACGATCTTGAGGTCACTCTGCCGGGACGGCCCGGTCGGCGGACCAGTCGGCGCCACATGCACCTTGCAGGAACCCATCGGAAAAGCGGGCGTCCGGCGTGAGGGATTGAAGCTTTGCGGCCGTTGTTTGTGCCGTGGCATCTCCTTGCAGTAGGGCGTGATAGGCGGTGCAAATGGCAGGGAAACCCTGTGATTGCGGAGAAAGGCGAAGGGCAGCGACACCTGAGCGCCCCAGTGTCTCGGTCTGGTAGACCGCAGCGGCGTGCGTGTCTGACAGGGTCTGCACACCGTTCATAGTCATGAACGGCTGACCTTCCAGCGTTTTCACCTCCAGCCCGTCCGGATCGTCTTCGCAGGCAAATTGGCAGTTGTCTTTGGTGCGTCCGTGCAGGCGCGCGTGATAGCAGCGGCCCGAGATCGCCAAGGGCAGGCGGCCATGGCCCCAGACCTCAATGGCGACACCTAGATCCGCGGCGGTTTTGGCCAGCACCTCAACGCTTTCCAACGGCAGTTCGGGCGGCAGGCACACCCGTGTGGCACCCAGCGAGGCAAGCCATGTCAGCGTGCCTTCGTTGTAGACATTGACCAGCGGACCAACCCAGAACGGTGTGCCTTTCGGAATATGCGGCAAGGCAGACAAGTCGTTGACCTCAACCGGCAGGCCCATTTCGAAAAGATCAGCGGTCAGCTTGCGTTCGCGTTTCAGCGTGACCAGCGCAAGGCTGGTCAGGGCCACCTCTTTGCCTGTGTTTTGCAGCGTGTCGATCGCTTCAGCGATGTGCTCCTGATAAAACGGCAAACGTTTGGAACAGACCAGTTCGCCCAATACGACACGGGCAACGGGGGTGTCGGCCAAAGCGGTGTGAAACTCCAGCCAACGGTCTTTGGACCAGAAGAACTGGGTCGGCCCAGCGGTGAGATCCATGGCTTATCTCCAGGTTTTCTTATAGGCGCCGGTGGTCATGGCCTGACCCTCGGACAGACGGGCCAACATGCCCTCGGGCAGCGGGTGGCCTGCATCCAGCGCATCCACGGCGGCGCGGAAGTTGCGCACCACCTGCGCCACATAAGAACGTGACCGTTGGCGGCCTTCGATCTTGAGTGCGGTGACGCCCGCATTTTGCAGCTGCGGGATCAGCTTCTCGGCGTTCAGGCTGACCGGGTCTTCAAACAGGTGGCCGGTTTTCTCACCTGCGCTGAAGCATCCTTTGCACAGGGTCGGATAGGGGGCGGCTTCGCCTTTGTTGACGCGGTGAATGATGTAACCGCCCAAACGCGCATCCAGCACCCCGTTTTCGTCATGGTATTCCACATGACTTGCCGGAGAGCAGACACCGTTCATGTTGGGCGATTTGCCGGTGGCGTAGGACGACAGCGAACAGCGGCCCTCGGCCATCACACAAAGACCACCAAAGACGAACACCTCGGTCTCAACCTCGGTTTCTGCGTTAATCGCGGCGATCTCCGGCACCGAGAGCACGCGCGGCAGCACCACACGTTTCACGCCAAAGGTCTCGGCATAGTAGTTGATGACATCCGCATTGGCGGCGGCGGCCTGTACCGAGAGATGACGGCGCAGGCCCGGATGATGGCGCGCGGTGTGGGCCAGAAGGCCGGCATCGGCCAGGATCACCGCATCGGCGCCGCAAGCTTCGGCATCGGCCACGGCGCTGTGCCAGATGGCCTCGTGCCCGGCGCGCGGAAAAGTGTTGATGGCGACCAGAACCTTGGCACCATGCTGGTGGGCAAAGGCCACGCCCTCGCGCATTTCCGCGCGGTCGAAGTTCAGGCCGGGAAAGTTCCGGGCGTTGGTTTCATCGGCAAAGCCGCAGTAAACCGTGTGTGCGCCCGCTTTTACTGCCGCACGCAACGCGGCGGGGGTGCCGGCGGGGCAGACAATTTCCATTACCATAGTTCTGCCTCTTCAGGTCTGCTCAGGTTAACGCCGGTTCTTCGCTCGATCAGTGCGAGAACCCTCTGCATGGAGTGCGCCAATGGGCCGGACAGGTCCGAGAGTTCCTGCGCGAAGTCCAGTTCGGCATCGTCGACGGCGTTGCGCAGGGCCAGCGCGGCGGCCGTATCGCCTTCGATCACCAGATCGCGGGAAAAGAACAGCGCGTCCCCGTCATAGGCGCCGTGAACAAGGCCCAACAGGGCAGCCAGCGGCCCGGCGATCCTTGCGGCACCTTCTGCCGGGCCGCGCATGACCGTCACGCGCGGGCTTCCACCGTTCGGATCAAGGCAAATCACAAAAGGCAGGTCGGTCGGATCAAGGATGAACCGGGTGTGATCATGCTCTCCAAGCCTGCGGAACATGCCCGGGTGCTTTTGAGCAATCTTGCGGGAAAAGGTGGACAGGATGGCCGACAAGGGGGCGAAAGGCAAAATGCGCAACGGATAGGTGGCCATCTGCGGAAAGCGCGGAATCTGAGCGGGCGATTGGGACAAGCAGGGCTCCTTTGGCACGGTCGACACGTCTCTTGCCGGGCACTGATAAATGTTTGTGCGCGTTCCCAAGTTGATCATTGTCAATTTCGCTGCGGAATTTCGCTGATAGGCAGGCCGGGCTCTCATGAACAGGATCTCCCGTGCGATCTTTGCCCTCCTTCCCCAGCTTGCGCAGTTTCCTTGACTGGTGCGGGGACGCCAATCAGCTACTGACCGTGTTCGAGCCCGTCTCGGTTCGCCACCAAATGACAGCAGTTCACCGCAACGTTCTGGAACGGGCAGGTCCGGTGTTGCGGTTCGATTTTCCGGTGATGGGTGCTGGTATCCCTTCAAAAATGCCGGTTGTCGCGAACCTGTTCGGAACCGCCGAACGTGTATGCGCCGGGCTTGGGATCAAACCGGAGGAACTGGACGAGATGGGCGCGTTTCTAGCCGCGCTCAAAACTCCGACGCCGCCGGACGGGGTGCGGGACGCCCTGTCGCGCTGGCCGATGTTGAAGGCCGCTCTGGCGACGCGACCCAAGATCACCAAGTCTGGCCCTAGCCAGCAGGTTGTACTGGAAGGGTCGGATATTGATCTGGCCTCCATCCCGGTGCAGACCCATTGGCCGGGCGATGCGGCGCCGCTTGTGACCTGGCCGGTGGTCATCACCCGACCGCACGGTTCCGAGGCGGGCAATGTCACGTCGTATAATGCGGGCATCTACCGCGCACAGGTGTTGGACCGGGATAAGCTGATCATGCGGTGGTTGCCCCATCGCGGCGGCGCGGCCCATCACCGGAGTTGGGCGAAGCGGGGTGAAAAGACTCCGGTTGCCATTGTTCTGGGGGCGGATCCGGCCACGTTGTTGTCTGCCGCGTTGCCTCTTCCCGAGACCGTGTCCGAAATGACTTTTGCAGGCGCGCTCAACGGCGCCCGCCCCCGTATGGTGGCCGCCAAGTCGGTGCCCTTGATGGTTCCGGCCGAGGCCGAGATCATCCTTGAAGGTTGGGTGTCGCCTACCGAAACCGCGCCCGAGGGGCCGTTCGGAGATCACACCGGGTATTACAACCGGGCCGAGCCTTTCCCGGTCATGCAGGTCACTGCCGTGACCCATCGGCAGGACCCGCTGTACCTGTCCACTTATACCGGCCGCCCGCCAGACGAGCCCGCGATCATTGGCGAGGTTTTCAACCGCCTCGCGCTGCCCACTATACGCGCCCAGATTCCTGAGGTCCGCGACCTTTGGCTGCCGCCCGCCGCGTGCTCGTACCGCATGGCCGTTGTCAGTATCGACAAACGCTATCCCGGTCAGGCGCGCCGGGTGATGATGGCGTTGTGGGGGATGCTGCCGCAATTCAGCTATACCAAGATGATCGTGGTAGTCGATGACGACATCGACCCCGCAAACTGGGATGACATCGCCTGGGCGCTTGCCACGCGAATGGACCCGGGTCGGGATGTGATGACGCTGGAGAACACACCGATGGACTACCTGGACTTCGCCTCTCCGCAACCGGGGCTAGCCGGGAAAATGGGCATCGACGCCACGACCAAGATCGAAAGCGAAACCAGCCGGGAATGGGGAACCGTGATGAAAACGGCGAACAAAGACGCGGACTTTGCCGCCGATCTTGTTTCCCGCCTGATGAAAGGAGCGGCGTCATGAGCCAACACCGTGTGATCCTGGGCGTGGCCGGAGCCTCGGGTGCGGCACTCGGGATGTCGGTTGCGCGGCAATTGTCCGGCTTGGACGTCGAAATCGACCTTGTCACCAGCAACGCAGCCAAACGTACGCTTCTTGAAGAGTGTGGAGGTGATGCGTTTGAAACCCTCAAGGGATTGGCAACCCGCCACCATTCCATCGACAACATTGGCGCTAGCATTGCGTCAGGATCGGTCCCGGTGACGGGGATGATCGTGGCACCCTGTTCGATGCGGTCACTGGCGGCAATCGCGCATGGTCTGGATGACAACCTACTGACCCGCGCCGCCAGCGTCCAACTGAAGGAACGCAGGCGTCTGGTCCTGCTGACCCGCGAAGCGCCGCTGACATTGGTACATCTTCGGAACATGACAACCGCCACCGAAATGGGCGCGATTGTCCTGCCGCCTGTACCGGCCTTCTATCTGAAACCGCAATGCGTGTCGGATATCGTCGTCCAGATTGCCGCCCGCGCGATCGATCTGTTGGGAGTATCCGCGCCGGTGGCAAATCAATGGGCCGAAGCAGGAGTGATACCTGGCTCTAGTGCTGAGCCCTTGCGGTCCTGAACAGCAGCAGAAAAACAAACACTGAACCGATCGAGGTTGTCACGATCCCCACCGGCAACTCCTGTGGCGCCAGAAGAAGCCTGCTGAGAATGTCGGATCCCGTCAGCAAGGCCGCACCCACAATCGCCGCCGTGGGTAGAAGCCGGTTGTGCAGCGGTCCGGCGATACCGCGGGCGATATGAGGCACCATCAGGCCGACAAAGCCGATCACACCTGCGACCGAGACGAATACGGCGGTGGCAAGGGCCGCAGTGAAGAACATGCTGAACCTCAGGCCCTGGACCGGTACGCCCAGCGTGGCGGCGGTCAAGTCTCCGGTCAGCAGGGCGTCCAGCCAGCGGCTGCGATACAGCGAATAGGACAGGATCAGCAGCAGTCCGACGCAGACCAGTGGGAAGGTTTCCCAACGTGCCAGACCCAGCCCGCCCAGCATCCAGAAGATGACCGTATGCGCCGCGCGGCTGTCGCCCGCGAAGATCAGATAATTGGTGATGGCCGAGAACAGGAAGGAAACCGCCAGTCCGGCAAGGATCAGTTTTTCCGGTGCGCTTGTGCGCATGGCGTGCACCAGCGCAAGCACGATGCCCGACGCCACAAGACCGCCGCAAAACGCCGCCAGCGGCAAGGTCCAGAAACCCAGAATATCGCCGGTCACGGTGATGACGAACACGGCTCCTGCTGCCGCGCCCGAGGATAGACCAAACAGGAAGGGGTCGGCCAGATCGTTGCGCGTGGTGGTCTGCAGAACCACGCCGACAATCCCCAGCCCGGCACCAACGACGGCCGCGAACAATGCGCGGGGCAGGCGCAGGTCAAACACGATCCGGTGCAGCGCCGACATCTCTCCGTCGATCATCCCGGTGCCCAACAGGACAGCGTTGAATGCGTCTGTCGCTGGAATGGGTGTGGTTCCGTAGACGGTCGAAATCAGCAAAAGGACGGTCAGAACGACCGCCCCCAGCACGAGCACAAGGCTCAATCGGTTCATATCAGTTGAGGCCCGGGTGCATGGCGTTGGCCATTTTCGAGATCGCCTCGATATTTGCCGGTCCAGGGGTTAGTTCCTCGTACCGCAGGCCGATCCAGCGCTCGTTCTTCACGGCGTCGGTTTGTGACATTACCGGATGCTCCTGCAGGAACTTGAATGTATCTCCCGCGCCATTGCCGGTCTGGTAGTCCAGCAACACCAGGAATTCCGGGTTGGATGCGGCAACAGCCTCCCATGAGGTGCGACCCCAGCTGGTGTCCATGTCATGGGTGACGTTCTCGCCGCCGGCGGCCGCGATCATCGCATCGGGAATGGCGAATTTACCGGCGGTGAAGGGCGCGTCTGCCGGGCCATCCAGCAGGAAGACACGCGGTTTGGCCAGATCGGCGGTCTGTGCTTCGATCGCGGCCAGTTCTTCTTTCCAGCCGCCGACCAGTGCTTCCGCCTTGTCGTCGACATGCATGACCTTGCCCAGACGCAGCACATCGTCGAACAACAGATTCATGCTGGCTTCGGGGCGATCCTTGTCCAGATGCACGCAGCTTTCGGTCAGGATCATGGTCTTGATGCCAAAAGGCTCCAGAGTGTCGGGTGTCACGTCGCCGCCAGGTTTCATGCCGTAATACCAACCGGCGAAGAACAGGTCGGGTTCAGCCGCAACCAGATTTTCAACGGTCGGGTATTTCGGCGCAAGTTCGGGGATGTTACCGCGCAGGGTGTCGAATTCGGGGCTGGTCTTGTACCAGCCGGTGATGCCGGTCAGGCCCACGATCTTGTCCTGCAGGCCAAGGGCAAAGGCCATGTCGGTCATGTTCATGTCATGAACGACCAGCCTTTCGGGTTGAGATTCGAAAACCAGCGGTTCACCGCAATTGTCAATCGTTACCTCATGCGCGGAGGCGCTGCCTGCCATGGCGGTGATCAGGGCCGCAGACCAGATATGTTTCATTGGGGAGAGTTTCCTTAAGTTAATTTGAAACTGGGGTTCTTCGGATATCCAGTGCCGGGATCACTCGGCCTTCATGCTGGAAACACAGATAATCGACGCCAAACGTGTCGCGCACATGCGCGGGCGTCAGCACTTCGGCCACGGGGCCGAAACTGGTCAGACGCGTGGATTTCATCAGCGCCACGTGGGTGGCAAACTCGGGGATCATGACCAGATCGTGCACGATCATGACCACCGTGATGCCCAGTTCGGCCACCAGCGACAGCATTCTCCCCTTGGCGTCCGGGTCCAAATGGTTGGTGGGTTCATCCAGAAACAACAGAGACGGGTTTTGCGCCAGGGCGCGGGCGATATGCGCGCGCTGGCGTTCACCGCCGGACAGCAGGGCCATCCGCTTGTCCGCCAGTGGGCCCAGCCCGGTCAGGTCCAGTATCCGATCAAGCTCGACCGCGTGGTCTTCGGCGGATCGGTCTGAGCGGATCGGAATCTGACCCAGCGCTACATAGTCTCGCAGCAGCAGCCGACCGTCCGGGAACTCCTGCTGGCTGACAACGGCGATCATGCGTGCACGGTCTTTGGACGACATCTGTTTCAGGCTGCGCCCATCGACAAGGACGTCCCCCAGAACCATCTCAGCTGCACCGCATAAAAGGTTCAGAAGCGTTGTTTTCCCGGCCCCGTTTGGTCCGGCTATGGCCAAAACCGCACCCCTGTCCAGTTCGAAGGATGCTCCCTGTAGTAGGACGTCGCCGTTGAGTGCGTAGTATTCTAGGCCACGCGCGATCAGAAACGCTGAGTTTGTCACGGGTGCACCTCCACGTTCAGACGGGGCATACGAGCCAAGGTTTTGTTGAACAATGCACGCGGACGGTCAGAAGCATTGGTCCAGCCGTCCCCACTGTCTTGGAATTGCCGCGCAAACTGGGCCAGAGCATCAATGTCCTGCGAGGATTTGACGTCACCAAACAGGTATTGCGCTTTGCCAACAGCCTGAAAGCCTACGGTTGTCGGTCGGTCACAACCAGCCATGCAGGAAACCATGCGTATGGAAAACCCGGAAGGTAGCCGGTGCGTCAGCGCCTTTCCGATCGCATGCGCGGCGTCCGTGCCGTTGCAGGTCTCGCAAATCAGCAGGAAGTGTTGGGGATCGTTTGCCATTGCCCACTCCGCTTATTGCCGAAGCGAGGTGGCGGCAATGTAATAGCGTAACGCGTTCGTCACTTTGCCTCCTTCCGGGACGCCCCGCCCCGGGTTGGTTGAAAACATGATGGCAGGTCTCCTGACTTGCGGGTCTTGGCTTGGCCATCCTTCCCGGCCTGTGGGCCAGTGGATTTATGGCGTCGCTCACCGCTTACAGTTGCGGGGGCAGTCACGGAGTTGGCGCCGGTTAGCGGACCTCACCGTATTCCCTTTTCATCCCCAATTGGGGGAACCATCATCAGATTGACTGCCCGAGATCGCCCAGTGCGTCAATATGAAAGTTTCATCCTGTTCGTTCGTTACCGGCCAGCTCTGAGGCATAAGGGTGGCCAGTTAAGGACGTTGTTCGCAAAAACTGGCTGGAATGATCTCGGCAGGAAGATAGACTCAGATCATGCGATATTGGTTTCACCTTGCAACGATTCTGGCATTGAGCCTGTGCGGTTCTTCTGCGCTGGCGGCACCGGGGGCTGAACTGGAATGGTCCGAATTGCCTGACCCGTCCGTTCAGGTCTTCGAAGACCCCTACCGCGATCTCAGCCCGGAGCAGTTCGACGATCTGATTTTCGTCGTGCGCCTGCGCGGCAGGCTGCGTCAGGAAGTGGGCAGCCCCGATGAGCGGCGGAAGTGGCAGGAGCTTCTGGTCGAAACCGAGGAAGCCCTGGCTGCGGACGGCATCGATATCGACTGGCTGCTGGACCAGCGACTTGTCGTCGCCCAGCGCCGGGATCGTGCCGGTGCGGCCGGAAACCCTGAATTCGACGGTCAAACGGTGACGCTGGCGGGGTTTGCCATTCCGGCGCCGCCCGATGCGGATGGGCACCCCATCGCTTATCTGGTGCCTCAGCCCGGGATGTGCAGCCACTTGCCGCCGCCGCCGCCCAATCAGATGATCCGGGTACGGCTGAACGGCGACTGGGAGCCCGGTTACGTCCACGAGCTGGTTCGTTTGACCGGAAAGCTGACCATCGATCCGTCAGAACAAAACACAATGGTGGTGGATGGGCTGATGCCCATGCGCGCGACGTTCCAGCTGGAGGCCGACAGTGTCGAAACCCTGGAAACACAGGGCGGCGGACTGAAGTGGACGCAGAGCTCGGCCGAACGCTTCCGTGCTGCAGGCAACAGCAAAACCGGCGCGGAGAAGGCGTCTGAGTGACGGGATCACCGGATCGCCCCCCAGGCTGCCTTGCCGATTTCCTCCTGAACAGAACCGATCGTCTTTGGGATTTGAAAAACCTTAATCTCAGGGTGCGCTGAGATTTCTTTTTAGGTGTACAAGTGACGACGATTTGAGCCTCTTCAGAGGTGCTGGATGTATTGATGACACCCATTAACCTTGCAGAGGTTGACCTCGCGGGCGGCGAACAGCGCATGCCGCTGGTGCGCTATTCCCGGCTGTACAGGGCGATTGGCCCATCTATGCGCAGATATTCGAACGCCGAAACATCGCGATCTTCACCGAACACCGGGTCAAGTCGAACGCGATGGAGTGGCTGGTGGCCTGTGCGATAGCCTATCAGCCCGACCCGGAGCCTTCGCAATATCATGCACTTGCGATGGAAGTCATGAAACGGCAGGGTTGAACGGGCTGTAAATCGCCCTTTATCACAAAGGTGTCGGCAACCCTTTCGAGCCCCAGTGGTCTTGGATATGACGGGTGGAACGCCGCCAAAGTCCTGCCTGCGTAGAACGATCAGGAGCGCATCTATGAAGTATCGCCGTCCGGCCCTTGCCGCCATTCTCTGTGCGCTGCCTGTTGCGGCACTGGCCGAAACCACGCAAGTCGAGCCGGGCCTGATGGTCGAGCTGAATGCGGTGGAAGAGGTCGAAAGCGCCTGCCGCCTGACCTTTCTGGTCGAAAACCAAACCACAACGTCGATAGACAGTGCCAGTTATCAGGTGGTTATATTCGATGCCGCGGGTGTTTTCGAACGGATCACTCTTTTCGGGTTTCGGGACCTGCCGGCAGAACGCCCGCGGGTGCGTCAGTTTGATATCCGAGGCATCACCTGCGAAAACCTCGGGCGTGTTCTGATCAATGGCGTAAGCAGCTGCACCGTCGGAGGTGCTGACAGCGATATCTGCGACCAGACACCAACCTTGCACAGCCGAACAGAAGTGGAGCTTTTGGGATGAGTTTTCTTGACGCCCTGCGCGAAATCCTGGCCCTTGGCGGGCCGGTTGTCGCCATCCTGATCGCCATGTCCGTGGTGACGCTTGCGGTGACGCTTTACAAGCTCTGGCAATTTGCCGCTTCGGGTGTAGGACGGCACCGTGTGTTGTCGCAGGCGCTGGCAGCGTGGGATGCCGGTGATCACCAGACCGCCCGCGCGCGTCTGGCCAAAAGCCACAGCTATCTTGCGCCGCTGGTCGGGGTTGCGATGGACGCGCCGGATGCGCCCGGCCTGGATCAACGGCTGGATGCCGAGGCCGGGCTGGCGCTGGCCGGGCTGGAACGCGGTTTCCGCTTGCTGGATACGGTGGCGCAACTGGCGCCTTTGCTGGGTCTGTTCGGTACTGTTCTGGGCATGATCGAAGCGTTTCGCAGCCTGCAATCCGCTGGGTCTTCGGTTGACCCGTCGCTGTTGGCGGGCGGCATCTGGGTGGCACTGGTGACAACGGCTGTGGGTCTGGCGGTGGCGATGCCGACCTCGATGGTGCTGTCTTGGTTCGAAAGTCGCACCGCGCGCGAACGGGTGTTCGCCGACAAAGCCCTGCGCACGGTTCTCGTACCGGGGCGGGCGATTCCGCTGGCCGAAGATGCGCAACCCATGGCGGCCACGCCCGGACATGCGTAACCCCGCACCCTTTGTCAGACGACCCATGGCGATGACACCGCTCATCGACGTGATCTTTCTGCTGTTGCTGTTCTTCATGCTGACTTCGACCTTTTCGAAATACGGTGAGATCGAGCTCAGCAACGCCACGACGGGGGGCGCATCGACGGACGCACCACAAGACCGCGCCTTTGTCCAACTGGGCGCAGATCGGCTGGTTCTAAACGGCATACCTGTCACGCTGGAGGAATTGACGGCGCAGGTAACCACCGGGCAGGTGCTTGTCAGCCTCGATCCTGACACCACGGCGCAACGGCTGGTGGATCTTCTAGTTCTGTTGCGCGGGCGCGAGGGCCTGAGCGTGCTGATGCTGGAATGATCCGCTATAGCCGCCCCCGCCGCA
Organism: Ruegeria sp. BF6; assembly: GCF_056538665.1. Classification (NCBI taxonomy): domain Bacteria; kingdom Pseudomonadati; phylum Pseudomonadota; class Alphaproteobacteria; order Rhodobacterales; family Roseobacteraceae; genus Ruegeria; species Ruegeria sp. BF6. Next base: position 270,283 of record NZ_JBQFTN010000003.1, read on the forward strand.
AACGCGACTCGACCATTGCGCTGATCAATGTCGTGTTTTTGATGCTGATCTTCTTTCTGATCGCGGGCACGGTGGCCACACCGCTGGACCCCGATCTGAATTTGGTCGACACCTCTGAATTGGACGGGCGCGAGCCGCCGGACGCGTTGGTGCTGCACCAGGACGGCACGCTCAGCTTTCGCGGAGCGCCGATAGAGCCGACAACATATATGGCCGGGCGCGACCCCGGGCCGGTGCGGATCGTGCCGGATCGCGAAGCCTCTGGCGCGCGGCTGATCGAAGTGACCGGAGAGCTGCGCCGTTTGGGTGCGGCATCCGTCTTTGTCGTGACCGAGAAGGCGCTGGAATGATCCGGGGGTCGGTCGTCATCGCGGCCCTTGCCGCGCTGCTCTCTCTGTTTTTGCACCTGATGGGGCTGAGCCTGACCGCACCCAGATTGACGCAACAGTCGGCTGACGATGGTCGAAGGGATTCAGTCGAGCTGAGCAACAGTTTCGAAGACCTTGTGGACACCATCGCCGAACCGGTTGAACCCGAACCGCCCGAGGCCCCCGAGCCCGCTGTGGAGGACCCCCCGGAACCCGCGCCCGAACCTGCTGAGATTCCGACCACCGAGGTGCATGTGGCCTCGGACGACCCGCAGAAAACTTTTTCCCCCGACACTGGCACGTCCGAAATCCTGCAGCCTGTCGCGCCCGAGCCGGTCGAGGCCGAGGCTCCCGAAACTCAGGACACCGCGGATGGCGACAAATCTGCCAGCGATGATGTGGAGGAGACCCCACCGGTCGAGGAAGCGGAGGTTGCCGAAGCGCCCGAAGGCCGCCCCGAGGCCACGGAACCGGCAGAGGAAACCCCGGCGGCACCTGAACCCACCGAGGCCGAGCAGATCGCGGCCCTGCCGGAGCCAGCAGAAAACCCCGTGCCCTCGGTTGCGCCGGTCGTGCCTTCTGAAAGTGAAACGCTTGAGGCCGATATCCCCGCCACACCGGCCGAGCCAGTGCCCGACGCTGACGAAAGCAACGAGGAACCGGAGCAGGCGCTGACGTCTTCGATCCGACCACGCCTGCCGGACCGGCTTGCGCAGCCAGATCCTCCGGCCACGCTGCGCGGGGCACGGGATTTCAGTGACCTGCGATATCCGACGCAAGAGGTTGAATCGCCCCTGACCACCTATCGGCGCCAGGGCAAGGATTTGTTCACTTCGGGCAGCAGCGGCACTCGTTCGGGTGGGCGGGGTCCCGGAAACTCGGACAGAACCAACTATGCCGGGAAAGTTCTGGTGCATCTGAACCGCGCTCCGATCGTCTACACAGCGGCGCGAGGCTTTGCGCGGGTGTTTTTCGTGATCAACCCGGACGGAACCCTGGCCTATGTCGAAGTCGTGGATACCAATGGCTCACCAGATCTTGAACGGGCGGCCAAGGCGCAGGTCCAAGCGGCTTCTCCTTTTCCGAGACCACCCGGGGGCGTTAGCCGATCGCTGTCATTTGTCTATTCCAGCAAATGAGCCGCCGGTGACTTACAGTTTCTCGAAATACAGAATGACCTCACCCAGCCGTACGCCATAGCGCGAAACATAGGCGCGGTTCAGCAGCCGATCATCACTCAGCAACCACATCCAATCGTCGAAATTTACCCGCATAGTGCCGTCTTTCACCGGCAGGTCGATCTTGTATGTCCAGTTAAACGTATCCCCGCGCTCGATCCCGCTGGCGGTCCCCAACACACCCGGAGCGGTGCCGGTCCAGCTATCCTCGCCGGTTTTGGTCAGGGTCCAGATACGTTGTTCGGTCGCGCCATCGTCATAGACGAAATCTTCAACCAGCGTCAGGGTTTCCCCATCCCATGTGCCGTCGATTTGGACCATAAAGCGGCGGGGTACATTGCCTAACACATCCTGAAACTGACCATAGGCGACGGTTTTGCCCTCAAAAAACTCCTCAAGGTTCAGTTGTCGGTCGGACAGGAAGGTCTTGGGCACGCGCGGCTTTGCCGAACAGGCGGTCAGCGCGGCCAGCCCAATGACGGCAAGAGCTGCTATCAGAAACCGGCGCGAGGTCATTGCAACGTCCTCGATTCCGCCTTGGCGTCATAGCCGTTCGATCCGCTGACATGGGCGGACTTTGCCTCGGGCGCCGGGCGCATGGTGGCAACCAACTCGGCGACCTTGATACCGAACTTCCGCATCTCGGACCGGTTCATGATCACGCCGTTTTCGGTCAGATACATCCAATCGGTGACATCCAGCGTGTGCCCGCCTGCATCCTTTGGCAGGGTGATTTTGTAGGTCAGTTTGACGGTGGAACCGGAAATGGTGCCGTGGCCTTCCCCCACGATATCGTCTGCCGTGGCGATAAACGTGTTTCCGGTGCCCAGAGTCAGGTACCACTTACGGGTCATTGTCTTGCCGTTGGAATAGGTGAAATACTCGGCCAGCGTGCCGGTATTGCCATTCCATTCGCCAACCATGCGGGCGACAAAGCTGTTCGACATCTTGCCGTTGGGCCCATAGATCAGCCCTTCGGAGAGGATCTCACCATTCAGGTTCTCCTTCATTTGGAAAGCAGGCCCGGTGCCCGTGTAGTCCGATGGCGCTTGCGACCGGAAACTCAGAAACCGGCGCTGGGCGATGATCAGGGCGAGGATGGCGAGCAGAAGGATGGCAACGACAGTCATTTGGCTGAGACCTCCGTAGGCAGCGTCAGAACCAGCCCGAACGCGCCGAGTTTCAGGATACAGGGCAGTACGGCATAGGCGAGGGTGAGTGTCCTCAACGCTTCCGTCGAATTCGCCTGCCCGGGCGTGAACCCGCTGCGCTCCAGCAGCGGCAGAGTGAAAAAAGCAGCCAGCGCAAGGCCAAGCTTGCCCGCGAAGGACCAGATGCCGAAAGCGGCCGAGGCGTTCAGCCCCGCGCGTGTCAGCACCACCGAGAACATGGCGGGCAGCACCACCATATCCGCGCCCAACGCCGCGCCCGAGGTCAGGCATATCAGCGCAAACCCGGTCAGGTTTCCGGTGGACAGCAGGGCGGCGCCGATGAAACCCGCTATCGACAGCGGCATGGCGATCATCAGAGTCTGTTTCGGGCCAATTCGGTTGCTGAGTTTGGCCCAGAGCGGCACGCTTGCCCCGGCGCTGAGGAAGAACAGGATCAGCAACGGCCCGGCTTTTCCGGGCAGTTGCAGCCGGTCTTCGACAAAGAACAGGAACAAAGTCGAGGTGATCGCAACCGGCAGGCTGTTGACCAGCGCCAGTAAGAGAAGCCGCAACGCGCCGGCCTGCCCGAGACCGGCAAAGGACAGGCTTTCACCGGTGATCGGCGCGCGACGCCACATTGGCAATGTCACGGTCAGCGTCAGGATGGCGAGCAGCCCCAAAAACAGGCCGAACGCCGGATAACCTTGCGCGCTGGCCCCGAAAGCAACGAACAGGGCCGGGGCGCTTGCGGCGAGGATAACGCCGGTCAGTTGCCCACCTTCGCGCCATGCGGCCAGCGTCATCAGCTCTTTGGGGTCAGGGCGCTTGGCCAGCGTCGCGCTGCGACCATAAAGCAGGATGGTGCCAAGGCTATAGGCCGAGAACAAAAGTACCAAAATAGACACTAACAAAGCAACACTGGCCCCCTCGGGCAAGCCAAACAACAAGGGAAACCCGATCGCCAGGCCAATTGCAGCGGCGGCTGCAAACAGCACCTGGGCGTTTGGCCAACGGTCGATAGCCCAGCCAATCAGTGGGTCCTGCACCAGATCGACAAGTCGGATCACCAGCAGAAGGGTACCGACAACTCCCAACCCTATGCCCAGATTGACGACGGCAAAGCGTGGCAGGTGGATATACAGCGGGATACCCGCCGCAGCCAGCATCAGCGCATAGAGACTGACCCTCGGATACAGCATCACTGCCCGCGCAGTTTTTGCGTAAACGCAGCTGATCGGGTGTTCTCGCCCAGGAAGACGGACATGAAGCTGCGTTTGATGCCCGGATAGGTCATCGTGCAGGTCTTGCGCCCGTTCAGCCAAAACGAGACAGCGTCCGGTCCGTCTGAGACCGCTAGGTAACGATCACCCTTGTTGACGGCTTTGAAGCAGGCCTGAAGCTGATCACGCACCGGGGCCGGGCGGCCAATGCGCGCCATTTCGTCCAAGGTTGAATCGATCAACGCCTTTTGGGTCAAGTTTCTGCGGTATTTCAGCTCCAGCCCGAAATCCTCAGTCCAGTTAAACGCGGCACCGCCCGGAGTGAACAGTTGCGCGTCGTACAGCGGGAAGCCCAGGTACCGGAACGTCGCGGTGCCACGCAGCTGGGCGTCGTCCAAAGCGTTCAGCCCGGAAGACGCTTCCAACCCGACCGGGGTCAGCACGGCAAGCGACAGAAATGCCGCGCGAAGAGTATTATATCCCGGCCGAGGCAGGGATGGCCGGACCTTTTGCAAGAATTCCATTGTCAGCTCCGAGTGTCTGCGGGGTGCCGTTCATGCGCTCGACGACATGCATCGCGCTGGCAATCCCGTCTTCGTGAAAGCCATGCCGGTTATACGCACCGGCAAACCAGGTTCGGTTCTGTCCCTGCATCTCGCGGATTTGCCCTTGTGCTCTGAGGGCGGCTTTGTCGAACACCGGATGGGCAAATTCGACCTGATCATAGATTTTATCCGCGCGAATCTCTGACGACGCGTTCAGCGTTACGAACAGCGGATCGCTGTCCGGAATGTTCTGCAAGCGGTTCATCCAATAGGTAACCCCGACATTCCCTGCTTGCGAGCGGTAGGTCCAACTGGACCAACACGCCCGACGGCGGGGCATCTGGCTTGGATCGCAATGAAGGATGGCAGTGTTGGGTTGATAACGAATAGACCCTAATGCAGCCTTTTCTGCATCGGTTGCCGCCTCACCCAGAATGGCCAGCGACTGGTCGGAATGGGTGGCGAGGATGATCTCATCAAACAGATCGGCCTGGCCCTGGCTGTGCACGGTCACACCGGTTTCATCGCGCTGGATTCGGTCGACAGGAGACGCCAGCCGGATTTCGCTGCCACGGGCGCGCAGGGCGGCGTCGATGCGGCGGACATATTCAATGCTTCCGCCTTTGACCGTGTACCACTGATGCTGTTTGACCCGACCACTGGCCAGCAGGGCGTGGTTTTTGAAAAACTGCACCAGCGAACGCGCCGGGAACTGATCCACGAACTCCACCGGGGTGGACCAGATCGCACCGCACATCGGCATCAGGTAGTTGTGGCGGAACCAATAGCCCAGGCGCAACTGGTCTACCAGCTCTCCGATTGTCGTGTCGTCATCCTGTGCAGCCTCGGGCGCCTCTTTGCTGAAGCGCAGGATGTCAGCGATCATCTTGTAATAAGCCGGGCGCGCGAGGTTGCGTTTCTGCGCCGTCAGCGTGCGCAGGTTGTTCAGCCCGTATTCGATGCGGCCATCGTCGATGGTTGCGCCAAAGCTCATCTCGGATTTCGTGACCGGCACGTTCAACTCGTCGAACAACCGCGTCAGATAGGGGTAGGTGGCATAGTTGAACACGATGAACCCGGTATCAACGGGCTGATCCCCGTTCTTGCCGGCCATCACAGTGCGCGCGTGCCCGCCTAGTCGGGGCTCGGCCTCAAACACTGTCACGTCGTTGGTTTCGGAAAGATAGTAAGCAGCCGACAGACCTGAGATTCCTGCACCTACTATTGCGATTTTCTTGCGCGCGCCGCGGGTTTCGTCGAACATGCCATCCTCTTTGTGCGACATTTTACAATAGGATACGCAGCATGTGCGGGGGTGGATCAATCAGTTTAGAAGTTTTTCTCAGATGCACTATGTCGTGAGGCTAAGTGAGGTGATCCAGCCGTTTTGCTCAGCCGTAGAACTTGCACTACAACAGATACGGCGAAGGCATGAGCAGTTTTGACGGAAAAACCTATTGGATCGTCGGCGCCAGCGAAGGGCTGGGACGGGCGCTGGCCCAAGCTATGAGCCGCGAGGGTGCACATCTGATCCTGTCCGCGCGCAATGCCGACCGTCTGGCCGAGATTTGCGGAGCGCTTCCCAATGCGCGGGCCGTGCCCTGTGATGTGACCGATCTGGACACCGTGCGCCGTGCGGCGGTTGAGGCCGGAAAGGTGGACGGGCTGGTCTACAATGCCGGGGCCTATGAGCCGATGCGCTCGGGCGATTGGGATACCGAGGCCGTTTTGGCGATGACCGAAGTGAACTATACCGGCGCGCTGCGGGTTCTGGGAGAAACAGTGCCGCGGTTTGTGCGCGAGGGCCGGGGGGATATCACGCTGATCGGGTCTCTGTCCGGCTATCGCGGTCTGCCGGCTGCGGTGGGATATGCTGCCAGCAAGGCGGCTTTGGTCTCGCTGGCGGAAACGATGCGGTTCGATCTGGCGGGCACCGGGGTGACGGTCAGGATCGTCAATCCGGGTTTCATCAAGACGCGCCTCACCGAGAAGAACAGTTTCAAAATGCCGATGCTGATGACCCCCGAAGACGCGGCAGGGCGGGTGGTCAAAGCAATGTCGCGCCGCCGCTTCCGCACCGATTTTCCGGCGCCGTTTTCCTGGGTGATACGGTTGCTGGATTACCTTCCGGACTGGCTGGTCTATCGTGGAAAATAGATCCTAATAAAGGCATTTCTAACCAAACTGCCCTTGGCAGAACCAGCCCGCCGACATGGTGTCGCCATGACCGTAGAACAGCCACAGCCGCTCTCCCTGTTCGGTCACAACAACCCAGTAATCCCGTACACCGCTGCGCCAGTTGGGGTCATCCAGCCACCATTCCGGCGCGATCCGTTCCGGGCCAGTGGCCTGCGCCAGTTGCCAATCACGCCCGCGCCAGCGAAAGGCACTGGGCACGTCCGGGGTTTCCGGGGCCATCACCGGTTCGGGCTGCCACATCTGCAAGGGGCGCGGGCGCGGTGGGGCGAGCCAGTCGCGCGCGGGTTCGGACCATGCGGCGGCCAGCGTCTGCGCGGTTTTCTCGGGGATATGCGAGGCTGCCGGGTGGCGTCGGGTGATCGCGTCCAGCCCCACTCTTGCGCCCAGCTTGCCGATCAGGTCGTCCACGGCGGTGTTACCCTCCAAACGTTCGCGGGCCACGCGGCGAGCCTCGGCATGACCAGCCACCGTGCGGGCGTGGATGGGCTCAGACTGGATCGCCTCAAGCCGCAACATGTCGATGCCATAACCTGCATCGATCTTATCGATTTTCATCTCTAACAAAGGGCGAATACGGTGTCTGTCATGGGTCGGACGGGCCAGGCCGACCTCGATGATCTCAGCCGCCTGATCGGCGCGGTGCGCCTCAAGCCGCAGGGTGCGGACGCCGCGCCCTTTCTCTTCCAGCTTGGTGCAGAGCGTTGGTAGGACCCGGTCAATGGCGGCCATCACGTCTTCAACCAGCCCGATCGGGTTGGGCAGGGTTATCCGCACCGCAAAGTGATGCGGCGGACGGGCGGGTGAGACCGGCTCGGGCGCGCTGCCCATGGCCTGATCCAGCCGCAGCACCAGCCCGCGCCCGAACCGTCGCGCCAAACTGGCACGCGGCTGGCCCAACAGATCGCCGATCCGTCGCAGACCCAGCCGGTTCAACTGCGCGACCGCCTGATCCTCCAGCCGCAGCGCCGCGATGGGCAGAGGGCTGAGTGCGCCATAGGACTGTCCCGGGGCTGCAATCCGTGCGCCGCCGCCCAGGGCCATCACCTGTGGCGCGGCCCCACCTCTGGTCCAGTGCCGCCGTTTGCCTGCCCGGGCACGGGTGGCGCGGGCCTCTTGGCTGATGGCGTCGCCATTGCGGTCGGACGTGGCCTCTTGCCCTGCGTACCGCGCCAGTGCCCAGGCCGCGCCCAGCGTATCAGCGATGCCCATCTGCACGCTCAGGCCCATATCGGCGCAGTCAATCTCAAGGACGCTCAGCAACGCCTCTTCTCCACCGAACAGATGGGCGCAGCCAGACAGGTCGACGATCAGCCCGTCCGGCGATTCCTCGGCCACCCATGGGCTGAACTTGCCCGCCCAGCGGCGTAAGGCGGTCAGAAACGCGACCTCGGCCGGGGCATTGCGAGGGCGCGTTACAAGGTTTGCGCACATGGCATGAGCGTCGCGCACCGGCTGACCCACGCGCAGACCCGCGGCTTGCGCATCCGCGTTCAGCGAGGTGATGACCTGCATGTTCGACTGCTCGGCCACCACTGCCAAAGGCCCATCCTGCAGGCCCCGCGCGGCGCGGACCAGCCGTTCAGCCCCCAGACGGGGGAACCACAGTGAGAGTATTCGGCGTTTGGGCATTGGCAGACATCAAAATGTTCCCATTTTGTTCTTATCGCAGAATCATGCCCTGAGTCTACGCTTACCCGCAGGTCAGGCGCTGAATGTTTCCGGCTCCGTTCACAAAAACATTAAGGCGGTCGATGCGATAATCCTGCGTGGCGATGTCATCCGGACCCAGAACGCGCGACCGTTCGGGCAGTTGGGCCTGAATGATCGAAACCGGCTGACCAATAGAATCCGCAAAAGCTTCGCCCTGGCAAAAGGCCAGATCAACCGGTGCTGCTTCGGGGGAAAGGCGGACGTCTTCAGGCGGGGGCGGTGTCTCGGCACAGGCGGCCAGCAGGATCAGAATTGGAATAAAACGGCGCATTGGCGTTCCTCTTTGCGGCAATGTCGTTTCTGCAATATCAAAACATTAGCCAATCTGTCACCAAAGCGCAGTTGAAAACACCCTGCGATTGACGCAGGGTCGGGTCAAATAAGACAGGGAGACAACGATATGCGTACCCGTGCCGCCGTCGCCGTTCAGGCGGGCAAACCTTTGGAAGTGATGGATGTGAACCTCGAAGGCCCCAAGGCGGGTGAGGTTCTGGTGGAAATCAAGGCCACCGGCATCTGCCACACCGATGAATTCACCCTGTCGGGCGCCGACCCCGAAGGTCTGTTTCCGGCCATTCTGGGCCATGAGGGCGCGGGTGTTGTGGTCGAGGTCGGCCCGGGCGTGACCAGCCTGAAGCCGGGCGACCATGTGATCCCGCTCTACACCCCGGAATGCCGCGAGTGTGAATACTGTCTACATCCCAAAACCAACCTGTGTCAGGCGATCCGCGAAACCCAAGGCAAGGGTCTGATGCCCGACGGAACGTCCCGGTTCTCGACGCTGGATGGCGATCCGATCCTGCATTACATGGGCTGCTCGACCTTCTCGAACCACACGGTCCTGCCCGAAATTGCGCTGGCCAAGGTGCGCGAGGACGCGCCGTTCGACAAGATTTGCTATATCGGCTGCGGCGTGACCACCGGTATCGGCGCAGTTATCAACACCGCCAAGGTGGAAATCGGCAGCCGGGCTATCGTGTTCGGTCTGGGCGGTATCGGTCTGAACGTTATTCAGGGCCTGCGTCTGGCCGGGGCGGATCAGATTGTCGGCGTGGATCTCAACCCGTCAAAGGTCGAGATGGCCACCAAGTTTGGGATGACCGATTTCGTGAACCCCAAAGAAGTCGAGGGCGATCTGGTTCCATATCTGGTCAACCTGACAAAGGGCGGCGCGGATTATACCTTTGACGCCACCGGCAATGTCGGCGTGATGCGCGATGCGCTGGAATCGGCGCATAAGGGCTGGGGTGAATCGATTATCATCGGCGTGGCACCTGCAGGGGCCGAAATCTCGACCCGTCCGTTCCAGCTGGTCACCGGTCGCTCGTGGCGCGGGACTGCATTCGGCGGTGCGCGAGGCCGGACCGACGTGCCCAAGATCGTCGATTGGTACATGGACGGCAAGATCGAGATCGATCCAATGATCACCCACACCATGGGCCTGGACGACATCAACCATGGGTTTGACCTGATGCATAAGGGTGAAAGCATCCGATCGGTGGTTGTTTACTGAAGCTTTTAACCAACGGAAACTCCGATTACGGCGGGCTGAAAGGCGCGCCGTTTCTTACTCCCCCGGCCGAGACGCCCCGGTGTCCGACCGCGGCGACCGCACCCGCAGAACTGGGGTGTTGGCCGAAGTGGTGTTGGTCCTGCTCTCGCGCCAGACCACATAGACGCCGGATGCGATGATGACGCTTGCGCCCACCGCCACCCAAATGTCCGGGCGTTCGCCAAAGAAAACCATGCCAAAAATCGTGGCCCATATGATCTGGCTGTATTGGCTGGGGGCAATAACGCCGGCGGGTGCCGCACGATAAGCCAGAATGATCAGGTGCTGGGCGATGACCGAGAACACGCCGACCAGCGCCATCATCGCCAGATGCAGCAGGGACGGAGGTTGATACACCACCGGTTGGGCCAGGCTCATCACAGCAATGGCCAGCAGCATGGGGTACAGGATCAGCACGGCCGAGCGTTCCTCATTGCCGATCTTGCGCACCAACACGGATGCGAAGGCGCTGCAGAAGGCGGCTGTGAGAGCAGCCAGATGACCCAGCGTGATATCCGTTGCCCCTGGGCGCAGAACAATCAGGACACCGATCAGGCCCACGCCGACCGCCGCCCAACGCTGGGCGCGGACGACCTCGCCCAGAATCGGGATCGACAGCACCGTGACGATCAACGGAAAAGAGAAAAGCAGTGAATAGACCTCGGCCAGCGGCAGGACCGAAAACGCATAGAAGGCGCAGACCATGGATGTTACCATCAGGGCCGAGCGCAGCAGAACCAGCCACGGGTGACGCGGCAGGAAGTTCCCGGTTGTGCGGTCGGTCAGGATTGTCACCGCCATCGGCACAAAGGAAAACAGCGTGGCGAAAAAGATGATTTGCATCACCGAGTAAGTGCCACCCAGCACCTTGATCAGCGCGTCATGGCTGGCAAAGACCGCAAAGCCCGCAAACGCATAGCCAAGGCCCCGGAGGGTGGTGTTCTGAGTGCTCATCGCTGTGGCCTCGGGTGATATGTCGGTGTGGTGGCACTATGCCGTCGCAGCGCAAAGGGGCTGTCTTGCCCCTGAGTAAACGCATTTCACCAGCCCGCATAGCCCCTAATTTATCGCTAACATCGCAAAGCTGCCATGTTGTGAGATCAACGCAGAACCGGCGGCGCGTCCTTGGGTTGGCGCGCCGATTGCACGCCCGCCTTCATTCCCACTCCGATGCGCCGAGCCAGTGCGACCCACGGGGTTGCCGTTTCCGGCGGCAGTGTCCGGGTGGCGACCTCTTCAAACAGGTCCAGCCAATGGGCGAAGAGTTCGGGTTTCACGTCGGGCCGTTCGATATGAACACGCTGCGGATTGCCGTCATAGCCGCGTTCATACAGGATGGCGTTGCGCCAGAAAGCGGCGATCTTTTCCTCATGCGCGGGCCAGTCGGTGACGTGGTTGTTGAAGACCGGTCCCAGCACGGCGTCCGCGCGCACACGAGCGTAAAAGGCGCGGACCTGTGCGTTGATCTGGTCCGGCGTGGCCGGAAAGCGTGGAGGCAGGATGGGTCTGGTCATGTAGGTACCGAATTCGACTCTGTTCTGAGCCAATATCTGGTTGAGGGGTCAAGCGACAGGCGTGGTTTTGTCGCGCGGGTCCGGCGTCAGCAGATGTCGCAGCAGGGCCACCGGATGCGCCTTCAGGCTGAGGCGGGTGGCGACGTAATCCTCGACCACCTGTTCGCCCAAGGTCATCTGCGGCAGGTAGGCTTCGGGCTCGTCCAGCGCCTCGCCCTCCAGATCTTGCGAAAACAGCGGCAGCGGTTTGGCGGTGGCAATCGCCTTGGCCTGCCATAACGCCTCGCGCCGGGTCAGGTCACAGGCGGCAAAGGCGTCGGCCTCAGCCAGCCGTTCGATCACCGAAGGGCCAAGGCCCGCACGGCGCCAGACATCGTCGACCTGATGGTAGCCGTTACCCCGCGCGGCGGTCAGCCAACTGGCGTCGTCTTCGCTCAGCCCCTTGATCTGACGAAAGCCCAGCCGCAGGGCCAGCCCGCCTTGGCCGTCGGGTTCCATCACATTGTCCCAGAAACTGGCATTGATGCAGACCGGGCGCACCTGAACCCCATGTTCGCGCGCATCGCGCACGATCTGGGCGGGCGCATAGAACCCCATCGGCTGTGAGTTCAGCAGGGCGCAGGCGAAGATGCCCGGATGGTGGCATTTGATCCAGGCGCTGGCATAGACCAGCAGCGCAAAGCTGGCCGCGTGGCTTTCGGGGAAGCCGTACGACCCGAACCCTTCGATCTGCGAGAAACAACGTTCGGCAAAGTCATCCTCATACCCGTTGCGCTTCATGCCGCGCAGGAACAGGGCGCGGAACTCGCTGACATTGCCGTGCTTCTTGAACGTCGCCAGTGACCGTCGCAACCGGTCCGCCTGTTCCGGGGTAAATCCCGCGCCGACGATGGCGATCTGCATCGCCTGTTCCTGAAACAGCGGCACGCCCAGCGTTTTGCCCAGCACCTCGCCCAGCTCGTCCGAGGGGAAGCTGACCTCCTCCTCCCCATTCCGGCGGCGGATATAGGGGTGGACCATGTCGCCCTGAATGGGGCCGGGGCGGATGATGGCGACCTCGATCACCAGATCATAGAAATTGCGCGGTCGCATCCGTGGCAGGAAGTTCATTTGCGCCCGGCTTTCCACCTGAAACACACCCACCGAGTCCGCCTTGCAGAGCATGTCATAGACCACCGGGTCCTCGGGCGGCAGAGTGGCCAGCGTATAGCTGGTCTGGTGGTGCTGACCGATCAGGTCAAACGCCTTGCGGATACAAGTCAACATCCCAAGGCTGAGCACATCAACCTTGAGAATGCCCAGACTGTCGATGTCATCCTTGTCCCAGCAGATGACCGTACGGTCCTCCATCGTGGCGTTTTCGATGGGGACGAGTTCGTCCAAGCGCCCCTCGGTAATAATGAATCCGCCGACGTGCTGAGACAGATGTCGGGGGAAGCCGTCGATCTCATAGACCAGCATTAGAGTCTGTTTCAGCCGTCGATCCTCGGGGTCGAGGCCGATTTCACGCATGCGCTGCGCTTCAAGCCCAGAGGCGGAAAAGAAGCCCCAGAGCTGCGAGGACAACGCCGAAATCGTGTCCTCGGTCAGGCCCATTGCGCGGCCAACCTCGCGAATGGCGCGCTTGCCGCGATAATGTACGACCGTGGCGCACAGGCCCGCGCGTTCGCGGCCATAGCGGTCATAGATGTGCTGGATGACTTCCTCGCGGCGTTCATGTTCGAAATCGACGTCGATATCGGGTGGTTCATCGCGCGCCTCAGAGACGAAGCGTTCGAAGACCATGGTGCCCATCTCAGGGCTGACCTCGGTGATGCCGAGGCAGAAACAGACGACAGAGTTCGCCGCCGAGCCGCGACCTTGGCAGAGGATGCCGCGCGAGCGGGCGAAATGGACGATGTCGCGGACAGTCAGGAAGTAAGGCTCGTATTTCAGCTTGCCGATCAGGGTGAGCTCATGCGCCAGCATCTTTTTTGCTTTCTCGGACGCCCCGGCGGGATAGCGCCATTTCAGCCCTTCCTGCGCCAGCCGATGCAGGCGTTCGGTCGGGGTTTCCTGCTCGCTGCCCTCGCTGGGATATTCATAGCGCAGTTCATCAAGCGAAAAGGTGAGCTGTTCGCTGAGCTCATGCGCGCGGGCAACGGCGCCCTCATGACCTTTGAAGATGCGCAACATCTCGGCCTCGGATCGCAGGCGTTGCTCGCCATTGGCCAGCGCCTCGCGGCCCAGGTCGTCGACCTTGCGGCGCAGGCGGATGGCGGTCAGGACGTCGGCCAACCTGCGGCGGCTCCCGTGATGCATCATCGGCGTGGCGCTGGCGAGGGTGAGGATGCCGAGTTGATGTGATTCCGTCTCTAATAAAGAGAAATATGCGCTATCTGCGCCATCATACCGAGGGTGCATCAGCAGATGCATCCGCCCGGCAAAGCGGCGCGTCAGCTGTTGCGCCTGTGTCCGCCACACGCTCGCGCCGCCCGGAGACCGGGTCGCTTGTGGCCAGAGCAGCAGGTGAAGGCCGTCGGAGAATTCCAGCAGGTCCGACAGGTGCAGGATGCAGTCGCCTTTCTCGGCGCGCAGGCGACCTTTGGAGAGGATGCGGCACAGGTTGCCCCAGCCCTGCCGGTTCAGGGGCAGGGCGGTGACGGCAGGCGCATCGGTGAAGATCAGCCGCGCCGCCGGGATCAGGCGGGGTACCGCGTGGATGGGGTACGAGGGCGGTTTGGGGATGTGATCGGGGCAGGGTGGGCCGATCGCGGTATTCTGCGCCTCCCACTCCAGCCGCTCGCGGACCTTGCGGGCGATCTCGCGCCCCTGGGTGTGGGCGCGGACGATCCCGGCAACCGAGTTGTCATCGGCAATCGCAATGGCGGGCAGGCCCAGAGTGACGGCACGCTCCATATACTCCTCGGGGTGCGAGGCCCCGGTGAGGAAAGTGAAGTTCGACGTAATCGACAGCTCGGCATACATGGCGATTCCCTATTATATTCACGTTTTGTTCTTTTTCGAGTCCTTTGCTGAAATTGAGGGGAAGTCCCATTCCCCAAATGGTGGCTACCGACCGAAAAACCTTCAATTGCAACGCGTGTACGCTGGCGTTCTTAGGGGCCGCTTAACCCAGACAGCGGCTGCCAGGAAAGAAGGCGAAAACTGTGCTATAATACGCCCCTCAATTTTACAGGACGATTTTGGAAGGAATTCATTATGGCCGTATCTAAGCCACAGCGAATCGTTATGCACTGGACAGCAGGGAAGTATGAAATGTCCGGTAGCGATTATGACAAGTACCACGAAGTTGTTGAGGGTGATGGAACGCGCAGGCTGTGCAAGCGCAGACCGGAAGCCAACAACAATGTGAATGACGGAGATTATGCCGCGCATGTCAGGGCCAAGAACACAGGGTCAATCGGTTTGGCAATGTGTTGTATGCAGGGTGCAAAGGAAAGGCCCTTCAAGAAAGGGAAATACCCGATGACGGAAACCCAGTTGGGTGTGTTCATCGACATGGTTGCCGAGTACGCGGAAACCTACGACATCCCGATAGATCGCCGTCATGTTCTTTCGCATGAAGAGGTTGATGTCACATTGGGTGTGCCACAGGACAAGTGGGATATCATGTGGCTGCCTCACATGGCCAAGCCCGGAGATGTCGTGGAAGTCGGCGATTTTCTGCGCGAAGGTATTTCCAGCGCTCAAAACAGAAAATTCAATGCGACCAAGCCGGTTTTCGCAAGTTTCAACGAGGATGATTTAATCGACAAGATCGTTGCAAGGATCAAGACGGAACTCGCCTGATTGCAATCCGCGCTGATGATCTCAGCAACGGGATGTGAGCGTCATAACTTGACCCTATGCATTCCCCGGCGCGGCTGGTCCTGATCATCCGCCGGGGCATCCTCAGCGCGGGCAGAGGTCAGCGCAAGGAACACGTCCTCAAGGTCTGCTTCCTCGGTACGGACGTCGCGGATACGGATATTTGCGGTGCGAACGGATTGCAGCACCTGCTCGGCGCTGGTCTGGGCGCTGCGGTATTGCAGCACCAGACTGCCATCATCACGCAGGGTGGCTTCGACGCCCTCGGTTACGGGCAGATCGGTGATCGGGCTGTCCGGGGCGATCACCATGGTGCGGCTGTCCATGCGGCCCAGCAGGTTGGCAGTGCTGTCCTGTGCGATCTTTTCGCCATGGTTGATGATTGCGATCTCGTCACACATCTCCTGCGCTTCCTCCAGATAATGGGTGGTCAGGATGATGGTCATGCCCTGTTCGTTCAGCTTGCGCACATTGGTCCAGAGCATCTGACGCAACTCGATATCCACGCCCGCCGTGGGTTCGTCCAGCACAAGGATCCGCGGGTGATGCACCAGCGCCTTGGCTAGCAGCAACCGCCGTCGCATGCCCCCGGACAGGGTCCGGGCATAAGCCTCGGCCTTGTCGCTGAGGCCGACCAGTGCGAGAATCTCATCGCTGCGGCGCTGAGCCTTGGGAACGCCATACAGGCCGGCCTGAACCTCCAGCGCGCCACGAGGAGTGAAGAACGGGTCAAGGTTCAGCTCTTGTGGCATGACGCCGATTGCAGCGCGGGACTGGCGCGGGTTCTGATCCTGATCGAAACCCCAGATTGACACCTTGCCCGCAGATTTCACCACCAGCCCGGCCAGAATATTGATCAGGGTCGACTTCCCGGCCCCGTTCGGCCCCAGCAGGCCAAACACCGAGCCACGCGGAACGGTCAGGTCAATGCCTTTCAGCGCGTGTTTCTCGGGTTGGCCTTTGCCGCCCCGATAGGTCTTGCGCAGCCCGTCGATCCTGATTGCCGCATCACGCATGTGACCCTTGCCCCCGGTTTGCTCATCGCTCATAAACGCACCTATTACATGCCCGCGAGGCCGACAACCGAAGAAGGATCGCAAGCCGTGACAATCGAAGCGCCGGAAACAAAGATCGTCGAAACCGCCCGTGTTGCCTGTGATGGCGGCGAAGGCGCATTGGGCCATCCGCGCGTCTGGTTGCAGATCCCCGAGGATACCGGCTGGGTCGAGTGCCCCTATTGCGATTGCAAATACGTGCTGGCTGGGACCGAGGCCGAAGTCTGATACAGTGACATGTTGCCTGCTGGATTGTGATCCGTCAAAGCCCGCAGGTGTTTTGTGATTCAGGACGGCGCGGAGGCTGGATGCTCTTTTCACTGCAGCTCTTGCAGTTATCCGATCAGGACCTTCTGGCAAAAGGCGGCCACAGAAACGTGTATGCCTGCCCGGGCCAGCCAGAGCTTTTGATCAAGGTGACACGGCCGCGCACGCGCCCGAATCGTTCCTTCTCCAAGCGGTTGATACGGCGCATCCTGCCGGATTCGGCCTTTCGAAACGCGCTGAAAGAGCTTGAATGCGAAATGAAGGCGGCGCTGAAAAGCGGTGGTGATATCGCCCATCTGCCCTTGGCGCGGTCTTTTGGCGTGGTGCAGACGGATGTCGGGCCGGGGGTTGTGGTTGAACGGATACAATCCGAGGACGGGGAACTTGCGCATCACCTGTTGTGGATGAGCAAGCATCACTTGCTGAACGACGAGACCCTGGCCGACCTCAACAGTTTTGTGCAGAAGCTGTTCGAGTTTCAGATCGTGGGCCGGGACATTCACGAACAGAACATTGTCTACGGTGTTCGCAACGGGGCCCGGATGTTCCTCCTGATCGACGGGTACGGAGAGCGCAACCTCATCCCGCTGCGATCGCTGAGCCGCCGGTTGAACGACCGTTCGCTGAACAAGCAGATGCAACAGATCGCCGAGCGCACCGATTTGCATTGGGACAAGACGCTGCAGGTATTCAGCAAGGCCTGAACTGCGCGCGCCCAGAGACTGCGCGGCGCCGAGCGTAAGATCCGAAAGGCGCAAGTGCCCCGAACCGTTTCATAGACGGATGACGGGGCTTGGGTTAGAGTTTTACGACTATTTTTTGACAGTCAAGTTGGAGTTTATTGAGATGAGGCGTTTTTTGAGCGCAGCGTTTTGCGTGTTATTTTCGACAACAGCCTATTCGCAACAGATTGTGCAACCAACCGGGCCAGCCATCACTGATACCGGGTGCCTGGTCAAAGGTCTAAACCCGAATGGAGACGGATTTCTGGCACTGAGGACCGGGCCAGGTACGTCATACCAACAGATCGGTAGCCTCAGGAATGGTGACGCGGCCTATGTTCGTGCCTGCGACGGGAAATGGTGTTACGTTGAAAACGGTGCGATCAACAACGTCGAATCTCAATTTCGGGGCTGGATACATACCGGGTGGTGCGAGTTCTATCCCTGAGCCCGGATCAAGGCCGACTGAGGCCTGACCCGCAAGATCTCCTACTGGTATCCGCCTGCGTTCCATGGCAGGACGGACATACCTAAAAGACAGGAGCACGGGCATGAGTGGGTTTGGAAAAGGCTGTCACCTGCATCTTATCGACGGATCGGCCTTTATTTTCAGAGCTTATCATGCGCTGCCGCCTCTGACGCGGAAATCCGACGGGTTGCCGATCGGAGCCGTGTCCGGGTTCTGTAACATGCTGCAGAAATATGTCGAAGGGAATGCGGGGCCGGATGCGCCGACCCATGTGGCGGTGATCTTTGACAAAGGCTCGCACACGTTCCGAAATGATCTCTATGACCTCTACAAGGCAAACCGCGAGGCGATGCCCGAGGACCTGCGCCCGCAGATGCCGCTGACCCGCGAGGCGACGCGCGCCTTCAACATCGCCTGCAAAGAGCTTGAGGGCTATGAGGCCGACGACATTATCGCCACTCTGGCCGTGCAGGCGCGTGAGGCGGGGGGCCGGGTGACCATTGTCAGTTCCGACAAGGATTTGATGCAGCTGGTCGGCGATGGCGTGGAAATGCTGGACGCGATGAAGAACAAGCGCATTGACCGGGACGGCGTGTTCGAGAAATTCGGTGTCGGGCCGGAACGGGTGGTCGACGTGCAGGCCCTGGCCGGGGACTCGGTCGACAATGTGCCAGGGGCTCCGGGGATCGGAGTCAAGACGGCGGCCCTGCTGATCAACGAGTATGGCGACTTGGAAACGCTGCTGGATCGCGCCGAAGAGATCAAGCAACCCAAGCGGCGCCAGACCCTGATCGAAAAACGCGACCAGATCGAGCTGTCGAAGAAGCTGGTGCAGTTGGATGAGCAGACGCCGCTGGATTTCACCCTGGACGATCTGGAGGTAAAAGACCCCGAGCCAGACACCCTGCTGGGTTTTCTGGCCGAGATGGAGTTCCGCACCCTGACCAAGCGCATCGCTGACAAGCTTGGGGCCGAGGCTCCGGTGATTGCTGATGCACCCGCCCCTGTTGCCGAGGTCGAAGAGGCCGAAGCGCTGCCATTCGATACGTCGAAATACGAATGTGTCCGCGATGCTGGCGCGCTGCAGAAATGGATCGATCAGACCTATGAGCGCGGCTGGGTGGCCGTGGACACTGAAACCACTGGCCTGAACGAGATGATCGCCGATCTGGTGGGGATTTCGTTGTGTGTTGAGGCCGGGGAAGCCTGTTACATCCCGCTGACCCACCGCGATGGAGCGGTGGATGACCTGTTCGGCTCGGATGCGCTGGCCGAGGGGCAGATGCCGCTGGATGAGGCTCTAACCTTGCTGAAACCGATGCTTGAGGACCCGTCGATCCTGAAGATCGGGCAGAACATGAAATACGATGCCAAGATCTTTAAGCGATATGGCGTTGATGTGGCCCCGATCGATGACACGATGCTGATGTCCTACGCCATGCATGGCGGTGAGCACGGGCACGGCATGGATACGTTGTCCGAACGTTATCTGAGCCACACGCCGATCCCGATCAAACCGCTGCTGGGCTCGGGCAAGTCGGCCATCACCTTTGACAAGGTGCCGATTGATGAGGCGACCGCATATGCCGCCGAAGATGCGGATATCACCCTGCGCCTGTGGAAACTGTTCAAGCCGCAACTTCATCAGGTGCAGGTGACGACGGTGTATGAAACACTTGAACGCCCCTTGGTGCCGGTTCTGGCCGAGATGGAGATGCACGGCATTAAAGTCGACCGCGATGTTCTCAGCCGGATGTCGAACGCCTTTGCGCAGAAAATGGCCGGATTAGAGGTTGAAATTCACGAACTGGCCGGTGAGAGTTTCAACGTCGGCTCGCCTGCACAGCTGGGTGAGATCCTTTTCGACAAGATGGGGCTGGAGGGCGGCAAGAAGGGCAAGACCGGGAAATACTCGACCGGCGCGGATATTCTGGAAGATCTCGCGACCGAGCACGAGTTGCCGCGCCGGGTGTTGGATTGGCGGCAGCTGTCCAAACTGAAATCGACCTACACCGACGCTCTGCAGACCCATATCAACCCGGATACGGGCCGGGTGCATACGTCTTATTCGATTACGGGGGCGAACACGGGGCGTCTGGCCTCGACCGATCCGAACCTGCAGAACATTCCGGTGCGCACCGAAGAGGGCCGCCGCATTCGCGAGGCCTTCATTGCCGAGCCGGGTAATGTGCTGGTCAGTCTCGACTACAGCCAGATCGAGCTGCGTATTCTGGCGCATATCGCCGATATTCCGGCGCTGAAACAGGCTTTTGCGGATGGACTGGACATTCACGCAATGACCGCGTCCGAGATGTTCGATGTGCCGCTGGACGAGATGACACCGGACATCCGCCGTCAGGCCAAGGCAATCAATTTTGGCGTGATCTACGGCATCTCGGGCTTTGGTCTGGCGCGCAACCTGCGTATTCCACGGGCCGAGGCACAAGGCTTCATCGACCGATATTTCGAACGCTTCCCAGGCATCCGGAAATACATGGATGACACTGTCGCCTTCGCCAAGGAGCATGGCTATGTGCAGACCCTGTTCGGGCGGAAAATCCACACGCCCGAGATCAATGCCAAGGGACCGCATGCTGGCTTTTCGCGCCGGGCGGCTATCAATGCTCCGATCCAGGGCACGGCGGCGGACGTGATCCGGCGCGCGATGGTGCGGATGCCGGACGCGATCAACGGGCTTCCGGCAAAGATGCTGCTGCAGGTGCATGACGAATTGCTGTTCGAAGTGGCCGAAGGCGCGGTGGATCAGGTGATTGACGTAGCGCGCGACGTCATGGAAGGCGCGTCAGATCCCGCGGTGAAGCTAGATGTGAAGCTGAGCGTCGATGCCGGGAGGGGCGCGAACTGGGCTGAGGCGCACTAGGGGGCGCTGCTCATCAGGCACGACGGGCCCTCTTTGCAGCGGGTCAGTCCTGTGGACTGACCATGCGGTTCACCAGCCGTTGTACTGAAGGGCCAAACAGCAGGATGACGGTGAAGGCGATGGGCCAGCTGAAGGCCCAGGACGCCATCCAGTCGCTGACGGTGTTGGGGCCAAGTCCAATGGCTTTCACGGTCGCGATGCCGGTCACGATGCAGGACATCAGGCCGGACATGATCAGACTGAACAAGGCGCGGGAATAGCGGGCAGAAATCATTTAGGGCATCCTGAGGGTCGTGATGTTCCTGATGTGCTGTATTTTCCGTCAAAAGGCCAGAGCTAGACCTGCAACCAGCCAAGACTGTCGGGGGTTCGGGGTGTTGAGGGTGTGTATTCGGCACTGACCCAGCCGGAATAGCCCGCGGCATCCATAGCGGTAAACAGACGGCCAAAATCCGTTGGCCCGCGCCCCGGTTCACATCGGTCCGGGGCAGCTCCGATCTGGGCATGGACGACCCGAGGGTGAAAGCGATCCCAAATCGCCTGCGCATCGCCGTGGATCATATGGGCGTGGAAACTGTCAAATTGCAGCCCGACATTCGGGCGGTTTACGGAGTCCAGCACCTGCGCTGCCAGATCGTAGTCGTTCAGGAAATAGCCGGGCTGCGTCACCGGATTCAGTGGCTCGATCGAGAATTGCTGCTGCGGGGCGAAATCGGCGGCCAATTGCAGGTTGCGCACGAAGCTTTCCTGCGCATCCGGCCCGGATGCATAGCCCGCCATGATGTGGATCAGCCCGGGCTTCAGCTTATCGGCATAGCGCAGCACGCGGCGGACATCGGACTGGAACCGCGCCTCGCCGCCCGGAACGGCGGCATAGCCGGGCTCGCCGCCAGTGTAGTTGGGCGGCGGGGCATTGATCAGCACCAGTTCGAGCCCATTGGCCAGCAGGGCGCGGCGGGTTTCCTTGGCGGCCAGTTCGTAGGGAAACAGGATTTCGACCGCATTGAACCCGGCCTCGGCTGCCGCCTGAAAGCGCTCAAGATAGGGAAGCTCGGCAAAGAGCAGGGAAATATTGGCGGCAAATCTGGGCATGGGCGGTCTCGGGTTGTTGCTGGCCAGAACTTAGCCGGGGGGTGATTTGGGCGAAAGAGGATCAAAAACGACAGATTGTCGAAAATCGACCAGAACGACCAGCGCAAATCAGAGACGTTCCGAATTATACGGCGAATCATTTCAACGACGCCGTGCCAACAGAAGGTAAGAACCCCATGGCAATGAGTCCTGACCCCGTGCGCGGGAACACTCTCCCTGTGTCTGCTGGAGGCAATTCCGCTTTGTCCGGCAATGGTTTGGCCGTCGCCTCGATGTTGACATGGGCAGCAGGGTTCCCGGCGGCCGAAGTGCTGCTGCAGAGTTGGCCTCCGATCGCGTTGTTTGCCGCACGGCTGGCGCTGGCGGTGGCGGTCATGCTGCCGATCTGGTTCATTATCGACGGGTCGGACCGTGTCTTGCGGGCGCGCTGGGGACATGCGTTATTTGTTGGCGGAATGCTGGGCGCGGGCATGTTCCTGATCATTCTGGCGCAAAAGATGACCGATCCGGTGACCGTGGCCATCATTGCCTCGTGCGCGCCGCTGTTTGCGACGCTCATCGAGCTGGCGACGGGAACACGGCGGTTGCGGTGGAACTTTGCCTTCGGCGTGATCGTTTCGATTGTTGGCGGTCTGATCGCTACCAGTGCAGTGGCACCGGCGCAATTGGGGTTAGGAGCGGCCTGTGCCATCGTGTCCACCGGGTTGTTCTGTTGGGCCTGTATGGCGACCGCGCGGGACTTTCCCGAACTCAGTCAGACAGGGCGCAGCACCATTACCTTTGCGGGTGGACTGGTGGTTGCGTTGCTGCTGTTTTTCGGGGCCGGTCAATTGGGGCTGGAGGTCATGCCGAGCGCTCCGATTGACGTCCAGCAGATCGGTATGTTGGGGATCTACGCGCTCGTGGCGATGGGCGTGAGCCAGGTTCTGTTCATCTCATCGGTCGGACGGTTGGGGGTGGCGCTGGCCTCGTTCCATATCAACATCGCGCCGTTTTACGTGATGGTGATCATGCTGGTGCTGGGGGACGATTGGAACTGGACCCGCGCGCTGGGCGCCGGGATCGTTGCGGTGGCGGTTGTGCTGGCGCAGGATCGCAAGGTTGCAAACCCCGCTTAATCCGGCAGGTCATCGGACTTGATGAGGGGATAAAACTGCCCGCCGGACCGCACGCCGAACCAATCGCCACTGTGTTCGGCGATGTCCACGAGACGATAGAAACTCTTGCGGTCGATCCGCGCCTCCAGGTTTGCGCGAACCAATATGTAGGGTGAAGGCTCATCTGTTTCGGGGTCGATGACAATACGGATTGGGTGATCCGGTCCGGCCACCGCCGTGTCACCGACATGGGTGGAAAAGCGCAGGTTTTGGGCCTCACCTTCGCCCTCGATGTCGAAATCAACGGCCACAAAGGGGGCATCCTCGACCGTGATTCCCACCTTTTCGACCGGAGTCACCAGATAGTATTTCCCATCTTCTTTCTTAAGAATTGAAGAAAAAAGCTTCACAAGCTCGAACCGGTTGATGGGCGAGCCTAGATAACTCCAAGTACCATCTTTTGCGATCCGGATGTCCAGATCGCCGCAAAACGGAGGATTCCACAGGTGAACGGGGGGCAATCCCCTGGTTTTGGCCGCTTTGACTGATGCGGCAAGGCCATCAGGTGAAGGTGTCACAGGTTTTTGTCCGCTCATTGCTTTTGCCATTTCCTCTCAGCGCGATACACTTCAATCATAATAGTCCACGGAAGGGAAAGTCATGACCGAACCTGCCGACCTCGTGTCCGAGATCGAAGCGCTGGAAAACAAGTTGCAAGAGGCCAAGGCCTCGATCACCCGACGCTTTATCGGGCAGGAAAGGGTCGTGGAGCTGACCCTGGCCGCATTGCTTTGTGGTGGTCACGCTTTGTTGATCGGTCTGCCGGGTCTGGGCAAGACGCGGCTGGTCGAAACCCTGTCAACTGTGATGGGGCTGCACGGAAATCGCATTCAGTTCACGCCCGACCTGATGCCTGCCGATATTCTGGGGTCCGAGGTTTTGGACACCGCCGAAGACGGCAGTCGCCATTTCCGGTTCATCTCCGGCCCGATCTTCTGTCAACTGCTGATGGCGGACGAGATCAACCGTGCCAGCCCCCGTACCCAGTCGGCGCTTCTGCAGGCGATGCAGGAACGCACCGTGACCGTAGCGGGTGAAGATCGCTCGCTGGGTGAACCTTTCCACGTGCTGGCCACGCAGAACCCGATCGAACAGGAGGGCACCTATCCGCTGCCCGAGGCGCAGCTGGACCGGTTTCTGGTGCAAATCGATGTGGACTACCCGGATCGCCAGACCGAACGCGATATCCTGTTGGCGACCACGGGCGTCGAAGAGGAAGAAGCGCACGAGATTTTCACCAAAGAGGAACTGTTGGCCGCACAGGTGTTGTTGCGCCGGATGCCGGTGGGAGAGTCGGTTGTGGAGCTGATCCTTGATCTGGTCCGCGCCTTCCGCCCCGAAGAGGCGGGCGCGTCCGAACGTGTGGCCGAGACTGTTGCCTGGGGCCCCGGCCCCCGTGCGGCGCAGGCGCTGATGATGACGGTGCGAGCGCGGGCAATGTTGCAGGGGCGACTGGCCCCGAATGCCGAGGATGTGCTGGACATGGCGCGTCCGGTGCTCAGCCACCGGATGGCGCTCAACTTCGCGGCGCGCGCGCGCGGTGACAGCCTGGCCGATCTGATCGATTCTACCGCTACCGGGCTAATCCGCACCGAGGCCGCGGCGTGAATGCCGCGCTGACCCTTCGCGAAAGATCCGAGGCCGAGGCGTCCCGGCTGCCGCCCCTGTTGGCGCGGGCTGAACATCTGGCCGGAACGGTGTTGCTGGGCGACCACGGGCGTAGACGTTCGGGGCTTGGTGATGATTTCTGGCAATACCGCCCGGCACAGATCGGTGACAGCCGCCGGATGATCGATCACAGGCGTTCGGCCCGCGGGGATCAGCAATTTGTGCGCGAACGGGAATGGCAGATTGCGCAATCGGTGATGCTGTGGGTCGATCAGGGCGCGTCGATGCGGTTTGCCTCTGATAAGTCACTGCCCACCAAGGCTGACCGCGCGCGGCTACTGGGCCTGTCCACGGCCATCCTGCTGGTGCGTGGCGGCGAGCGGGTCGGCCTAACCGGCACCACCCTGCCGCCCCGGCGCGGCAATGCGCAGGTCATCCGACTGGCGCAGGCCTGGTCCGAGGATTCCGACACCGACTATACCCCACCCGAACACCGCGCCATGATCCCGCATGCCCGCGCCGTGTTCATATCCGATTTCCTCGGCCCCTTGGATGAGGTCGAACTGGCCCTGACCAAAGCCGCCGACCGGGGTGTCCGGGGCGTGCTGCTGCAGGTTCTCGATCCGGGCGAAGAGACCTTTCCCTATCGTGGCCGAACGATCTTTGAAAGCGTTGGCGGTTCGGTCCGGCATGAAACCCTCAAGGCCGGAGACCTGCGCGTCCGCTATCTGGAGCGCCTCGCCAAACGCAAGGATGCGCTGACGCAGCTGTGCCGCGCAACCGGTTGGCAGCTGGGTCTGCACCATACCGGTGACAGCGCACAAGCGGCATTGTTGTGGCTCTATCGGGCCTTGGACGGGGGCACGCGATGACGGTTCTGGCGGGCATCGGCTTTACCGCCCCATGGGTGCTGCTGGGTTTACTGACCCTGCCGATCCTGTGGCTGATCCTGCGCGCCGTGCCGCCCGCACCGATCCGCCGCCTTTTCCCGGCGGTGACGCTGCTGCTGGGGCTTAAGGATGACGAAAGCGTTTCGGACCGCACCCCGTGGTGGCTGATGCTGCTGCGGATGCTGGCGGCGGCGGCGATCATCATCGGGCTGGCCGGACCGGTCCTGAACCCCTCGCGGGATGAAACCGGGACGGGGCCTTTGCTGCTGGTGCTGGACGCCAGCTGGGCGGGGGCAACGCGGTGGTCGTCAACGCTGGATCAGGTTGACGTGCAACTGACCGAGGCCGGGCGGTCGGGGCGTACCGTAGCCATCCTGCGCCTGACCGAACCCGAAACGCCGGTGTTTCAGGCGGCTGAGGCATGGCGCGGGCGTCTGCCGGGCCTGACGCCGACCCCGTGGCAACCCACCGAAACACAGATCGATCAGGCTCTGGCCGTGCTGGATCAGTTGGACGGAGGGTTTGATACCCATTGGTTCAGCGACCGTGTGGCTTATGAGGGCCACGGTCGGATTCTGGCGGCGTTGCAAGAGCGGGGCGCGGTGACCGTGTATCAATCCGCGGCACCGGTGGTTGCGATATTGCCTGCCGCTTATCAGGATGGAGTGATTCAACTGACCGCACAACGTGCGGCGCCGGGGCTGGCCGACAGTATCACCGTGCTGGCGCAGGGCCGTGATCCGGCGGGTGCGATGCGTGTTCTGCAGTCGACCGAGATGGAATTCCCCGGCGGAGAAACACTGGCGCGGGTGGATCTGGCGCTGCCATCCGAACTGCGCGCCCGGATCACCCGGTTCGAGATCCAAGGCCAGCGTTCGGCCGGAGCGGTGACGCTGACTGATGACAGCTTGCGTCGGCGCGAGGTCGCCCTGATCGCCGGAGCCCTGAACCGCGAGGGGCTGGAGCTTCTCTCTCCATTGCATTACCTGACGCAGGTTCTGAAACCCACGGCGGATTTCGTCGAAGGCGGGTTGCTCGAGGTTCTGCCCGCCAACCCGGATGTGATCGTTCTGGCCGATGTGGCGAAACTGTCCGATGGTGAACAGGCCGCCCTAGTTGAATGGGTGGAACAGGGCGGGTTGCTGCTGCGCTTTGCCGGGCCGCGCATGGCCGCCAGCGATATGGGCCGAGACGCCGAGGATACCTTGCTGCCTGTCCGCCTGCGCAGCGGTGGCCGCTCGGTCGGCGGCGCGATGAGTTGGGGCGAGGCCAAGGGGCTGGCACCTTTCCCGGAAAACTCGCCTTTCTACGGTTTGCAGGTGCCCGACGATGTCACGGTCACCACGCAGGTCATGGCACAACCAGACCCTAATCTGGCGGATCGTGTCATTGCGTCGCTGTCGGACGGCACGCCTCTGGTCACACGCAAGGCGCTGGGTCTGGGTCAGGTGGTGCTGTTCCACGTGACCGCAGATGCGGAATGGTCCAGCCTGCCGCTGTCTGGCCTGTTCGTTGAAATGTTGGATCGTCTGGCCGTGGCTTCGGCGGCCAAATCCCGGCAGGAGGCCCAACTGCAGGGCACCACGTGGGAGCCGATACAAGTCATGGACGGGTTCGGCACCTTGTCGGATGCAGGTAACCTTGCCGGGGTGGAAGGGACCGAATTGCTCGCGGGCGCAATCGGCCCGGATTTGCAGCCCGGCTTGTACGAAAGCGGCAAACAGAAGCTGGCGTTGAATGTCCTGTCAGAGGATGCGGTGCTGAACCCGCTGACCTGGCCCTCGGATGTGCCGATCAAGGGGCAGGAGGTGACCAATGAGACACCCATCGGGGGTATGCTGCTTAGCCTTGCGCTGCTGCTGCTGACCGTGGACGTGATTGCCTCGCTGGCCTTGTCGGGCCGCCTTGGTCTGGCCAAAGCAGCGGCTGTTGCGCTAAGTGCGGTACTGCTGGTGCCCGAGGCGCAGGCGCAGACGCCGGAAGAGACCGAGTTTGCCCTGAACGCTACGCAGGAACTGGTGCTGGCCCATGTGCTGACGGGCAATGCGCAGGTCGACGACGTGGCACGCGCGGGGATGCGGGGCCTGTCGCAAACGCTTTTCTATCGTACTTCGGTGGAGCCAATCGAACCCATCGGGGTCGATCTGGAACGCGATGAGCTGGCGTTTTTCCCGC
Organism: Ruegeria sp. BF6; assembly: GCF_056538665.1. Lineage (NCBI taxonomy): Bacteria > Pseudomonadati > Pseudomonadota > Alphaproteobacteria > Rhodobacterales > Roseobacteraceae > Ruegeria > Ruegeria sp. BF6. Next base: position 297,846 of record NZ_JBQFTN010000003.1, read on the forward strand.
TGCTTTACTGGCCGATTACACCGGACCAGCCGCAGCCCTCGGCCGAGGCCTATGCCAAACTCAATGCCTATCTGCGCTCGGGCGGTATGATTCTGTTCGACACGCGGGATGCGGATGTGGCGCGGTTCGGCGCCGCCAGCCCCAATGGGCGCAAGCTGCAACAACTGGCCGGACCGTTGAATATTCCTTCTCTAGAACCCATCCCGCGCGACCATGTGCTAACCCGCGCATTCTATCTGCTGCAAGATTTTCCGGGACGTTATGCAGGCACCGACGTGTGGGTCGAAGCTGCGCCGATGGATGCGGAACAGATCGAAGGGATGCCCTTCCGCAACCTCAATGACAACGTGACCCCGGTGGTGATCGGCGGCAACGACTGGGCCTCGGCCTGGGCGGTGGACCGCAACGGGCAGGCTCTGCTGCCGGTGGGGCGCGGCTATGCTGGCGAGCGTCAGCGCGAGCTGGCCAATCGCTTTGGCGTCAATCTGGTGATGCATGTGCTGACCGGGAACTACAAATCCGATCAGGTCCACGTGCCTGCGCTTTTGGACAGGTTGGGACAATGACCGGAACCGTCATATTCGATCCGCTGATCCCTTGGCCAATTCTGGTCACCGTTGCCGCGATTGCGATCGCTGGCGTTCTGTTGGCACTGTGGCGCGGCCTGTCCGGCTGGGCCTTGCGCGGGCTGGCGGCGTTGATTGTTATCGCAGCGCTGGCGGGGCCGGTTTATCAGGTCGAAGACCGCGCACCGCTGACCGACATCGTGCTGATGATCGAGGATGAAAGCGCCAGCCAGACGCTCTCGGACCGGGCCGAGCAGACGGCGCAGGCAGCCGAGGATCTGGCTGCCGAGATCGACTCCCGCGACAACACCGAATTGCGCCGGATCAAGGTGGGTGACGGCAACGGCGACGAAGGTACGCAGGTCATGGCCGCGCTGAACGAGGCGCTGGCCGAGGAGCCGCGCGCCCGGATCGCGGGTATTCTGGTGGTGTCAGACGGCATCGTGCATGACGTCGATCAGGCGCCTGAGTTGCCCGCGCCGCTGCACTTGCTGCAAACCGGGCGCGACAGCGACTGGGACCGCCGCCTGATCGTTCGCAACGCACCTGCCTTTGCCATCATCGGCGAACCTGTGACCCTGACCCTGCGTGTCGAGGACAGCGGGGCCGCGCCTGCGGGTGCAGTGACCGCGCCGCTTGAGCTGTCGGTCGACGGGGCCGAGCCCGAGCAGTTGAATATCCCCATCGGCATTGATGTCGAACTGCCCATCACGCTGCCCCATGGCGGCCGCAACGTCATCCAGTTCACCGTGCCGCAGGCCGAGGGGGAACTGACCGACCGCAACAACACCGCGCTGATCCAGATGAACGGCGTGCGCGACCGGCTGCGGGTGCTGCTGGTCTCGGGTGAGCCGCACCCTGGCGGGCGGACATGGCGCAACCTGCTGAAATCCGACAGCTCGGTCGATCTGGTGCATTTCACCATTCTGCGCCCGCCCGAAAAACAGGACGGCGTGCCGGTGGACGAACTGTCGCTGATCGCCTTCCCCACGCGCGAGCTGTTTCTGGAAAAGATCAACGATTTCGACCTGATCATTTTTGACCGCTACAAGCGGCGCGGCATCCTGCCTGCGATCTATCTGGACAACGTCACCAACTACATCAACGAAGGCGGCGCGGTGCTGATTGCTGCCGGGCCGGATTTCGCCAGCGCTGACAGTATCTTCCGCTCACCTCTGGCGCCAATATTGCCCGCACAGCCCACGGCGCGGGTGATCGAGGAACGCTTTGTGCCCATGGTCACTGATCTGGGGCACCGCCATCCGGTGACAACCAATCTGGGCGATTCCGAGGATTGGGGCGCATGGCTGCGTCAGATCGACGTGAACCACCGGACCGGTGAGCTGTTGATGACCGGCGTGGACGAACGCCCCTTGCTGGTGTTGGACCGTGTGGGCGAAGGGCGCGTAGCGCTGCTGGCTTCGGACCATGCCTGGCTATGGAGCCGGGGGTTCGAAGGTGGCGGGCCGCAGTTGGAATTGCTGCGTCGTCTGGCCCATTGGATGATGAAAGAACCCGAGCTGGAGGAAGAAGCCCTGTGGGCCGAGGCCAACGGGCAGGTCATGCGCATCATCCGCCAGACGTTGGAAGACGAGGTCGGGCCAGTGACCATCACTCGCCCCAACGGTGAAACGCTTGAGGTCATACTGGACGAAGTGTCTCCGGGCCGGTTCGAGGCGCTATATTATGGGCCCGAGATAGGCCTTTACCGTCTGCAGGAGGGCGAACAGATGGCGGTAATCGGGTTGGGCCCCGCCGCGCCGAAGGAATTTGAACGCACCATTGCCACTGCAGAGATACTGGAGCCCGTGCTGGATGAGCTGCGCGGCGGTGCGATGCGGTTGGAGGACGGGTTGCCCGCGATCCGCAATGTGCGCGCCGGGCGTCCGGCCTCGGGTCGCGGTTGGATCGGCCTGACCCCGCGCAACGCCTATGAGACGCGTGACGTCACGCAGGCCGGGCTGCTGCCGCCGTGGCTGGTCCTGGTCCTGGCCGGAGGGTTCCTGCTGGCTGGCTGGCTGCGCGAGGGGCGGCGCTGATTACTCAAACACCACGCTGATTGTGGGATTGCCGGGCAATCCGGTATAGGTGGCCGATGCCCCGCCCTTGCCCTTTGCCGGGGGCACAAGCGGCCCGAAAGACCCGACCGATATAAGATCTCCGGGCTGAAACTCGATACCTTTCGACATCAGCCACAGAGCGGCATTCGCCGGATGGCCCAGAACTGCTGCGCCGGAGGCTTGTGCCAGAACCTCTCCATCCGCAGCGCTGAGCGTGACGGCCATGTCCGCCAGCGCCTGCGTCATCGCTGCAGGGTCAGAAACCGGGATTTCAGACCCTACCACGCCCAGTTTTGGCGCAACCGCGATGGCGGTCAGGGTCACCGGGGTGATCGGTTCGCCCTCGGCCAGCGTCAGGTCAGGCAGCTCGATGAAGGGGCGGATCGCCGAGATGTTCTGCATGACCTCGGCGGGTGTGGTGGCCTGATTGATGCCCGCGTCCCCGACGACCAGAATCAGATCGGCCTCGAACACCGGACGGGCGCCCCATGTGATCGGTACCGTTGCCCCGTCCTCCAGCATCATATCGCGGAACAGGACGCCCTGAACCGGTTCGGCGGCGCCGAACCGTTCTTGTGCCGGGGCGCTGGTCAGGCCTGCCTTGTAGCCGATGACCGGACCCATATGTGGCTCTAACGCGGACACAAGTTTGATCTGGGTGCACAGCGCGTCCTCCATACTGCCACCGACGGACAGGGCAGACGTGGGCGTATTGGCCAGATAGTCCTGCACATACTGATCCACCTGAGCATCCGTGGCGCAATTACCCGCTGCTGACGATGCAAAACAGGTAAGTGCGCAAGCTGCTGCAGTAGAAAGAACAAAACGCATAGGAACCTCCGGTTTTCAAAACTCTGACATGGGGCGCGCGGATCGGGCAACTGCTTAAACACTTTTTCACGCTCTGCGCGGATGCTGGTCGCGCAATGGTCCGGGATCACCAAAGATGAGTCTTGCAAACAAACTGGCACAGGAACGGCGCGCGCGATTGGCGGCCGAACGTCTGCTGGCGATGAAACAGGCCGAGCTTTCGGCAGCCAATCGCCAACTGGGCCTGCACGCAATGGCGCTGACCAAACGCATCGACGAAACCCAGGCCGAGGTTGAAACTGTCCGGGATGAGAATGAAAAGGTCAAATCCGACCTGACAGAAGCCAACGCCAAGATCGAGGTAGCCGAGCGCCGCCTGTGGCATTCGATGCAGACCATTCAGGACGGTTTTGCCTTCTTTGACCATGAAAACCGCCTGATCGGGGCCAACGCGACATACTTCAGCCTGTTTGACGGGCTGGATGAAGTGGAGCCGGGGATATCCTATGGGCGCATTCTTGAGATACTGACCGATGAAGGGTTGATCGACACCGGCGCTGAGACGGCGGCGGATTGGCAGGCCAGAATGCTGGACCGTTGGGCGCAGCCGCAACCGGATTCGGTGGTGGTCAAGCTGTGGAATGGTGAGTATTTCAAGATGATCGACCAGCGCGGCAACGGCGGCGATGTGGTCAGCCTGGGCCTGAACATCACCGCCTCGGTCCGGCACGAGGCTGAACTGAACGCCGCGCGCAAACGGGCCGAGGCCGCAAACCGGGCCAAATCCGCCTTTCTGGCCAATATGAGCCACGAAATCAGAACGCCGATGAACGGCATTGTCGGAATGACCGAGCTGATGTCGGAAACCCCGCTGGACGAGGAGCAGCGCCAGTATCTCAACACCATCCGCAATTCGGGCGAGGCGCTGCTGGTGATCATCAACGACGTGCTGGATTACTCGAAGATCGAGGCCGACAAGCTGATCCTGCACCCCGAGCAGTTCGATTTCGAACGCTGCATTCTTGAAGTCGTGATGCTGTTGCAACCCAGCGTGCGCGACAAGGGGATGTCGCTGCTGGTCGACTATGACCTGTTCTTGCCGACCCTGTTTGTGGGCGATCCAGGCCGCGTTCGGCAGGTGCTGACCAATCTGGTGGGCAACGCGGTCAAGTTCACCTCCGAGGGGCACGTGTTGATCCGTGTGACCGGGGTGCCGAATGCAGACATGAATACCTGCGATATCCACGTGGCGATCGAAGATACCGGTATCGGTATCGAGGCCGACAAGATCGGGCACATCTTTGGTGAATTCAATCAGGTCGAAGACGCGAAAAACCGCGAATTTGAGGGCACCGGGCTGGGGCTGGCCATCACCAAACGTCTGGTCGCGCTGATGGGGGGCACGGTCTGGGTCGAAAGCGACCCGGGGCAGGGATCGTGTTTCGGCTTCCGTATCTCCTTGCCCACAGTCGAGGGGCCTCAGCCCACACCACCCGACCTTGCGGGCCGTTTGCGCCATGTGATCGTGGTCGAGGATCTGGCGGTGAACCGGGCCATTCTGTCAAAGCAGCTGGGGCGGTTGGGGTCGCGGGTCACCGTCTGCGCTTCAGGCAGTGAAGCGCTGGCCGCCGTCGATGGAAGTGTGGATCTGCTGCTGTGCGATCACGATCTGCCGGATATGGACGGGCTGGAACTGGCGGCCACGCTCAAGGGCAGGGGATGGGGCGATTTGCCGGTGGTGGTGATGTCGGCCAATCCGGGGGTCATCCACGCAAACCCGGTGCGTCATTTGATCGAGGGGGTGTTGCAGAAACCCATCCCCCGGGCCGAACTGTATTCGCGCCTGGCCATGCTGGGACGGGCCTCTGCTTTGCCGGACTTGGGGCCGGAGGTACCTAAGACCCCGCCTGCGCAGCCCGGCGAACGTCAACGGCAGATGCGCGTTCTGGCGGCAGAGGACAACCGGACCAATCAGCTGATCTTGCAAAAGATGGTCAAGGATCTGAACATCAACCTGCAATTCGCGGGCAACGGGGTCGAGGCGTTGGACAGGCATCAGGATTTCGATCCGGACCTGATATTCATGGATATCTCGATGCCCAGGATGGATGGCAAACAGGCCACGGCAGAAATCCGGCGGCGTGAGATCGCAACAGGGCGGCATGTGCCGATAGTGGCTCTGACCGCTCATGCCATGGCCGGGGATGATCAGGGTATCCTGGCGGCGGGGCTGGATCATTATCTGACCAAACCGCTGCAGAAACTGAAAATCCATCGGATGATCCTGGATCATCAGCCCGAGGAAGCCTTACCCATCATTGCCGAAGACGCAACGGCCAGCTAGCCTGATGCCATGTCAGACCGTGGATTTCACCCCCGTGCTTTGGGCGAGATTGCCATTCGTTGCGCGGATATGGGCGTAATGGTTGAGTTTTATGAAAACGTGATCGGGTTGGAGCGCCTGACCGGTGACCACAACAGCGCCATCACCTTTTTTCGCATCGCCGAAGGGTTTGGCGGGCACACGCAAGTGCTGGCCCTATTCCATCACATGGCCGCCCCGCGGCCCGGGCTGCACCCCACCGGTGCAGACAAGCCCACGACCGGTGCCGGATCGTCGCTGCATCACATCGCGCTTTCCCTGCCTTTCGATGAGCAAGCGGCTGTGATGCGCTGGTATGACAAGATCGGCCAACCTTACCGCGTCGAACAGTTTGGCTGGATCGGATGGCGCGGCATTTTCACTGAAGACCCCGAGGGCAATACGGTCGAATTGGTCGCCTTTGACCCGTCGATGCTGGATCAGGCCTGATAGGGGCGTACGAAGACGGGTTTGTCGTCTTCCGACAGCTCGGGGCGATATTCATATCCTCCGGTGTCGAAATCCAGCAGGCTCTTGGGATCGGTCAGGCGGTGTTGGATGATGTGGCGCGCCATGGCACCGCGCGCCTTCTTGGCAAAGAAGCTGACGATCTTGGGGGTGCCTGCCTTGTCTTCCATGAAGACCGGCGTGATCACCCGCAGTTTCAGTGCCTTCGCATCGACCGCGCCGAAATACTCCTGACTGGCGCAGTTCACCAGAACATCCGAGTTGACCACGGCCCCTTGCGCGTTCAGCGCCTTGCTCAGTTGATCGCGCCAGTATTCGTACAGGTTCTTGCCGCGCCGGGTTTTCAGCCTGCTGCCCATTTCAAGCCGATACGCCTGTATCGCGTCCAGCGGGCGCAGTACGCCGTATAGGCCGGACAGAATACGAAGGTGATCCTGTGCCCAGGCCATTTCATCCGCGTCCAGTGACGCCGCTTCCAACCCCTGATAGGTATCGCCCGCAAAGGCCAGCGCGGCGGGACGGGTCACATACGCTTCAGGGGTATCGGAAAAAGCGCGGTACCGGTCGCGGTTCAGGCGCGCCAAATCATCGCTCAGGTCCATCAGTTTCTTCAGATCAGCCAGCGTCAGGTTGCGGGCGGTTTTGGACAGCCGGATCGCGTCGTCTTGAAAGTCGGGCTGCGTGACCTCGACGTCCTGCTCTGCCCAGTCCAGCCGTTTGGCCGGGGAAATCACTACCAGCATATCCGCCCTCGTTTCTTGCCTGTCCCGCGGTATCTAGCTCGCCTGTTGCAACACGTCCAGAAACGCGGCGCCGAACCTTTCGTGACGGCGGTCGCCCAGAACCTGTTCCAACCCGCGTGGATCGTCGGGCCGCAACTGCGCGACCTTGGCCAGTTGCGAAGCCGAGCAGGTCAGCGGTTTGTCGATCCCGTCGGGGCCGCGCGACAGTTGCGATTGAACCTCAAGCAGCCGGTCGTAAATCTCGCCCTGATCGCGCCCGGCCAGCTTGCGGCGGGCGGGGTGCACGGCCTCGACGGCACCGGCGACCACTTCAAGGAAGGTATCGCCATAGCGTTCCAGCTTTTTCGCGCCGACGCCACCGATGCGGGCCATATCATCCAGCGTTACGGGCCGGTTTTCTGCCATTTCGATCAGGGTGCGGTCAGGGAAAATGACATAGGCCGGCACGCGCGCGCTTTCTGCCAACGCGCGGCGTTTGGCCTTGAGCGCGCTCAGCAGCGGCGCGTCTTCTTCGGACACCATCATTTTAACGGCAGGTCGGCGGGTGGCCTTTCGGATTGTGTCCTTGCGCAGGTTGATCTGGGCTTCGCCTTTCAGGATCGGCTTGGCGGCCTCGGTCATGCGCAGGGCACCGTGGCGTTCGGGGTCCGGGCGCACCAGATCGTGACCCATCATCTGCCGGAAGATCGCCTGCCATTGCGGGCGCGACCAGTCCTTGCCGATGCCCCAGGTGGACAGGCTGTCATGACGGCGCGCGCGGATCTTGTCGGTTTCATTACCCGACAGAATGTCGATCAGATGGCCTGCGCCGAACCATTCCTCGGTCCGCAGGATCGCGGACAGGGCCATGCGGACCGGGGTGGTGCCGTCGAACACTTCAGGAGGGGTGTCACACAGATCGCATTTTCCGCAGGGTTCGGCCTGTTCACCGAAATAGCCCAACAGAGTCTGACGGCGGCATTCCAACGCCTCAGCCAATCCCAGCAGAGCGTTCAGCCTTGCGTGGTCGGCCATGCGGCGTTCGGGCGGGGCGAGCCCCTCGTCGATTTGCGACCGGCGCAGGCGGATGTCATCGGGGCCGAACAGGGTGAGGGTTTCGGCGGGTCCGCCGTCGCGCCCAGCACGGCCGATTTCCTGATAGTAAGCTTCGATGGATTTGGGCAGGTCCGCGTGGGCAACCCAACGGATATCGGGTTTGTCGATGCCCATGCCGAACGCCACAGTGGCTACGACGATCAACCCGTCCTCGCGAGCGAAACGGGCCTCAACGATACGGCGGTCTTCGGGATCCATCCCACCGTGATAGTGACATGTCACGTGGCCTTCGGCGCGCAGGGCCTGGGCCAGCACCTCGGTCTTGTTGCGGGTGCCGCAATAGACGATGCCCGATTGCCCTTTGCGGGCGGCGGCGAAGTCGAGAATCTGCTTGCGTGGACCATCCTTTGCGGCAAAGGCCAGATGGATGTTTGGCCGGTCGAATCCGCGCAGAAACTTGCGTGGCGCAGTGCCGTCGAACAGCTTTTCGACGATCTCATCCTGCGTTTCCGCATCCGCCGTTGCAGTGAAAGCGGCCAGAGGTACACTCAGCGCCCGCCGCAACTCTCCGATCCGCAAATAATCAGGGCGGAAATCATGGCCCCATTGGCTGACGCAATGGGCTTCGTCCACGGCGATCAGGCTGACATTGATCCGGCGCAGCATCCCCAGCGCTGACCCGGCGGCCAGACGTTCGGGGGCCATGTAGAGGAGTTTCAGCCGCCCGGCCTCCAACGCCTCCCACACCGCATCGGTCTCTTCGGGAGTATTGCCCGAGGTCAGCGCCCCGGCCTCAACGCCAGCTTCCTGCAACCCTCGCACCTGATCGCGCATCAAGGCGATCAGCGGTGAGATCACTACGGTCACCCCGTCGCGCAACAGGGCAGGTAACTGATAACACAGGGATTTACCACCGCCGGTCGGCATGATCGCCAGCACGTTTTCGCCTGCGGTCACGGCGTCGACAATCTCTTCCTGACCGGGTCGGAAATCGTCGAATCCAAAGACATCTCGCAGCATTGGTGCGGCGTCGAACATGTGCGGGGTTGCCCTGTTTTAAGGTTTATCTGCTCTTAAGACAGGACAATCACATACTAAGATTCGGTGAACAAGAGGTCAGACGAAATAGACCATATTGTTGATCAGAATGATCCGCAGCGCGTAAACGCCAACCAGCACCACCAGAGGCGTCAGGTCCAGCCCGCCCATCGCGGGCAGAAAGCGGCGGATCGGGCCATATATAGGCTCTAATATCCGGTTGAGGCCGTACCAGATTTGCGCGACCAGCTGTTGATGCAGGTTGAGCACCTGAAAGTTGATCAGCCAGCTCATGATCACATGGGCCAGGATGATGAACCAGACAATGTCCAGGATCAGCAGCAGAATTTGGATCAGCGACAGCATGGGGCCTCCAGAATACTCGTCTGACGAGACCTAAGCGCCCCCGCATCAAAGAGCAAGCCCGCGCCAACAGAACGCTTGCGAAACGGGGCAAAGCCCCGTCTTATGAACGCAACGATAATCAGGGGCGGTCATGGCAGAGATTTCCAAGCGCAGGCGCATTTGGGGCTGGTGGTTTTTCGACTGGGCCAGTCAACCGTATCACACCCTTTTGGTCACCTTTGTTTTCGGCCCCTATTTCGCCGGTGTAGCGGCGGGGTACTTCTCGGGCACCGGGCTTGGGCCTCAGGCCGCGGCGGCGCGGGCGCAGACGGTTTGGGCCAACTGCCTGACGATCACCGGGCTGATCATCGCTTTCGGGGCGCCTTTGCTGGGCGCGATGGCGGATGTGTCGGGGCGGCGCATCCCGTGGATATTTGCCTTTTCGGTGATGTATGCGGTCGGCTCGGCCGCCCTGTGGTTCACGATGCCCGATGGATCAAACATGTGGCTGATGCTGTCGGCCTTTGGGTTGGGCTTTGTGGGCGCGGAATATGCGCTGATCTTCATCAACTCGCAGCTGCCCGATCTGGGCGATGACAACGAGGTCGGAGAGATCTCGGGCTCGGGCTTTGCCTTTGGCTATTTCGGCGGGCTGATCTCGCTGGCGATCATGCTGGCCCTGTTTGTCGAACAGCCCAACGGCAAGACGCTGATCGGAATGAACCCGATGTTCGGGCTGGATGCGGCCATGCAAGAGGGCACGCGGTTCGTCGGTCCTTTCACTGCCGGTTGGTTCGCCTTGTTCATGGTGCCGTATTTCCTGTGGGTGCGCGATGACCCGGACAGCAATAAGACGGGCAGCTTTGGTGAGGCGTTGCGCCTGCTTGGCAAATCCATCTCGGACCTGCGCCATCGGGTCAGTCTGGCGACCTATTTGGGCTCGTCCATGTTCTATCGCGATGCGCTGAACGGACTTTACAGCTTTGGCGGCGTTTATGCGCGGCTGGTTCTGGAATGGGGCCTGATCAAGATCGGTGTGTTCGGGATCGTCAGCGTTCTGGCCTCGGCCATCTTTGCCTGGATTGGCGGCAAGATGGATAAGAAATACGGCCCTAAACCGGTCATTCTTGTGGCAATCTGGGTGTTGATCTTCGTCTGCATCACCGTCGTGTCGATGGATCGGACACAGATTTACGGCATTGCGCTGCCCGAAGGATCGGGCCTGCCGGATATGGTGTTTTTCGGCTGTGGGGTGCTGATCGGCGGTATGGGCGGTATTCTGCAATCGGCCAGCCGCTCCCTGATGGTGCGTCATACCGATCCGAAGGCCCCGGTCGAGAGCTTTGGCCTGTATGGCTTGTCGGGCCGCGCCACCGCCTTTGCCGCGCCCTTGCTGATCGGGATTGCCACAACTACCACCGGCAGTGCACGCTTGGGGGTGTCACCGATCATTCTGTTGTTTATTCTGGGTTTATTCCTGATGCGCTGGGTCAAGCCGGAAGGGGATCAGAGCAGATGATATTACTACGTTTTTTGGCGATATTCGCCGCGATCACTTGGGCAGGAATGGCGGGGGCGCAACCCTTGGCCAAGCAATTGTTCGGGGCGCAAAAACAAAGTTCACAGCAAAAACCGGCCGCGTTCGGCAGTTATTCGCGCGGATGTGCCGCCGGGTCAGTGCAACTGCCCGAAACCGGGCCGACATGGCAGGCCATGCGCCTGTCGCGCAACCGCAACTGGGGGCACCCGCAAGCGATCGATTATGTGCAGGACCTGAGTAAGTTCGCAGCCCGGCAACCGGGGTGGAATGGTCTCTATGTCGGGGATATCAGCCAGCCACGCGGCGGGCCGATGACATCCGGCCACCGTTCTCATCAATTGGGATTGGACATCGATATCTGGATGCTGCCCGGCGACAACATGCGGCTTTCTCGCAAGGCGCGCGAGAACATCTCGTCGATTTCCCTGCGCCGCGCCAACGGGGCTTTTGTGAACGGCAACTGGACAAAGCAGCACCATGCCGTGCTGCGCGAAGCCGCCCAGGACAAGCGCGTGGCGCGGATTTTCGTATTTCCCGGTGCCAAAGTGCAGATGTGCAAAGATGAGAAAGGCAATCGAGCCTATCTGCGCAAGATCCGCCCATGGTGGGGGCATCACTACCATTTCCATGTGCGCTTGAAATGCCCCAAGGGTTCGCGCGGCTGTGTCAACCAGGACCCGCCGCCCAAGGGAGATGGCTGCGCGCAGGCCCAGGAATGGGTGAACAATATCCTCAACCCACCGCCGCCTGATCCGAACGCGCCGCCGCCCAAGAAACGCCGGGAATATGTTCTGGCTGATTTGCCCCAGCAATGTGCAGCCGTCTTGCAATCCAACTGATTGCGGTTCTGCTGGCCGGTTCGGTCTGGGCGGTCGAGGTCAAAACGGCCACGCACGTGAACAGCTTTGCCTGGCGGCACACTGCGGACTGGTTCGGCGGGTTTTCGGCGATCCATATTTCCGATGACGGACACCGCATGATCGCTCTTAGTGACCGGGCTACGTTGGTGTCTGCTCGGATCAAGCGTGACGCTGGCCAAATCATGGATGTCGAGATTCTGGGTCATTGGCCAGTTCTTTCCAGCAAGGGTCGACGCATGACTGGCACCGCCGGAGATTCCGAGGGATTCGCCATTGCGCCGGATGGTGGTTTCTACATCTCGTTTGAAGGCATTCATCGCGTTGCCTACTATCCTGCGCCCGGAACCAAAGCGCAGGTTCTGCCGATACCAAGGGACTTTAGGGCTTTACAACCTAATGGATCGTTCGAAGCGCTGGCGATTGACACCAATGGGCAGCTTTATACCCTGACCGAAAAGAGCCGCACAGTTCGTGGCGATATCCCCGTCTATCGTTGGGATGGCCGCGGATGGTCTTTGCCATTTGTGCTGCCGCCGCGTGGTAAGTTCCTGCCTGTCGCCGCTGATTTCGGACCAGGTGGCAGGCTCTATGTTCTGGAACGTGCCGTGTCTGCGATTGGGTTTCGATCGCGCCTCAGACGATGGCAGATCACCGAGGATTTGCTTCAAGCCGAAGAAATCCTGTTCGAAACCGGGACCGGAGCGCATGACAACCTCGAGGGGCTTTCGATCTGGCGGGATGATCAGGGGCGGCTGCGCGCCACGATGATCTCGGATGACAACTTTCTGGCCCTGCAACGGACAGAACTGGTGGAATACCTGCTGCCCGATTGACTCGAGGCGGACAAAGGTCTAAACGCACGGCTTGCCTCGGGATGAGCCCGAAGCCAAGTCGCCGCTACCTTGTTAAAACGGGCATCTGTACATGCAACGCAGCTTTATTCCCGGCATCATTGCCATGGCCTCTATCGTTGTGGCCTCGAACATCCTGGTCCAGTTCCTGATCTTTGACGGGCTGCTGACATGGGGTGCCTTTACATATCCGCTGGCCTTCCTGGTCACAGACATCATGAACCGCGTCTACGGAGTGGCCACCGCCCGTAAGGTGGTGTTCGCCGGGTTCATCACTGGCGTCATCTGCTCGTTGATCGGCAGCCAGATCATGCTGCAGGGTGACGGGTTTACCTATGCCGCGGTACCGCTGCGGATTGCCGTGGCCTCGGGTACTGCTTTCCTGATCGCACAGCTGACCGATGTAACCGTGTTCAACGCGATGCGCGGCGGTCGCTGGTGGCGCGCGCCGCTGGTCTCGACCCTGATCGGCTCGGCGCTGGACACCGCGCTGTTTTTCACCATCGCGTTTTCGGCCTCGGTCACGGTCTTCGGCGCCAATGCAGACGCCGCGATCAACTGGGCGTGGGAGCCCGTGCCCTTCATGCTGTCCGGCCCGATGGCGCCGCTTTGGGTGACGCTGGCATTCGCTGACTGGCTGGTGAAATTGTCGCTGGCGCTGATCGCGCTGATCCCGTTCAAAGTTATCGTTGCGCGGTTGAGCGCTCAGCCTGCATAAAAAAGTGCTTTGAGAATGGCGCATCTTGTGTCAGGCTCAATGTTAACCGCAACAGATAGAAAAGGAGGTGATCCAGTGTCGAGAAAGAGATTGGAGAGAGGTGTCGGAACAACCGGGGGGATCGCCCGTTAGGGCAGCCCTTGGCGGAGCGCTCGCTCCGGCTGGTCGATTGATCTAACCGACCCAACCTCCTGTACTTTCGAAGGGCCGTCCCGCCGGGGCGGCCCTTTTTGTTTTTGCATGCGGGTTGTAAAGTCCGGCCTATGTTGCACATTACCGACGATATTACCCTGCAAGACTGGGAGATGACCGAGAGCTTTGTGCGATCCTCCGGTCCCGGTGGGCAGAACGTGAACAAGGTCTCGACGGCAGTAGAACTGCGATTCGAGGCGGCGCGTTCTCCGTCGTTGCCCGATCCCGTCAAATCGCGGCTGAAACGGCTGGCAGGGCGACGCTGGACCAAGGATGGTGCGATTATCATTCAATGCGAGGAAACCCGCAGTCAGGCCCGCAACCGCGAGATTGCCCGCACCCGTTTGGCCGAGCTGATCACCCGCGCGCTGGTCAAACCCAAGAGGCGGATTGCAACCAAACCCACGTACGGCTCGGTCAAGCGGCGGCTGGCAGCGAAAAAGGCGCGCTCGGACGTGAAGGCGCTGCGCGGCAAGATCGCGGAAGATTGATCTGGTAGTTTCGCCGCGCCTTGCTAGTCTGGCCCCGCAAGGGAGAGCAAGATCATGAGGTTAGAGGGAAAAACCGCGATTGTGACCGGCGGCGCGTCGGGTTTTGGTGCCGGGATTGCGCAGAAATTCCTGTCCGAAGGCGCCCGGGTCATGATTGCAGATATCAACGGCGACGCTGCCGAGGTACAGGCCAGGCAACTCGGCCCGAATGCGATTGCCCAGTTGGTGGATGTCGCGGATGCAGCCTCGGTGCAGGCGATGGCGGACATTGTGCGGGACCGGTTTGGGCATCTGGACATTCTGGTGAACAATGCAGGGGTCACGCACCTGCCGATGCCGCTGGAAGAGGTTACCGAGGACGACTTCGACCGCGTCTTCAATGTGAATATGAAGTCCGTCTACCTGACCGCGCGGGCCTTGGTGCCTGCGATGAAGGCGCGCGGGGCTGGGGCGATCCTGAATGTGGCTTCGACCGCCGGCCTGTCGCCGCGCCCCAACCTGAACTGGTACAACGCCTCCAAAGGCTGGATGATCACCGCAACCAAGACCATGGCTGTGGAACTGGCCCCCTCGGGCGTGCGTGTAAACGCGATCTGCCCAGTGGCCGGGGAAACACCGCTATTGACATCCTTCATGGGCGAAGACACCCCCGAGATGCGCGCCAAATTCCTGGCGACCATCCCGCTGGGCCGGTTTTCCACCCCCGAAGACATGGCCAACGCCGCCTGTTTCCTGTGCTCGGACGAGGCCAGTATGATAACCGGCGCGGCATTGGAGGTCGACGGTGGCCGCTGTATCTGAGGTACGCCCATGACCCCCGGATCCCGGAACCTGATCACCGACGTCGCCGGTCTGTTGGTCGGGAATGCCCAGGACGATGTGTTGAAATCCGGGACAACCGTCCTGACGTCAGATCAGGCCTTTGTCGCCTCGGTTCATGTCATGGGCGGCGCACCCGGGACGCGGGAAACCGATCTGCTGGCACCGGACAAGACGGTCGCACGAGTTGACGCGATAACCTTGTCCGGCGGGTCGGCCTTTGGGCTGGATGCCTGTTCCGGAGTGTCGGATGCATTGCGCGCGCAAGGCCGGGGGTATCCGGTTGGCGACACCGTGGTGCCAATCGTACCCGGTGCGATTCTGTTCGATCTGCTGAATGGCGGTGACAAGGATTGGACCGAAAACCCTTATCGTGCCCTTGGCCGGACCGCTGTTGAAACCGCCGCTGCCGACTTTGCGCTGGGCACGGCAGGCGCGGGTACCGGAGCTTTGGCCTCCAGGCACAAGGGCGGTCTGGGCTCTGCCTCGTTGGTGCTGGACAGTGGGATCACCGTTGGCGCATTGGTCGCCGCCAACCCGCTGGGCAGCGTCACCACGCCCGGCGACCGCCATTTCTGGGCTGCGCCCTTTGAATTTGGCGAGGAGTTTGGCGGATTAGGGCCAGATCCCGGCGCAGGTCTGGGCTTGCCTGCTCCCAGTCGCAAGGCACAAGCCATGGGACTGGCCGACCCAGACAAGGCGAACACGACCATCGCCATTGTGGCGACCGATGCGGCACTGTCGAAACCGCAATGCCAGCGGCTGGCGGTGGCGGCGCATGATGGTATTGCCCGGGCGATCCTGCCCGCCCACACGCCGGGCGATGGTGATCTGGTGTTCGGGGTCAGCACAGGCGCGCACCCGGTCGCGGTTGAATCGGATTTGGGGCTGATCGGTCATGCGGCCTCGGTCTGCCTTGCGCGGGCCATCGCGCGGGCGATCTACCTGGCGACCCCGGAGATCGGCGATATTTTGCCCTGTTGGTCCGCGCCACATGACATAAGTTAAGGACTGCCACTATGCCGCAGTGGCACAGTGCACTCGCGCGGCAATCTGCGCGTTGACTCTTTTCCGCACCGAAGGTCCATTCGGCGCAGCCAATTTGTATCGGAGCAAAAGCTATGAATCGCATCCTCGCTACCGCAATCGTCGGCCTGTTGGCCGTACCCGTATATGCTGAAGGTGACGCCGAAGCCGGCAAGAAAACCTTCAACAAATGCAAGTCCTGTCACCAAATCGCCAGCCCCGATGGCGAGGCAATCGTCAAAGGCGGCAAGACCGGCCCGAATCTTTACGGTATCGCAGGCCGTACCGCAGGCACGGTCGAAGGCTTCAAATACGGTGACAGCATCGTTGCGGCCGGTGAAAACGGTCTGGTTTGGGACGAAACCACCTTTGTCGAATATGCGCAGGACCCCAAGACGTTCCTGAAAACCTATCTGGATGACACTGCCGCCAAGTCCAAGATGACCTTCAAGCTGAAGTCCGGCGGCGAAGACGTCTATGCCTATATCGTCAGCGTTTCAGGCGAATAACGCCTGACGACACGCATCGCTTAAAGTTACAAAAGGCCGCAGCCCCTGCGGCCTTTCGTGCGCTTGATAACAGGAAAGATCAGCGTCACCTTGGGTATGCGCGACCCGTCATGCCCTGCCCGCATGATCGCGCAAAGCCAAGCCGATCCGGCCTTAGTTACTTTCGAACGTTTGGCCCTTCAGACAGATCGGCAGCAGGAGACGACAGATGGGAATTATGATCCCGGCCTGGGTTGATGGCGAATTGACCCCCGTGGACAAGCTTGAGGCGCATGAAAAGGGCCTCAGACACAAGGCTGTGTCTGTCTTCGTTGTCCGCGGCACCGAGATTCTGTTGCAGCGCCGGGCGATGGGCAAATATCACACGCCGGGCCTGTGGGCGAATACCTGCTGCACCCATCCCGATTGGGGCGAGACGCCCTCGGAATGCGCGGTGCGTCGCTTGCGTGAGGAACTGGGCATCACTGGGCTTTATCCCGAGTATCGTCACCGGCTGGAATATCACGCCGATGTTGGCAACAACATGGTCGAGCATGAGGTGGTCGATGTATTCCTTGCCCATGTGCGTGGCCCGCTGGAAATCGAGCCTAATCCGGACGAAGTGATGGATATCCGCTGGATCGACTATCACGATCTGCTGGCCGAAGTGCAGCGTCATCCGACGCGGTTTACGCCGTGGCTGAAGATCTATTTGCACAACCATGCGGACACGATTTTCGGTCCCGATCTGATCATCTCGGCCAAGACCTGATCGCTACGGCTTGCAAGGGCCGCCCAAGCCGCCTAAATCAACGCGTCATGGCCAAGCAAAAGCAGAACTCAGACCCGAATTACAAAGTCATCGCCGAAAACCGGCGAGCGCGCTTCGATTACGCGATCGAGGACGATATCGAGTGCGGTATTGTACTGGAAGGGTCCGAGGTCAAATCCCTGCGCGCCGGCGGGTCGAACATTGCCGAAAGCTATGCCTCGGTCGATGACGGTGAGCTGTGGCTGATCAACAGCTATATTGCGCCGTATGAGCAGGCGAAGGTGTTCAAGCATGAAGAACGCCGCCGCCGCAAGCTGCTGGTGTCGCGCAAGGAACTGGCCAACCTGTGGAACGCGACCCAGCGCAAGGGCATGACGCTGGTGCCGCTGGTTCTGTATTTCAATCACAAGGGCCGGGCAAAGCTGAAGATCGGCATCGCCAAGGGTAAGAAGCTGCACGACAAGCGAGAGACGCAGGCCAAACGCGACTGGTCACGTCAGAAACAGCGGCTTATGAAGGATCACAGCTGATCCTTCGCCGGTTTCAGAACGCCATCGCCGCCGAAACGGCGCGTTTCCAGCGGTCATAGGCGGCATCACGTTGCTCGGCAGATAGTTCCGGTTCAAACCGACGATCCAGCGCCCAGGTTTCTGCAAATCCCTTTTGATCCGGGTAAACGCCTGCGC
Organism: Ruegeria sp. BF6; assembly: GCF_056538665.1. Lineage (NCBI taxonomy): Bacteria > Pseudomonadati > Pseudomonadota > Alphaproteobacteria > Rhodobacterales > Roseobacteraceae > Ruegeria > Ruegeria sp. BF6. The sequence continues at coordinate 315,716 of NZ_JBQFTN010000003.1, forward strand.
GCATCCCTGCCAGCCACGCCGCGCCCAATGCAGTGGTTTCCTGCATAACGGGGCGGTCGACCTCGGCGCCGAGATAGTCCGACAAACCTTGCATTGCCCAGTCCGAAGCGCTGGCGCCGCCATCGACGCGTAGGGTCACGCCGGTTTCGGCGCCCCAGTCGCCCTGCATGGCGTGCCACAGGTCGCGGGTCTGGTAGGCGATGCTCTCTAACGTGGCCTTGGCGAATTCCGCACGACCCGAATTGCGGGTCAGGCCAAACACCGCACCCCGGCAGTCAGGCTTCCAATAAGGCGCACCGAGGCCGGTAAAGGCGGGCACCAGCACCACATGCTGGTTCGGATCGGCCTGTTGCGCCAGTTCACCGCTTTCGGGAGCCGAATCGATGATCTGCAACGCATCGCGCAGCCACTGCACGGCAGCCCCGGCCACAAAGATTGATCCTTCCAGTGCATAGGTGCGCTTGCCGTCCAGCTGATAGGCAATTGTGGTCAGCAGGCGGTTTTTCGATTCAACCGGCTCGTCCCCGGTGTTCAGCAGGGCAAAACAGCCGGTGCCATAGGTGGATTTCATCATTCCCGGTTGGAAACAGGCCTGACCGATGGTGGCGGCCTGTTGGTCCCCGGCCACGCCCAGAATAGGGATGTTGCCTCCTATTAGGGTCGTATTTCCGAAATCCGATGCGCAATCGTGCACCTCAGGCAGCATGTTCATCGGTACGTCCAACAGGTCACAGATCTCGGCGCTCCATTCACCCTTGTGAATGTCGAACAGCAGGGTGCGGGCGGCGTTGGTGGCGTCGGTGGCGTGGCTGCGCCCCTCGGTCAGGCGCCAGATCAGGAAACAGTCGATGGTGCCGAACATCAGCTCTCCGGCCTCGGCGCGGTCGCGGGCGCCCGGCACATTGTCCAGCAGCCATTTCACCTTGGTGCCCGAGAAATAGGGGTCCAGCAGCAGGCCGGTCTGGGCGGTCACGTCATCCTCACACCCCGCCTGCTTGTAGCGCGCGCATATCTCGGCGGTGCGGCGGTCCTGCCAGACGATAGCGTTGTAGATCGGCGTGCCGGTGGCGCGGTCCCAGACGACGGTGGTTTCACGCTGGTTGGTGATGCCAATGCCCGCGATCTGATCGGGGGTGACGCCGGTACTCTCGATCACCTCGCGGCAGACGCGCAGGACACTTTCCCAGATTTCCTCGGCATCGTGCTCGACCCAGCCCTCCTGCGGGAAATACTGGGTAAACTCGTGCTGTGCGGTGCTTGCGCGCTGCATGTCAGCGTCGAACAAAATGGCCCGTGATGATGTGGTGCCCTGATCAATGGCGAGAATATAGGTCATCCCTCGCGCCCCTCCCGTTTGGTTTTGCGGGACTTTAGCGCAAACATCGGCGCGGGGGCCAGAGCGTTCAGACAGGAATGTTGTCGATCAGCCGGACCCCATCCGCCCAAGCCGCCGCGAACAGTCGCGCGGGACGATCGGCATGGGTCAAAGGCTCTAGCGTTTCCGCGCAACGCAGGTTGATATACTCAACCTGCGCGAAACCTGCGGCCAGCAAATCGGTCTCGGCCCGCGCGGCCAATGCGTCAAATGCAGCACCGGCTTTCAACGACTGAACCAGACCTTGCATGATCCGGTGCTTATTGGCGGCAATCGCCAGCCCTTCGGGCGACAGAAGCAGGTTGCGCGACGACATCGCCAGACCCGAGGGCTCGCGAACGGTGGGGCAGCCGATCACCTCGACGGGAATATCCAAGTCGCGCGCCATACGGCGGACGATCATCAATTGCTGAAAGTCTTTTTCCCCGAAATAGGCTCTGTCCGCTTGCGTTTGCAGAAACAGTTTGGCGACCACGGTGGCGACGCCGTCAAAGTGACCGGGGCGGAATTCACCCTCCATCACATCGGTCAGGCCTGCGACGGACACATTGGTGGCAAAACCCCGCGGATAAATCTCTTCGGGCTCGGGTACATAGATCGCGTCGACACCGAAAGGGGTCAGTTTCTGCGCGTCTTCATTCTCGGTACGTGGGTATTTGGCCAGATCTTCAGGGTTGTTGAACTGTTTGGGGTTCACAAAGATCGTCACGATGACACGGCCAGTACCGGCCTTTGCGGCCTCGACCAGAGACAGGTGCCCCTGATGCAGAGCGCCCATGGTGGGGACAACGCCGATGGTTTCACCGTCGCGGTGCCATTCAGTTGTCAGCGCGCGCAGATCGGCAAGGCGACGCAGGATAGGGGCAGTCATGTCTTGGGCCCTTTGGAGGGCGCCTGATCCGCGAACACATGTTCGTCGGCCGGAAAGGCGCGGGCGCGCACTTCGGCGGCGTATTCGGCGATGGCGGCCTCGGCCTGCGGGCCCAGCTCGGCATAGCGTTTGACGAATTTCGGTTTGAAGGCGGTGAAAAAGCCCACCATGTCGTCAACCACCAGAATCTGCCCGTCGCAGCCAGCAGAGGCCCCGATGCCGATGGTCGGAATCGCGACCTCTGACGTGATCCGGTCGGCCAGACCCTGCGGCACCTTCTCAAGCACAACGGAAAACGCGCCAGCCTCGGCCACGGCGCGGGCGTCGGACAGCACGGTCTGTGCCTGTTCGTCCCGGCCCTGCACCTTGTAGCCGCCCAGCGTGTTGATCGACTGCGGTGTCAGGCCGATATGCGCCATGACCGGGATGCCGCGCTTGACCAGAAAGCGGATGGTCTCGGCCATCTCAACGCCGCCCTCCAGCTTGACCGCGCCTGCGCCGGTTTCCGCCATCAGGCGCGCGGCATTGCGGAACGCGCCTGCCGGAGAGTGTTCATAACTGCCAAAGGGCATGTCGATGACCATCATCGCCTTGTCCAAGCCACGCGAAACGGCCTGGCCGTGCATCACCATCATCTCCATCGTCACGCCAAGCGTCGACTCCAGCCCGTGCAAAACCATGCCCACACTGTCACCCACCAGAACAAAGTCGCAATGCGTATCCATCAGCCGCGCCATCGGCGTGGTATAGGCGGTCAGGCTGACCAGAGGCGTGCCCCCTTTTCGGGCACGGATGTCCTCGGCGTTTGGGGCCTTTTTATGGGCGGTCGCGCTCATGCTCGCTCCTCCGGGGTTCATGTTGCAGCGCGGCATAGCAGATTGAACAAGGTTATAGAAACCCCGGTTGCGCGAACATTTCCTTGAATGACCTTAGGTTTAAAGGGACATTACCCGTAGAACGGCCCGAAAAAACGCCGGGTCACCCATTTGAAACGGGGAGATATTTTTATGACAAAGCAGACGTTTCGGACCTTTGTCTCGGCGCTGGCAGTGGGCGCCAGCCTGATTGCTGGCCAGGCTTGGGCCAAATCGGATATCACAATTGCGCTGCAGTTGGAGCCGCCGCATCTGGACCCGACCAGCGCCGCGGCACAGGCCATCGATTCGGTGGTGTACACCAATATCTTCGAAGGGCTGACCCGGTTCATGGGCGATGGCTCGGTCGTTCCCGGGCTGGCCGAAAGCTGGGAGATTTCCGAGGACGGAACAGTTTATACCTTCAAGCTGCGCGACGGCGTGACCTTCCATGATGGCGCCGCCATGGATGCCGAGGATGTCAAGTTCAGCCTCGATCGCGCCAGTGCCGAAGACAGCGCCAACGCGCAAAAGGCGCTGTTTGCCGGAATCGAAAGCGTCGAGGTGGTCGATCCGCTGACCGTCAAGGTCACCCTGTCCGAGCCGAACGGTAATTTCCTGTTCAATATGGCTTGGGGCGATGCGGTGATCGTGTCCCCCGAAAGCATCGAGAACATCAAGACCAACCCCGTAGGAACCGGTGCCTTCACCTTTGGCAACTGGGTGCAGGGCGACAGTATCACGCTGATCCAAAACCCGGATTATTGGGGTGAACAGCCTGCATTAGAGACTGCGACGTTCAAATTCATCTCAGACCCGACCGCCGCCTTCGCCGCCATGATGGCCGAGGATGTGGACGTATTCGACAACTTCCCGGCGCCGGAAAACCTGCCTCAGTTCGAGGCTGATCCGCGCTTTCAGGTGCTGGTTGGTTCGACCGAGGGTGAAACAATCCTGTCGACCAACAACAAGCAGCCTCCTTTTGATGACATCCGGGTGCGGCAGGCGCTGGCTCATGCCATCGACCGGCAGGCGATCATTGACGGTGCGATGTTTGGATACGGCACCCCGATCGGTACTCATTTCGCACCGCACAATCCGGCTTATGTCGATATGACCGGAACCTCGGCCCATGACCCGAAAAAGGCGGCCGAACTGCTGGCTGACGCGGGATATGCAGAGGGGTTCGAGACCACGTTGCACTTGCCGCCGCCCTCTTATGCCCGCCGCGGTGGCGAAGTCATCGCCGCTCAACTGGCCGAGGTCGGCATCAAGGCCGAGATCATCAACGTGGAATGGGCGCAGTGGCTGGAATCGGTGTTCAAAGGCAAGGATTACGGCCTGACCGTCATCAGCCATACCGAGCCGATGGATATCGGTATCTATGCGCGTCCGGATTATTACTTCCAGTATGACAGCCTTGATGCTCAGACGTTGATGGAGACGCTGAACGCCACCACCGACCCGGAGGAGCGCAAGAAGCTGCTGGGTGACATGCAGCGGCTGATCTCGACTGATTTCGTCAACGGTTATCTGTTCCAACTGCCCAAGCTGGGGATCGCCAAGGCAGGTGTTCAGGGCTTGTGGGAGAACGCGCCGACCGCCGCGATCGATCTGACCCAGATCAGCTGGTCAGAATAAACCGTGCCGGGGCCGCGATCGGCCCTGGCGTTCCGATCTAGAATAAGTTTGACGATGAACCTGGTCCGTATCCTGAGTGTTGTTGCTGTTGCCTGCCTCCTTGCATCGGGTGGTAAGGTGCAGGCGCAATACGGGCTGGAAGGAGGGGTGGGACCGCTGGTCGGTACGCCGGAAAACCCGCTGCAGGTGGGGATCGGCATTCGCATCGATCAGGTCACAAGCGTCGATCAGAAGGCCGAGAACTATGGCGCCGTCGTTGTTCTGCGGGCTGAATGGACTGACCCCGCTTTGGCTTTTGATCGCGATGAGGTCGGGCGCGAGATTCAGGTCTTCAACCCACCGGCCTTGGCTGACCATGCGCGGGGTCTTGGCGCGGTTGTGCCTGCGTTTGTCATCCACAACCAGCAATCCAACAAATGGATCCACGAATCCGCGGCCTCACTGCGCCATGATGGGCATGTGGTCTATGTCGAGAAATCCTCGTTGACCTTGCAAGCGCCGCATTTCGATTTCCGCAAATACCCGTTTGACACGCAGGACTTCTATTTCGAGATTGTTTCGGTCTTTCCGTCCGAATACGTGACCTTTTACCCACTCGAGGAGTACTCGGGCCTTGGCGATTTGCTGGGCGAGGAAGAGTGGATACTGGACAACGCCCGGGTCGAACATTCGACAGTGATCGGCCTGTCTGGTCGGGACAGTGATCAGGTCGCGCTGGCCTTCGAGGGCAAGCGGCATCTGACCTACTACGTGATCCGGGTCTTCCTGCCGATGCTGGTTCTGATCACCGTCGGCTGGGCGCTGTTTTTCCTTGACGAATACCGCCGCCGGATCGAGATCGCCGGGGGCAATCTGCTGGTCTTCGTGGCCTTCAACTGGGCGATCTCTGCCGATCTGCCCAAGCTGGGCTACCTGACCTTTCTGGATTTCATCCTGCAATGCATGTTCCTGATGACCGGGGCGCTGATCGTGTTCAACGTGGCCTTGCGTAAACTGAAGGTATCCGGGCGCGAGGACGGGGCCAGAAAGCTGGACAATTACGCGATCAAGTGGATTTACCCGCTGGGCTACGCCGCCATCGTCGCATACGCGGTTTTCATCTATCTGCTGGTGCCATAGGCGCTGGACCCGCGCGGAATGTGTGCCTAACGTTGCCTCGATGTTGCGCTATGCCCTCAAACGCCTGATTTCACTGCTGATCAGCCTTATCGTCGCTTCGGTCGTCATCTTTACGGTGATCGAGGTTGCGCCGGGTGATCCGGCCTCTTTCATGTTAGGGGTGAATGCTCAGGAAGATACTCTGGCCGCGTTGCGGTCTGAACTTGGGTTGGACGTCTCAAAGGCGCAGCGGTATTTCAACTGGGTCGGCGGGATGCTGGTCGGAGATTTTGGCACCTCGTATACCTATCGCTCGCCGGTGTCGCAGATGATCGCGGATCGGCTGTGGGTGTCTTTGCCGCTGGCGCTGTATGCGCTGACAATGTCCACCCTGATCGCCTTTCCCGCCGGGATTTACGCCGCCGCGCGCCGGGGCAAGCCCGGCGACCTGACGGTGATGGGGGCGACTCAGCTGGGCATTGCCGTGCCGAATTTCTGGTTTGCGATGATGCTGGTGCTGGTTTTTGCCATCAACCTGCGTTGGTTCAATGCAGGGGGGTTCGCGGGCTGGAATCAGGGCGTCTGGCGCGGTCTGCACTCGCTGACCCTGCCCGCCATCGCTTTGGCCTTGCCGCAAGCGGCGATACTGGCACGGGTCATGCGGTCTTCGCTGTTGGACATTCTGGGTGAGGATTTCATGCGCACCGCCCGCGCCAAGGGGCTGTCGCGCCGTCAGGCGCTGTGGCGTCACGGCGTGCGCAACGCTCTGATCCCGGTGCTGACCATTATTGGACTGCAGTTTTCGTTCCTGCTGGCGGGTTCGATTATCATCGAGCAGGTGTTCTACCTGCCCGGCCTCGGGCGGCTGGTGTTTCAGGCCATTTCCGCGCGCGACCTGATCGTGGTGGAATCGGTCGTCATGCTGCTGGTCTTTGCTGTCATCACGGTGAATTTTCTGGTCGATCTGGCTTATGCCGCCGTCGATCCAAGGCTAAGGAGCCGGACATGAGCCGCAACCTGATCCTTGGCACGGTGTTGTCCTCGCTGGTTCTGCTGGCGGCCTTGGTGTCCTTTGTCTGGACGCCCTATGACTACGCGGCATTGGATATCCCCAATAAACTGCAACCGCCCAATGCGCAGCACTGGTTCGGCACGGACCATTTCGGGCGCGACATGTTTTCGATGATCATGGTCGGTGCGCGCACGTCGATTGCGGTGGCGCTGGTGGCGGTGGGCATTGGCATCGGCTTAGGCGTGCCTCTGGGTCTGACCGCTGCGGCGCGCAAGGGGTCGTGGCTGGACGAGGTGATCATGCGCGGCAATGATCTGGTCTTTGCCTTCCCCTCACTGGTCATTGCCATCCTGATCACCGCCGTCTTCGGCGCCGGAGCGATCAACGCCATCATCGCCATCGGCATCTTTAACATCCCCGTTTTCGCCCGCATCACCCGCGGCGCTGCACTGTCATTGTGGGAGCGGGAATTCATCCTCGCCGCCCGTGTCTCGGGCAAAGGGGCAGCGCGGATATCGGCCGAGCATATCCTGCCCAATGTGGCGAACCTGCTGATCGTTCAGGGGACCATTCAATTCTCGCTGGGGATATTGGCCGAGGCCGGGCTGTCCTATGTCGGCCTTGGCGCGCAACCGCCCACACCCAGCTGGGGCCGAATGCTGGCCGATGCGCAGACAATGGTCAGTTTTGCCCCGCATTTGGCTCTGATTCCGGGATTGGCGATCATTGTCACGGTGTTGGGGTTGAACCTTTTGGGCGACGGGCTGCGCGACTGGCTGGACCCTCGGATACGGGTGGCGCGGGCATGAGTTTGCTGCAGATAGATACCCTCTCGCTGACGATCCATGGCGCGGAAATCCTGAAACAGGTCAGCCTGTCCATCGACGCTGGTCAGATTTTGGCCGTGACCGGGGAAAGCGGCTCGGGCAAATCGATGACCGCCTTTGCCGTGATGAAATTGTTACCGAACGGAGCGGAAACACAGGGCGCGATCCGACTGGAGGGACAGGACCTGCTGAACCGTCCCGAGGCCGAGATGTGCGCCCTGCGCGGGGCGTCGATCGGGATGGTCTTCCAAGAGCCGATGACCGCGCTGAACCCGGTCAAGACCATCGGAGATCAGGTGATGGAGACGATCCTGATCCACAAGGCAATGCCGCGCGCCCAGGCGCTGTTGCGCGCGCAAGAGGTTCTGACCCGCGTCGGCCTGCCGCCTGACCGCTTTCCGCTGTCCCGCTTTCCGCATGAGTTGTCTGGAGGTCAGCGCCAGCGCGTGGTGATCGCAATGGCCATCGCCTTGCGCCCCAAACTGTTGATCGCGGATGAGCCGACAACGGCTCTGGACGTGACCACACAGGCGCAGATCCTCGACCTGCTCACAGGGTTGGTGCGCGAATATGGCATGGGTTTGCTGATGATCACGCATGATCTCGCGGTGGTTGCCGATATGGCTGATCGGATTGTAGTGATGCACCGCGGAGAAGTGGTTGAAAGCGGCGCAACCGCCGACCTGCTGCGCAATATGCAGCACCCTTATACGCGGATGCTGTTCGAAGCCTCGGGCCATCAGGTGACGCTGCCCGATACCGCAAATCAACACCCTCTGCTTGAGGTGACACAGGTCATCCGCGACTACCGTCTGCCCCGCAGGGGCCTGTTTGGCACATCGGGGCATCACCGCGCGGTGGACGGGGTCAGCTTTACTCTCAACAAAGGGGAGCGTCTGGGCTTGGTGGGTGAATCCGGCTGTGGAAAATCGACCCTAACACGGGCCATTTTGGGGTTGGAAGAGGTGCAGAGCGGCGAAATCCGCTTGGACGGGCAGCCGGTATTCTCTGGACACAGGCTGAACCCGGTCGTGCGCCGCAAGATGCAGGTGGTTTTTCAGGACCCCTATGGCAGCTTCAACCCGCGTCACCATGTGGCCCGTCTGATCACCGAACCCATTCACCTGCTGGAGACGCCGCCCACCGGGTCCGAACGTCAGGACCGCATCGCCGAGATGCTGACGGCCGTGGGGCTCAGTCCCGACGACGCGGGTAAGTACATCCACGAATTCTCGGGCGGGCAACGGCAGCGCATCGCCATTGCCCGCGCCCTGATCATCCGCCCCGAACTGATCCTGTTTGATGAGGCGGTTTCGGCGCTGGACGTCTCGGTCCGGGCGCAGATCCTCGACCTGCTGGCCGAGCTTTGCGCGACCTATGACCTAACCTATCTGTTCATCAGTCATGACCTGAGCGTTGTGCGCACGATTACCGACCGAGTGATGGTGATGCAGGCCGGAAAGATCGTTGAACAGGGCGAAACGGAACAGGTCTTTGCCGATCCGCAACACGCCTATACCCAAACCCTGATCGAAGCTGCGCCCAGCTTGCCGGAAATCGGCAGGATTGTCGCATAAAGCCTTTCAATAGAGCCTGAAAGGAGGCCCAAATGCCCAACCCCATCTGGTTCAATCCCGGCCTGTGTCTGATCGGTGGTAGGTGGGTCAGCCCCCAGTCGCAGGCAGACATTTCGTTGATCAACCCGTCTGACGGGTCCGAGATTTGCCGGATTGCGCGCGGAGACGCGGCGGATATCGACGCCGCTGTGCAGGCCGCGCAATCCGCTTTGGATGGCGATTGGGGGCGCAAATCAGCGTTGGAGCGGGGGCGCATCCTGACCCGACTGGGCCAATTGGTGCTTGAAAGAGTGGAAGATCTGGCGCAGATCGAGGCAATGGATGTGGGCAAACCACTAACGCAGGCGCGCGCCGATGCAGTCGCTTTGGCGCGGTATTGCGAGTTCTATGGTGGGGCCGCGGACAAGGTGATGGGCGATACCATCCCCTATCTGGATGGCTACACCGTCTATACCCTGCGCGAGCCGCATGGGGTGACCGGCCATATCGTCCCGTGGAACTACCCGATGCAGATCATTGGCCGCTCGGTCGGGGCGGCGCTGGCAATGGGCAATGCCTGCGTGCTGAAACCCGCAGAAGAGGCCTGCCTGACCGCGCTGGCCTTTGCCCATCTGGCGCAGGAGGCCGGCTTGCCTGCGGGCGCGTTGAACGTGGTGCCCGGTTTGGGGGCCGAGGCCGGGGCGGCGCTGTCCGAACATCCGGGCGTTAACCACATCTCGTTCACCGGCTCGGTCGCGACGGGGGCGCTGGTGCAACAGGCGGCGGGGCGCAATGTGGTGCCGGTGACGCTGGAACTGGGCGGGAAATCCCCGCAACTGGTGTTTGACGATGCCGATCTGGACGCCGCGCTGCCGTTTCTGGTGAATGCAGGCATTCAGAACGCGGGGCAGACCTGTTCTGCCTCGTCCCGCATTCTGGTGCAGCGCGGCGTGTATGAGCAGGTCAAGGCCCGAATGGCGGCGGCCTATGCCGACCTGACCATTGGCCCGGCGCAAGAGGATTTGCGGGTTGGTCCGCTGATCTCGACCCGGCAGAAAGAGATCGTGACCGGATTTCTGATCCAGGGCTCTGATCTGAGCATCGCGGGGCTGGGGCAGATCGTTGACCATGCCCCGGCCGAAGGTGCTTATGTGCAGCCGACGCTCTTTGCGGATGTTCCCCCGGACCACGTGCTGGCACGCGACGAGATTTTCGGCCCGGTGCAGGTTCTGATCCCCTTCGATACCGAGGAAGAAGCGGTTGGGATTGCCAACAACACCGATTACGGACTGGTCGCCAGCATCTGGACCCGCGATGGTGCACGGCAGATGCGGTTGGCGAAACGTCTGCGCTCGGGTCAGGTGTTCATCAACAACTACGGCGCCGGCGGAGGCGTCGAATTGCCGTTCGGTGGAGTGGGTAAGTCAGGCCATGGCCGTGAGAAAGGGTTCGAGGCCCTTTACGGGTTCTCGCAGCTAAAAACTGTGGCAGCACGCCATGGTTAGGGTCTAAACGATCACCTCGATCGGATCCTGAGCGCCGACGCCGAACACACGTTTGTAGCGTGCAATCTCGTCCTGCGGACCCATTGCCTTTTCCGGGTTGTCCGACAGCTTCACCGTCGGGCGGCCATTGGCCGACACTGCCTTGCAGACCAACGAGAACGGCGCCAGCGCGTCATCTGGCACCAGCCCGCGGAAATCATTGGTCAGCAAAGTGCCCCAACCAAAGGACACCTTGGTGCGGTAGGCAAACTGACTGTGCAATTCGCGGATCTTGTCCACGTCCAGCCCGTCGGAGAAGATCACCCGTTTCTGCCTCGGGTCTTCGCCACGAGATTTCCACCAGTTGATGGCAATCTCGGCCCCGGTCGCCGGATCGCCGCTGTCGACGCGGATACCGGTCCAGCCTGCCAGCCAATCGGGGGCACGGTCCAGAAATCCCTGCGTGCCATAGGTGTCGGGCAGGATAATGCGCAGGTTGCCGTCATGTTCGTCGTGCCAGTCGCTGAGAACGTCGTAGGGGGCCTGTGCCAGCGCCTCATCGGTTTCGGCCAGCGCGGAATAGACCATGGGCAGTTCGTGTGCGTTGGTGCCAATGGCTTCGACCTCGCGCCGCATGGCGATCAGACAGTTCGAGGTGCCGGAAAACGCCGCGCCCAACCCCTCGATCATCGCCTGCACGCACCAGTCCTGCCACAAAAAGGAATGCCGCCTGCGGGTGCCGAAATCGGCGATGCCAAGCCCGTCAATTCCGCGCAGCTGTTCGATCTTTTCCCAAACACGTGTCATAGCGCGGGCATAGAGCACCTGCAGCTCGAACCGGCGCATGTCGTTCAGAACCGCGCGGGATCGCAGTTCCATCAGCACCGCCAAAGCCGGAATTTCCCACAGCATGACCTCGTGCCATTTTCCCTCGAAGGTCAGTTCGTACTGATCGCCCTTACGCTCAAGGTGGTAGGGCGGCAGGCGCATATTCTCGAACCACTCCATAAAGTCCGAGCGGAACATCTGCCGTTTGCCATAGAACATATTGCCGCGCAGCCAGGTGCTTTCGCCCCGGCTGAGGCTGAGCGAGCGGATGTGGTCCAGCTGTTCGCGCAACTCGCCTTCGTCGATCAGTTCAGCCAAAGGAATGTGATTCGACCGGTTGATCAGCGAAAAAGCCACATCTGTTTGGGGCTTATTTCGAAACACTGACTGGCACATCAGCAGTTTGTAGAAATCCGTGTCGATCAAAGACCGGACAATCGGGTCAATCTTCCATTTATGATTGTACACGCGTGTCGCAATATCGACCATGGGGAACTCCTGCGATTTCCGTTGTTAGATCAATAGGTGCGTGAATTGGCAAGAGTCGCTAGATTGAGGACAATGACAAGGTCAGAACACAAAACGAGCATATTGTGTGATCTTTTCGTTGGTTAGTGGAAGAAGGGGATGGAAGGGCAAGGTTAAGTCGGTGAATGGTTCTCGAGTACGACTTTGATATTGTAACGATTGACGCTGACGATACGAATTCCGGATCAGCGAAGACCGCAGCGCCCGGCGGCATGGCGGCGCGAGCGTTCTTTCGCCGTGCCGAAACGGCAGCAGCTCTTCGGGCAACTTCTCCCAAAATCCGACTGGTCTTTGAAGAGGCCGGGTTTGGACTGGAATCCACCAACAGCAATCTTGCACATGGCTATTATCGCTTACAGGACACGGTTGAGCGGGATCGTATCCTTCACGCATTGTTTGCCAATATCAGGGCAGTGGGTGTTAAGGGCGAGTATTGTGGCGAATTCGATATCCGTCAGTTTCTGAACGACGTAAAATCAGCCCGGCCACAGGACGACGTGCCGCCCGAAAGTCAGAACAGGATAGAGAAGCCGCAACAATCGGGCGGGTCCACACCCAAACGGCGCTCGGTTCAGGGGCGCATCGGGTTAGCTCTTGCGTTGGCGGTGGTCGTGATTGCCGTGCTCAGATATCTGGCAGCTGCGGGAGCCACACCTTAGGCCAAAGTGACGCCAGCCGCGCGCATCGCGGTTTTGGCAGAGGCCAGGGACCCGTCCAGATCGATGGCCCTGCAGGCTTCCATCCGGACGGTTACATCAAACCCCAGCCGTGCGGCGTCTACTGCAGAGAAATGGACGCAGAAATCCGCCGCCAGACCGACAAGAGTCAGTGTGTCGATGCCGCGTGTTCTCAAATAGCCCTCCAGACCGGTTGGAGTGGTCTGATCGTTTTCGAAAAACGCTGAATAGCTGTCTATGGCGCTGCGAAACCCTTTGCGGAGGATCAGATCACCATCGCTGCGCAGATCGGCATGAAACGCAGCGCCTGACGTGCCCTGAACGCAATGATCCGGCCACAGTACCTGTGGACCATAGGGCATTTCGGTCATGTCATAGGGGATTTTGCCCGCGTGCGAATTGGCGAATGAGGAATGGCCTGCCGGATGCCAATCCTGCGTCAGGATCACGGCTTCGAAATCATCCATCATCGCATTGATCGGGGCGACGATCTCGTCCGCTCCGGGTACGGCCAGCGCACCGCCGGGGCAGAAGTCATTCTGGACGTCGATAACAAGCAGGGCGTGGGTCATCACGGTATCTCCTTGGGGTTTTCTATCGGTACGGGGTGCGGGCGGAATCGTCAATCTTGCGCCGGGCTACAGCCTGATGCCTTGCGGCACTGACCCAGCAGGTTTAGATCACGCGCATGTACACAATCGCTGCCCTTTATCATTTCACCCGTTTCGCCGATCCTGCCGCGCTGCGCGAGCCTTTGCTGGCGCTGTGCCGCGCGCAATCGGTCAAAGGCACGCTTTTGCTGGCGCAAGAGGGGATCAACGGCACCATCGCGGGCCCGCGCGCCGGGATTGATGCTGTGCTGGCGCATATTCGTGCGCTGCCGGGCTGTACGGATCTGGACTGGAAAGAGGCCACCGCCGACCACCCTCCCTTTGGCAAGATGAAAGTGCGCCTGAAAAAAGAGATCGTGACAATGGGCCAGCCGGATATCGATCCGTGCGCCCGCGTCGGCAACTATGTGGAGCCCGAGGACTGGAATGACCTGATCCGCTCGGAAGACGTGGTGGTGATCGACACCCGCAACGACTACGAGGTGGCGATTGGCACGTTCGAGGGCGCAATAGACCCTGAAACGGCCAGTTTCCGCGAATTCCCGGCGTGGTGGGAGGAAAACAAGGACCGCTTTCACAATAAACGCGTGGCGATGTTCTGCACCGGCGGCATCCGCTGTGAGAAATCCACCAATTTCCTGCTGGGGCAGGGGGTCGAGGATGTCTATCACCTGAAGGGTGGTATATTGCGCTATCTTGAGGAGATGCCCGCCGAGGACAGCACCTGGCAGGGTGAATGTTTTGTGTTCGATAACCGCGTGTCCGTGGGGCATGGGCTGGTCGAAGGGCCACATAACCTGTGTCACGGCTGCCGCCGCCCGATCCTGCCCGAGGATATGAAGCGCCCCGAATACGAACATGGCGTGTCCTGCCATCAGTGTATCAACGAGACCTCTGAGGCCGACAAGATGCGGTTCCGCGAGCGGCAGAAACAGATCCAACTGGCGCGCCAGCGCGGTCAAGAGCATCTGGGCTCCGACTAACTCTCTGATAAACAAGGTTGCGGGCGCGCCCCGGAAAGCGGATCATCTTTCCGGACACACGATATCGGAGGCGTCATGCGTCGTGAACCAACAACCCTGGCAGAGTGGAAGTCGACTCTGGTCGCAGCTTTAGGGCTGATCGTGGCCAGTTTCCTGGCCTGGTATGGGTTGTCTCGTCTCAGCGAGGCGGCGGCCGGGGATACGATCGGCACGATCACATCGGTCGGGTTGGTGATCTGGATCGTTTCGCAGTCCTGGTATTACATGACGCAGGTAAAGTCTCCTCGCCGACTGGTATTCCTGATGGGGGTGTCCTTCATACAGGTGGTGCCCTTCCTGTTCGCCGCGGCCTATGGGGCTTTTGGGTATTATGACCTCTGTGTGATTGGTGCCAAAGGGCCGGCGGACGTGCTGTATTTCTCATACGTCACCTTCACTACGGTAGGATATGGCGACATGGCACCTGTCGGGTTGTGTCGCGCGCTGGCAGCGGCTGAGGCAGTCACGGGTTACGTATTGTTGGGGATGTTCGTAGCGGCAGCGGTCAGCATCTATTCCCGCTACCACCAACCGCATTGAACCCGTTTTCAGCCTATTTGTTCTGATCGATCCAGCGCGACATCATCTGTTTGTCCCGGAAGCACTCGGACGGGATCGGTCGGCGTTTTATACGCGAGATGCGCTCGGCATAGGCGACCTGCTTGCCCGTAGGATAGCTGGCAAAGGGGGACGGATCGTGTGGCTTGTGTGCTGAAATCCAGTCTGACATCGACCGCCGGTCGCGTTGCGCCTCGACTGGAATGTCCAGCGCAGTCTGTTCCGCGATGGCGCGGGCATAGCGCATTTGCCGGTCGGTGACGGGTAAAAGGTGATAGTCGTTCGACGGGCCGCTCAGGGCGGAATTTTGCATGTTCCGGGTCATCGGGTGATCCTCCGACTGTGTAGAACATAAATAGAACATTAACCGTTCATTTCAAGATCTGACCATTTTGACTCGGCAAGATGCCGCCAGTTCCTGCTTTTATTGACTGATGAATCAATAAAAGCTAAATCCGTGCGTAACGCACTCTATTCCCTTCCCCCAAGGGAACATCCGAACAGAAAAGGACGCGGCATGAAGTTTCAGCCCAAGGCCAGCCATTTCATCAATGGCGAATATGTCGAAGACACCAATGGCGCCCCGATCGACGTCATCTACCCGGCCACCGGCGAGGTCATCGCGCGGCTGCATTCCGCGACGCCTGAGATCGTGAATCAGGCTCTAAACAGCGCAAAAGCCGCTCAGGCCGAGTGGGCCGCAATGTCGGGAACCGAGCGCGGCCGCGTTCTGCGTCGCGCCGCCGACATCATGCGCGCGCGCAATCGCGAGCTGTCGGTTCTGGAAACCCACGACACCGGCAAACCCCTTCAGGAAACGCTGGTGGCCGATGCGACCAGCGGCGCGGACGCGCTGGAGTATTTCGGCGGTCTGGCGGCCTCACTGACCGGCGAGCACATCCCGCTGGGCGGTGGCGACTTCGTGTACACGATCCGCGAGGCGCTGGGCGTCTGCGTCGGTATCGGTGCGTGGAACTATCCGACCCAGATCGCCTGTTGGAAGGGCGCGCCTGCGCTGGCCTGCGGCAATACAATGATCTTCAAACCGTCGGAAACGACGCCTCTGTCCGCGCTGCAAGTGGCGGAAATCCTGATCGAGGCCGGGGCGCCCAAGGGCGTCTATAACGTCGTGCAAGGTTATGGCGACGTTGGCGCATCGCTGGTGACCGACCCGCGCGTGGCCAAGGTTTCGCTGACCGGGTCTGTGCCAACGGGCCGCAAGGTCTATGCCGCCGCGGCGGATGGTATGAAGCACGTGACGATGGAGCTGGGCGGCAAATCCCCGATGATCGTGTTCGACGACGCCGATATCGAAAACGCCGTCTCGGGCGCGATTCTGGGCAACTTCTATTCCTCGGGTCAGGTGTGCTCCAACGGCACCCGCGTGTTCGTTCAAAAAGGCATCAAAGAGGCGTTCCTTTCACGCCTGTCCGAACGTCTGGCAACCGCGAAAATCGGCGACCCGCTGGATGAAGAGGTCAACTTTGGCCCCATGGTCAGCGAAAACCAGATGAACATCGCGCTGGGTTATGTCGAGAAGGGCAAGTCCGAAGGCGCACGTCTGGTTTATGGCGGCGAGCGGATCGACGGTGATGGCTTCTACATGCAGCCCACTGTCTTTGCCGATGTGACCGACGACATGACCATCGCGCGCGAAGAAATCTTTGGCCCCGTCATGTCGGTGCTGGATTTCGACACCGAAGGAGAGGTCATGGCCCGTGCCAATAACACCGAATTCGGCTTGGCCGCAGGCGTCTTTACCAACGACCTGACCCGCGCCCACCGCATCGTGGCCGGGTTCGAGGCGGGCACCTGCTATATCAACACTTACAACCTCGCCCCGGTTGAGGCTCCGTTCGGCGGGTCGAAAATGTCGGGCGTCGGGCGCGAGAACTCGAAACTGGCAATAAACCACTTCAGCGAGATGAAGACGGTTTACGTCTCGATGAACGATGTCGAGGCACCCTACTGATCAAAACCGGCGAGCTGCGCTCTGTTCCCGACATTTCGCGTCGGGAACAGAGCATAAGCTGTTCCTGACCTGTGGCTGAATTTCCAACAAGCGCTTAGTCCGCAAGCAGGAGGTCAGCCCATGAAAACCCACGCTCAGGCCGTTGTGATCGGAGGCGGCCTTGTCGGTTGCTCGATCCTATACCATCTGGCCAAGCTCGGCTGGACCGACGTGGTTCTGCTGGAACGTGATGAACTGACCTCGGGCTCGACCTGGCACGCGGCGGCCAATATCCACGGTCTGCACGACAACAACAACATCACGCGCATCCAGCATTACACGATGAACCTGTATAAAGAGCTGGAGAAGGAAACCGGGCAGGGTTGTGGCGTGTTCCAGTCCGGTTCACTCTATCTGGCGCAGACCGAGGATCGCGAACACCAGCTGCGCCTGCAAGCGGCCAAGGCGCAGTTCTACGGTCTGAATTTCTATGAGGTCAGCCGTGAGCAGGCGATGGAATTGCACCCGCTGGCGCAGTTCGACGACATCCGCTGCATCATGTTCGAACCCGATGGCGGCAATGTCGATCCTTCGGGTGTGACCCACGCATATGCCGCCGGTGCGCGGGCAATGGGGGCAACGATTGAGCGGTTTTGCCCTGTAATAGGGACTGAACATCAACCCGATGGCTCGTGGCTTGTGCGCACCGAAAAGGGCGATATCCACACGCAATGGGTGGTCAATGCCGGGGGCCTGTGGGGGCGTGAGGTTGCGGCGATGGCCGGGATCGAACTGCCATTGCAACCGACCGAACACCAGTATTTTGTTACCGAAGCAATTGATGAGGTCGCCAATCTGGGCCGGCGTCTGCCCTCGATCGCCGACCGGGATGGCGAGTATTACTTCAGGCAGGAAGGCAACGGTCTGCTGATTGGCGCCTATGAGAAGGACATGCGTTTCTGGGCTGAAAACGGCACTCCACTGGATTTTGCCCACGACTTGTTCCCCGACGATCTGGATCGCATCATGGAGAACGTCATCCGCGCCACCGAACGCGTGCCGGTGGCTGCGACCGCTGGTGTCAAGCGGGTGATTAACGGGCCGATGATCTGGTCTCCGGATTCCAACGCGATCTGGGGACCGGTGCCGGAGTTGAAAAACTACTTCTGCTGCACCGGTATCATCCCCGGCTTTTCGCAATCGGGCGGTCTCGGGCTGTTGTCAGCGCAATGGATGATCGAGGGCGAGCCGCAATACGATATGTTTGCCTGGGATCTGGCGCGGTTCGGCGACTGGGCCGACAAGGCTTTCACCAAGGCGCGGGTCGAAGACGTCTATACCCACCGCTTCGCCATCCACTTTCCGAACGAAGAACGCAGTGCCGGTCGACCGGCCCGCGTGCGCCCGGCCTACAAGATGCAAAAAGACATGGGCTGCGTCTTTGGTCTGAACTGCGGCTGGGAGCATCCGCTGTGGTTCGCCGAACAGCCCGGCGCGGTGGAAACTAACGGTTTCACCCGTCAGAACTGGTGGGAACCGGTGGGGCGCGAGGTGCAGATGTTGCGCGATCATGTGGGCGTCATCGATATCTCGAACTTCGCCAACTACGAGATCAAGGGGCCGGGGGCTTACGATTGGCTGGACCGCCTGGTCGCCAACCGGGTGCCGACCGAGGTTGGGCGGTCCTGCCTGACTCCGCTGATTTCAGTCCGCGGGGGGGTGGCCGGTGATTTTACCATCACCAAGGTTGCAGATGACGAATACATGATGATCGGCTCGGGCATGGCCGAGCGCTATCATCAGCGCTTCTTCAACATGGTCGATCTGCCGGAGGGCACCACTGTCGAAGTCGTCACCAACCGCATTGCAGGCTTCAACGTGGCCGGGCCAAAGGCGCGTGATCTGTTGCAGCGACTGACAAATGCGGACCTGAGCAACGAGGGCTTCCGGTTTATGCGATCCCGTACGATCGAAGTCGCCGGGGTCACCTGTTTGGCCATCCGCGTCAGCTTTACCGGCGATCTAGGATGGGAATTGCACTGCGCTGAATCCGATCAAATTAGACTCTATTCCGCGCTTTTGGAGGCTGCAAAGACGTTGAACGGCGGCCCCGTAGGCGGCCGCGCGCTGGGATCGCTGCGCATCGAAAAGGGTTACGGGTCTTGGGGTCGCGAGTATTCTCAGGAATACTGGCCGCAAGAGGTCGGGCTGGCAGGACTGATCAAGCTGGACAAGGAGTTCCTGCACAAGGAAGCCTATCTGGCCATCAAGGACAATCCGCCGCGCGAAGTACTGTCGATCTTCGAGGTTGACGCCGATCTGGCGGATGCCTCAGGTGGTGAGCCGGTCTTTACCCCCGACGGCACCCCCGTTGGCCGCGTGACCTCGGGTGCATTCGGCTATTCTGTGGATAAGTCCTTGGCCATCGGATATGCAGACCCCAAGGTGGCTGGTCCGGGCGATACGGTCGAGATTTTCATCCTTGGCAAGCCGCACAGGGCCAGAATCCTTGCGGAACCGCCCTTCGACCCCAAAGGATACAGGTTGCGCGACATCCAACCGGTGATGGAGGCGGCCTCGTGACCGATACCTTCACGCGCGTTGCCGATTTTATCCTTAACCGCCCGGCCGACCAGATGCCTGATAGCGCCAAAGAGGCGGCGGCGCTGATGATGCTGGACACGATGGGTATCCTGATCGCGTCGGGCCCGATGGAGGCCGGGGTGATCGCGCGCGACACGGCGGCGCTGCTTTATGCCAGTTCCGATCCGGCCTTTAGCGCGCGGATGATGTTCGATGGTCGCCCGGTCAGCTTGGCAGGAGCAGCCTATGCAGCCGCAACCCAGACCGACAATCTTGACGGGCATGACGGGTACAACCCCACCAAAGGGCATATCGGGGTTGTGGTTTTGCCTGCATTGATCGCCCTGGCCGAACATCGCCACGACCTGACCGGACCCGAAGCTTTGGCCGTCGTCATCACCGGCTATGAAATTGCCGGTCGCGCCGGGTTGTCGTTGCACGCTTCGGTCAGCGACTACCACACCTCGGGCGCTTGGAACGCGCTAGGCGTTGTGGCGATGGTCGCCCGGTTGCGCGGTTTTACACCCGAACAGATGCGGCAGGCGTTGGGGATTGCCGAATACCACGGCCCACGCAGCCAGATGATGCGCGAGATAGCCAATCCAACGATGTTGCATGACGGTTCGGGCTGGGGCGCTCTGGTTGGCATGTCCGCCGCCATTCTGGCCGAGCGCGGATTTACCGGGGCGCCCGCCATCACAATCGAAGCCGAGGCCGCCGCCCCCCATTGGGCTGATCTGGGACAGTTCTGGCAAATCGAGCATCAATATGTGAAACCCTATCCCATCTGCCGCTGGGCGCATGCGGCGATTGATGGCGTCCGGGCGGTGATGCGGGACAACAGCCTGTCCTCCGGTCAGATTCAATCCATTCAGATCAACAGTTTCCATCAGGCGGCCTGCCTATATGCCGGGATGCCGGGCACGACGTCCCAGGCTCAGTATTCTCTGCCCTTTGCCGTAGCTGTGCAGGCCATTCACGGACGGATCGGTGTAGAACACATATCCGGAACTGGTCTGACTGATCCGGAAGTGGCGGATTTGATGGCGCGCATCCAAGTGACAGAGAACAAGCGCCACAACGCCCGTTTCCCCGAAGGTCGCTGGGCGGATGTCAGCATCACAACCACCGACGGGCGGGTTTGGAAATCCGGAGACATTAACGCCCGTGGCGGTCCCGAGGCACCGATCAGCCGGGATGAGGTTATCGCCAAATATATGGAATTCGCGGCCCCGGTTATCGGAGCGTCGCGCGCCGAGGCGATCCGCAAGGTCATTCTGGGCTGGGTCGCCCCGAACTCCCAATATTCCGAATTGTCACCATATGTTTTTGGTCCCTGACGCTTGCCTTTCCGACCAAAGATCCGTGTGGCACATGTCCTGATGCCTATTTCTTTCCGTGTTAGAGCCTGTGTCACTCTTCCTTCAAAGTCGCGAAGAGATCGGTAATCCTCTGTCGAGTTTCCGCGCTGTCCTGCAATAGGGCCTCCGCATCGGCCAATGGTTTTTCTGGAATACGTGCCGGTAAGGCTAAAAGGCCCCGAGTTGTATTCGCAACTCGACTGAACCTCGTCCCGCTATCCCGCTCTGCCTCCTCCGTCAGATCGGCCAGCCAGAACAACCGGTTCGCTTCATCCGTGTGACCCGAGGCGCGCATCAACTCGCCAGCCGCCGCGAAATCACCCGCAGCTTGCAGGGCAGCGGCCCGCAGTGAAACAGCCGCTTCGGTGGAATCTTCGGCCAGTTCCAGCATTGCCTGATGCGGGCGCCGGGCCAGCAGTGCCGCCTTCGCCCGCAACCGGGCCCGTTCCCCACGCTTGAGCCTGTCCTGAGGACGTTTCGCCAGGGCCTGCGCCTGTCGGGCGAAACCCAGCCTGGCCAGCCGGTCCGCAACGACGATTGCCGCATTGGTTGTCAGCTCCTTTATCTGGACGTGCGACAGGCTCAGGGCGCGACGCAGAAAGGTTGCATCGTCGGCCCGTTCAGTCAGCACAAACACCACGCGGTTGAGCGTTTCTGTGGAGGCGTCACCCTCTGTCAGTTCTGCCACCACGTCCAGCGCCGCGTCGAATTCTTGTCCCAGGCTCAGGGCAACCGCGTGCGTTTGTTGCATCATCGGACCGATATCTGATCGGCGAAACTCGACCGTATAGGACTCCGCCAGATCCAGCTCTTGCGGTGAAACTGCGCCGCGTTCCAGCCAGCGTTTGTCGACCAGCTGAGCCAGCGCAAACGGGGCTTCAAGCGTGGCGTCCGGGGCCGCAAGCACTTCGGTCAGCAAGGCTTTGGCCCGGGGGGTATCCTGCTCGGCCGCTGCGACTTTTGCCTTTACCTGCGTGGTGTCGGCGCTGGTCCGAGTCTCAACACGGTCCACCGAGCGCAAGACGCGCCGGGCGGCTTCCAATTTCTGCCCGTCCACCAGAATGTCCGACAGCATCGGTCCGACAAAGCGGCGCAGGTGATCCGGGAGCTGCGCAAAGGTCTGCTCGATTGCCGCCAGATTTGCGTCTTCGTGCAGGTTGCCCTCGGTCAGAGCCGCCCACATGGCGGCATCGCTGGCACAACGCTGAAGCCCGGCAAAAGGATTCGTTTCATTCAGCGGCCTATTGTCCAGAACGCGGGCAATGGTGGCGATACGTTTGGTTTCCAATGACTGCTCGCCCAGCAATTCCAGCGCCCTGATGGCTTCAGAACCGAACCCGGAATAGGCATATAACTTGGCCAGTTTCAGCGCGCGGGTCTCGTCGACGGTATCGAATTCCTGAAACAGATCCGCCCTCAGCTGCGCAGCTTGTTCGGCAAACGGGCGTTCATCGGACCAGTCGTCAAAGGCAAGCTCGGCGCTGGACACGCAGGGGGGGCGACGTTCCAGCTGTGGCACATCCGGACCCAAAAGCCCGTTCAGATCGCCCAGAATTGAGGTCACCTGAACGTTCAGTTCCACATCAGATGTCATGAGCAGACTTTGGTTGCCAATAGAGGCCCGTGGCCCCACAGGAGCAATGTTCAAATCGACAATGCCGCGGTCAGCACCCTGCAAAAGACGCGCTGCAAGCTGGTCTTCGAAGCCGCTCGCGTTCAGGTTCAACAAAGGCAATTCCAACGCAGAAATAGTCTGATCCCGAACTGGTGTTTTGCCGTCCTCGGGTGCCTTGGGCAGGGTCAGGGTTGGAATGTCGCTGGTAGGCGGCGGCAGGTAGGTACCCGGCGCGATGTCCACCACAATCATCGTGTTTTTGAACAGAAAGGCCGAAGCAACACAGTCACAGCCAAACTCCAGCTCAAGGGGGGCACCGGGTTCAGCCTGTGAAAGGGCAGCCAGGCGGTTCTGGGTCAGGCGTTGAAACACCGCGCCTGTCTGAAACGCCACATCCTCCAGCGCAACGTTTAGGCGCGCGCCGTTCTTCGTCTGCTTCAAGACCCAGTCGGTGTTTTGCGGAACCTGGACAACCAGTCTGGTATACCCGTCATGTTCGCCCGAGCGCACGGTCACATCCCGCGCGGTGGCGCCGGTGGCTGCTGCCATCAGCGCGGAAACAATCAGCACAATCCGGGTCATGCGGCTGCCTGCTTGAGTTCTTTCAGCGCTTCTTCAAGCTCGGTGAAGTCCGGGCGGTTATGGGTCGGTGTGTTCTGACGCCCGACCTCGATACACATGGCGGCATTGTGGTTGTGCAGGTTGGCGACCAGAACCTCTTTGATCAATTGGTAGAAATGGTTGTCCTCCTCCACTACTGCTTTCAGCTTGCCCGCGAAGGGGCCGACCAGACCATAGGCCAGAAACACGCCCAGAAAGGTCCCCACCAGCGCACCGCCGATCAGTTTGCCTAATACCTCAGGCGGTTGGTCGATCGAGCCCATCGTCTTGATCACCCCCAGAACCGCTGCCACGATGCCCAGGGCGGGCAGGCCATCGGCAACCGTCTGCAGGGCGTGGCTGGAATGCATGGCGTGGTGAAAATTTGCCTCCATCCGCTTTTCCAGCACTTCTTCCACCTGATGCGGGTCGTCGTAATTCATTGATGCGGACCGCATCGTGTCGCAGATCAGATCAACCGCTTCTTTGTCGGCTTGAATCTTGGGATAGGTCAAAAACAGCGTCGAGTTATCTGGGTCTTCGATATGTTGTTCAACCTCGACCGGGTTGGCCTTGGCGATGCGGATCAGCGAAAACAGCAGGCACAGCAGGTCGCGATAATCCTCGGGCTTCCATTTTGGGCCTTTGAACACTTTTCCCATGTCCTTGACCGTGTGTTTGACGGCGCTCATGTCGTTGCTGATCATAAAGGCCCCAACAGCCGCGCCGCCGATCATCATCATCTCAAACGGCAGCGACTTCATGATGATGGCCATCTTGCCGCCCGCAGCCAGATAGCCGCCGAACACCATGGCGAAAATGACGACAATTCCGATTAATCCGATCATGGGTGGTCTCCAGCAAAGTCCTGTGCGGGTTGAAATGCTATTCCTGCGGCGCCGCGGCGTTACGGCCAGCCATGATGACGCTGATTGTATAAGCGGCTTCAGGGCTCAGCCCGGCCAGAACGCCCGCCGCCGCGTCCGGCGGCATCCGTGACAGAAAGCCGGCGGCAAAACTCGGATCCATCGTCTCAAACAGGGCGGCGGCGTCTTTGGGTTTCATGTTCTGATAAACATCCGTCAGGCGCGTCAGGTCGGTCTCGGCGGCCTTTTCGGCGATGGAGAGCGTTTCGCGCAGGGCTTCTTCGGCCTCTTGCAGCGCAACCAGGCGGGTCTCGATCGCCTGATCGGCAATGGCCAGCGCCTTTTCCTTGTTCAGGACTGCTGCCTCGCGCTGTTCCAGCGCCTCTTCCCGGCGCAGCAATTCAGTCAGCAAAACCTGCGCCCCCGGCAACTCGGCCCGCGCCTGCTTGGCTTCGGGCATTGACGGCTCGACGCCTTTCGCCAGCGCGGGACCAGCCTCCAACCCAATGCGAATCGCGGCGGATCCGATCATCAGCAACGAGATGACTGCCAGCACGCCGCTCTTTGGGCGTCTTTCGGTTGGCTTGCGGGTCATGTCGCGACCTCATCCCGGGAACGGTCGTGTCGGAAGAACATCAAGCCATCGGGCCGCTTGGCAGGAGTTGTGGCAGGTGTTTCGGTTTCCTGCTCTGCAGGCTGATCGCCCGCCTCAACTATGTCTTCCGGCTGTGCAGGCTCTTCGCTCAACTCAGTAGTGTCTTCCGGTTCTGCCGCAACTGCTTCAGCATCCGTATCGGGTTTTGCGCTTGTTTCCTCCGGAGGGGTGACAGATTCCTTTTCCGCTTGATTTGCGGCCTTGTCCTCGGGCGGAACGACGTCATGCATCGATGCCATCATCAGCTCGAGGCGCTGGGCAACCGATTCGGCCCGCTGCGTCAGCTCTTTCAGAACCTCACCGGACTGGTCCGACGCCTCACGCGCCGCACCAAGCGACTTTTTCAGTTCATCGGCTTGGGTCGACAGCACGGCAACCGCACCGCCAACGCCCTTTTCCAGATCGGTGAACCGCTTGAGCCGCCGGGACAGTACAAAACAATAAAGACCCGCACCCAGCGCGCCGGCGACCAGCAAAATATCTGCAATCAGCTCCAATTTCGCCTCCTAGTTCAATACGAATTCCATCACGAGGACGTCGCGCACGCGTCCCTCGCCGACGACAATTTCAATGCGCCGCAACAGATGTCCGCGGATGCGGATCAGGGCCAGCGAATCCTCAAGATCCGACACTTCGACCGCGCGCAGATAGCCGTTCAGGATGTCCATGATTCGCGGTTTCATCTTCTCGACATCGGCGGCGTATTCGCCGTTCACCTCAAGCTGAGCGTGAAACTTCAGGTGCCGCGAATCGCCTGCGTTCACCGAAACGATGACCGGCGGCAGATCGATGAAACCCACCTGTGGCAACGCCTTGACCGGTTTGCCCTTATCCATTTCCTTGGCCTCTTCCACCGTGGGTTTGCCGCCGAAAGGCAGCATTCCGGACGTGGTCAGGAAATACCCGCCTGCCGCCCCGGCCACGGCCAGAATCACTCCGATAAGAAGACTTTTTTTGCCTGATTTTTCAGGGGGTTCTGCCTGTTCTGCAGTCGCGTCAGTCATGACG
Organism: Ruegeria sp. BF6; assembly: GCF_056538665.1. Classification (NCBI taxonomy): domain Bacteria; kingdom Pseudomonadati; phylum Pseudomonadota; class Alphaproteobacteria; order Rhodobacterales; family Roseobacteraceae; genus Ruegeria; species Ruegeria sp. BF6. Next base: position 341,297 of record NZ_JBQFTN010000003.1, read on the forward strand.
TCCTCATTTGTCCGTTCTGCAATTGTCATAACCCGGCAGGGACTAACCGATTGTTAAGGGCAATCGTCCAAACAGGAGGTGAGCCGGGCAGAATGTCGGCGAGTCGGAGGTGAGCGTGCAGCAGATCGGAACTGTCTGGGCAAGTTTGGACAGGCGTAAGCAAATCATCGTTGCCGGTGCGGTTGTGCTGGTGTTTCTTGGGGTCCTTGCGATGTCACGTCTGGTGACGGCGCCATCGATGACCTTGCTCTATGCGGGGCTGGAAAGTGGCGCCGCAGGGGATATCGTCCGCTCGCTGGAACAGCGCGGGGTTCCGTATGAAGTTCGCGGCGGCTCGATCTATGTGCCCGGGTCGCAGCGGGATGAGCTGCGCATGACTCTGGCCAGCGAGGGCCTGCCAGCGAATGGCAATCAGGGATATGAACTGCTGGATTCGCTCAGCGGCTTTGGTACCACGTCGCAGATGTTCGATGCCGCCTATTGGCGGGCAAAAGAAGGTGAGCTGGCCCGGACCATTGTCGGCAGCCCCCATGTCAGCCAGGCGCGCGTTCATATTGCCAACGGGTCGACCAACCCGTTCCAGCGCAGCGTGGCGCCGACGGCCTCGGTTTATCTGGTGCCGTCGGGTGCCCAGGTAACTTCCGACCAGGCCAAGGCAATCCGGTTTCTGGTGGCTTCTGCGGTCAGCGGCTTGGTGCCCGAGAATGTCACCGTTGTCGATTCGAACGGAGCGGTGATCGGGGCACAGGAGACAGCCGTGGCCGCTGATACAGCAGATGACAAGGCAAGACAGCTGCGTGAACGGGTGATGCGGTTGGTTGAGGCGCGCGTTGGTGCCGGGAATGCGGTGGTTGAGGTCAGTGTCGATACGGTGACCAAGACCGAGTCCATTCGAGAACGCCGCTTTGACCCCAATGGCCGTGTCGCCATCAGCACCGATATCGAGGAGCGGTCCGACAGTGCCCGCAACCAGTCTGCTGATGTAACCGTGGCGTCGAACTTGCCGGATGGGGACGGTGCCGGAGGCGACGAATCGAACTCCAACGCAACGCAGACCCGTGAACGGGTGAATTACGAGGTCTCTGAGACCGAGTTGGAGGTGCACAATGCGCCGGGTGCAATCAAGCGACTGACCGTGGCGGTTCTGGTCAATGGCGCGCGAAGCGTCGATGCCGCCGGGATCGAGAACTTTGAGCCGATGCCCGAGGCCGAGATGGACGCGTTGAAAGAGCTGGTGGCTTCGGCCGTAGGGTTCGACGAGGCGCGCGGGGATGTCATTACCCTGAAATCGCTGGACCTGCCGCTGGTTGAGCCGCAGGGCACGATGGCCTCGGCCTCGATCTGGCAAAAGGTGCATTTCGACGTGATGTCGGTGATCCAGATGGCGGTTCTGGCGATTGTCTCGCTGGTGCTCGGCCTGTTCGTGATCCGTCCGATCCTCACGAAACCGGCGATGGCACCCGCGCTGCTGCCTGCAGGGACCACTCCTGAGCCCGAGGCCTATCTGACCGGTGAAATTGCAACCGACGAGAACGGTCAATTCACCTCGCTGCCGGGCCAGATACCTGCTGGCGACGTTCCGGCGTTGGCCGCTCAGCAGGGCGCTGATCCGGTGGACCGTTTGCGCGCGATGATTGGCGACAAACAGGAAGAAACTGTCGAGATTCTGCGCAGCTGGCTCGAAGAAGGGGAGGAGCGTGTCTGATGTCGATTGCCCATCTTCTTGAAGATTTCACCCTGCAGGCCGGTGGTGGCGAGCTGCACCTTTTGGACGAGGACGCGCTGGAAGAACAAAGGCTGGCCGCGTTTGAACAAGGCTACAGCGCCGGTTGGGAAGACGCGGTTCAGGCGCAGGAACAGAGCCGGGGGCAGGTTTCGGCCGAATTGGCCAAATCGCTTGAGGATATGTCCTTCACCTATCACGAGGCCGCTACCCGGATGACCCTGTCGCTGGAGCCGATGTTTCAAAGCCTGGTACAGGTTGTTCTGCCCGAAACCTTGGATCGCGGCTTTGCCGCGCGGCTGGTGGAACAGCTGGCGGACATGGCGCGCGAACAGGTCGGTCAGCCGATGCAGATTTTAGTGCCCACAGGTTGCGGGACAGAGGTTGAGGCCCTGTTACCGCAGGATCTGTCGTCGCCCACCCGCGTGATTGAGGACCCGTCATTGGAGCCCGGGCAAGCCCGATTGCAGGTCGGCACCTCTCAACGCGAAGTGGATTGCAGCGGTCTGCTGGCCTCGGTCGCCGGGGCATTCGACGCATATGTATTTGAGGCAAAAGAGGCAGTGAACGATGAGTGAGTCCCAGACCCCGAAACCCGAGAAAGCCAACCCGTTCGAAGCCGTTCCGATCGAGGTCACAGTCTCGGTCGGGCGCGCGCGGCCCTTGATCCGCGACCTGTTGAACATGGGTGAGAATGCCGTGCTGACGCTGGACAAGCGGATCGAGGACCCGGTTGACCTCTATGTCGGCGATCAACTGGTCGCCCGTGGCCTGCTGGAAGAGATGGAGGGCGATCAGGCCGGGCAATTGGCGGTGCGCCTGATCGAGATCGCGGACTTGCAAAACGGAATCGGTTGATGCGGGTTCTGCTTTGGCTGGTTGTCGCGCTTGCGACCCTGTCCCCATCCTTGGCTGTGGCACAGGAGTTGTCGCTGTCACTGGGCGAAGGCGGCTCGATCTCGGCGCGGACCATCCAGTTGATCCTGTTGATCACGGTGCTCAGTCTCGCGCCGGGGTTGGCGATCATGATCACCTGCTTTCCGTTTCTGATCACGGTTCTGGCGATCCTGCGACAGGGCATTGGGTTACAGCAATCACCGCCCAACATGCTGATTGTCAGCCTGGCGATGTTCCTGACTTATTTCATCATGGAGCCGGTGTTTACCGAGGCGTGGACCACTGGCATCCGGCCCATGGTCGAAGAAACGATGGAGGTTGAGCCGGCGCTTGAAATTGCAATCCAGCCGTTCCGCGCTTTCATGGCTGCGCGGCTGGACCCCGATACGTTTTTTTCCATGGCGGCCCTGCGCCCCGGCGGCGACGCCATCGCGCTGTCACCCGAGGCACCGCTGTCGATCCTGATGCCGTCCTTCATGTTGTCCGAGATTGCCCGCGCCTTTCAGATTGGATTTCTGATCTTCCTGCCTTTTTTGATCATTGATCTTGTGGTGGCGGCGGTCCTGATGTCGATGGGGATGATGATGGTGCCACCCGCGACCGTATCGCTGCCGTTCAAACTGGCGTTTTTCGTCATCGCGGATGGCTGGTCGCTGATCGCCGGAGCACTGGTGCGCAGTTACATGACCTAGAGCGGTCATTGCCGGGTGATCTGCAGCCGCGCACGCAGGCCCTGATCCCCGGTCTCGAATCTGAGAGAGCCGCCATGCTGTTCGGCAATCGTAGCCACGATGGTCAGGCCAAGGCCGAACCCGTCCGAGGACCCGATATTGGACCCGCGGCGAAACGGGGCCATCAGCGCCTCGATATCTGAAACGGAGAGATCGGCCCCCTTGTCCTCGACTGTGATGGTGGCTGTGCGGGAATCTGTTTCCAGTTGCACCTCCGCATGGCGGCCATATTTCAGAGCGTTGTCGATCAGGTTGGTCAATGCGCGTTTCAGCGAGATCGGCCGCCCCATGACCAGCATCCTTCGCGTTTCCGGCAGCGACCCGCGCCCGCGTCGCGACATGAAAAGCGACGGCGCGCCCTCGACGGCGACCGGGGCAGTTTTCCTCAATGACACCGGCAGGTTCATGTCCTGGTAGTCGGCAACCAGAGACTCGACCAGCGCGGTCAGTGAAATCTGACGCGGTTCTTCAACGCTTAGTTCTGATCGGGTGTACGTCAGCACGCTTTCGATCATGCCGGTCATCTGGTCTACATCCGCCTCTAGCTTTTCGCGCAGTTCGTCATCGGGGATCAGTGCTGCCCGCAGGCGAACCCGGGTGGCGGGCGTACCCAGATCGTGACTGACGCCAGATAGAACGGTGGCGCGCTTTTCCAGCTGCGCCCGCTCGGCGTCCAGATGGTCGTTGACCGCCGAAACGATCTCGCGCAGTTCCGCCGGACCATCGGCGTCATAGCTGTTCGGTCCACCCAGGCGCTTGCGATCGCGCAGAGCGCCTGCAAACCGGGTGAAGGTATCCGAGACATTGCCGACCGAAGTCAGGATGACCGCCAGCGCAACGACCGCAGCCAGAATGGCAGGCAGGCGCAGGTCGGCGGGGGCGGCCTTGCAGCCCCAGACATCGGTGCCATCCACCTGCCGCCAGTCATTGCGTCCGAACCGGGCGATCAGGATAGGTTCGCTGCAATAGGTGGCCAGCAGGCGGGTCAGGTTGCCCATCTTCTCGGCCCCGGTCTGATCAATGCGTGAGAGGATATCTGAGACCGGATAGACCAGCCGATCCGACATCACCGCCAGCGTCAATTCGCGGCCGGCCAAAGGGGTATTATTATCGGTCAGGAGCGAAAGGTTGGTGACAAAGCTGCGGTCCGACAGGCCGGGCAATTGCTCGAACTGGCCTGCATCGGCCAGTTGCGCCGCTTCGGGCGACAAGGCTGTAACCGTGACTCCGGGCGGAGGAGTTATTCCGACTCGTAACTCTTCGTAGACGGCAAAGCCTGAAACATAGGCGCGGGTCAGAAACTCATCCCAGGCGCGGGCCGAGGAAAACCACAACCCTGCGGACAACAAGCCCGAGGCAAAAGCCGCCCCGGTCCATATCCAGCCCAGGCTGCGCAGGCGCGGCGCGCGCGCTGTCATGCCTCCTCTTCCACCGACACTTCGGCGGCGAAAACATAGCCGACGCCGCGTTCGGTCCGCAGCAATTGCGGGTCTTTCGGGTTGGTCTCGATCTTTGACCGCAACCGCCCGACCAACACGTCGATGGCGCGGCCCTGCGCCTCGGGTTTGTCCGTACTGCCGGTGACGTCCAGCGCAGCGGCGATCTCATCCCGGGTCAGGGGGATATGCGGGTTGGCCAACAGGACTTTGAGAAGCGCGGTTTCCCGTTGCGACAGGGGCACCAGATAGCCCTCGGGCGAATGCACCTCATCCCGCTTGCCGTCGTAAGTCCAGTCATTGAAGCGAAAGCTTTGCGTGCGGCGGCGATAGGCCAGTGAGGGCGTGCGGCGCGCGCGCTGCATCACAGCGCGAACCCGCGCCAGCAACAGCTGCGGATTGAACGGTTTGGCGATATAGTCATCGGCGCCGACCTCATATCCTGCCATCCGCTGATGATCAGCCGACAGGGCCGAGACCAGAATGATCGGCACATCCTGCTCGGCCCGCAGGCGAGCGCAGATCTCGACCCCGTTCTCATCCCCCAGCATCACATCCAGCAGGATCAGGTCGATCCGGCCTGCGGTCAGGTGCGATCGGATTTCGTTTTCCGAACTGGCAGGCAGGGCAATGAACCCGTTCTTTTGCAGGAACTGAGTCATCATCGACCGCATCTCGGGGTCGTCATCCACCACCAAAAGTCGCGGAATGCTCACGCGGCTTGTCCTCCCAATTTCTGCTCCTCCGACACCATGCATTGTAACGAACGGAAACAGATTCAATGTCAACGTAACACGCTGTAACAAAAGCGGTGAAAATTTGGGCGGTGGGGGAGGTTTAGCGCGGATTCTGCGTTGCCAGACGATGACAGGCTCTCAGTATGGCGGGCATCGCTGCTTCGGCAGCCACAAAGTTCTCAGGGAGGAGACACTAAAATGAATCGTTTTGCATTTGCCACCGTATCGACACTGGCCATCGCGGTCGCGTCGTCCGTTGTGGCCGAGCCACAGGCGGAAGTTCTGCACTGGTGGACGTCGGGTGGTGAGGCCAAGTCGGTGGCCGTATTGCAGGAAGAGTTCGCCTCGAACGGCGGCACCTGGACCGACATGCCGGTTGCTGGTGGTGCAGGGGATGCGGCGATGACCGCGCTGCGCGCACGGGTTTTGTCCGGAAACCCGCCAACTGCCGTGCAGTTGAAAGGCCCCGCGATTCAGGAATGGTATGAAGAGGGCGTTCTGGCCGATATCTCGTCCGTGGCCGAAGCCGAAGGCTGGGCCGATGTGCTGCCTGCGTCGATCGCGGGTCACATGATGTGTGAAGGCAAATGGTGCGCAGCTCCTGTGAACGTGCACCGAGTGGACTGGATCTGGGCCAACGCGGATGTCCTGGCGGCCAATGGCATTGAAATGCCGACCACCTGGGACGAATTCAATGCAGCTGCCGTCAAGCTGATGGATGCCGGAGTGATCCCGCTGGCCCATGGCGGTCAGTCCTGGCAGGACGCCACCGTGTTCGAAGCGGTGGTGCTGGGTCTCGGCGGGCCCGAATTCTATCAGAAAGCACTGGTCGATCTGGATCCCGAAGCGCTGACATCGGACACCATGGTGCAGGTCTTTGATCAGATGCGCACGCTGCGCGGTTACGTGGACGAAAACTTCTCGGGCCGCGACTGGAACCTTGCCACCGCCATGGTGATGAATGGCGAGGCCGCGTTCCAGATCATGGGCGACTGGGCCAAAGGTGAGTTTCTGGCAGCAGGTAAGAAACCCGGCGAAGATTTCCTGTGCGCCTCGACCCCCGGCGACGGCTATCTGTACAACGTCGACAGCTTTGCCATGTTCAACGTGGAAGGCGACGACAATCGTGCCGGTCAGGACCTTCTGGCCAAGCTGATAGTGGGACCAAGTTTTCAGAAGGTGTTCAACCTGAACAAAGGGTCGATCCCAGCGCGGACCGACGTGGCGCTGGATGACTTTGACATTTGCGCCAACCTGTCGGCAGAAGACATGGGGTCGACCTCGGCCGCGGGCTCGCTGCTGCCGTCCTATGCCCATGGCATGGCGCTGCGCGGTGCGCAGGCCGGAGCGATTACGGATGCTGTGACCGCGCATTTCAACTCGGATATGTCCTCGGCTGACGCGGTTCAGCAACTGTCGGACGCAGTGGCAAACAGCTACTGATCCGAACCGGTTCTGCCCCTATACTGCGGGGCGGAACCTCTTTTCTCCCGGAGGAAAAAATGTCCGAATGGCTGGAAAACCACCTGCCCAAGGTGGTGCTGGCACCGTCGTTCATCGCCGTATTGATCTTTGTCTACGGCTTTATCGGATGGACGGCCTGGGTGTCACTGACCCGATCGAAACTATTGCCGAAATACGAGATCAAGGGATTCATCCAGTATGAACGCCTGTTCGACTCGCCCCGCTGGGATACGGCAATCAACAACCTGTATATCTTTGGCGCGCTGTTCATAGTGATCGCGATGGTATTGGGCCTGTTGCTGGCCATCCTGCTGGATCAGAAAATCCGCGTCGAAGGGGCAATCCGCACCATTTACCTGTATCCCATGGCGCTGTCGATGATCGTAACCGGCACTGCTTGGAAGTGGATTTTGAACCCCGGACTGGGCATCGAATCCATGGTGCAGGGCTGGGGCTTTACAAACTTTGAATTCGACTGGCTGGTGAACCCCGATTACGCCATCTACACCATTGTGATGGCCGCGATCTGGCAAAGCTCGGGCTTCGTCATGGCGCTGTTCCTCGCCGGGCTTCGTTCAGTGGACGGAGAGATCATCAAGGCCGCGCAGGTCGATGGCATCCCCACATGGCGCATCTACACGGCGATCATCATCCCCTCGATGGCGCCGATCTTCCTGTCTGCCTTCATCGTGCTGGCGCACCTTGCAATCAAAAGCTTTGACCTTGTCATCGCCCTGACGGGTGGCGGACCGGGCTACGCAACCGATCTGCCAGCCACTTACATGTATGCCATGGCGTTTTCGCGCGGCGACATTGGTCAGGCGGCCTCGTCCGCGATGATCATGATGCTGGTCGTCTTCGCCATCGTGGTTCCCTATCTTTACTCAGAGCTGAGGGCGAAAAATGACTGATTTGTCGATGCCCCATACCGAAACCCGCACCCAAAGCGCCACCGGCAAGATTGCCCTGCGTTGGCTGCTTTACGTCCTGCTGGGCCTGTTCGCGCTGTATTACCTGATGCCGCTCTTTGTGATGCTGACCACATCTCTGAAAAGCCTCGAGGAGATCCGCACCGGCAGTCTGATTTCGCTACCCCGCGAAGTGAGCTTTGACGCCTGGAAAACCGCCTGGTCCAGCGCTTGCACCGGTATCCAATGTGAAGGCCTGCGGCCTTACTTCTGGAACTCGGTCCTGATCGCAGTGCCTGCGGTGGCAATCTCGACCCTGCTGGGCGCACTGAATGGCTATGTCGTGGCGCAGTGGCGGTTCAAAGGGGCCAATATCATCTTCTCGCTGATGCTGTTTGGCTGCTTTATCCCGTTCCAAGTCGTGCTGCTACCTATGGCACGTCTGCTGGGCATGATGGGGATTGCCGGGACCATTCCGGGCCTGATCTTTGTCCATGTGATCTACGGGCTGGGTTTCACCACGCTGTTCTTCCGCAACTACTATGTCACCATTCCGGCCGAGCTGACCAAGGCCGCCCGGGTTGATGGCGCAGGGTTCCTGCGGATCTTCTGGTCGATCTTCCTGCCGCTGTCGCTGCCGATCATCGTGGTGACCGTGATCTGGCAGTTCACGCAGATCTGGAACGACTTCCTGTTCGGCGTGTCGTTCAGCCAGGCGGGCACGCAGCCCGTGACCGTGGCGCTCAACAACATCGTAAACTCCACCACCGGTGTCAAAGAATACAATGTCGACATGGCCGCCGCGATTATCGCGGGGCTGCCGACGCTGCTCGTCTATGTCGTTGCCGGTAAGTATTTCATCCGCGGCCTGACCGCTGGCTCTGTGAAGGGATAAGACCCATGGCACCCATCCTTGATATCAACAAACTCTACAAGAACTACGGCGCGACCGAGATTCTGAAGGACATCAACATTTCGATCGAACCGGGCGATTTCCTGGTCCTGGTCGGCCCCTCGGGTTGCGGCAAATCCACCCTGTTGAACTGCATCGCGGGGCTGGAGGAGGTCACCGGGGGCACGCTGTCCATTGGTGGAAATGACATGACCCATGTCAGCCCCAAGGACCGCGACATCGCGATGGTGTTCCAGTCCTATGCGCTCTATCCGACCATGTCGGTGGCCAAGAACATCACCTTTGGCATGAAGGTCCGCGGCGTCGATCAGGCCACGCAAGACGCGAAACTGAAGGAGGTCGCCTCACTGCTGCAGATCGAACCGCTGCTGAACCGCCGCCCCAGCCAATTGTCGGGTGGTCAGCGTCAGCGTGTGGCGATGGGCCGGGCGCTGGTGCGCGATCCCAAGCTGTTCCTGTTCGATGAGCCGCTGTCGAACCTCGACGCCAAGCTGCGGGTCGAGATGCGGACCGAGATCAAGAAGCTGCATCAGACACTGGATGCGTCCATCGTCTATGTGACCCACGACCAGATCGAGGCGATGACGCTGGCGACCAAGATCGTGGTTCTGAAAGGCGGAGTCGTGCAGCAGATCGGCACTCCGGCCGAGATCTACAACAACCCGGCCAACCTGTTTGTCGCCGATTTCATGGGCTCACCCGCGATGAACCTGATACCGGCGCAGGCAACCAAGAATGGCTCGGGCACAGAGGTCGCCATCGCGCGTGATACGGGCGAGACTCTGGTGCTTAAAGATACGCGTGATCTGTCGTTGCCCAAGGACGTGATTCTTGGTCTGCGCCCTGAAGATATTGCCGAGGCCGGGTTCCGCGCCGGGGCTGGCGTGCAAGAGGCTGAATGCCTAGTCGATATGGTCGAACCAGCCGGGGCCGACACCTATGTGGTCTCGGAACTGGGCGGCAAGCAGGTCACCGCGCGTCTGCACGCGGAAACCAGCGCGCAGGCAGGCAAGATGCTGAACCTCGCCTTTGACATGAGCAAAGTGTCCTACTTTGCCAAGGAAACCGGCGAGCGCCTAAACTAACAAAAAAAGCGCCGCGCGAACCCGATCGCGCGGCGCTTTTTCAAACTGCAAACCAGGTTAGCCGACCTTGTTCTGGTTCATGTCCTTGATCAGACGATTCAGGTCTCCGCCCCTTGCATCCAGCATCGCCCCGATTTCGGTCCGTTCGGTCAGCAGCATATTCACACCTTCGATGAACATATTGAAGAACTTGTCACGGCCCGATTTGTCCGACACAAGGAAGGTCACCTCGAACGGTGACGAGCCCTGCAGCTTGACCGAGGTGCGCACCTCATAGCCTGCCTTGATCTTGCGGGCATTGCGCACGGTCACCTGACCGCCAATGAATTCGCGGAAGCGACGGCCGTATTTGCTTGAGATATAGCCTTGAAATGCCTTGGTAAATTGCTTCAGCTGCGATGGGCTGGCCGAGCGGCCGTCCGCCCCCAGCACATAGCGCGCCATGATCGGCACATCGGCATATTGCACGAAAATCTTCTCGAAATCGCGGATCATCGCTTTTTCGGATTTGCCCGAGGCGATCACGCGGTTGATATCATCCACGACACTGACAACCAGTGCTTTGGCGCTGGCTTCGGTCTGGGCAAAAGCGGGAAAAGCGGTCAGCATAGCACCAGCAAGGCCGGTGGCGATAAAACCGCGTCTGTTAAGATGGTTATTCGGCATATGGGTCCTCGTAAGGGTCTAGATAGGGGTCCCTGACAGGGTCGGTTCCGGTATCTGCATAGGGGTCGTCATACAGACCCAGATAGGCTTCCTCATCATCCCGTGCCAGTTCGAAGCGACGGTTTTGAATATAAATTGTCTGTGCCTGCGCGTAGCTGTCGGCGCTTTCATACAGGATCGAATCGATGGTGTCCGAGAACCGCCCCCGGTCGCCCATCCGGCGTACAACCTCGGCATAGACGCCAATGTTATCGACTGGCCGGACCGGAGAGAAATTGATTGGGTTCGAGAACAGGTTGACGATGACGCCAATAGAATCCCGCTGCGTTGAGGGGCCGTAGAACGGCAACTCGACATAGGCGCCTTCGCCGACGCCCCAAACGTGCAGGGTTTCGCCGAAATCGGTATCCACCGGCGGCAGGTTCAGCTCGGCGGCTGGGTCAGACAGACCTGCGCCCCCCACCGTGGTGTTGATCACGAATCGCAGCAGCGCATTGCCGGATTGCTTGATATTGCCTTGCAGCAGGTAGTCCAGCGCCTGACCGGGCATCGTCAGGTTTTCAGCAAAATGGTTGAAGCTGGTCACCATCGGATCAGGCACGATTTTCACGTAGCCTTTCGAGGCGGGCCGGAACAGGAACCTGTCCACGCCAAGATTGAATTTGTGAATGCCCCGGTTGGTATTTTCGTAGGGATCGAACACTTCATTCGGAGGCGTACCCTCTGGCGGCCGCGTGGCGCAGGCGCTCAGGACTGTCATCAGGGACAGTACGATCAGGTGCTTCAGGCGGGATCTGCTCAACACGGTCTTAGCCACTCCAAACCATTCGGGGTCATTGGCCCGAATTATCAATCAATACTGCCTATGGCCACATAGCGCGACCCAATCCGAGTTAACATATACGTTCCAATACAAGTATGAAACAGATAGCGTTTAACCTGCCCGATGGGCCGAGGTAAAGCGACACCGCTTCAACTGTCCGGAATAAGAAGAGTTACGCCCACCTTTCGGGCACGTCCATCCCCGTTTTCAGTCTTTCCGAACCTGACCTTCCCGGTTAGCTTCGCCGCGACTCAGGATATGGAGGAAACCTCATGAGCATCGCAGCGAAACTGGAAAGCCTCGGCGTCACCCTGCCGGATGCACCGGCACCGGCGGCAAACTACGTGCCGTTCGTACGGGTCGGCAATATTGTTTATGTATCGGGCCAGATTTCCAAAGATGATGATCTGATAACCGGCAAGCTGGGCGATGATATGGGGGTCGAGGCCGGTGCGGCGGCGGCAAAGGTCTGTGCCATCAACCTGTTGGCGCAGGTCAAGGCGGCCTGCGGCGGCGATATTGACAAGCTGGTGCGCGTGATCAAGTTGACCGGTTTCGTGAACTCGACCGCAGATTTCACCGCGCAGCCGCAGGTGATCAACGGTGCATCTGATTTCCTGGTCGAGGCGCTGGGCGATGCCGGTCGTCATTCCCGTTCCGCCGTCAGTGCTGCCGCGTTGCCACTGGGCGTGGCCGTTGAAATCGAAGGTATCTTTGAGGTCCAATGACACCGTCCCTGCCTTCCGTGTTCCTGCAGACCCCGATCGCGCATCGGGCGCTGCATGACAAATCGGACAACCGCCCGGAAAACAGCCGGGCGGCCATTCAGGCCGCGATAGAGGCCGGATATGGGATCGAGATTGATCTGCAACGGACCTCGGACAACCGGGCGATGGTGTTTCATGACTATGACATGACGCGTCTGACCGGACAGTCGGGTCCGATTCAGCAGATCTCGGCAGCACAGGCGCAGGCCACGCGGCTGCTGCATGCCGATGACGGCATCCCCACGCTGGACGAGGTGCTTCAGATGGTGGGCGGCACGGTACCGCTGCTGATCGAATTCAAGGATCAGGACGGCGCGATGGGAACTGATGTCGGACCGCTTGAGGCAGACGCCGTTCGGGCGTTGCAAGGCTATGACGGACCGGTGGCGCTGATGTCTTTCAATCCCAACTCCGTGGCCGAGCTGGCGCGTATTGCCCCGCATCTTCCGCGCGGCATCGTGACGGGCTCGTATCAGCCCAAAATCGAACTGTTGCCGCAGAAGGTCTGCGATCACCTGCGTGACATTCCCGATTTCGACCGGGTTGGCGCCAGTTTCATCAGCCACGAGGTCGCAGACCTGTCCCGTCCCCGCGTGGCCGAGCTGAAAGCGCGGGGTGTGCCGATTCTGTGCTGGACGGTCCGGTCGCCTGAACAAGAGGCACAGGCGCGCGAGGTTGCCGACAATGTGACCTTCGAAGGGTATCTGGCCCCGCATCCGGGTTGAACCCTTCCCCCACCGTCACAGATAAAGGTCAGACGCGGAGGGCACATGGATCAGGCGCAAATCGAAGTTCAGGTTCTGGGATCGCTGTCGCAGATTTCTGCTGAGGATTGGGACAGTTGCGCCTGTCCCGAGGCTGCCGATGGCGGGCGACCGCTGGACCCGTTTACCACCCACCGGTTTCTCTTGGCGTTGGAAAACAGCGGGTCGGTTGGGCGTGGTACCGGCTGGCAACCGCAATACCTGACTGCCTATCTGGACGGGATAATGATTGGCGCGGCCCCGATGTATGCCAAATCGCACAGCCAGGGCGAATATATCTTCGATCACAACTGGGCGCATGCCTACGAAAACGCAGGTGGTCGGTATTACCCCAAGCTGCAGATTGCCGTGCCCTTCACCCCAGCAACCGGGCGGCGCTTTCTGGTACGGCCGGGATACGAGGTGGTGGGAATGTCGGCGCTGGTGCAAGGCGCGGTGCAACTGGCCGCCGACAATCGGGTGTCGTCACTGCACGCCACATTCTGCACCGAGGATGAGGCCATTGCCGGTGAGCAGATGGGTCTGATGCTGCGCACTTCGCAGCAGTTCCACTGGCTCAACGATGCATTTGCGGATTTCGACGGGTTTCTGCGGGCGTTGTCCTCGCGCAAACGCAAGAATATCCGCAAGGAACGGACGCAAGCCTGTGGGTTCGGAGGTCAGATTCGCACTTTGACCGGCGATGAGCTGCGACCGGAACATTGGGATGCCTTCTGGCGCTTCTATCAGGACACCGGATCACGCAAATGGGGCGCACCGTACCTGACCCGTCAATTCTTTGATATAGTGCATGAAACCATGGCGGATGACATAGCCTTGGTGCTGGCGGAGCGCGACGGCTATCCGATTGCCGGGGCGCTGAATTTCATCGGGCGCGAAACGCTCTTTGGCCGCTATTGGGGCTGCGTCGAACATCACCCCTGCCTGCATTTCGAATTGTGCTACTATAGGGCGATTGATTTTGCCATTGCCCATGGTCTGGCCCGGGTTGAAGCCGGGGCGCAGGGTGAACACAAGCTGGCACGAGGCTATATGCCCGCGCGCACGCATAGCTTGCATTGGGTCGGTGACCCCGGTTTTGCCGATGCGATCCGAAAATATCTGGACGCCGAGGCCGCAGCAGTGGGAGAAGAGATCGAGATCCTGACGGAATACGGCCCGTTCAGGAAATTGAACCCGGAGGAACAGCAATGACCGAACTATTGTCGATCGAGACCCGCGGGCCGCTGCTGGACCCGCTGTTCAAGAATGGCTGGACCATGGTCGAAGGCCGGGATGCGATCACCAAGACCTTTATCTTCGAGGATTTTGTACACGCCTTCGGCTGGATGACGCAGGTGGCGATATTTGCCGAGAAATGGAACCACCATCCTGAATGGTCCAATGTCTACCGCACGGTCGAGGTGACGTTGGCCACTCATGACGTGGGCGGTCTTTCCGCGTTAGACGCAAAGCTGGCGCGCAAAATGGACAGTCTCTGCTAGCGGTTACCCTCACCGACGCCACCCGCCAATGCGGCGGTCACACCCATTTGGCCGAATTCAGCAGGGGTAACGGTGCCGTTGCTGACATCGATGTCGCCCGGAATACGCGTTGTCCGGTTGCCGATCTGGCGCACGCTGCGTGCGGCCGGATTGATATCCAGACAGCGATTGTTGTAGCAGGTCAGCCCGGACGTATTGATCTGAATGCGCGTCTGCCCGTCCGGCCCGGTTACCACCGGCGCCTGTGGAACGTCACAGGCCGCCAACAGGCTCAGAAAGCCGAGAAGTCGCCATTTTTGCATGATACGCCCTCGTGTGGATGACCTCGCTGAGCGCGAGGTCATCCAGTTTAATCCAGCTGGCCGTTCTGGTTCTTGTCAGCCGACAGGAAATCATCGTTCATCTGCGCGTCGTATTCCGCCCTTGAGATAAAGTCATCGTTGTTCCGGTCAACCTCCTGAAACTGTTTGATGTCCAGAAACGGTTTGGCCTCCTGCAATCCCAACGAACCGTTCTTGTCCTCATCCATCTCCTGGAATGCATAATCGGAAAAGGCGTCGAACTCGTCCCGGGACAGGAACCCGTCATTGTTCGCGTCGATGGCTTTCAACTCGTTTTCATGCAACTCGCTCACGGTTTCTGCCGAGGCGGCACCGGCCAGCAAAACGGCCGCGGCGATGATAAATCCACGTGTCATTCCGGTTCTCCTCAACATGCGTATCTGTTGCCTTCAATGGCACCGGCGGCAGCACCTGCCGCTGTCAGGATGGATTTGCCTGATCCGCCGCCGAACTGGTTGCCGATGGCGCCGCCAATCAGCGCACCGCCCAGCGAGCCGCTCAGACAAGCGATTTCGTGCTGGCGCGCCGCCTGTTGTTGCGGGGTCGGGGCTGGACCGCAGGCGGCCAGCGCCCCCGCAGAACCGAGCAAGAGTGTAATGATTTTCAGCTTCATCGAAAAACTCCCTGATTGTATTGTTCGAATATTGGCAGATCAGGGCGTTGCATCAAGTTAAATGGCAGTCATGGCCCCGGGTGCCCCCGGGGCCAACTGGTATCAGATGACGTCCAGCAGACCCTCGCCCGCCGAAATTTCGCAGGCACCGGGGTTCTCTTCTACATTCAACGCCACCACCTTGCCGTCCTCGACCAGCATGGCATAGCGCTTGGACCGGGCGATCAGCCCGGCGGGCGGGGCGTCGAAATCCATGCCGATGGCCTTGGTGAACTCGGAAGCTGCGTCGCCCAGCATTGTCAGACCGGCCTCGGTGGCGCCGGTGGCCTCACCCCAGGCTTTCATCACGAAGGGGTCGTTGACCGAGACGCAGATGATCTCGTCCACGCCCTTGGCATCGAACTGGTCCTTGGTGCGCATGAAGCTGGGCACATGGGCCGAATGGCAGGTCGGCGTAAAGGCGCCGGGCACCGCAAAGATCACAACTTTGCGCCCTTTGGTCTTGTCTGAAATCCGCACCTCTTCGGGGCCGTCCGCGCCCAGTTGGGTCAGCGTGGCGTCGGGCAGCATGTCACCTGTTGAAATCATTTTAAGCTCCTGTCGTTTGGATTTGCAGAGTCGGGCTCAGCCGCAATATAGGTGGTCGTGTGGATGAGACCACGTGAATTCGACAGGGCGGGAGGAACATGAGCCATATTGTCGTGATCGGTGCGGGGCAGGCGGGGTCTTCGCTTGTCGCCAGGCTGCGCAAGGACGGGTTTGACGGGGACATCACCCTGATCGGAGCCGAGCCGCATTTGCCCTATCAGCGCCCGCCGCTGTCCAAGGCCTATCTGCTGGGCGAGATGGAACTGGAACGCCTGTTCCTGCGTCCCGAGAGTTTTTACGTCGAGAACAATATCACCCTGCGTCTGGGCCAGCGTGTCACCGCGATTGACCCGCAGGCCAAGACTGTGACCGTAGGGGATGAGGTCATCTCTTACGACGACCTAGCGTTGACCACCGGGTCGGACCCGCGTTACCTGCCGGCCGCGATTGGCGGCGATCTAGAGGGTGTCCACGTGGTGCGCGATCTGGCCCATATCGACGAGATGGAGCCCCGCGTGACCGACGGTGCGCGTGCACTGATTGTCGGTGGCGGCTATATCGGGCTCGAGGCCGCAGCGGTCTGTGCCAAGCGCGGGGTCAAGGTGACCTTGGTTGAGATGGCCGACCGTATTCTGCAACGGGTGGCCGCGCCCGAGACCAGCGATTATTTCCGCGCGCTGCATACCGAATACGGCGCCGATATCCGCGAAGGCGTCGGGTTGGAGCGTCTGCTCGGTGAAAACGGCAAGGTGGTGGGCGCGGTTCTGACAGATGGCACTGAGTTGCAGGTCGATTTTGTCGTCGTCGGCGTTGGCATTGCCCCCTCGACCCAGCTGGCCGAGATGGCTGGGCTGGAACTGGACAACGGTATCAAGACCGACGCCCATGGCCGCACGTCCGACCCGTCGATCTGGGCGGCGGGCGATTGTGCCTCATTCCCGCATGGCGGTGCCCGTATCCGTCTGGAAAGCGTCCCAAACGCGATCGATCAGGCCGAAATCGTGGCTCAGAACATGCTGGGCGCGACCAAGGACTACGTTGCAACGCCGTGGTTCTGGTCGGATCAGTATGACGTCAAGCTGCAGATCGCTGGCCTGAACACCGGATATGACCGCGTGGTGACGCGGCAGGGAAACGGCCAGACCGTCTCCTTCTGGTATTACAAGGGCGACCAGCTTATTGCCGTGGACGCGATGAATGATCCACGCGCCTATATGGTCGGCAAACGTCTGATTGAATCGGGCAAGACCGCCGATCCTGCTATCGTGGCCGACGCGAGCGCGGACCTGAAGCCGCTGCTCAAGGCGTGAGGATCATCGCCGGAGAGTTCCGGGGCCGCGCCTTGGCCTCGGTTGGCAAAGGGGATGCGGGCGCACATCTGCGCCCGACCACCGATCGCGTGCGCGAGAGCCTGTTTAACGTGCTTAGCCACCAGATCGACTTTGACGGGCTGCGCGTGCTGGACCTGTTTGCGGGCACTGGCGCGCTGGGGCTCGAGGCTCTGTCACGTGGCGCGGCGCATGTGACATTTGTAGATGATGGGCGCGTGGCGCAGGGCCTGATCCGCAAGAATATCGACCTGACCCGCAGCGCCGACCGCACCGATCTGATCCGCCGGGATGTCACGCGGCTGGGCCAAAACCCCGGCGCGCCCTATGATCTGGTCTTTCTGGACCCACCTTACGGCAAGTCCATGGGGCAGAAGGCTTTCGCTGCCCTGTCGCAGGGGTGGATTGCCGACGATGCCCTGATCGTGTGGGAGGAAAACGCCCCGATGCAACCGCCCGAGGGGTTCGCCCTGCAAGACAGCCGAAAATACGGTGACACGCATATCACTCTGATGTGGAGCGATACCCCGAATGCATGATCTGGTCATTTTCGACTGCGACGGCGTTCTGGTCGATAGTGAGCCGCTGTCTAATCAGGTGCTGGTCGACAATCTCGGGCGCTATGGTCTTGATCTGACCCTTGAGGACAGCGTAGGTTTTTTTGTTGGTGGCACCATGATCGGTGTTCGGGACAAGGCCCGGGAGCTGGGCGCGGATTTGCCGGATGACTGGGTCGATGAGGTCTATGCCGAAACCTATGACCGCCTACAGCAGGGCGTGGGCTTGATGCCGGGTGTTTCGGATTTGCTGACCACGCTGGACTCATGCGGCGTCCCCTATTGTGTTGCCTCAAACGGCAGCCCGGACAAGATGAAAATCACGCTGGGGCAGAACGGACTGTGGGATCGTTTTCAGGGCGTGATGTTCTCGGCACATGTGTTGGGCACGGCGAAACCCGACCCGACAATGTTCCTGACTGCGGCGGAACAGTTCGGCGCCTTGCGGCCGGTGGTCATCGAAGACAGCGCCAGCGGTGTGACCGCCGCAATCCGCGCCAATATGCGCTGTCTGGCCTATGCACCGCAGGGGGGCGGTGAAAAGTTGGCCAGGCTCGGCGCTGAAGTGATCACCGATATGGCCGAGGTTCCGGTGCTTTTGGGGATTTGACCGGGACGTGCTAGAATTCAAGCATGGACCGCGCCCTGACACCTCCGATCTGGACTGTTCCGCAGGAAACCGACGCAACCACCGGACCCGAGCGGAAACCCACCCGCGCGCCGGTGTTCATCCACGACGCGGTGACGCCATGGGGGCAGGAAACCCTGTTGCTGAAACTGATGCGCGATCAGGCCGCCGATCAGGAGGAGTAGGTCGGGTGAAATTTGTCGCCCGGTGACAGGGTAAAGATATCAACCCCATCTGCCGTCACGCCCACCGAATGTTCGAACTGCGCCGACAGCGACTTGTCTCTGGTCACCGCGGTCCAGTCGTCGGCCAGCGTCTTGGTCTCGGGGCGGCCCAGATTCACCATTGGTTCGATGGTGAAGAACATGCCCTCTTCCAGAACGGCACCGGTGCCCGGACGGCCATAGTGCAGCACGTTGGGTGGTGCGTGGAATACCCGGCCCAGCCCGTGACCGCAGAAATCGCGCACAACGCTCATCCGGTGCGCCTCGACATAAGCCTGAATGGCGTGGCCGATATCACCGAACGTATTGCCCGGCTTGACCATCTCTATCCCCTTGAACAGGGCGTCATGGGTCACCTGGATCAGGCGCTCGGCCTTGCGCGGCAATTTGCCCGCCACATACATGCGGGACGTATCGCCGAACCAGCCGTCAACGATGACCGTGACGTCGATATTCAGGATATCACCATCCTTCAGCCGCTTGTCGCCAGGAATTCCGTGACAAACCACGTGATTCACACTGATGCAGCTGGCGTGCTGATAGCCCTTGTAGCCGATGGTGGCCGAGGTTGCTCCCGCGTCCTCGACCATTTGCGTGATCAGACCGTCGATCACGCCGGTGGTCTGGCCGGGAAAGACGTGCTCGGCAATGTCATCCAGAATCCGCGCGGCCAGGGCTCCTGCCGCGTGCATGCCGGCAAAGTCACCCTGTTCATAGATGCGGATACCGTCTTTGGTCAGACGGCCACGATGTTCCTTCATGGATGCGAGGCTCCAAATGTTTCGCGCGGCATTTCTTTTACGCTGCTTGTGCAGAAAGTACCAGAGGGTGTCGGGACGCAATGTCAGAACCACCCGCCCGATCGCATGTAGACCATCAGGTAATAATGAACTAGCACAAGGCAAGTCCGGGCGGGCACACGAAACAGAGAAGGGCAGGCCGATGCAAAGAAAAGCTGACCAGTTGAGGGCCGAGATTGCCAGCATCAGTGAGCTTCTCAAGGCCGGGCGACCGGATCGCGCGTTCAAGCGGGCCACCAAGGCTGCCAAGAAATGGCCAAAAGCTGCGGCCTTGCCAAGACTTGCGGGCATCAGCGCGGTGCAGCAGCAAAAACCCAAACTGGCCCAGACCCATTTCCATCAGGCCTGGCGACTGGATCCCGAAAACGCCGAGTTGACCCAGAACTATGCGCTCAGCCTGGTTCAGGGGGGCGATCCCGCCGATGCGCTGACGTTTCTGGATAAGGTCGCTGCGCGCGGCCCTCTAAGCCCTGCCCTGCAGTTCACCCGCGCGCTGGCCCTGCTGCAAGAGCAGCAGCCGGAACAGGCGCTGGCCGATGTCGAGCAGGTCTTGAGTCGCGAGCCTGCCAATCCGAACGCACAGATCCTGAAGGCGGACATTCTGGATTCGATGCACCGCTGGGGCGACGCTGTCGAGGTGCTGACGGCGCTGGTCAAAAAACAGCCGAGATTCTTTCCCGGCTTGCTGCGGCTGGCCAGATCGCAACTGGGCCTGGGTCAATTGGGCGACGTTCTGAAAAATACCCGCGCAACCCTTGCTTTGGCGCCAGAACATCCGGACGCGCTGGAAATGATGGCCGGACTGCCGAACCTCACTTTTGACGACATAGCCACGCTGCAGGCCCGGATTTCCAATACGCTGGAACGCGGCCTGGCAGCCAACCCTGAGGACGAGGTGAAACTGCGTTTTGCTGCGGCCAATCTGGCGCGCCGGCAAAAGAACACTGCGCAGGAAATGCAGCACCTGGCTGAGGCCCACAAACTGCAGCGCAACGGGTTCGAAGCCTGGGAAGAACGCAGCGCCAAAGACTGCGCCAAACGGCTGGCCGCCCCTTTGCCCGCTGCCGGGTCTGAACCATCCGCAGGCATCCCCCGGCCGATTTTCGTGGTCGGCCTGCCCCGGTCCGGCACCACGCTGGTCGAGCGTATTCTTGCCCGCCATTCCACCGTTCAGGGTCTCGGAGAGCTGCCCTCGGTCCATCAATGGGCCCGGCAGGCCGAAGCGCAGCCGCCGGAATGGCGTGAAATCAATGGGCTGACAGATCACTACATGGCAAAGCTGCCCGCGCTGTCCGGGAATGCCAAGGCCTTTGTGGATAAAGCCCCCGGCAACTATGCCTTTCTGGGTGAGATCGCGCAGGCGTTCCCCAACGCCGTGATCCTCAACGTGTTGCGCGATCCGCGCGATGTCGCCCTGTCCATGTGGCGCGCGAATTTCGGAGCGGGTGGGCTGTACTACACCCATGACCTGAACTGGATGGCGGCCGAGGCCAACCGGTATCAGCGTTACATGCGCCACTGGCATCAGCTTATGCCGGGCCGCATCCACGATATCCGGTATGAGACTTTGGTGGGCAACCTAAAGGGCACAGCCGAAGAACTGGCGCGGATTTGTGATCTGCCTTTCGAGGACGCCATGCTGACGCCGGACCAATCCGCGAATGCGATCAAAACGGCCAGTAACTTGCAGGCCCGGCAGCCGGTTAACACAGCCTCTGTCGGAGGCTGGCAAGCGGTGGCGGATCAGTTGGAGCCGTTTGTGCAAGGTTTGGACACGGATCTGTGGCCGCAGGTTTTTGATCGGCAATCTAAAGCTTAGTCTAATACAAGAGCTTTACACGGTGGGAATCCAAGCCAACGGGCGCTGAGCCCTGAGTCCTTGATCGCAACTTTCAAACGATCCGAGAAAAATACGCGGCTTCTGATGCTGCGATCCATCCAGAAGTCTAGATCACAGGCGGACGACGGGTCGACCGCAAGCTTGTTTTTGTCTTCAGGGATTGACCTCCACGCTAATCCCTTGGTTCCAACCGGTCTAAGCCCAATAGATTGATCCGGGACGAGTGTTTTTCGGTTCTCCAAAATATGCATGAAAAACCATCGCCGCCCAGGATAGGGCGTTTCTTGGTCGTATTCGCGCAACTCTACCTCATGAAACCGGGTTCGGCCGAGCCCAAACTGCTTCAGCAGATCACGCATCGACTCCGACACAAAAATCAAACCCAAATGGCCCGTAAAAATATCCGGCAGATTTTCCTTCTTTTTCTTGGGGAGATCGCGAAATTCGAAATAAATGTAGTCCGGATACTCGGACACATCTATGTCCTGCGCATCTTCGTATCTTTTTCGAAACGCCACATACCCGGACGGTCGTGGAGCATCCAGATGGACCTCGACGGGCTGGACATTGCGGGTGCCGTACAGAAGGAGGGATTCCCAAACTTTCTTATGTGCCACTGCTTCCTCAAAGTGCGGTAATTGCGTAGAATTTCATCAATACGTTAATTGCAAGCTATCCTATGCGGTTTCCGACCCAAACACCTTCTGGCGAAATCTCAGTCCCATAAACCAACCGCTCCACCCCCTGTGCCTGTGCGACCTCGAACGCTGCCGCATAGGCCGGGTCGATATCTGTGGCCAGCGCCAGACGGTCGCAATCGGTGCGCTGCACCAGATACAGCATGGTCGCCCGGTGTCCCGGTGCCACCATCGCCGCCAGCTCACCCAGATGTTTTGTGCCGCGGGCGGTGACGCTGTCGGGGAACTCGGCCAGACCCGGCTGGCGCGACAGGGTGACGCTTTTGACTTCGACGTAAGCGTCCGGCAGGCCCGGCTGGGTCAGCAGAAAGTCGATGCGGCTGTTTTCACCGTACTTCACCTCGGGGCGGACAGTTTCATAAGCGGCCAGTTCGGGGATTTCACGTGCCTCCAACGCGGCGCGCAGGGCCTTGTTCGGGACCGACGTGTCGACCCCGGTGAAATGGCCATTTTCATGATCGACCAGCCGCCAGCCGTATTTCAGCTTTTTCTTCGGGTCGTCATTGGGCTCCAGCCAGATTTTCTCACCCGGCTCGGCCAGCCCCATCATTGAACCCGGATTGGCGCAGTGGGCGGTGACCTCGCGCCCGTCCTCCAATGTGCAATCCGCCAGAAAGCGTTTGTAGCGGCAGATCAGGCGGGCGGGGACAAGGGGGGTTTCAAATCGCATGTCTCAGGGCCTATACCTGCCCTAACGGTCGATCAAGAGGGGGGCACGCACCATGGCCAATCCAACCGCCGCAATGCTGGTGATCGGGGATGAGATACTCTCGGGCCGGACCCGCGATGCGAATATGCACTATCTCGCTGGGGAACTGACCAAACATGGCATCGACCTCAAAGAGGTGCGGATCGTCAGCGACGATGCCCCTGCGATCGAGGCGGCGGTCAAGGCTTTGTCCGACGGCCACGACCATGTTTTCACCAGTGGCGGGATTGGCCCGACCCATGACGACATTACCGCCGATTGTATCGCCCGCGCCTTCGGGGTGCATATCGACATTCGCGACGATGCGCGCGCCCTGTTGCAGGCGCATTATGACAAGTCGGGATTGGAGTTTAACGAGGCCCGCCTGCGCATGGCACGCATCCCGGACGGAGCGGAATTGATCGACAATCCGGTCTCGACTGCGCCGGGGTTCACTATCGGCAACGTGCATGTGATGGCAGGGGTGCCGTCGGTGTTTCAGGCGATGGTGGCCAGTGTGTTGCCCGGCCTGACCGGGGGCAGCCCGTTGTTTTCCCAGACTCTGCGTGTGAACAGGGGCGAAGGTGATATTGCGGCCACTCTTTCCGCGCTGGCCGAGGAGTTTTCAGACCTGTCCATCGGGTGTTATCCGTTCCAGATCAACGGTGTTTTCGGGGCGAACGTGGTGTTGCGTGGCACCGATGGCGCGCGCATCGATGCCGCCACGACCCGGCTTGCGAAAGAGCTTGAATTGTGAACGTCAACTGGGCGGACATCGTCGATGGCACATGGCCTGCTGCGCGGTATGATCGGCTGGGGCCGTTTCAACTGCGTCAGGGGCAAGGCGGTGGGTCGCGCGTATCTGCAGCCAATGCGCTGGGTCCGGCAAGCGAGGCTGATATCGATGCCGCCGAGGCTGCGATGCAGGCGATGGGGCAAAAGCGCATCTTCTGCCTGCGCCCGGGGGATGAGGCGCTGGATAACCAACTGGCCGCGCGCGGGTATCAGGTTCTGGATCCGGTCAACATCTATGCCTGCCCGACCGATCACCTGACGGGTACGCCGATCCCCCGTGTCACGGTGTTCCTCACGCCCGAGCCGCTGGCGATCATGCGCGAAATCTGGGCGAAGGGCTGCATCGGTCCCGAGAGGCTTGCCGTGATGGAACGCGCGCAGGGTCCGAAAACCAGCCTGCTTCTGCGCCACAGTGATCATCCTGCCGGGACCGGTTTTGTTGCTGTTCACGGCGGGGTCGCGATGGTTCACGCGCTGGAAATCCTACCCGATCATCGCCGTCAGGGCCTTGGCGGCTGGGCCATGCGCGCCGCCGCCTATTGGGCACGGGAAAATGGGTCAGATACGCTCAGCGTGATCTGCACCAGGGCAAACGCCGGGGCAAACGGGCTTTATCACGCGCTCGGGATGGAGATTGCCGGCGAATACCACTACCGTCAGCTTATTTGAGGAGAAAGCCCGACGTGACCGACCAAACCGCTCCTACTGCGCTGGACCTGCCGATGGTGGACCCGCTGCCACCCGAGACGCAGAAATACTTTGATATCTGCGTGGATAAGCTGGGCTTTGTGCCGAACGTGCTGCGGGCCTATGCGTTTGACATCGACAAGCTGAACGCCTTCACCGCGATGTATAACGACCTGATGCTGGGCGATAGCGGCCTCAGCAAGCTGGAACGTGAGATGATCGCGGTGGTCGTATCGGCGATCAACAAGTGCTTCTACTGCCTTGTGGCGCATGGCGCGGCGGTGCGGCAATTGTCGGGTGATCCGCAGTTGGGCGAAATGCTGGTGATGAATTACCGTGTCGCGCCTCTGGACACGCGCCAACGGGCGATGCTGGACTTTGCCGCCAAGATGACCTCGGCAAGCACCGAGGTCGAGGAACCCGACCGCCAGCGCCTGCGGGACGTGGGGTTCACGGATCGCGACATCTGGGACATCGCCAACGTAACCGGCTTTTTCAACATGTCGAACCGGGTTGCCAGTGCCACGGCGATGACTCCGAACGACCAATACCACGCGCAGACCCGATGATCCGCTTTGCCTCACTGATCCTGTTGCTGTTGGTCGGGCCGGGTATCGCGCAGGACCTGACGCTGCCTTCGGGCGCACGCCAGATCAGCGACCGGATCAGCCCGCTTGACAGCTATGACCTGCCAACCGGCCCGTTTGCCGATGGCACCTTGCCGACGCGGCAGGTTGAGGGGCGGGTTGAACGGATCACATGGCGCTTGCAATCGGGCTCCAGTACGACGCTGCAATTGCTGGCCCCGCTGCGCGATCAGATCGTCGCGCAGGGCTATGACGTGCTGTTCGAATGCGAGGCCCGCACCTGTGGTGGGTTCGATTTCCGCTTCGGAACCGAGGTTGTTCCGACCCCGGACATGTATGTGGCGATACAGGATTACCGCTTTCTGTCGGCCACGCGCTACGACGATGTGCTAAGCCTGCTGGTCAGTCGTAACCCGCCCAGCGGGTACGTTCAGTTGATCCGGGTCTCTCCGGTTGACGCCGAGACCCCACCACCTCTGGTGATCGAGGAAACGGCCGATGTATCCGGCGGGTTACTGGCCGCGTTGGAACAGAACGGGCATGTGATTCTGGACGATCTGCATTTCCGCACCGGAGAGATCACGCTGGGCGATGGCCCATTTGCCTCACTAAACCGGATCGCGGCCTATCTGGCCGACAACCCCGGTACGCGGCTGGCGCTGGTCGGTCACACGGACGATACCGGCGCGCTGGATGCCAATATCTCGGTCAGCACGGGTCGGGCGCAGGCGGTCCGGGCTCGCCTGATCGAGTCGCATGGGGTTGCTGCCGACCGGGTTGAAGCCCGTGGCATTGGATATCTGGCCCCCCTGACCTCGAATGCCACGCCCGAAGGCCGCGACCTGAACCGCCGGGTCGAGGCGGTTCTGCTGGTCAATTGACCCCGGTGACACAGGTCTGACAGGCGAGCCGATCGAATACGAAAGGAGCCCACATGACTGACCAGACACCAACGCCGCAGGCATTGATCATTGGCGCGGGGACCGGTCTGTCGGCCTCGTTCGCGCGGGCATTGGCACAGGGCGGATATGCCGTGCATCTGACGGCCCGCGACGTGTCCGATCTGGCACCCTTGGCCACCGAGACAGGGGCGAGGCTGCATCAGTTGGATGGCACGGATGCCCAAGGCGTGGCGGCACTGGTTGCCGGTCTGCCGGGAGAGCTGCGGGTTGCGTGTTATAACCCTTCGGCCCGGCAGCGTGGCCCGATCACCGAGCTTGATCCGGAAACGGTACGCAAGGCGGTAGAAGTCACCGCACATGGGGCGTTTCTGCTGGGTCAGGCCGCCGCCCGCCGGATGTTGGATCAGCCGATGCGCGACAACCGACGTGGCACGATCCTGTTCACCGGCGCCTCGGCAGGGGTCAAAGGTTTCCCGCTTTCGGCACCTTTTGCCATGGGCAAGTTTGCGCAACGGGGGCTGGCGCAGTCCATGGCACGCGAACTGCACCCCCGAGGCATCCATGTTGCCTGGGTCAATATCGACGGCGGTATCCGCAATCCGGACCGGGTTGCAGGGGCTGACACGCCCGACTCGATGCTGGACCCGGATGCCATCGCACGGGAATACATGCATCTGATCCATCAGGACCGCTCGGCCTGGAGCGATGAGTTGACCCTGCGCCCGTGGGTTGAACGGTTCTGAGCGGACAAAAAAAGGCCCGCGCAGATGCACGGGCCGTCGAGGTTCACCGGGGGAGATATTACCAGTCCATCGGGCCCTTTTCGTTGAAGGACTCGACAAGAAAATCAATAAATGCCCGCACCTTTGGCTGGGTAAAGCGGCCGGGCGGGTAGACGGCATAGACGCCCTGCACTTCGTCGGGCAACGACGGCATCGCATCCAGAACCGCACCGGATTTCAGCGCGTCCGCGTACAGGTAGCTGGGCAGGTATGCGATCCCCAGCCCGGAGATGGCCGCATTCAACAGCGATTGCCCGTCATTGACGCTCAGCCAGCCTGCGGTGCGCACCTGCCGTTTTTCACCCGAAGGTGCCGTCAGTTTCCACACATTGCCTGAGGATTGGCTGGAGTAGTGCAGCAACTTGTGTTCGTTCAGGTCGTCGATCTTCTGCGGACGCCCGAATTTCTCGATATAGCTGGGCGCGGCGACCATCCGTTTGACAGTTTCCGTCAGCTTGCGGGCGCGCAGAGTGCTGTCTTCCAGCTCACCAATGCGCACGGCAACGTCGAACCCTTCCGAGATCAGCTCCACATAGCGGTTGTTCAGCACCATGTTCACGGTGATATCCGGATAGGCTGCGAGGAAATCCGAAAGAACCGGCGACAGGTGATTCACGCCGAAATCCGTCGCCACGCTGATCCTTAGCAGGCCCGAGGGGGCCGACTGCATCGAGGTCACCAGCGCATCCGCCTCGCCCGCGTCGTTCAGCACGCGGCGGGCACGGTCGTAATAGGCCAGCCCGATCTCGGTGGGGGACACGCGGCGTGTCGTACGGTTGAGCAGCCGTGCGCCCAGTCGGGCCTCAAGGCTGGACACGTGCTTTGACACTGCCGATTTGGAGATGCCCATCTTCTTGGCCGCATCGGTGAAGCCACCCTGGTCCACCACATTGGCAAAGGCTTCCATTTCGGTAAGTCGATCCATTCTCGTTCCCCGGGTGCAAAATCTTTGCCTGACTGTCGCCTTCAATCTGGGCGGAAACAGGGCAGACATGGGATAATATCAGGGATTTGAATCAGATCGTTTGCAGATGGGAAACGCGGAAACAATGGTTTCCGGTGCCGCTACAGAGCCTGCAAGACAAGGATTTTCGGCGTTTATGTCCGAATGTGTTAAGATGAGAATGGCAAATTTGTGACCACGGAGGAGATCATGAAAGCCTTGCTTGCCCCAGCTGCCTTGTGCCTGTTCGCAACCCTTGCGACGGCCGGAGGGGAAACCGCATCCAACCCCGAAGCTAAAGTCTATTTCGTGAATCTGGCCGATGGGGACACCGTTCAATCCCCGGTAACTGTGGTCTTTGGCCTCAGCGGCATGGGCGTGGCCCCCGCCGGGACCGAGAAGGAAAACACCGGCCATCATCACCTGCTGATCGACCGCCCACCGCTGGGTGAGGGCGAAGACGGCGCGGATGAACTGGCCAACGGTCTGCCCTCGGACGACAACCACCTGCATTTCGGCGGCGGCCAGACTGAGGTGACATTGGACCTCGCCCCAGGTGAGCACACGCTGCAACTGGTGCTGGGCGATGCGGGTCACGTGCCGCACGCCACGCCGATTGTGTCCGAGGTGATTACGATTACGGTGGAATAATTACCGGGATCGGCCATGAACCCGGTTTACAATAATCTGGATGTCGGAAACTCTGTCGGCCAAAACAGGAGGCCTAAATGTCGCTGGAGTTCTTTCTGACATCCTTGATTGTGGTGTTGTTGCCCGGAACCGGAGTGATTTACACGCTGGCTGTTGGCCTTGGGCGTGGGTTTCGCGCCAGCCTTGCGGCGGCGGCGGGATGCACGATAGGCATCGTACCGGCAGCTCTGGCCAGTATCATCGGGCTTGCGGCCCTTTTGCATACCAGCGCGCTGGCCTTTCAGATCATCAAGTATCTGGGTGTCCTCTACCTGTTTTATATGGCTTGGGGTATCGTCAAAGAAGGCGGAGCAATGGAGGTAAATGCCGAGAAATCCTCGGCAGGTCACCTCAAGATCGCGGTGACCGGGACGTTGATCAACGTACTTAATCCCAAACTGTCCCTGTTTTTTCTGGCCTTCCTGCCTCAGTTTCTGCCAGCCGGCACGGCGAATGCCGGTATGGAACTGGCCAAGCTGGCCACCGCCTTTATGGCGATGACCTTTGTGGTCTTTGTCGGATACGGTGCCTGCGCTGCCCTTGCACGGGATTACGTCATTCGCAAACCATCCGTGATGGCCTGGATCAAACGGTGTTTCGCGACAGCGTTCGGTGCGTTGGGCGTCAAGCTGGCGCTCTCTGAGTAATCAGAGAGCCGCAGCCAGCCGTGTTCCCTGATTGATCGCCCGTTTGGCGTCCAGCTCTGCCGCGACATCCGCACCGCCAATCACATGCGGGGTGATGCCGCGGTCGATCAGCGCATCTGCAAGGCTGCGCTCGGACACCTGCCCAGAGCACAGGACAATTGTATCCGCCGCAATCACGTTGGGGTCGGCGCGTTCTTCGCCAAAACTGATATGCAGGCCATCCGCGTCAATGCGCTCGTAATTTACGCCGCCGACGAAATCGACGTCCTTCATCTTCAGCGTTGCGCGGTGAATCCAGCCGGTCGTCTTGCCCAGCCCTTTGCCATGCGCCTGTTTCTTGCGTTGCAGCAGAGTGACGTCGCGCGCAGGGGCTTCGGGTTGCGGGCCTTCCGGCGCCAGCCCCGAGCGGTGCTGTTCCGGGTCGGTCACGCCCCATTCCTTCATCCAGGCGGGCAGATCGGTGGTGATGCTGTGGCCGTTCTCCAGCAGGAATTCCGACACGTCGAACCCGATACCGCCTGCGCCGATCACGGCGACGGATTTTCCAACCTCGGCCTTGTCGCGCAGCACGTCGATATAGTTGACGACGTTGTCACGGTCCTGCCCTGGAATTTGAGGGTCGCGCGGCGTGACGCCGGTGGCGATGATTACCTCGTCAAAGCCGGTCAGGTCGTCGGCGCCGACCTCACGGTTCAGCTCCACCTTGACGTCCAAATCTGCCATCATGGTGCGGTACCAATCGACCAGCCCCCAGAATTCTTCCTTGCCCGGCACCTGTTTGGCCATGTTCAGCTGACCGCCGATCTCGGCAGCGCGGTCGAACAGGGTCACGTCATGGCCGCGCTGGGCGGCGGTCATGGCGGTGGACAGCCCGGCCGGACCGGCACCGACGATCGCAACGGTCTTCGGCGTCTCGGCCTGGCCAATCTCCAGCTCAGTTTCGTGGCAGGCGCGCGGGTTGACCAGGCACGAGGTCAGCTTGCCGCTGAAGGTGTGATCCAGACAGGCCTGGTTGCAGGCGATACAGGGCGCGATCTGGGCGGACTGACCGGCCATCGCCTTGTTCACGAACTCAGCATCCGCCAGCATCGGGCGCGCCAGTGACACCATGTCGGCGCAGCCGGTGGACAGAACCTCTTCGGCCACTTCAGGTGTGTTGATCCGGTTCGAAGTAATCACCGGGATACCGACCTTGCCCATCAGCTTTTTGGTCACCCAGGCAAAGGCCGCGCGCGGAACGCTGGTCGCGATGGTGGGAATCCGCGCCTCGTGCCAGCCGATGCCGGTGTTGATGATCGTGGCCCCGGCCTGCTCGATCCGCTGGGCCAGTTCCACCACCTCTTCATGGGTCGAGCCATTGGGGATCAGGTCAATCATCGACAAGCGGTAGATGATGATGAAATCGGTGCCTACGGCCTCACGCGTGCGGCGCACCACTTCGATGGGCAGGCGCATCCGGTTCTCATAGGACCCACCCCAGCGATCCTCACGCTTGTTGGTGTGGGTCACAAGGAACTGGTTCAGGAAGTACCCCTCGGACCCCATGATCTCGGCACCGTCATATCCGGCCTTCTGGGCCAGAACGGCGGCGTTCACGATGTCGCTGATCTGTTTCTCGATGCCTTCCTCGTCCAGTTCATTCGGCGGGAAGGGCGAGATCGGAGACTTCACCGGGCTGGGTGCCACGCATTTGGGACCATAGGCATAGCGCCCCGCATGCAGGATCTGCATGGCGATCTTGCCGCCCGCCTCATGCACTCGCCGCGTGATGATCGAGTGGTTCGCCACCTCTTTGTCGTTGGTCATCATCGACGCGCCGGGCAGAACCGAGCCTTCGAGGTTCGGGCCAATTCCACCCGTCACCATCAGTCCAACGCCGCCACGGGCCCGGTCGGCATAAAACTCGGCCACTCGGTTCCAGTCGCCGGTCTCTTCCAATCCCGTGTGCATCGAGCCCATCAAGACGCGGTTCTTCAACGTGGTAAAGCCCAGATCCAGCGGGGCCAGCATGTTTGGGTACGCAGTCATGGCGAACTCTCCCTCCCGATTCTTCTGCGATAGATTGACGTTCACGTCACCTTTGTCACGCAGAACCTAACGTCACACCCTTTGCTGTTCCTGAAGCGCTTGATACAGAGTTGCCAGACCAATGTACGAGGCCGCGCATGACCCCAGAAGAGATCGCCAAACTGCCCTATCGCCCCTGCGTCGGGCTGATGCTGATGAATGCCGAGGGTAAGATCTTCGTCGGCCAGCGCAATGACCGCCACGTGGATGCATGGCAAATGCCTCAGGGTGGCGTGGACAAGGGCGAGGCCCCCCGCGATGCGGCCCTGCGCGAGTTGTGGGAAGAAACCGGCGTCACCGCTGCTCTGGTCGAGGTCGTGGCCGAGACCGACGGTTGGCTGCCCTACGATTTGCCTCACGACATTGTGCCAAAGATATGGAAAGGTCGCTATCGCGGGCAGGAACAGAAATGGTTTCTGCTGCGCTTCACCGGCAGCGACGATCAGATCAATATCGAAACCGATCACCCGGAATTCACCCGCTGGAAATGGCAGGAACCCAGCAAGCTGATTGATGAGATCGTGCCGTTCAAGCGCGAAGTGTACGCGCAAGTGGTGGACGCGTTTGACAGCTATCTGGGCTAAGGGCGGCATCACATCCTGCTGATCACCCCGCGACAACTTGCCGTGAAGGGGCGTGGTTCGGGTTGCGGCACATCTCTAGCTTGGAGGGCATGAAAGACACTGCCCACCCCCAACCCGTCACCGATCCCGCCGGGCGGACATTTAACGGCACGGACCAGCGCGCACCATTGCGCCGTAGGCTGCAAAGCTGCGGTGAATACGGTTCGGGCCAGACGGCGGGGCGGTTTTATCCGATCGCATGCGTCGCACTTGAGGTCACGCAGCGCTGCAATCTGGATTGTACGCTGTGTTACCTCTCGGACCGGGCCGAGTTGACCTATGATCCGCCGCTCGCGGTCCTGTTTGCGCGGCTGGCAACGATCCGAAGCCACTACGGCGCCGGGGTTTCGGTGCAGCTGACCGGGGGTGACCCGACCCTGCGAAAGGTCGAGGACCTTGCAACGCTGTGCCGCGAAATCCGGCGGTTGGGGATGCGGTCCTGTCTGATGACCAACGGTATCCGTGCCAGCCGGGCGTTTCTGACGCGGCTGGCAGCAGCGGGGCTGGACGATGTGGCCTTTCACGTGGACATGACGCAGGAACGCAAAGGGTTCCGCAACGAGGTTGAGCTGAACACCGTCCGCCGCGCTTACATCCGCCGGGCACGCGGGCTGGGATTGCGGATTCTTTTCAATACGACCGTTTTCAGCGGCAATTTCGATGACCTCACGGCCCTGGCGCGGTTCCTGCGGGATCGTCCCGAGGTTGCCTTTGTCTCGTTCCAGATGCAAGCCGACACCGGGCGCGGCGTCCTGCGTGCGCGACCTGATGCGATCACACAGGACAGCGTCGCACGTGCGGTCGAGGCGGGTTATGAGGCGCCGCTGCATTTCGGCACAGCTGCGGTAGGGCATTCCAAATGCAACCGCTATGCCAGTGTCGTCACCGCCGGAGGCCGCGCGGAGTCGTTGTTGTCGAACAGGCGTCTGGTGCATCGGGTGATCGCTGCATTGGAAGGAGCGGACGACCAGCAGGATGCCCATATGCGTATTCGTCCCAAACTGCTGCGCGCGATCCGGCGTCACCCTTTGCTGGCGTTGCGTGCTCTGGCACACTTGGCAGTTAGCGTGGCCCGTCTGGGGCCGGGGTTGTTTCGCGGTCCGGTACGGCGGCAGGCGGTGTTCATTCACAACTTCATGGCGGCGGATGCGTTGGATGACGACCGCTGTGCCTCGTGCGTGTTCATGGTAGCGACAGCGAATGGCCCCTTGTCGATGTGCGTGCATAATGCCCAACGCGATCACCATCTGGCCAGCCCGGACCAGATCGACGGACCCACCGGCCCAAGCTGGTGGAACGCGGCTGTGCCCGGTTTGTCTGCGCGTTCGGACTTGCCCGATCTGAGCGATCCGGGATCGGCGCCGCTCAAACAGTTGAAGGGCCAGATGCGGGCCTTGCGCCAGGCCCGGAAGGACGCCTCATGAAAAAGCTGCTGATCGTGATGTTGCTGCCCCTGTTGGCCGCCTGCGCCAGCGTCGAACGTTTGGCATTGCCGGCACCCGAGGTGCTTCCGGGGCAAACGCTGACCCGTTTTGCCTCTGCGCCGGGTCAGCGGCTCGACCACCGGGACTGGAGCGCCTTTCTGGCCCGCTATGTCGCCCCGGATGCGATGGGTGTGAATCGAGTGGCCTATGGGCAAGTAACCCTGGCGGATCGGGCACGGCTGGACGAGTATCTGACAGAACTGCAAGCCGTGGACCCAACACGGCTGACCCGTGATCAGCAACTGGCATATTGGATCAACCTGTATAATGCGGTGACGGTGGACGTGATCCTTGAGAACTACCCCGTCGCCTCAATCCGCGTCATCAAGGATGGCCCCCTTTCCATCGGCCCCTGGAACCGCCCGCTGGTGCAGGTTGCGGGGCAGACCCTGAGCCTGAACGATATCGAGCACCGTATCATCCGGCCCACTTTCAATGAGCCGCGCATTCACTACGCATTGAACTGCGCCGCTGTAGGGTGCCCAAACCTGATGGACCGCCCCTGGCAGGCCGAGACGCTGGAGCGTGACTTTGTCGCTGCCGAGCGCGCCTATATCAACGATCCGCGCGGGGTCCGGTTTGACGAACGCGGAGGACTGATCCTGTCGAAGATCTACATCTGGTTCAGAGAGGATTTCGGACGCGATGAACGCGCAGTGATCGCCAATATCACAGAAGCGGCAGATTTGAACCTGCAGGCACGGCTAAATGAAACTTCGCGCGTGGCTGCATATGAGTACAATTGGGCGCTAAACGACGCAACTTTCACGGAATAACAGTGATTCGAAGCGATTCTTGAAGAGATTTTTTCGATGCGCGTTGGCCCAGAAATACACGAACAGAGTCCGCAAATGAGGTGCAGCAGGCTTCAGAAGTGGTTACTGAAGGCTGCTTTATCAGCTTAAAAAACGTTAAAGTCCTCTAAACACAAAATTTTTACTGCAAAAGTGTCCAAAATGTGGCACGGTGCGCTGAGGTGTACTTTGTTTTCGTATGATGTTTTGAAACGGGGGAAACGTAGTGAGTTTTCTGGGACTATGTAAGGTTGCCACGGTAGCAGTCTGTTTAACGGCTGGATCCGCTTATGCCTCAACCGTTAATTTCTTGGTTGGTGCGGGATCAGGCACAACTTCCACGTCAAGTTGTACCAATTGTAATTTGACCATAACTCCAAACGCATCGTTGGTTGGTACGGCATTCTCGCTCGGCGTAGGGGAAACAGAGCGTGTGGCTTTGTTTGATGTCCTTTTGAGCGACGCTGGCCTTTTCTCGGGCGGTGAGTTTGAGGTGGATACCACCTTAGCATTTGATATCCCGGGTGGATCAATCAGTAGTTCGGGTGATGCCGATTTTATTAGCTTTTTTGGCTTCATTACTCTCGGCAGTTTGGATTGGACGCAGAGCGCGTTTAATGTTGCCTTTGGAAACGGAGGTTTGTACAGCGTCGCGCTCGAAGAGGGCATCGGATTTGTGTTGGGCAAATCCAAAACAATCTATGCGGACGTGACTTTGGAAGTCTCACCGGTTCCGCTGCCAGCGCCATTTCTGCTGCTTTTAGGTGGTATCGGCGGACTTGGTTTAGTGCGCATGCGCCGGAAGAGGTCATCTGCCTCACCCGCGTGATTTTTCACACCTTAACAACCTACGCAGCGGTTCACCATTAACTGTGAGCCGCTCGTTTCATTTTTGGAAGGCAAGTTCTAAGGGCGATCTGTTCCCTCCGAACGGTCTTGACGTGATGCTCAAAATTCAGCCCAACCAACCGGTTGGGCTAACACGTTTCCTTATTTTTTAAGTGGCAAGTTGCGAAGGGTCTTGTACCCGAGGTCCATCTTGGTTTCTGCGAACTTACAGCAACTCTTCGGCGCGCAGCAGTTCCTGCATGTTTGCCTCGGGGCGCGGGCCGATATGGCTGATCACCTCGCGGGCGCAGACATTGCCGATCTTCGCGCAGGTCTCGTAATCGCGGCCCGTGGCCATGCCGAACAGGAATCCGGCAGCAAATTGATCGCCTGCACCGGTTGCGTCTACCGGCACCACTTTTTGCACCGGCACATCGATGCGCTGACCGTCATGCAGAACCGTTACGCCATCGCCCGAGCGCGTGCAGACAACCAGAGGGCAAATCTCGGCTGTTTTCGCCAACGCCTCCTCCAGATCGTCGGTTTCGAACAGCGATTTGATCTCGGCCTCGTTACCGATTACGAAATCCAATTCATTCTCGATCAGCAGCAGGAAATCGACCCGGTGGCGTTCAACACAGAACGGGTCCGAAATGGCGATGCCGGTCTTGCCGCCGCCCTTATGGCAATCGCGCGCGGCCTCAAGAAATGCCGCTTTGCCCTTTTCCTTGTCAAACAGATAACCCTCAAGGAACATGATCTGGCTTTTGCCCGCCACGTCACTGGAGACGTCTGCCGAGGATAGCTCGGACGAAATCCCCAGATAGGTGTTCATCGACCGCTCGCCATCGGGTGAGACAAAGATCATCGAACGCGAGGTCGGCAGTTCCCCGCCCGGGACCGGAGGGTTCACGAAGTCCACGCCATCCTCGTTCATCGCATCCGCATAGAACCGGCCCAGGGCGTCGTCATGTACCCGGCCGATGAACGCCGCATCCAGACCCAGCGCACCGGCTCCGGCGATGGTGTTGGCCACGGACCCACCTGGCGTCTGCACCCGGCCTTCCATCGAGGCATACAGAACTTCGCCGCGTTCCTGCTCGATCAGCTGCATAATGCCTTTTTCGATGCCCATAAGTTCTAGGAAACTGTCATCGGCCTGGGAAATCACGTCCACAACGGCATTGCCGATGCCAACAAGCTGGTAGGTTTTCATAGATTTTTTTCCTCAAATTCGCAGAGATCGCGGATGATACAGGTCCCGCACATGGGTTTGCGGGCTTTGCAGTGATAGCGGCCGTGCAAAATCAGCCAGTGATGTGCATGGAGCTGGAAATCGGTCGGGATATTGTCCTCGATGGCGCGTTCGACCGCGTCCACATGCTTGCCGGGGCAAATGCCGGTACGGTTGCCGACGCGGAAGATATGCGTATCCACCGCCTGCGCCGGGTACCGCCACCACATGTTCAGCACCACGTTGGCCGTCTTGCGCCCGACGCCTGGCAGCGATTGCAGCGCGGCGCGGGAATTGGGCACTTCACCATCGTAATCTTCGACCAGAATGCGGCTGAGCTTGATGACATTCTTGGCTTTCTGCCGAAACAGCCCGATTGTCTTGATATGCTCGATCAGACCCTCTTCGCCCAGGTCCAACATCTTTTGTGGCGTGTCGGCGATCTTGAACAGTTCTTTGGTGGCCTTGTTCACCCCCGCATCGGTCGCCTGCGCCGACAGCGCCACGGCCACGACCAGCGTATAGACGTTTACATGGTCCAGCTCTCCCTTGGGTTCGGGGTCAGCCTCGTGAAAGCGGGTAAAGATCTCGCGGATCTTGTGATATCCGAGTTGTTTTGCCATCCGGCCCTTAATGCCGATCAGGGGCGTTTGACACAAGCCCAAAGCCAATGCGCATGTTCCGGGTCGCGAGGGCATGTCCCGCGCGCTATGCTTTATCCCAGACAATGAGGTGAGAGACATGAATGTCCAGACCCCCGAAAGCGGCTATCACTACAACGTCATGCGGCGCGCGATCGATTTGATTGATCAGGGCGGCGAGGGCTTGAGCCTTGAGGAACTGGCCCGCCAGATGGACATGAGCCCGGCGCATTTCCAACGCCTGTTCTCACGCTGGACCGGCGTGTCGCCGAAACGGTATCAGCAATATCTGACATTGGGCCATGCCAAGGCGCTGCTGCGCGAACGGTTCACCACATTGGAAACCGCCCATAACGTGGGGCTTTCCGGCAGTGGTCGTTTGCACGATCTGTTCCTGAAATGGGAATCCATGAGCCCCGGCGAATACGCTCGCAAGGGCGCGGGCCTGACGATCTATTGGGGCTGGTTCGAAAGCCCCTTTGGCCCGGCGCTGGTCATGGGCACCGACAAGGGCATCTGCGGCATGGCTTTCAGCGCCGAAACCGGTGAGGAGGAGGCGATGGAGGACATGCTCGGTCGCTGGCCGCAGGCGGAGTTTGTCGAGGACCCGATGCGCCTGCGTCCTTGGGTGCTGAGCGCCTTTGGTTCGGTCAGCGACCGGTTGGAACCGACGCCGCTGTACCTGATCGGCTCACCCCTGCAGATCAAAGTGTGGGAAGCGCTGATGCATATCCCCTCCGGCCTGGTCACGACCTATTCTGAGATCGCGGAACGGGTGGGCTCGCCGCAGGCGGTGCGGGCCGTGGGTACGGCGGTCGGGCGCAACCCGGTCAGCTGGTTGATCCCGTGCCACCGCGCGCTGCGCAAATCCGGTGGATTGGGTGGCTATCATTGGGGTCTGCCGGTCAAACGAGCGATGCTGGCTTTTGAGGCTGCGCAGGCGGATGCCTGATTGACAGATGGCTTGGCCGGTGCCAAAGATCGCGACAGGTTTGGGTCCCCTGCCGTTCGCGGCCAAAGGCTTTGGTGAAACCCTGTCAAAACCATCTGTTGCCCTTTCACGGCGCGCGGATGGCAATGCGAACCCCGTCCATTTCTCGCGCCCGTTAAAGGAAACGAGGCAGATGATGAATGAACCTACTACAATTGCTCCGCTGCAGGAGCTTAAAGCGCAGGCTAAACGCTTGCGCCAAAAGCTTTTGGGTGAAGGCGTCCAGATATCCCACAGCAAAGCTCTGGAACTGATCGCACATCAATATGGTGCACGCGACTGGAATACCCTTCATGCGCAGGTTGGGAACCGGATGGATATGCGCGTCGGTGATCGCGTTTCCGGTCGTTACCTGGGTCAGTCTTTTTCTGCCGAAATCCGTGGGATGACTATATTGAGCGATGGTTCCCACCGCCGTCTAACGCTGCAATTTGACGAACCGGTTGATGTTGTCCGGTTCGACAGTTTTTCGTCTTTTCGGCAGCGAGTGACGGGTGAAGTAGGTTGGGATGGCCGATCTGCACGGAAAACATCGGACGGCGAACCGCAACTTGTGGTGCGTCCGGAGTAAGAAAGGGCGAGGCACAAGGCCTCGCCCGATTTTTCAGAAATTTGGGTTTGGCCTACTCCGCTGCCCAGCCGCCGACAGCTTTGACTTCCAGAAAATCTTCCAACCCCCAGACGCCGCCTTCGCGCCCGTTCCCGGACTGTTTCATCCCCCCAAACGGAGAGCCCGCGCTGCGCGACTGACCGTTCATTTCCACCATACCGGACCGCAACACGCGGGCCATGCGGTTGGCCCGCGCACCGTCCTGAGTCTGGACATAGTTGGTCAGGCCATAGGGCGTGTCATTGGCGATCTCGATCGCCTCTTCTTCGGTGTCGAAGGGGATCATGGTCAGGACCGGGCCAAAGATCTCCTCGCGCGCGATGGTCATCTGGTTGTTGGCATCGGCAAAAACCGTAGGCCGCACGTAGTATCCCTTGTTCAACCCCTCGGGCCGGCCGGTGCCGCCTGCGACCAGACGGGCGCCTTCATCGATACCCATCTGGATCAGGTCCTGAATCTTGGTCCACTGGACCTCATTGACCACTGGTCCGATATGGCGACCTTCTTCCAGTGCCGATCCGACCTTGACCATGTTTGCCACCTCGGCTGCGGTTTCCACCGCCTGATCATAGATCGGCCGCTGCACCAGCATCCGGCTGGGGGCGTTACAGCTTTGGCCGGTGTTCTGCATCATGTGCAGTACGCCGCGTTTGACGGCCTTTTCATCCGCATCCGCAAAGATCACATTCGCGCCCTTGCCGCCAAGTTCCAGATGCACCTTCTTGAGCGTATCCGCAGCCGCCTTGGAAATCGCCGTACCCGCGCGGGTCGAGCCGGTAAAACTGACCATATCCACATCCAGGTGCGCCGACAGTTGCGATCCGACGCCGACACCATCGCCATTGACCAGATTGAAAACACCGGGCGGGAAGCCGGCCTCGTCCATCATCTCGGCAAAGATCATCGCATTCAGCGGGCTTTGTTCCGACGGTTTCAGGACCATGGTGCAACCTGCAATCGCCGCCGCTCCGACCTTGAGCGTGATCTGGTTCATCGGCCAGTTCCAGGGCGTGATCAGCGCGGCAACGCCGACGGCCTCATAGATGATACGGTCATTGGGGGTGTGGTCGCCCAGCGGGCGGTCGAACTGAAACGCTTTGGCGGCGCGGATGAAGTTCTTCAGATGATACATCCCGGCGCCCGACTGCGCGCTGCGCGACAGGTCCAGTGGCGCGCCCATCTCAAGCGACATCGCCTGCGCCAGATCCTCGGAACGGGTCTGGTAAACCTCGACCAGCTTCTCGACCAGCGCGAGCCGGTCCGCGACCGGTTTCGCCATCCAGCCGGGCAGGGCGGCCTTGGCGGCGGCGACAGCGGCATCCGTGTCTGCCTGCGCACCCAGTGAAATCACTGCACAGGGCTCCTCGGTCGAGGGGTTGATCACGTGAAAGTCATTGGTCGCCGATGGGGCGACCCACTGACCGTTGATATAGAAATCGCGTTTTTCGATCATGGCGCATCCTCCTGTGCCAATAGCCCGCAGCCGGGTTTCGCGGCCACTCTTGCACCCGGGCCGGGGTACGGCAAGCAGCAATTTGATCAAATTATTTCCCAACCCAAAACGGTTTAACAATCGCACAAAGTGTTTAGGTTGACGGCAACCGACTCGGGTTTTTCACAGGAGAGGAGATCTACCATGGGTTTGCGCATCAACGACACGGTTCCGAATTTCACCGCAGAAACGGATCAGGGCACCATTCAGTTCCATGACTGGATCGGTGACAGCTGGGCCATCCTGTTCTCTCACCCCAAGGATTTTACCCCTGTCTGCACCACCGAATTCTCGGCTGTGGCGCAGCTGAACGACGAATGGGCGGCACGGGGCACCAAGGTGATTGGTGTATCGGTGGACAATGTCGAGGACCACAAGAAGTGGAAGAAAGACATCGAAGAATACGGCAAGGTCAATCCGGGCTTCCCGATCATCGCTGATGACGGGCTGGCCGTGTCCAAGGCCTTCGACATGCTGCCCGCCGAGGCTTACCTGCCCGATGGCCGTACTCCTGCGGACAGCGCCACAGTGCGGTCGGTCTTTATCATCGGGCCGGACAAGCAGCTGAAGTTGTCGATGACCTATCCGATGACCGTGGGGCGGAACTTTGCCGAGATCCTGCGCGCGCTGGACGGGCTGCAGATGTCGGCCAAAGGCGTGGCGACTCCTGCCAACTGGATGCCGGGTGAGGATGTAATCATCCCACCTGCGGTATCGAACGACGAAGCGAAAGAGAAGTTCGGCGAGTTCGAGACGATCTTCCCCTACCTGCGCAAGACCAAGGCGCCGTCGTAAGACGCAGCCGGGTCAGGGGGGCTGTCTGCCCCCCATCGCGCCATGGCGCGCGATTTCCCCGAAGGTGTTTTCAGTCAGATAATGCAGGCGGGCGCTGCGGGTGCAGGTGGAGCTGCGCCCGATAAATCGCGCGTTTGACTTCGCGGGTCAGCTTGTCTGACAGCGGCGGTTTGGTCTGGATGGTCGAGCCGCCGATTTCGCCCGCAACCTCCTGATTACCGCTGCCTTGCAGGGCATGGATCGGCTGGCCGGTCAGCCAGTGCATCTGCAGGAATGTGTCCACAGGCCGGTCGATCTGGTTGGTGGCGGCCAGCAGGCGTTCGGCGGCGCGCCGTCCCACCAGCTGACACACACATTGCA
This sequence comes from Ruegeria sp. BF6, assembly GCF_056538665.1. Taxonomy (NCBI): domain Bacteria; kingdom Pseudomonadati; phylum Pseudomonadota; class Alphaproteobacteria; order Rhodobacterales; family Roseobacteraceae; genus Ruegeria; species Ruegeria sp. BF6. The sequence goes on from NZ_JBQFTN010000003.1 coordinate 381,952, forward strand.
GGCCGATCACCTTGGGCAGGATCAGGCGCAACCCGTTCTGCTCGGCCAGGGTTTGGGCGGGCACCTCGCGTTGCTTCACCGGGATGCGGATATAGTGATCTGGCGTGGCGATCGAGGCCAGCAGGTCCAACGCCTTAGCCATGCGGCCCGGGTCGATGCGCAGGTCATCCTCGGTGATGACGGCCAAGTCGATCTTTTCCTCGACCAGTTTGCGCCAGATGCGACGGTGGCTTTCGAAGACGCCGATCTCGGCCGGGCGCAGAGTAAAGGGGTAGTGGGGGCGGTGCAGGTTGCCCGGATGCGGTTGGATCCCGGCGATCTGGTCCGGGTCGCGGCCGTTCACGGCTTCGAACAGTTCGGCATTGGGCAGGTCGGCGCATAGCTGGTCGGCATTGAGCCGACGGGCCGTGCTGGAGGACATATGGATGACAAACGATCGCATGATCCCGTGCATAGAACACGGGACCATGGGGGGGAAGAGAAACCGGAGAGAAACTCTGCCCCTTAGCGCTCAGAAGCTGTAGCGCAGGCCGACATTGACGCTGAAGGCGTCGATATCGTCTTCGACCGTGCCGGTGGAGGCACCATTGGGGGCCAGCCGCTCGGATGACACGTCGAACGCGCGGGAATAGCGGGTGTCCAGTGTCAGAGCCGTGGTTGAATTGATCTCATAGGCGACACCGGCAATGACTTGTGCCGCAAAGGTCGTATCACTGTCATCCAGTGCCACGCCCGGACCATAGACGAAATCCACATCGGAATAGGTGGCGCCCAGACCCAGCCCGACATAGGGGGTGAAAGCGCCTGCCTGTTTGAAATCAACCAGAACATTGGCAAACAACGAGGTCTGCGTGACATCGCCAGAGATGTTGCCTTCGGCACCCGGCCCATTGCCCGAAAAGCCCACGCCATCCACGTCGCCGTCACGGTAAGACAGTTCCAGTTCGATCCTTGTACCAATTGTATCGCTGGACCATCGTGGAATTTCGGTGCCAATCGCGACACCCAGCCCGTAGCCGGCGTCGAAATCCGTGTCCACAGATTGCGACGACCCGTTGACGGTGCCGCTGAAGTCGCTGTCCTGCAGCTGGCTGTAGCCGGCAAAGCCCTGAATATACAGGCCCTCAGACAAGCTCTGCGCGGTCAGTCCCGATGCGCTGATCGTCAGGGCTGCCGAGGCCAAAATGAGACGCGTAACCATAACCATGTCCTTTGATCCGAGTTTGGTATGGCGCACATGTGGGCGAAGCAGGTGGGAAGGAAAGGCGCGCGGCCATCACTTCGATTCACAGGATTTTGGGACTGTGTGAGTGAATAAATGCGCCCCTTGAGCGGAGCGTTGGATGAACAGGTCAGTGTGCTGAATTTGACCGGTCAGCCCCCTGTTTGACCAAAGGTTCGGACAGCAACTCATCGATGAAAAAGCTGAGCAATTGCAGGCGCCCGGCGACGCCCGCCTTGCGATAAACAGCGGCGCTTTGGGCCTTGATCGTGCCCTCTTTGGTCTGCCGCAATTGGGCGATTTCCGCGATTGAAAGCCCCTTGATCGACAGCAAGGCTACGTCGCGTTCTGCGTCGCTGAGGTTCCAGTCGCTGAATTGGGTATCGATGATCTGTGCCAACGCGCCCTGCGCTATGCTCAACTGCCGTTGCATCTGGCGCACACGCCTGTTCTGGGATCGGATCAGTGCAATGGTCGCGGCTAGGCCTCCTATCAGGGCCAGTGCCAAAACCAGCTCAAAACTGTGCAGGTGACGAAAGCCCGCGCTTTCCCCTCCGGTCCAGTCCAGTATCGCGTCGGTCATGAAAAAGGCGGCGCAGACAGCCTGCACCACCAGAAGGAGCCAAAGCAATGACGTTTGAGTTGGCTTCATGCGGCCCCTGTGAAATCACCCGATCAGTCATCGTCCTTTTCGAGTTCGATGGCAGTAACCACGCCGTCGGTCTTGGACAGGACCAGTTCAGTTTCCACGCCATCTTTGAGAAGTTCAACCTCGATCTCGCCGTCTTCGAACTCGATTTCTTCGATCTGGTATCCCTGTGCCTCAAGGGCCGTGCGGATGTCAGCCTCGGTGGTGCCCAGTTTGTCACCCAGCCCGACATTGGCAAGTGCAAGAACGGGCGCGGTTGCGATCAATCCGGTTAGAGTCAGCAGTTTCAACGTTTCCATATCGCATCTCCTTTTTTACGTTGTGGCGATGCGAGTGAGCTGGGGGTGATGCGACAGTGTTGCGATTGGCTTTTGGTTGAAATGGCGGGATTTGAACAAAGGTTTATGCGGGAAATCAGGCTTTGGCGAAGTCCTCCCGGCTAGGGTACCGTGCCACAAAAAAAGACCCCGGCGTTTTCACCGGGGTCTTTCGTGTTTGCGATGAAAGGGCAGATTACTCTGCGCTTTCCTCTTTCTTCTCTTTCTTCTCGGGAACGATCTCTTCGCCGGATTCCTGATCGACGACTTTCATCGACAGGCGCACCTTGCCGCGATCGTCGAAGCCCAGCAGCTTGACCTTTACTTCCTGACCTTCTTTCAGAACGTCCGAAGGATGGTTCAGGCGGCGGTTTTCGATCTGGGACACGTGGACCAGACCGTCGCGCTTGCCAAAGAAGTTCACGAAGGCGCCGAAGTCGACGATCTTGACCACTTTACCGGTGTAGATCTGGCCTTCTTCCGGCTCAGCAACGATCGAGTGGATCATCTCATAGGCCTTCTTGATCGATTCACCGTCAGGCGAGGCGATCTTGATGACGCCGTCGTCATTGATGTCGACCTTGGCGCCCGAAACCTCGACGATTTCGCGGATGACCTTACCGCCCGAACCGATGACTTCACGGATCTTGTCGGTCGGGATGTTCATGGTTTCGATGCGCGGGGCGTGGACCGAGAATTCGTTGGTCTCGGACAGGGCTTTGCCCATCTCACCCAGGATGTGCATCCGGCCGTCCTTGGCTTGCGCCAGGGCTTTCTCCATGATCTCGGGCGTGATGCCCGCAACCTTGATGTCCATCTGCAGCGAGGTGATGCCGTTTTCGGTGCCAGCCACTTTGAAGTCCATGTCGCCCAGGTGGTCTTCGTCACCCAGAATGTCCGACAGGATGGCATAGTTACCGTCATCTTCCAGGATCAGGCCCATGGCCACACCGGCAACCGGCGCTTTCAGCGGGACGCCCGCATCCATCATCGACAGCGAACCACCGCAAACCGATGCCATCGAGCTGGAGCCGTTGGATTCCGTGATCTCCGACACGATACGGATCGTGTAGGGGAAGTCGGTCGCCGCAGGCAGAACCGCCTGCAGGGCGCGCCATGCCAGCTTGCCGTGGCCAATCTCACGACGGCCCGGGCCACCAACGCGGCCAACTTCACCAACCGAATACGGAGGGAAGTTGTAGTGCAGCAGGAAGTTCGATTTGAAGTTGCCATGCAGCGCGTCGATGAACTGTTCATCGTCACCGGTGCCCAGCGTGGTCACAGCCAGCGCCTGCGTTTCACCACGGGTGAACAGGGCGGAGCCATGGGTCCGGGGCAGCATCGAGGTTTCTGCAACGATCGAACGGATATCGGTAGTCGAGCGACCGTCGATCCGCTTGCCGCCCTTAACGACGTCGCCGCGCAGAATGCCAGCTTCCAGCTTCTTCATCGCGGAACCGAGGTTGCCGTCTTCCAGCTGCTCTTCTGTCAGCGCTTCTTTGATCGCTTCACGGGCAGCGGCAACAGCGGCGGTGCGTTCTTGCTTGTCGGTGATCGCGAAGGCGGCGCGCATCTGCTCTTCACCTGCAGCCTTAACAGCAGCATACAGATCCGAGTAATCCGGCGCTTCGAATTCAAACGGCTCTTTCGCGGCGTCTTCGGCCAGCGAGATGATCAGGTCGATGACCGGCTGGATCTGCTCGTGGGCAAAATTCACAGCGCCCAGCATTTCCGCCTCGGACAGCTCATAAGCCTCCGATTCCACCATCATCACGGCGTCTTTGGTGCCGGCGACAACCAGATCCAAACGCTGTTCAGGGTTCAGGCGCAGGTCCTGCATGTCGTCGACGGTCGGGTTCAGAACGTATTCACCGTCTTCGAAACCAACGCGGGCACCGGCGATCGGACCCATGAACGGCGCGCCGGATATGGTCAAAGCGGCCGAAGCAGCGATCATCGCAACGATGTCGGGGTCGTTGACCAGATCGTGGCTCAATACGGTGCACATCACCAGAACTTCGTTCTTGAAGCCGTCAACGAACAGCGGGCGGATCGGACGGTCGATCAGACGCGCGGTCAGAGTCTCTTTTTCGGTCGGGCGCGCCTCGCGCTTGAAGAAGCCACCCGGCACCTTACCGGCGGCATAGTATTTTTCCTGATAGTGGACGGTCAGCGGGAAAAAGTCCTGACCCGGTTTTTGCTGCCGTGCAAAGGTCACGTTCGCCATGACGCTGGTTTCGCCCAGTGTCGCGATCACGCTGCCGTCGGCCTGACGGGCAACCTTGCCGGTTTCCAGTGTGAGCGTCTCTTCGCCCCACTGCATAGATTTCTTCGTTACATCAAACATGTGCGTATCCTAGATGGGAGCACTCCCGCCCCTGCGGGTCTCCCGTTTGCTTGGCGGCCCCATTGCCGCCGACCCCATTTTACTTTCGTCTGAGTGCCGGGATCAGGGCACAACGTCTCAGATACCGCGCGCATACATGAGATTGCGGTCAAAGGAAAGGGAAACCGCGTGGCATATAACGCCGATAAGCCTCGGAACGGCGCGTTCGTGCCTTAAAGAGACCGCTCCCGCGATTTACGCAACGCACGGATGTCTTGCGCGGGTTCTGCGTCTGGCGTTTGTGCCGGGTTTTCCGCGTCGAAGTCCTCGTACTTCAGAAACGCCAGTGCCGAGATCGACCAGAGCCAGGAATACAGCCACAGCAACGCCCCGCTTGCGGCGACCCCTCGTAGAATGATCTCAAGGTCGAAATTTGGCAAACTCTGCGCCGTAACGATCGAGACAACCGACACAAGGATCGGCAACAGGGCGTATAACGCCGTGAAAAAACCGAAATAGAGCTGCAAGAAGAGCGAGGCAAAAAACACGCAGAACAGTGGAACAAAGCTGCGTCCGAACCCGTTGAAAAACGCGTGACTTGGAGCACGGTGACCAGCGGAATGTGCAGCGCTGGCCATAGGCACGGCCATGGCCGCGTAGAACGCGGCCAGTACGAAGGACATCACGATCAGACTGCTACCTACGGAGAGGAATGCAAATGCAATCTGTGTGGATTCCGCGGCATCCTGAAGGGCGGTCCATGAGAGAGGCTCTCCCACTTGCCACATGGCAAAAGCCATTGCGGATAGTTTGACCAAAACGGCCAGTACAGTAATTACCGCAGCACAGAACAACCCATACAACACCGAATACAGGGCCATGGCTCGGTAATCCGTGTGTCGTTTCTTCCCTTTCAGTTCCAGGGCTGTACGTATCCCGAACAGGGTGAAAAAGGCAGTTGTGACCGGCTCGCTGATATACCCGGCCATCCCGAGGGTGAAGATCCCCAGAACAGTCCAGACAAGCGTTGATGCAAGGCTGATCAAAAGTACGGGGACGATCATGCGCAGTGTTACGCGGAACGAAAGCAGAAGAGAGTTGAGGATGAGCATCATGGGTGCGAACTGTAAATCCGGTTGTTCTGGGGCGTTCGAGGAGGTTTCTGGCGGGGCATTTCCGTCGTGCAAACGCCACTAACAACGAATGACTATGGAGCAGAGAACTACCCAAAGTTGAGTTGCTTGCAAGAGAAAAAGGGGCACGCGATGAATGAGTTTCCGGGTATCAGTAACCAAAGGCGCGAACCCGGGATATGGGGTCCAGGGTCGGTTTACCTATCAGTCAAGCGTACCAATAAAGCTACGGTCCACACCTCGCGGAAATGGCTAATTCCGTCGCTTATATTCCGGCATGTGAATGCGTTTTGTGAAAAAGTGGTTGCAGTGTAGGCTGTTACCACTGAACCCGCGGTCGAAAGGACGGAAACTCGCCAGGGGATAGAACACTCATTTCCGTCGGCCGCCCGAATACCTTGGCGTTTGCATCTGCGAACAGAGGGGCATCGAATGGCTCAAAGCAAGAAAATGCTGGATCCGGATCCACGGATCTATGATTTCGAAACAGAGTACGAACTGGGGCAGGATAACGTCCGCCCGTTCGGTCTGGACATCCACAATCCGGTCTTCCTGATATCCAGTATCCTGATTTTTGCCTTCGTTCTGATCGCATTGGCAAATCAGGAAGCTGCGGCAACGTTTTTCGGCTGGCTCCGGCCTTGGCTGACCAGCACGTTTGACTGGTTCCTGGTTTTGTCGGTTGATGCAATCACCCTGTTCTGTCTGGTGCTGATCGTCCTGCCCGTCGGCAAGGTTCGGATTGGTGGCAAGGATGCCAAGCCCGACTATTCCTATGCCGGTTGGATCGCGATGATGTTCGCCGCCGGTATCGGTATCGGGCTGCTGTTCTTTGGTGTAATGGAACCCGTCTACTACAACTTTGCTGAGGACGGTAACGCGGTCCCGCTTGGCATAGATATCGCGGTACCCGGCAATGAATATGCCGGTATCGTGGGTACCATCCACCACTGGGGTCTGGAAGGTTGGGCAGTTTATGCCGCCGTCGGCCTGGCCTTGGCGATTTTCAGTTACAATCTGGGTCTGCCGCTGACGCTCAGATCTGCGTTTTACCCGATTCTGGGCGAACGTGTCTGGGGTTGGTGGGGTCATATCATCGATACTCTGGCGGTCTTTGCCACATTGTTCGGTCTGACCACTTCGCTGGGCCTTGGCGCACAGCAAGTGGCGGCAGGATTGAACGAGGTGTTCGGCATAGAACCCAGCCCGACCGTCGTTGTTTTGTTGATCATTGGTATCACCATGATCGCCCTGGGCTCGGTCCTGCTGGGTATGGATGCGGGTGTCAAACGGCTGAGTGAGATCAACATGATCATGGCCGTGGGCCTGTTCATTTTTGTGATCGTGGTGACGGGTGTCGGCACAGCCATTGCGCGGTATTTCAACGTGATGGTGGATTATGTGTTCCACCTGCCCGCATTGTCGAACCCGTTCGGGCGAGAAGACACCAGTTATTTCCACGGCTGGACAACCTTCTACTGGGCATGGTGGATTGCATGGTCGCCGTTTGTGGGCATGTTCATCGCTCGCATCTCGAAAGGCCGCACGGTGCGTGAATTCGTGATCTGCGCCCTGCTGGCGCCTACGGCGGTTTGCGCTCTTTGGATGTCGACCTTTGGCGGTGCTGCCATTGACATGCTGAACGCGGGCGGAGCCGAAGGTGTTCGTGCCACGGTTATCGACAGCTATGCCCCCGAAGGCGCGCTGTTCGGTTTCCTGAAAGAGCTGCCGCTTTACGGTATCATCGCCCCCATCGCGCTGATCCTGATCGTGGTGTTCTTTGTCACCTCGTCGGATTCGGGCTCGCTGGTGATCGACACGATCACCGCAGGCGGCAAGATGGACGCACCGGTGATCCAGCGCGTGTTCTGGTGCACGCTTGAAGGTCTGGTCGCTATCGCCCTGCTGCTCGGAGGCGGCCTGTCGGCCCTGCAAGGCGCCGCGGTCTCGACCGGAATTCCGTTTACGCTGGTGGTTCTGATAATGTGCTACTGCCTGTGGCTGGCACTGAAATCCGAACGGGCAAAGATGTAGGGACGTTAAGAAACGCGAAACGCCCGCCGCTTAGGCGGGCGTTTTCATATGGCCGATAGCGGTTCCAAACCTGTGAAGGGGTTTTCTGGAAGCAAGGGGGGTCTAAGGTAATGAGCTATTTTGATCTGGGAACTTATTCGCGACCGATCTCAACATCTTCCAAAGACGCACAGCTATGGTTCGATCGCGGCTTGGCGTGGACCTATGCCTATAACCACGAAGAAGCGATCGAGTGTTTTCGGAAAACGCTGGCAGCCGATCCGAATTGCGCCATGGCCCATTGGGGCATCGCATATTGCATCGGCCCCAATTACAACAAGCCTTGGGAAACCTTCGAAGATGAGGAAAAGCCGGACTGCGTTGCGCTGGCAAAGGCCTCAATCGACGCAGCTAGCCGACTGCGGGATCAGCTATCGGCGGTCGAGCGTGCGCTGATCGACGCGTTACCATCGCGCTATCCCACCTCTTCGGATGTCGAGGATTTCAGCCCGTGGAATGATGCTTTTGCCGACGCTATGCGCAAGGTGCATGCGGCTTTTAGCGACGATCTTGATGTTTGCGCCCTGTTTGCCGAGTCTCTGATGAACCGCACGCCATGGCAGCTTTGGGATTTGCCAACCGGCGAGCCGGCGGAAGGCGCGGACACGCTCGAGGCCATCTCGGTCCTCGATACGGCTTTTGACAGCCTGCCCGGGGCATGGCAGCACGCGGGGCTGTTGCACATGTATATTCACCTCATGGAAATGTCGCCGCACCCCGAAAGGGCGCTGCGTCAGGGTGACGCGCTTAGCACACTGGTCCCCGAAGCCGGGCATCTGTTGCATATGCCAACCCATATCGACGTTCTGTGCGGCGATTACATGAATGTGGTTCTGCGCAACCACACTGCTATTGTCGCGGATCGGAAATTTCTGGACCGTGAGGGACCGGACAATTTCTACTCGGTCTATCGTTGTCACAATTTTCATTTCAAAATCTATGGCGCGATGTTCCTGGGGCAGCCGACTGCTGCGCTGGAGGCTGCTGAAGAATTGAACGCGACCTTGCCTACGGAAACCCTGCGGCCAATGGCGGATTGGTTCGAAGGCTTCATTCCGATGAAGCAGCATGTTCTGATCCGGTTTGGGCGTTGGCAGGATATCCTTGATCAGGCATTGCCCGCAGATGAGGACCTGTACTGCGTCACACTGGCAATGATGCGCTATGCCCGCACAGTAGCGCTGGCCAATCAGCAGCGGATTGCCGAGGCCGAAGCCGAGCGTGACCTGTTCTATCAGGCCTATGAGAAGGTTCCTGAAAGCCGCATGCTGTTCAACAACACATGCTGCGATATCCTGAAAGTGGCTGAACAAATGATGCTGGGCGAACTGGCGTATCACAAAAACCAGTATGAGGTTGCGTTCGTACATCTGAGGAAGTCGGTCGAAATTGACGATAACCTTCCTTATGATGAGCCTTGGGGCTGGATGCAGCCGACCCGCCACGCCTTGGGTGCCCTGTTGCTTGAACAGGGGCAGGTCGAAGAGGCCGAGGCCGTCTATCGCGCCGATCTGGGGCTTGATGCAACGCTGAGCCGTGCCTGCCAACACCCGGGAAATGTCTGGAGCCTGCACGGATTGCACGAATGTCTGACCCGCCGGGGTGAAAGCGTAGAGGCCGCACATATCAAGCTGCAACTCGACAAAGCCGCCGCGCGCGCAGAAGTGCCGGTGCGCGCGTCCTGCTACTGCCGTCAGAAACACTTGGCGGCCGAAAAGTCTTGCGCGTAAAAAGAAGGACCGCATTTCGGCCTTCACTGCAGATTTGGCCGGTAGTAGCCGGTTAGCGGAGGACCAAAAAAAACGCCCGCCAAAATGGCGGGCGTTGAATTCAGATAAACCGGGTTTGACGCCCATACACACTGTGCTTAGCGGCGGATACCCAGCTTTTTGATCAGGTCCTGATAGCGCGCTTCTTCCTTGCCTTTCAGGTAGTCCAACAGCTTACGGCGCTGGGCGACCATTTTCAGCAGACCGCGACGACCGTGGTTGTCTTTCTTGTGGGTCTTGAAGTGCTCGGTCAGGGTGGTGATGCGCGAGGTCAGGATGGCAACCTGTACTTCAGGCGAACCGGTGTCGCCTTCTTTGGTGCCAAATTCTTTCATGACTCGTGCTTTTTCAGCGGCAGTAATCGACATCGGGGTCTCCTTTGAAGGTTAGAGTTAATGGCGCAGGCCGGGATGTCGTCCAGCACAGGCCCATGGAGAAAACCGCACCGATTCCGATGCGGATGCGCGCGTATAAGCGCATTTTCGGCAAATGGCAAAGGGATTCTGACGGGTCAGCCCAGCGCGGTCAGCTGCGCCAACTCGGCCTCGGTGATCAGCTGGATGTCATCCGCCGTCATCCCCTTGGCCCCCAGCAGTTGCGCCACATCCTGACCGTCGATCAGCACATGGGTCAGGTTTTCGTTCTCGGCGTCCTGCTCGATCTGGACGTCAGGATCGTCCACGCCATTCCATGACACAAACAACTTGTCCTGACCGGGTTGGAAATCCATCACAGTCACGGCTTCATCTTCGGGTTCGGGGGTAAGGATGATGTCATCGGCATCCTCGCCGCCGGTGACGATATCCCCGCTATCGGCCAGGATCGTGTCCTCTCCGGCGCCGCCATTCAGAAAGTCAGTGGCCTGTTCGCCCTCAGCATCGTCGCCGGTCAGGATGTCATCACCGTCCCCGCCGAACAGAACATCCTCACCCGCGCCTCCGTGCAGCGTGTCGTTGCCATAGCCGCCATGCAGCGCGTCATCGCCTTCGCCACCGTCCAGCGTGTCATCGTCCTGACCGCCATGCAGAGTATCGTCGCCCTCACCGCCCTCCAACTGGTCGGCGCCGAAATGGCCATAGAGTTGGTCGTCCCCCTCATCCCCGTTCAGCAGGTCATCGCCGCCCTCACCGTGGAGAATGTCGTCATCGTCTCCGCCTGAGATGTTGTCCGCACCTTCACCCCCGTACAGTACGTCATTGCCGGCACCGCCGTAGATCACGTCATCCGCGCCGAAACCGTTAATCTGATCGACGCCGTCCTGCCCGGTCAGGACATCAGCATCTTCGGTCCCGGCAATGATCAGATCGCCCTGGAATTCCGAGATGATGGTGCCGGTCGACGGGTCGGGCTCTTCGGGCTTGGCGGTTTCGTCCACTTCACCGATTTCATCAGGGGGCGAGGCGCCTTCAACGCTGTCATCAATCTCGAGGAAATTGCCTTCGGTCACTTCGTCGACCTGATCTTCCGTGATGTCGTCCTCTTCGGGCTCATCTTCGGGCATGAAAGCGTCGCTCATGGCGTAGGCAGCGCCACCGACGGCGGCCAGTCCAAGCAATCCGACCAAAAACATGAGAACCCTCCGTGAACGCGCTGGTCCGAGGGTAAATGTCTCATGTGATCAGTCACTTGGTCAAAGCTAGACTGACCTTGTGGTTAACCTTTTGTCACCACGCTTCGGGCTGCTGCGTATAGGCGATATAGAGCGGATGTTTCGGGTGTCCGTCCTTGGTCAGCCCCAGATGGAACAGCGGCTGTCCGGTCCCGCGTAGCAGGGTTTCGACCGCCGGGCCACGCGCCAGATGCGCGCCGTGGGTACCCCAGGCGGCAATCACCTGATCAGCCCAATTCACGCCGTCCAGAATCGCCGTGTCATTCTCGGGGCCCACCGGATCGGTGGCGGCGCGCATCTTGCGCGGGTCGGTGTCGCGCCACGCAAAGATATTGGTGACCTGAAACGCTCCGAACCCCAAAGCACGCGCGCGCCGTTCGCAGCGCTCTACCGTGGGGTCGTTCTGCACCTCGGTCGCGGTTGAGGGGTTCAGCATCACAAACAGCGCCTTGCGTCCGCCCGCGTCCCAAACGCGGGTTAGGCTGTAACGGTATTTCTCGCAATCGGAGTAGATGGCGGTCGAGGGCGCATCGCCCTTGGTGTGCGTTCGGGTGATCATCCCGCTGGCCTAACACGCTAGATCAACCACGGCCAACGCCTATGTGCGAAAAAACCCGATATGTCAGTCCTGAGTAATTTACCGGCCAACTTGACCAGATTACCTCAATGACATGGTTGGGGGCGCCGAACCCTTCTGCCAAGCGCAAAGAAGAACATAAGTGTCGCGGCCAACAGAGCGAAAGGCGCAGGCAGCGGAACGGGACTCATCGGCGGTCCCTGTGATATCGAGTACTCGCCTGAGTTTGTTACAGTATCTGGAAATCCGCCAACGAGGGGGAAGATTGCAAAAAGAGGCGGTTCAACCCCCGGATTGCCCGAATCCTCCAGCGACAAGATGCACTCCATTGCCAGACAAGTTCCGCCGGCCACGGAATTCGAAATAAACCCTTCCGTACCCGGATTTCCGCGGATGTCATTAGCCACCGCATCGTATACAGGCGCGGCGTTTCCGACGCCAAGGGTGTCAAAAGTAACGCCATCAATGGTGATCTCAAAACTCAAAAGAAGACCACCGGTATCCGGGGCTTCAAACGAGCCAATCGCACCGTCGATTTCGATTTGGTATTGCAGCGTCATGGCGGTTGCCGCCGGAACGGCAAAAAGGGCCGACGTCAGTGAAACAGCAATTGCTTTGAACAAATTGTCACTTGAGAAACTCAACATAACCAAACTCCGAAAAATCCAGGCGATAATGCTGAGCATATCAAAATTTAGGCTTTTCGTCCAATTTCGCCCGATACAGCCCTGTTCCTTGATTCGGTCGTGCAAAGCTCAAGAGACTTATAGGCGTTTGCTCTCGTTTTATCAGATCGGTCAAATGAACACCCGGCTTGGGTGCAATTCACCGGATTTGAAAATGCCTACCGCTACAGCTTTGCCGTCCAGCGAGGCCCAGGCCTCGTCGCCGTATTCCACGTCCGAAGCCAGTACCAGACCCGGGTTTCCATTGCGCAGGCGCGTGGCGCCTTCGGGGGTGCATTTCAACTCGGGCAGGTCTGAAAGGCCGATTTCCAGCGGGTGCAGGTGGTCGTCCAGCGCCGTGGTTTTGGCCATTTCGTCAATCTGTTCGATGCTCAAGCCGTCTTCAACTTCGAACGGGCCGGACCAGATTCGGCGTAGTTCCCTGACGTGGCCGTGGCAGCCCAGTGCCTCGCCCAGATCGCGCGCGATCGAGCGGACGTAACCGCCCTTGCCACAGGTCATTTCCAAAACGATGTGATCTTCGTCGGGGCGGTCGACCAGAATCAGTTCCTCAACCCACAGTGGCCGGGCGTTCAGTTCAACATCCTCGCCATCGCGAGCCAATTTATAGGCGCGCTGCCCGTCGATTTTCACGGCCGAGAACTTGGGCGGCACCTGCATGATGTCACCCAGAAACGGGGCCAGCGCCTGTTTGATAGCATCATCCGAGGGGCGCGCATCGCTTTCCGCGATCACCTCGCCCTCGGCATCGTCCGTATTGGTGGCCTGACCCAGACGAACGGTGAAGGTGTAAGCCTTCAAAGCGTCGGTGATATAGGGAACGGTCTTGGTTGCCTCACCCAAGGCCACGGCCAATACGCCGGTTGCCTCCGGGTCCAGCGTGCCCGCATGGCCCGCTTTCTTGGCGTCCATCGCCCAACGTACCTTGTTGACCACTGCGGTCGAGGTCATGCCCGCAGGCTTGTCCACCACCAGCCAACCGGAAATGTCGCGGCCCTTGCGTTTGCGTCCCATGCTTCACCTAGAATCTTGCTGAGGCGCGCGGGTTAGCGGATCACTCTGTCGCTGTCAATTTGTGGGGACGTCTTCGACCACACCCACGATCGGCCCCAGTGAGAAGCCGACATCAGACCGGTTGCCAACCCGTTCATACATCCGCGAGATATTGCCATCCAGGAACAGCGCATTCGGTGTTTTCAACACATCCCGAAACAGGCTGCCGAATTCGTGGAAGGTGACGTAGTCTTCCGAGATCGCAAACACCGCGCGCGTACCATCGGTGCTAGTGCCGACCCCGTTGCGCACGTAGCGCGAGGTCGAATCGGACAGGAAACGCGGGTGCAACTCGCCGTCAATCACCAGCATTGGGCCGGATTGGGTGGCAAAACGGCACCCGGGCGTCTGGTCCAGATAGTCCAGCGTTTCGAACACATCGGCGCGACCGTCACGGATGCAGAACACGCCGTTGGGCAGCAGGCCGAAATTGCCGGGGCCGGCATTGGGGATCACGCGCATTTGCTCCTGACCCTCTTCGACATAATGGCCGACCGGCGAGCGGTCGTCGTGATACATGCCCGCGTTCATCGCAAAGGCCAGCCGTTTGCCGCTGGGGGCCAGCGCCTCGTTCACCGATGAGAAATGCCCCAGTAGATCGCCGTCTTCATCGTTCAGAAACAGGCGAAGGTCTTCGGATGCGGCATCCACTTCGCAGATGGTGTACCGCTTGTCCTCGTGGGTCAGCTTTTCACAGGTGACCGCAGAGGCCTGCGCCGCCCAGAGGACTGCGCCCAAAGTGACCAGACTGCGGATCACTCGTCCAGATCGCGGCGTACCGCGTCCTGTTCGAACATCCGGCGGGTGTCGTCCAGACGGTCGAACGTGTCATCCAGACGGAACCGCAGATCGGGTGAAAACTTCAGACCAACCTTCTTCCCAACCATGCGCCGCAGCTCACCCTTGTTGCGGGCAAGCAGGTCGATCACGTCCTCTTGGCCCTTGCCGCCCAGCGGCAGCACATAAGCGGTGGCGATCTTCAGATCGGGCGAGGTTCGCACCTCGCCTACGGTGATCGACATTCGGTTCAGGTCGGGGTCGTGGACATCTCCGCGCGCCAGAACCTCGGACAGGGTGCGGCGGATCAGTTCGCCGACGCGCAGCTGTCGTTGGGACGGGCCGGGGCCATCGTGGAATTTGTTCTTTGCCATACACCCCGATCTAAGCGCAAAGCGGGGCTTTGCCAAGCGGGCGCGAACGGGGTAGGAGGCTTTGAGCCGACTTTATGAAAGGGACCAGCGAAATGACCCATATTCCGGGTATCGTCATCACAGGGGCTTCGGGCCGTATGGGGCAGATGCTGATCAAGACCGTGACCGACAGCGATCAGGCGCGTCTGGTCGGTGTGGTCGAACGCGCAGGTCACGACTGGATCGGTCAGGACGTAGGCACGGCGATGGGCGGACAGGCGCAGGGCGTCATCGTGACCGACGACCCTCTGGAGGCGTTTGCGCAGGCGCAGGCAGTAATCGATTTCACCGCGCCCGAGGCAACGCTGGAATTTGCCGCCCTGGCCGCGCAGGCGCGATGCGTCCATGTGATCGGCACCACCGGCATGAGCGATGATCAGATCGCGGCGCTGGAACCGGCAGCGCGCCATGCGGTGATCGTGCGGGCCGGGAACATGAGCCTCGGTGTCAATCTGCTGGTGCAACTGACCAAAAAGGTCGCCGCTGCGCTGGATGAGGATTTCGATATCGAGGTGATCGAAGGCCACCACCACCACAAGGTCGACGCGCCCTCTGGTACCGCCTTGATGCTGGGCGAGGCCGCGGCCGAGGGGCGCGGGGTCAATCTGGTGGACGTGTCCGACCGGGGTCGCGACGGCATCACCGGTGCGCGTCAACGCGGCAATATCGGTTTTCACGCCATTCGCGGCGGAGACATCGTCGGCGAACACGATGTCCTGTTCGCTGCCCCCGGTGAACGTATCGTCCTGCGCCATCTGGCCACCGACCGCGCCATCTTTGCCCGCGGCGCGCTGAAGGCAGCGCTGTGGGGGCAAGGTAAAGCGCCCGGTCAATATGACATGGTGGATGTGCTGGGGTTGTAAATTAATAATACGCGCTCACGACAACAAAAACAAAGAACGCTAGAATCCAAAACAACACTGCAACAAAAAGCGATGCGAACTGTAGCATGGCAAAGTGAAAGTAATTGCTATTCGGGACGATCCGAATCCCATTGGGTACGTTCAGATCGTTTTATTGCATGCCCCGTGGGCATTCAGAAGCAATTGTTTGCGTGTCGGCGGAAAGCCCCGTGTTCTGATCCAGAACTCAACAAACTCTTCCCGAAACTTGAA
Organism: Ruegeria sp. BF6; assembly: GCF_056538665.1. Classification (NCBI taxonomy): domain Bacteria; kingdom Pseudomonadati; phylum Pseudomonadota; class Alphaproteobacteria; order Rhodobacterales; family Roseobacteraceae; genus Ruegeria; species Ruegeria sp. BF6. The sequence continues at coordinate 397,671 of NZ_JBQFTN010000003.1, forward strand.
AATTGGGAAGGCCGACGTGAGAAAAATCATTGCGCCCCATGATGTAAGAACGATGACGACCACGTACCCGACTAAAATGAGAATCAAAGTCAGCAACCCTAAACCCTCGCAATCACGCAGCTCAAATTAGCGAAACGAGGTCAGTCCGGGCGGCTCGGTGCCGTCCAGTTCGACCTGTGCGAACAAGGCGCCCAGCCGCTGATCCCAGGTTGGGAACTGGCCAGTGACCGCATAGGTCAGGCGCTCGGCTCCGATGGAGATCCCCAGCGGCGCGGCCTCTCCGCTGATGACGATCTCACCGATTTCGGTCCAGTTGGCCGATGGCGGATAGGTGCCGGGGGCGGGTTCATCCGTTTCCCCCACGCGGTAATAAACGCCCATGGTTACGATGTAGTCTTCGCCAAACGGATCGGGGAAGAAAAAGCCCGAGGCATCGCGTGCTGCCAGGGCTTCGGCCTCGTCACGCAGCAGGACTTTTTCCGCAAAAGGCAGGCCCATCTCGTCCAGCACCGGGCGCATGTCTTCGGATTGCGGCACGCTGACAAAGGCGATGCGGGACGGGTCGAGACCGAACCCCTCGGTCAATAGGCGCATCATCAGGCGGGTCGCAGCCTGACCATCGGCGTCCTTAGGGTGACAGCCGACCTCATGGAACAGGGGCAGCACGTCTGGGCGGTGTTTCTCGTCTACATCCGCCACCCGTGCCAAGGGTTGAATGACAAAGGCGTTGGACGGCAGTGCGGACTGATCAAAATCGTGCCGCAAGCCACCGTTATAATCCGCGTCCCCGGATACAATCGAAAGCGGATCGGACTCGGCGAAGCCAAGCTCTGCGAATAACGTTTTCAGGCGCGTGAGCGTATGGCTGAAGCCCTGTTCAAACGCCTCATTTTTGTCGGCTGCAGCAAGCGTTACATGCGGCAGCAGCGTTCCGACTGTTGCCGCGGTTCCCAACTGGACGACCCTACGTCTGTTCAGTCCCATTTGATGCCTCCCATGCCCGTTGGACGTGGGGCGAGCGTATCACAGATGTTGGTGGCAAGGGTTAAGGGTTTCAGAAAGCGATTTTTTAGAGATCCCGAACCTGGTCCGCACGCAACGGGCAGGCGAGGTAGACGCCGAATTCCTTGCCGATATCCGCGCTGACCCGTGCGTGAACCGCGCCTTGTCTGTCAAGGAAACGTTGGTTGTCCTCAGCGGGGAAAATCCCCTCATGCCAAATGCCGGGATGGATATAGAGCCCGCGCGAGCCGTCGCACCAGAAGGCCACCACCTTGTCGGGCGTCAGGTTGTCTCCGGGCAAAGCGGCGGGGATGATGAAAGGCTTGTTGTCCAGCGGCCAGAACATCTGTCCGCCATCGGGGTGGTAATTCATGTGCCACAGCAACACCTGATCGCGCGGCGCGGTTTGGCGTTCCGCCTGCGCCTGCTGCGGATCTGTCGACCAGCCCAGCACATAGTGACCGTTCACCGCTTCGTTCCGGCCATAGAGCACATCGCCCTTCCATTCACCGTGGAACGTGCCCTCGACCCAGCCGCCTTCGTCACCGGTGCCCTCGTCGATGGGGCGCCAGCCTTGCTGCGGCCAGCGGGTGATCTCGATCTCGAACCCTTCGGGGTCATCGACCAGACAGCCATAGCCTTTGACCGACTCGTCGGTGGCGCGGATCAGCGGAACCTCGTGCCACGGCAGCGAGGGTTTGGTGCTGGCCTCAAAGATGTATTCCGGCGCGTTCATGACGTAACCAAATGTTTGTCGACCATGCGTTGCACCATCGGTGCGAAATGGCCAAAGTCGGGGGTTTCCATGTCCGGGCGCTTGCCCGCTTCGTCCAGATAGCGGACCTGAATGATTTCCTTCAGGTTCGGGTTGGCCTCGAATGCGGCGACTTCCTCGGCGCTCATCGGGCCGCCCTGCAATTCCAGCGTATGGACCGAGGCGGCGGAGAGGCGGTTGAAATACTCGGGCTTGGTGGCGCAGAGATAGCGTTTGGCCGCCACGTGATAGCGGCAGCAATCGGTGATGACCGAGGGGAAGAACTGCTCCAGCACCTCGGCCCCCGCATCCTCGTGATGGCGGTCTTCGGTGTCGTCGGGGTGATAGGTGCCGAACTCGGAGGTGAAATGGCCGATATCATGCAGCAACGCGCCGACGATGATTTCCTCGGGCATCCCGTTCTGCTCGGCGATGGTGGCGCCTTGCAGCATGTGTTCGGCCATGGTGACGGGCTCGCCCAGATATTCCTCGCTGCCGCGGCGGGTGAAGATGTCTCCGATGAAATCGACGATATTGTCCCGGTGCAGGGTCGAAAAATCCGGTTTCATTCCGCTGCCTCCGGTTGGGCCATATCCATTGCCGCCAGTGTCGACAGCAGCCCGTCCTTGTCAGCGTAGCAGCCTTGCAACCAACGTGAGCCTGCGCCGGAATAGCCCAACCGCGCATGCAGAACGCGGGTGTTGTCGACGATGAAGCTCTCACCCGGTTCCAGCTTGAACGACACGCCCATGGCCGGGTCATCGATGATCTCGCCCAGTTGACGGTAGGCGGCGTAATAGGCCTCCATCCGGTCAAACGGGATATCGACCAGCGGCGCGGTCGAGCGGTTGTTGAAGCGAATGCCGATCAGTTCTCCGTCCGGCGACAACTCGATCATCGGGCGGCGCGAGCGCAGGCAAACGCCATCCGAGCCCTTGTATTCGAACCGCGCCGGGTAGCCCGCCAGTAGGGCAAAGCCCTCGGGGTTCTGCGCGCGCAGTTTCTCGGAGGCGCGGAAACCGTCGACCACGATCGAGTCGCCGCCCTCGGCGCTGTTTTCCAGACAATACAGGATCTGCAGCGTCGGCACCGGGTCGCGATAGGGGTTGTCGGTATGGGCCTGCAAGCCCAGCCCGGTATAGGCGAGGTTGGTCGGGTTCACCTCGGTCCGGACCTCGAAATAGGGGCCGTAATTGGTCTGACGGACATAGCCGAACAGATCGGCCACTTTCAGCAGCGATTCCGGTTCGGTTGGGCCGTTGGTCAGCTTGGCAAAGCCGAATTCTGCCACGGCGGCCAGCCAGTCCCGCTTGGCGGTGGGGCTGGTATGCACCGCGTCCCAACCCGCGCTGGGCGCATCGATGCCACGTTCCCATGTGGTGACACCGGGGGCGATTCGGCCAGTGTCTTGCACCGCGTCACGGTCATAGATGTGATCGACCAACCAAGCGGCGGGGAAGGTCACGGTTTTGTCTTCCGGCTGGAAGGTGACGCTCAGATCGCCGTTCAGAACCTCGGCAACGCTGATCGCGGTATCGGCAGGAATGTCGCCGATTGTGATCAGACGTTGGCCGTTGCCCGGTGCGCGGGTCTCGGGGTCCAGCGCGTTGTCGCGCAGCCAGATGGCGTGGAAACGGGCCTGGGTGCCGGTGTCAAACTCGACGGTCACGACCGAGGCATCATGGGTGGCGGTGCGCAGCATGGGGGTCTCCTGTTCGGCGCGGCTTTGCTTGAGGAAATACGCGCCCCATGGCATTACGACAATTAATCCTTATTGCTGCTGAGGCTTGGAAAAACTTATGGCTAAGAAAAAGATCGGATTGCCGCCTTTGGACTGGTTGCGCGTGTTCGAAGCGGCCGGTCGATTGGGTGGGTTTTCCGCCGCCGCCAAAGAGTTCGGGCTGACTCAGGCAGCCGTCAGCCAGAGGATCGCAAATCTTGAAGCGTGGCTGGGTCGGACGCTGTTCGTGCGCGAGGCGCGGGGTGTGTCGCTGACGGTTGAAGGCGAAAGCTATCTGCCACTTGTTCAGGATAGTTTGCAGGCGTTGGAGCGCAACACCGAGGATCTTTTTGGCAAGTCCCCGCGTGAGCTGCGCGTCGCGGGCCTGTCCTCCCATATTGATGCGCTGGTTCTGCCGTGCCTTCCCGAGTTCCTTGAGATGCGGCCCAAGGTGCAGGTCCTGACGGATTCCGTGGCGCGCCGATCTTCGCTGGATGAGGAAAAGACATGGCTGCAAATCCGCTATGGTCGTGGCGCGTGGCCGGGGCGCGAGGCCGCCCTGATCGCGCAGGAGGTTCTGGTGCCGATGGCCGCGCCTGGAGTCGCGTGGGGAGCGCCGCTGGTCGATCAGCGCGGCGAGCGACCAGGCTGGCGCGAGTGGGCTACGGTTGCGGGAATGGATGATTTACCACACGCTCGGGCCAGCTTCGATTCAATGGGTCACGCGATTGCGGCGGCCCGGCAGGGGATGGGGGTGGTTCTGGGCTCGGTGCCGTTGGCGTCGGGACAATTGCGCAGCGGGCAATTGTGCAGGCTGGAGCTGCCGAAGCTGGAAACGCGCGAAGGCTATTGGCTGACCTGGCCCGAGGATCGGGTGCGGTCGAAGAAGCAGCGCGCGTTGATTGACGATTTTCTGCAGGCGCTGCGGGGCTGAGCGATCAGAAGTCGATCGCGATGCCTTTCTTTTCCCAATCGCCGTAACGGGCCGGGTCGGGACCATCGCGCCCACCCAGTTCCTTGGGCATCTCTTTTGCCTCAGCCTCGGCCTTTTTGCGGCGCTCCTCGGCCTCGGCCAGCGCGCGCTGGGCGGCAGGGGGCAGGTCTTTGCGGTCGTCGCTCATGACATCGGGTTCCTTTCCGTGCAGGGTCTTGATATACGCCCCCGTCCGCGTTTGGCAATGCGGGCGAGGGTCACATCAGAGGCGGTTCCATGTCCGACAACGCTACAGCGGCGCGACGCAGCGCGATCTATCTGCTGGATCAGATTCTGGGGGAAGGCCGGTTGCTGTCCGAGTGTGTGGCAGCAGGCGCGTTGGATCGGCTGGAACCGGAAGATCGCGCGCGGGCGCAACGCCTGACGTTGGAAACCCTGCGCGGGCTCGAACGCGCCGACCGTCTGCTGGACAACCACCTGAACCGGACGCCTGCGCTGACGGTCCACAACGCGCTGCGCCTCGGCGCGGTCGAGCTGTGCCACGGAGAGGCCGCTCATGGTGTGGTCAATTCCATGGTCGAGATCGTGGGACGGTCGCGCAAGCATGGCCGCCTCAAAGGCCTGGCCAACGCGGTTCTGCGTAAAGTGGCCGCCGAAGGGCCCGATGCATGGCCCAAGATGCGGGTGCCGCGCTTGCCCGAATGGCTGCGCGAGCCTTTGATCATGGCTTGGGGCGCCGAGGCCGTCGCAGGCATGGAGCATGCCCATTTTACCGGTGCACCGCTGGATATTACCTTAAAGCCGGGCGCAACCGGCCCCGGAGACACGCTGCCGACCGGGTCACTGCGGGTGCAGGATGCGGGGCAGGTCTCGACCCTGCCGGGGTTCAACGCAGGCGACTGGTGGGTGCAGGACGCGGCGGCGGCGTTGCCGGTGCAGGTGCTGGCACCCAAAACCGGTGAAACCGTGCTGGACCTCTGCGCCGCGCCGGGGGGCAAGACGCTGCAACTGGCCGCAGCCGGGGCCAAGGTCACTGCGCTGGATATCTCGGACTCGCGGCTGGAGCGGGTGCGCGAAAACCTCAAACGCATCGGCCTGAAAGCCAACGTCATCGCGGGCGATGCACTGGAGCATCAGGGCCAGTACGATGCCATCCTGCTGGACGCCCCCTGTTCGGCCACAGGCACCATTCGCCGGCACCCGGATTTGCCTTTTGCCAAGGACGGCTCGGAATTTGGTGGGCTGATCGAGTTGCAGGCTCAGATGCTGGTCCATGCCTGGACCCTGCTGAAACCCGGCGGACGGCTGGTCTATTGCACCTGCTCCCTGCTGCCGGATGAGGGCGAGGTTCAGGTCGAAGAGGCCCTGGAACAGTATCCGGACATGGCGGTGGATCGCGATGCGTTGAACATCGCCGGGATCGAGCCGGGCTGGATCACCGAAGAGGGCGGCCTGCGCCTGCGACCCGATTATTGGGCGGATCGCGGCGGGATGGACGGGTTCTATATCGCCTGTCTGAACAAATCCGCCTGACGCGACGCTTTTCGGTGACTTGACGATCCGTGCGGTCTATCGTTGGGTCTCAAGCGCCAGCAGAGCGCAAGGGGCAGAGTAACGAGCGTCATGTCGAACTCAGATACCATGACCAACCGGTGGGCACGGTTTCAGAACCGTCTCTATGCGCGGTTGAGCCAGCGGCGCAAGGCGGTCACCGGGTTTGTGTCCGAGCCTGAGCCGCGCACTGTGGGATCGTTTGCGCGTGGGCGGCAGCTGGTTGCAGGTAATCTGCTGTTTGCCGGTTTTCTGGTTGAGGCACAGGATACCAACCTGTGGGACGTCACCGCCCCAAGCACTGGTTTCGACGATGAGCGCCACGGCTTTTCCTGGTTGGATGATCTGGCCGCTGTCGGGGACATGCGGGCGCGGGATAAGGCGCAGCGCTGGGTCTGGGGCTGGATCGAGACGCACGGGCGCGGGCAGGGGTACGGATGGGCACCCGAATTGACCGGACGGCGGGTGACGCGGTGGATCAACCATGCAGTGTTCCTGTTGCGGGGTATGGATGAGAAACAGGTCAAACTTTTCTTCCACGCGCTGGCGCAGCAGACATGGTTCCTATCCAAACGCTGGCAGGCCGCCACGCCGGGGCTTCCTCGGTTCGAAGCATTGGCCGGGCTTGTTCAGGCTGGACTGGCGTTGAAGGGGCTTGAACAGATGGCCGATCCGGCCCTGCGCGCATTGGCGAAGGAATGCGAAAAACAGATCGATGCAAAGGGCGGCATTCCAACCCGCAATCCCGAAGAACTGTTGGATGTCTTCACCCTGCTGTCGTGGACTTCGGCCGCGCTGGGTGATCTGGGGCGGGGGACGCCTGCCGCTCAGGCCGATGCGATTAAGCGGATGGCGCCCACGTTGCGCAGCCTGCGCCATTCCGATGGTGCGCTGGCCCGGTTTCACGGCGGCGGGCGCGGGGTTGAAGGCCGTCTGGATCAGGCGCTGGCCCAAAGCGGGGTTCGACCGCAGCACGCGCGTGGTTTGGCAATGGGGTTTGCCCGTCTCTATGCAGCTCGGACCAGCGTGATCGTAGATGCCAGCGCGCCGCCCAAGGGGGCCGCATCCTTGAATGCCCATGCTTCGACCCTTGCGTTCGAACTGACCTCGGGGCGGCGGCCTCTGATTGTGAATTGCGGCTCGGGCGGAAGCTTCGGGTCTGAATGGCGGCGGGCCGGGCGTGCGACACCGTCGCATTCAACCCTGTGTCTGGATGGTTATTCCAGCGCCCGGCTGGCTCCTGCGGGGAATGGCGACGAGAGCGAGGCGCTGATCGATGCGCCGCAAGAGGTACCGGTGGATGCTGAAGAGGCATTCGAAGGCACGCGCTTTATGGTCGGACATGATGGCTACACCAAAACCTTCGGCCTGACCCATGCCCGTACTTTTGAGCTGCGGTTTGACGGGCGCCAATTGACCGGCGAGGATATTCTGCTGACTGCCACCGACAAGGCCAAGCGGCAGTTCGACAAGGCGATGGATGCCTCGGGCCTCAAGGGCGTTCGCTATGACGTCCGGTTTCACCTGCATCCGGATGTGGACGCGGCCATCGATTTGGGCGGCGCGGCGGTGTCGATGGCGCTCAAAAGCGGTGAGATCTGGGTTTTCCGCCATGACGGTGTTGCAAAATTAGCCGTCGAACCAAGCGTTTATCTTGAAAAAGGTCGATTAAAGCCACGCGCGACAAAACAGATCGTTCTATCCGGGCGCGCAATGGAGTATGCGACCCGCATCCAGTGGACGTTGAGCAAGGCGCAGGATACAGCCTATGCCGTGCGCGACCTGCACCGGGACGAGCCCGAGTTTGACTGACGCCAAAAGGACCTTTGGACCCATGACCGACCTTCACCCCGTGCGCCGCGCGTTGCTTTCCGTATCCGATAAGACCGGATTGATCGAACTGGGACAGGCGCTGTCCGAGCGCGGGGTCGAGCTGCTGTCGACCGGCGGCACCGCAAAGGCGCTGCGCGATGCGGGGCTTGCAGTGAAGGATGTGAGCGAGGTCACCGGTTTCCCCGAGATGATGGATGGCCGCGTGAAAACCCTGCACCCGATGGTGCATGGCGGCCTGCTGGCCCTGCGGGACAATGACACTCACGTGGCCGCGATGAACGAACACGGCATCGGCGCGATCGATCTGCTGGTGGTTAACCTCTATCCGTTTGAAGCCACTGTCGCCAAAGGCGCCGACTACGATGAATGTGTCGAGAATATCGACATTGGCGGCCCTGCGATGATCCGTGCGGCGGCCAAGAACCATGCTTTCGTCAACGTTGTAGTAGACGTCGAGGATTATGAAAAACTGCTGGGCGACATGGATCAGCACAGTGGCGCGACCTGCCCGAAATTCCGCCGCAAGCTGGCGCAAAAGGCCTATGCCCGTACCGCCGCCTATGACACTGCCGTGTCCAACTGGCTGGCCGACGCGCTGGAGCTTGAAGCCCCCAAACGCCGTGCCTTTGCCGGTGAGCTGAAACAGACTCTGCGCTATGGCGAGAACAGCCACCAGCAGGCGGCTTTCTATACTGATGGCACTAACCGTCCCGGCGTTGCGACAGCCGTGCAGCATCAGGGCAAGGAACTGAGCTACAACAACATCAACGACACCGATGCGGCATTTGAGCTGGTGGCCGAGTTCGACCCGGCACAAGGCGCAGCCTGTGCCATTATCAAACACGCCAACCCTTGTGGTGTAGCCACAGGTGCGACCTTGCTGGATGCTTATAAGTCGGCCTTCGATTGCGACCGCACATCGGCCTTTGGCGGGATCGTGGCACTTAACCAGCCGCTTGACGCCGAAACCGCGCAGGAAATCACCGGGATTTTCACCGAGGTTGTGATTGCTCCGGGCGCATCGGACGAGGCCAAAGCGATCTTTGCCGCCAAGAAGAACCTGCGCCTGCTGACCACCGAAGGTTTGCCGGATGTGACCGCAGGCGGCAAAACCGTGCGTCAAGTGGCCGGTGGCCTGCTGGTGCAGGACAAGGATAACGGTTTTGTCGGCATGGACGACCTGAAGGTGGTCACCAAAAAGGTCCCGACCGATGAGCAGATGCGTGACCTGCTGTTTGCCTGGAAGGTCGCCAAACACGTCAAGTCCAATGCCATCGTTTACGTCAAGGACGGCGCGACCGTGGGCGTAGGTGCAGGACAGATGAGCCGCCTGGACTCGGCTATGATTGCCGCAAAGAAAGCCGAACGCATGGCCGACGCGCTGGGCCTGCCGCAGCCGCTGACCATTGGCTCAGCTGTGGCCTCGGACGCGTTCTTCCCCTTCCCTGACGGTCTGATGGAGGCCGCCGAGGCGGGTGCCACCTGCGTCATCCAACCCGGCGGCTCGATGCGCGACGATGAGGTGATCGCAGCTGCGGACGAGGCCGGTCTGGCCATGGTCTTTACCGGCATGCGCCATTTCCGTCACTGATGCGCTATCGCCTTCTGTTCTGGGCCGCGCTGGCCGCGTTTCTGATCGACCAGGTCAGCAAGTATCTGGTCGTTCACGTTATGCGCGTGGCCGAGGGTAATATCGACGTGCTACCACCTTTGCTGGTATTCAAATACGGCGAGAATCGGGGCATCAACTTTGGCCTTTTCCAAGGTGATACCGACACTGCCCGCTGGGTGTTGATCGGCGTCTCGCTGGTCATCTCGGTCGGTGTGCTGATCTGGCTGATGCGCACGACCCCGTCGAAACTGATGCTGTTCTGTGGCGGGTTGCTGATCGGCGGGGCGCTGGCGAATGTGCTGGACCGGGTGATCTATGGCTATGTTCTGGATTTCCTGAACATGTCCTGCTGCGGCATCAACAACCCGTTCGTGTTCAATCTGGCCGATGTGTTCATCTTTGCAGGTGCCATCGGGCTTGTGTTGTTCGAGGGCAAAAAGCCCTCGTGACGCGCCGGGTGATATGCGATAAAAGCGCCTGAAACTGGCTGGAGACTCTGATGCGGTTGTCGCGATCCATTTTTGCTGTGACACTGATTCTTGCGGTAGCGGGATGTGCCGATATCGGTTTGCGCCATCTTGAGGCACCGGGACAGGGGCCGGATGAATTCTCGGTCATGCCGGTGGAACCGCTGACCCAGCCCAAGGACCACAAGTTCCTGCCTGCGCCCACGCCGGGTGGGACAAACCTGACCGACCCGAACCCGAAGGCGGACGCAGTCGTGGCACTGGGCGGCAGCGAGGCAGCATTGAATGCCAATGCCGCCATCCCGTCCACCGATGCAGCGCTGGTGACGGCCTCTAGCCGCTATGGTGTTCCGTCCAACACGCGGCAGGTTGTCGATACCGAAGATGCCGAATTCCGCAGAAAGCAGGGCCGCCTGACCCGCCTGCGCCTGTTCAAGGTGGACCGCTATACGCAGGTCTACCAGCGTCAGGCACTCGATGCCGACGCGCAAAACGAAGCGGCGCGCCGTGCGGGGATCGAGACCCCTTCTGCACCCCCGGCTGATGAATAAACCTTAACTTTCCGTCATCGGCCTTGAACCTGCGCCGCACCACCGTAGTTTGAACATCATTAAACGAAACGGAGGACGCCCCATGGTTCGGGCTCTGGCCTTGTCTGCCGCCCTTTTCGCCGCCACCCCTTTGATTGCCAAAGAGGGGCACGAGGCGGTCACAACCTTCACGCTGGACAACGGCATGGATGTCGTCGTGGTCGAAGATCACCGTGCGCCCATCGTACAGCACATGGTCTGGTATCGTGCCGGATCTGCGGATGAGCCGGTCGGCTCGTCCGGTGTGGCGCATTTCCTGGAACACCTTCTGTTCAAAGGCACCGATACGCTGGCGCCGGGTGAGTTCTCGGCTACCGTTGCAGCCAATGGCGGTAATGACAATGCGTTTACGTCTTATGATTACACCGCTTATTACCAACGCGTCGCCGCAGACCGGCTGGAATTGATGATGCGGATGGAGGCGGATCGGATGCGCAACCTGCGCCTCAGTGAAGAGGACATCGTCACCGAGCGCGACGTGATACTCGAGGAACGCAATCAGCGCACCGACAACAGTCCGCGCGCTCTGTTCGGCGAGCAGATGAGCGCGGCGCAGTACCTCAACCATCGCTATGGTGTGCCGATTATTGGCTGGCGGCACGAGATGGAGACACTGGACATGGAGGATGCGTTATCCTTCTACCAGACCCATTATGCGCCCAATAACGCCATTCTGGTGGTGACCGGCGATGTGGAGCCCGATGCGGTCAAAGCGTTGGCCGAGCAGTATTATGGTGTCATCCCAGCCAATCCTGACCTGCCCGAACGATTCCGCTCGCAAGAGCCGCCGCAGACTTCCGAACGTCGCCTGACCTTCAAGGATGCGCGGGTGTCGCAGCCCTATGTGCAGCGCAGCTATCTGGCGCCCGAGCGTGATCCGGGTGAGCAGGAGAAAGCCGCGGCGTTGTTCCTGCTGGCCGAGTTGCTGGGCGGCAGTACCACGTCATATCTGAACGAAAAGCTGCAATTTGAACAGCAAATGGTCGTTTATGCCGGGGCCTTTTACCGAGGTGTGTCGTTGGACGACACAACCTTCGATCTGCTGGTTGTTCCGGCGCAGGGCGTGTCCCTGCAAGAAGCCGAGGACGCGATGGACCAGGCTGTGGCTGATTTTATCGCCGATGGTGTCAACGAAGAAGATCTCGACCGCATCAAGATGCAACTGCGTGCGGCCCAAACTTTTGCGCGCGACAATGTGGACGGGATCGGCAACCGATATGGCCGCGCCCTGACCAGCGGTCTAACGGTCGAGGATGTGAAGGCCTGGCCCGATGTTCTGCAGGCCGTGACGGGGGATGAGATCATCGCCGCGGCCCGCGAGGTACTGCAATCCGAAGCATCGGTCACGGGCTGGCTGATGCGCGACGATGAGGTGACGCAATGAAACGGATTTTCGCAACCCTGATCGCCTTTGTCATCGCGTTGCCCGCATGGGCCGAGATCAAGATCGAAGAGGTCACCTCGCCCGGTGGTATCAAAGCCTGGTTGGTCGAGGATCACTCGATCCCTTTCACCGCTCTGGAGATGCGCTTTCGCGGCGGCACCTCGCTGGACGAGCCCGGAAAACGTGGCGCCATATACTTGATGAGCGGGCTGATCGAGGAAGGCGCAGGTGACATGGATGCCCGTACTTATGCGCGCGAACTGGAATCGCTGGCGGCCTCGTTCAGTTACAATGCGTCTGATGACTCGGTCTCGATCTCGGCACAATTTCTGACCGAGAACCGCGATGAAGTGACCGACCTGCTGCGTACCACCATTCACGAGCCGCGTTTTGACGAGGATGCAGTAGAGCGGGTGAAGGCGCAGGTTCTGTCCGGCCTGCGGTCCGATCAGACCGATCCCAACGATATAGCCAGCCGTAATTTCGCGCAGGTGGCCTATGGCGATCACCCCTATGGCACCGAGGGCAAGGGCACGATTGAAAGCGTCAGCGCGCTGACCCGCGCCGATGTCGTGACCGCCTATGACAATGTCTTTGCCAAGGATCGGCTTTATGTCGGTGCCGTGGGTGACATCACCCCTGACGAACTGGGTGTGTTGCTGGACAAGTTGCTGGCTGATCTGCCTGAAACCGGCAAGCCGATTCCGGACCGTGCCGATGTGAGCATCCCCGGCGGGATCAGCGTGGTTGAGTTTGACACCCCGCAATCGGTGGCCTTGTTCGGCCATGCGGGTATCGACCGCGACGATCCCGATTTCTTTGCCGCCTATATCATGAACCACATTCTGGGTGGTGGTGGGTTCGAAAGCCGCCTGATGCAGGAAGTGCGCGAAAAACGCGGCCTGACCTATGGCGTGGCGACCTATCTGGTACCCAAGGATTTGGCCTCGGTCTATATGGGGTCCGTGTCCTCGGGCAATGACCGCATCGCCGAAGCGGTCGAGGTGATCCGCGACGAATGGGCGCGCGCTGCGACTGAGGGTGTGACCCAGACCGAACTGGACGAGGCCAAGACCTATCTGACTGGTGCCTATCCGCTGCGGTTCGATGGCAATGGCCGGATCGCCGGGATCATGGTCGGGATGCAGATGGAGAACTTGCCCATCGATTACATCGCCACCCGCAACGACAAGGTGAACGCTGTTACTCTGGACGAGGTAAACCGCATGGCCCGCGAGTTGCTGGACCCCGAAGGACTGCACTTTACAGTCGTCGGTAAGCCCGAAGGGCTGGAAACCACGAATTGATGAAAAGGGGGCTGAGTACGCCTCAGCCCTTTTTCCCTGCCGCGCTGCGCAGCATCTGCCCCATCATCTGACCAAATTTGCCCGAGCCGCGCTGATACAGCGCCCCGTCCACGGCCAGTACCGTGCCGCTGATATAGCTGGCCAGATCGGAGCTGAGGAACAGGCAGGCATTGGCCACATCCTGCGGCTGACCCCAACGGCCCAGAGGCACATCGCGGCGCAGTTCTTCATGGGCGTTTTCGGTGGGTGCCAGACGTTTTGCGCCTTCGGTCCCTTCGATGAAGCCCGGAACAACCGAGTTCACCCGGATGCCTTCAACGCCCCATTCCATCGACAGGGTGCGGGTTATTTGATCAACGCCTGCCTTGGCGGCGCAGACATGGGCCTGGCCCTCGTACGGCAGATAGGACTGCGGGGCCGAGATGTTGATGATGCTGGCGCCGGGGCGTTTGAGATAGGGGTAGGCCCCTTTCATCACGTGGACCGTGCCCATCAGGTCGATATCGATCACGGTCTTGAACGCATTGACCGACATCTCGGCCGCAAGTGCGGGGAAGTTGCCCGCCGCACCGGAAACCAGCACGTCGAAATCACCGAACGCGTCGTGGAACTGTTTCAGGCCCGCTGCCACCGCCTCGGGGTCGCGCACATCAAAGGCAGCACCAATGGCGTCAGCCGCGCCCGTAGCCCTCAGCGCGGCGACCGTTTCATCCACCTTTTCCTGGGAACGGCTGGCGACGGCCAGTTTGGCACCCGAGGCCGCAAAGGCCTCGGCAATGCCGCGATTGATACCGCTGGTGCCACCTATGACGATGACGGTTTGTCCTGAAAAATCCATTTAGGCCTCCCTTGGCGGGAGCCCTACTCGCCGTAGGGCACCCAGATGTTTTTTACTTCGGTCGCAGCCTGCAGGAAGCGGCGCGAATGGTCCACGCCCCAATCAAATGCCGTCGCGTTATTGACCCAGGTCCGTTTCAGGTTTCCGGCCGAGACGGCCTCGATCTCTTTCGACAGATCGGTGGACGAGAACGACCAGACCGCATCCACGTTCAGGTGTGAAGCCAGAGGTTTCGCCAGCTCTGCATGGCTGCCGGTCAGGATGTTGACCACGCCTGCAGGAACGTCGGACGTCTCGAGGATCTGGTAGAAATCCGTCGCTGCCAGCGGATAGGGCTCGCTTGCCGCCAGCACAACCCGGTTGCCCATCGCAATTGCCGGTGCCATGACCGAGACCAGACCCAGAAGCGGCACCTCATCCGCGCAGAGCGCGCCGATTACGCCCACCGGTTCCTTCATCGCAATGGCAACGCCCCGGATCGGCACGCCGTGAACCTGACCGTCATACTTGTCAGCCCAGGCGGCGGCGGTGAACAGGCGCTGGATTGAGGCGTCTACCTCTTTCGCGCCGGTTTTCCCACCGGTCATGGCGTCAATGCGCGCAGCGAATTCGTCCGCACGGGCCGAAAGGTTCTCGCCGATGTAATACAGAATCTGCGCCCGCAGGTGACCGGTGGTCTTGAACCAGCCCTTGGCGCCCGCCGCAGCCTCAACCGCGTTGCGCACGTCCTTGCGGTTGGCAATCCCTACATGGCCCAGCAGGCCGGGCTTGCCCCAAACAGGTTTCGAATAACCGCTGTCGGGTCGTGCCTGCTTGCCGCCGACATACATCTTGGCGGTGCGGTCAATGGGATCGACCGGAGCGCCCTCGCCCATGGTCGCCTCGACCTTGGTCAGCGGCTTGGCCTTGCCTTTGGGTTTTGTGTAGGCGCTCAGCCCTTCCCAGCCGCCTTCACGGCCAAAACCGCTTTCGCGCACGCCGCCGAACCCGGCAGCGGCATCGAACAGGTTGGTGGCGTTCACCCAGACCACGCCTGCAACCAGTTTGGGTGCAATATCCAGCGCAAGGTTCACATTCTCGGTCCAGACCGTCGCGGCCAGCCCGTATCGGGTATTGTTGGCCAGTTCCACCGCCTCTTCCGGGGTACGGAAGGTCGAAGACACAAGAACCGGGCCGAAAATCTCCTCCTGCATCAGCGGGTCGGAGGTTTCGAGGCCCGAGATCAGAGTCGGCGGGTAGTAGCAGCCGTTTTCAGGCAGCTCGCATGCGGCCTGATGGATATGACCTGCGGTGTTGCTTTCGACCATGCCTTTGATGGTTTGCAACTGGACCGGGTCCACAACCGCGCCCACGTCGATGCATTTGTCCAGCGGATCACCGACGCGCAGCTTGTCCATCCGCGCGCGCAGCTTCTCGTGGAAGCGGTCCGCGATGCCCTCCTGCACCAGCAGGCGAGAGCCTGCACAGCAGACCTGACCCTGATTGAACCAGATCGCATCGACCAGCCCTTCAATAGCGCTGTCGATATCGGCGTCGTCGAACACGATGTAGGCGGATTTGCCACCCAGTTCCAAGGTCAGTTCCTTGCCCGATCCTGCGGTCGCCTCGCGGATACGACGACCGACAACGGTCGACCCGGTAAAGGCGATCTTGTCCACGTCCGCGTTCACGATCATCTCGCCCACTGCGCCATCGCCGGTGACGATGTTGACCACGCCCTTGGGCAGACCGGCCTGCGAGCAGATATCGGCAAACAGCAGCGCGGTCAGCGAAGTGTACTCGGCCGGTTTCAGAACCACAGTATTGCCCATTGCCAGCGCCGGCGCGATTTTCCACGCCAACATCAGCAGCGGGAAGTTCCACGGGATGATCTGGCCGCAAACACCCAGCGCCTCAGCGTCGGGCAGTTCACTCTCCATCAGCTGGGCCATACCCGCGTGATAGTAAAAATGCCGCTGCGCCAGCGGGATATCGATATCGCGCGATTCCCGGATCGGTTTGCCGTTGTCGAGGCTTTCCAGCACCGCAAACAGCCGCGCGTGTTTCTGCAGCAGTCGCGCAATGGCATAGAGATACCGTGCGCGGCCTGCGCCGCCCAGCTTCTCCCATTTCGGCTGGGCCTTACGAGCTGCGGCGACGGCGGCATCCACATCGGCCTGTTTCGCCTGTGTCAGCTTGGCCAGAACCTCACCCGTTGCGGGGTTGCGGCTGTCGAACCCTTTGCCGGGTTTGGTGAAGGCCCCGTCGATATAGTGGCCGAACTTGTCGCCCTGATCGACCAGCCAGGCCAGCGCCTCGGCGGCGCTTTCGGGGGCAGGGCCGTATTCCATGGTCTCGAAGATTTCTTTGACTGTCATTGTTCTTGTCCTCAGCCCATGGAGTGACGGTAGCCGGCGGAGTACGCGCCCGTTACATAGTGTTCCAACTGCCGTTCAATATCGCCCAGCAGCGACGACGCGCCAAAGCGGAACAGGTGCGGCTCCAGCCAGCGGTCGCCCAGCTCATCCTTGATCAGCGACAGGTAGACCAGTGCGTCCTTGGCCTTGGAGATGCCGCCCGCAGGTTTGTACCCGACCCGGTACCCGGTGCGGTCATAGTAGTCGCGGATCGCGCGGATCATCACCAGCGACACGGGCAGGGTGGCGTTGACGCTTTCCTTCCCGGTCGAGGTTTTGATGAAATCGGCGCCTGCCATCATGCAGACCAGCGAGGCGCGGGCGACGTTGCGCAGGCTGCCCAGCTCTCCGGTTGCCAGAATGGCTTTGACATGGGCATCGCCGCAGGCCACGCGGAAGGCTTTCATTTCGTCATACAGCGCTTGCCAATCGCCCGACAGCACGTGGCGGCGTGAGATCACGATGTCGATCTCTTCGGCTCCGGCCTTCACGCTTTCTTCGATCTCTGCCACGCGCAGGTGGAACGGAGACAGGCCAGCCGGGAAGCCGGTCGACACGGCCGCGACGGGGATGCCGGTGCCTTTCAATGCCTCAACTGCCGTTTCGATCATGTCGTGATAGACACAAACCGCGCCGGTGGTGATCGGCGGCATGTCCAGCGCCTGCAGTACAGAAGGTGCCACTGGCTGACGCGCCTTGGCGCATAGGCGGCGCACGCGGCCCACGGTGTCATCGCCGGACAATGTGGTCAGGTCGATCATGGTGATCGCCTTCAGAAGCCATGCGGCCTGATACTCTTTTTTAACCGACCGACGACCGGACAAGGTCGCCGCACGGCGCTCAATCGCCGAGGTGTTGGCCTGCACGGCGCGCACCCAGTCAAGATCAAGATCCATACCGGGGTTTCTGGGCTCGGTCACTTGCGGCAGATGCGCTGTGCGCACGGGGCTTTCTGAGCTCTGCGTATCCATCTTCACATCCTTTGGGAGGTTTGCGCCAAAATCGCACGGGTTGCGGATAAATGAAAGGCATACAGGAGCGGGAATGGTATATTTTTGACCAAATGGACAAAATTGGCATTTTCTTGCGAATAATTCGCAATGGCGTTGACTTACTTGCGAATGGTTCGCATATTCATTTGCAACTGAGTTCCAAATCGGGGTCCGACATGATTCGTCGCAGCTTTCTTGCAGCCTTAGTATTTGCCGCTGCATTGCCATTGACGGCCTGGGCCGAGGTGCCGCTGAAGGTGGTTGCCACCACAGGCATGATTGCCGACGCCGCGCGTCAAGTGGGTGGCAATCAGGTCGAGGTGAAGGGCCTGATGGGTCCCGGCGTGGATCCGCACGCCTATCGCCAGACCCGCAGCGACATCGTTGCCATGACCCGTGCCGACCTGATCCTGTGGCACGGCCTGTATCTTGAGGCGCAGATGGAGGATTTCTTTCACGACCTGGGCCGCAAGCGTAACGTGGTTGCCGTGGCCGAAGGGATCGACACGTCGAAACTGCGTGCGCATGATGATTATGCGGATAAATACGACCCGCATGTGTGGATGAGCCCAGCGTTATGGCGTGATGTGGTCGTCGAAGTGCAGAAAGCACTGACCGAAGCGCGCCCCGACGCGGCCGACATCTTTGCCGCAAATGCGCAGGCGCATCTGGCCGAGATCGACCAGTTGGAGACCTATGCCGGTCGGGCGCTTGCGTCTGTCCCCGAAACCAACCGCGTACTGGTCACGGCGCATGATGCTTTTGGCTATTTCGGGGCTGAATACGGCTACGAGGTGATGGGCATCCAGGGCATCTCGACCCAGTCCGAAGCTGGTCTGAACCGGATCGGAGAACTGGTGGACACGCTGGTCGACAAGCAGCTGAAAGCGGTGTTCGTGGAAAGCTCGGTGTCTGACCGGTCGATGCGCGCGCTGATCGAAGGCGCTGCGGCCAAAGGTCATGATGTGAGTGTGGGCGGTGAGCTGTATTCCGACGCCATGGGCGAACCGGGGACCTATGAGGGCACTTATATCGGCATGCTGGACCATAACATCACCGTCATCGCAGGCGCGCTGGGTGCGGATGTGCCCGATCGCGGCATGTACGGCAAACTGTCCGCGGGGTTTTAAGTCATGCTGGAGCTGGCCACAAATCAGGGTGTTTCGGTTGCAGAGCACGGCCTGGGCGATAGCCCTCTGGCCATTCGCGGCCTGACGGTTTCCTACGGCCAGAAACCTGCGGTGTTCTCGGTGGACATGACCGTGCAGCCCGGCGCGATGACAGCGATCATCGGACCTAATGGCGCGGGGAAGTCGACCCTGCTAAAGGCTGCTTTGGGGATTGTGTCGCCCTTGTCTGGGCAGGTCACTGTCTATGGAAAACCGCTGGAACAGCAACGCGCCCGCATCGCCTATGTGCCGCAGCGCGCCAGTGTGGATTGGGATTTCCCGACCCGCGTGATCGACGTGGTGCTGATGGGGCTGTCGCGGCAGCTCGGTCTGCTTGGCCGTATTCGTGCCCGGCACATGTCACGTGCCATGGATTGCCTGAGCAGGGTCGGCATGCGCGATTTCGCGGATCGTCAGATTGGCCAGCTTTCCGGCGGCCAGCAGCAGCGCGTGTTTCTGGCCCGCGCATTGGCGCAAGAGGCTGACCTTTACCTGCTGGACGAACCCTTTGCCGGGGTTGATGCGGCGACGGAAAAGGCCATCATTGCGGTTCTGAAATCGCTGAGAGAGGCGGGCAAGACCGTTGTCGTCGTGCATCACGATCTGGCCACCGTCACCGAATACTTCGACCATGTCTTCCTGATCAACACCCGCAAAGTGGTCGAGGGTCCGGTGGCCGAGGCCTTCACCGCCGAAACCCTGCAATCGGCTTACGGGGGCCGTCTGGCCACCGCCCAGATCGACCAGATTTCACGCGCGCTGGGGTAATCCATGCTTTGGGAAGCTCTGACTCTGCAGCTTGGCTATAATGCCACGCTGGTCGCCATTGGTGCGACCTTGCTGGGTGTGTCCGCCGGGGTCACCGGTACGTTTCTGTTTCTGCGCAAACGGGCATTGGTCAGCGATGCGATCAGCCATGCGACCCTGCCGGGTGTGTGTCTGGCTTTCATGGTGCTGGTCGCCTTTGGCGGTGATGGGCGCAATCTGATCGGCCTGCTGGCCGGATCGGCGATCTCGGCCTGGGTGGGTCTGCTCTGCATGAACTGGCTGACCCGCCGGACGCGCCTGGCCGAGGATGCAGCCATTGGGGCGGTGCTATCGGTGTTTTTTGGCTTTGGTGTCGTGTTGCTGACCGTCATTCAGACCATGGGCGTCGGGCGGCAGGCCGGGCTGGAGGGGTTCCTGCTGGGCTCGACCGCCGGGATGCTGTGGGCCGATGCGCTGATCATCGCGATTGGCGGGGCGGCGACATTGGCGCTGGTGATGATCATCCGGCGCCCAATGACGATGGTGGCCTTCGATCCGGAATACGCCGCGGCGCGGGGCTTGCCAGTGCATCGCATCGATCTGGCGATGATGGGTCTGGTGATGGCCGTCACCGTAGTCGGCCTAAAAATCGTCGGGCTGATCCTGATCGTGGCACTGCTGATTATCCCGGCCGTTACGGCACGGTTCTGGACCGAACGCTCGGATCGCGTGGTGCTGCTGGCCGGTCTCGCGGGTGGTCTGGCCGGGTATCTGGGCGCGGCGCTTTCGGCCTCGGCCCCGAACCTGCCAACGGGTCCGATTATCGTTCTGGTCAGCTTTGCTTTCTTTGCGCTGTCCCTGCTGTTGGCGCCGGTCCGGGGTGTCCTGGCGGCGGTACTGAAACACATGCGATTTCAACGCAGGGTACATATCCGGCAGGGTCTGCTGGCGCTGGCGCAGGATCAGAAAATCTATGAGCCACTCACCCTGCGCCTGTTGAAACGCGCCGGGCTGGCCCGTGCCGATGGTGTCGCCACCGAAGCCGGCAAGGCCCGCGCGGCAAAAGCCCTGCGCGACGAAAAACGCTGGGAGTTAGTCCGCACCGATCAGGCACACGAGGCGACGGCGGCGCTTTATGACGGGCTGCGCGATATCGAGACGGTGTTGACACGCGACCAGATCACCGAGATCGACCGCCAGATCGGCGGCCCGCAAGGAGTGCCCTCATGAGCGGTGAAGAGTTCGTCCCCCTGTCGTTGACACCTCTTCTGATTGGCACCTTCGCTGCGATTGCCTGCGCGCTGCCCGGCAACTTTCTGGTGTTGCGCAAGCAGGCCCTGATCGGGGACGCGATCAGCCATGTGGTGCTGCCAGGAATCGTGGTGGCGTTTATCCTGACCGGGGCGATCTCGACCTGGCCGATGATGCTGGGCGCGGCGGGGGCTTCGATTGTGGCCGTGGTGATGATCGAGGCGATCCGGCGACTGGGCCAGATCGAGCCTGGTGCCGCGATGGGCGTTGTGTTCACAACCATGTTCGCGGGCGGTGTTCTGTTGCTGGAGCAAACCGACACCTCGACCGTGCATCTGGATGTGGAACATGCGCTCTATGGCAATCTGGAAAGCCTGATCTGGCTGGATGCGGTGGGCTGGTCGTCGCTGCTTGATCTGACGGCTTTGGCCGGGTTGCCGCCGGAACTGCCGCGCATCGCGCTGACGTTGGTGGGCGTCATCTTGTTCATCTGGTTGTTCTGGCGACCGCTGAAGATTTCCACATTTGACGAAGGTTTTGCCCGCACCATCGGAATTCGCACCGGCGCACTGGGCATGGCGCTGGTGATCGTTGCGGCGATATCTGCCGTGGCGGCCTTTGACGCAGTGGGGTCGATCATCGTGATCGCCATGTTCATCTGCCCGCCAGCTGCTGCGCGCATGATGACCAACCGGCTGGAAACCCAGATTGCGTGGAGCGTTGTCTTCGCCAGTGTCTCGGCGGTTTCGGGCTATGTACTGGCGGGCTACGGGCCGCTGTGGCTGGGCAGAGCAGACGCTGTCAGCGCGGCGGGCATGATTGCCACCATGTCGGGCCTGATCTTGGCCTCTGCCGCATTGTGGGGACCATGCCGTACCCGCGCCGGAGCGCCCCAGGCCTCTTGACACGGCGTGTTCCTGCCACCTCTGTCTGCGACCGGTCGGCTGAAATCTGCTCAGACTGCAAGGGCATGCAGAGTTAATGATTTGCAACGCGTCATTCGTGCTAAGCCCGATCCAGAATTTTTCTGAATGACCACCACTCACTTAGGATCGTTCGGACAATCGCGACCCAGTTTGCCGTTTGTTGAAACAGATAGGGCGCGATTGTTCGAACGCCCCCTCCCCAAAACTCAAGCTTCCAAACCGGTGGCAGAATCGTGCGCGTCTGTGCTAGGTCTGGTGGTATGGCGCAGACACACCCCAATATCAGCGAAACGCCCCCCATTATCCGGCAGCTTGATGATGCCGCCATCAACCGTATTGCTGCGGGCGAGGTGGTGGAACGTCCTGCTTCGGCGGTCAAGGAGCTGGTGGAAAACGCCATCGATGCCGGTGCGGCACGGATCGCCATTGATATCGCTGATGGCGGCAAGACGTTGATTCGCGTCACCGATGATGGCTGTGGGATTTCGACGCGCGACCTGCCGCTGGCGCTGTCGCGCCATGCGACTTCGAAGATTGACGGCTCGGATCTTCTGAACATCCAAACGTTCGGGTTTCGCGGTGAGGCGTTGCCCTCACTTGGTGCCGTCGGGCGGCTGACCATAACCAGCCGGGTGCCGGGGGGCGACGCGGCGCAAATCCATGTATCTGGTGGCAAGATGGAAGCGGTCAAACCTGCCGCCCTGCGTGCCGGTACAGTGGTCGAACTGCGCGACCTGTTCTTTGCCACACCCGCCCGGTTGAAGTTCATGCGTACCGATCGGGCCGAGGCGCAGGCGATAAATGACACGGTCAAACGCCTTGCCATGGCTGAGCCCGCCATCACTTTCACCCTGCGTGATGTCTCGGGCGGGGGTGAGGGTCGTGTGACCTTCCGGGCCGACCGCGAGAATGGCGACCTGTTCGACGCGCTGCACGCCCGTCTGGCCCGCGTGATCGGGAGAGAGTTTGCCGAGAACGCCCTGCAGATCGACGCGACGCGCGAAGGTATCCGGCTGTACGGTTACGCCGCCTTGCCGACCTATTCCCGCGGCGCGGCGGTGGCACAGTACCTGTTCGTCAACGGCCGACCGGTGCGTGACAAGATGCTGACCGGCGCGCTGCGGGCAGCTTACTTCGATTTCCTCAGCCGTGACCGGCACCCAGCGGCGGCGCTGTTCATCGACTGCGATCCGACGCTGGTGGATGTGAACGTCCATCCCGCCAAGTCCGAGGTGCGGTTCCGCGATCCGGGCGTTGCGCGCGGGCTGATCGTCTCAGCCCTACGGCATGCACTGGCCGAGGCGGGGCACCGGGCTTCGACCACCGTTGCCAATGCCACATTGGGGGCGATGCGGCCCGAACCGGCGCTCCCTGCTCAACCTGCACCTGCACGCGTGTATCAGATGGACCGGCCATCGCCCGCAGCGCGTCAGGCTGCCTACAGGGCGCAAGCTCCGGGCTTTGCGGAACTATCGCAGGACTATAGTGGCAATGTTGTAGAACCGACGTCTGTTTCGCCCGTTTCTGAAGAAACGCCAGTGGCCGACCTGCCTTTGGGCGCGGCGCGGGGGCAGGTGCATGAGAACTACATCATCGCCCAGACCGCCGATGGCATGGTGATCGTCGACCAACACGCGGCGCATGAACGGCTGGTTTATGAAAAGCTGAAAACCCAGATGGCTGAGAATGGCGTCGCCGCGCAGGCGTTGCTGATCCCCGAAATCGTCGAACTGTCCGAAGGCGACTGCGCGCGTTTGATGGCGGTTGCGGCTGACCTGTCGCGCCTTGGGCTGACGCTGGAACCCTTTGGCGGCGGCGCCATCGCCGTGCGCGAAACGCCTGCCATTCTGGGCGAGGTCGACGCCCGCGCGATGATCCTGGATATTCTCGATGAACTGGCCGATCAGGGCGAAAGCCAGACGGTGCAGGCGCGGATCGAAGCGATCCTCAGCCGGGTGGCCTGTCATGGCTCGGTCCGGTCGGGCCGCCGGATGCGGGCCGAAGAGATGAACGCCCTGCTGCGCGAGATGGAAGCGACGCCGCATTCTGGTCAGTGCAACCACGGGCGGCCGACATATGTGGAGCTGAAGCTGAGCGATATCGAGCGTCTGTTCGGCCGCAGTTGATCCGGCAGCGTTGCCGGGTTATGAAGAATAAAACAAGAACATCCGAGGCGACATGATCGAGATTGCTGGCACCCAAGTTGCATTGAACGACCCCGTGATCCTGATCGGCGGCGGAGTGGTGGCGCTGATCCTGTTGCTGCTGTTGATGTCCATGCGGGCGGCGCAGCGGTCTGCCCGGTTGGCAGAACCATTGGCGCGGCAGATGGCCCATCTGGGCCAGAACGTGCAGCAACTGGGACAGGGGCAGGAGCAGTTACGGGGCGGGTTGCAACATGTCTCGGACACGCAGGCCAATGCGCAGGTTCAGGTGATCCAGACAGTTGAATCGCGCCTTTCCTCGGTGCAGCAGCAGATGAATGACCGGCTGGCGGACAACGCGATGAAATCAGCGCGCGCGCTGGCCGAGATGCAGGAGCGGATGAAGGAATCTCTGCATGGCTCATCCAAGCAGACCGCGACCTCACTGACGCAACTGCAGGAGCGCCTGGCCGCCATCGACAAGGCGCAGGACAATATCACCAAACTGTCTGGCGATGTGCTGTCGCTGCAGGATATCCTGTCCAACAAGCAGACCCGCGGCGCGTTTGGGGAAATCCAACTGAACGATATCGTCTCCAAGGCACTGCCGTCGGACAGTTTCCAACTGCAGGCGACCCTGTCAAACGGGCGTCGGGCGGATTGCCTGATCCACCTGCCGAACCCGCCAGGGCCGATCGTGATCGACAGCAAATTCCCGCTTGAGGCCTATGAGGCGCTGATTGGCTCCACCAATGATGCTGAGTTGAAAGCCGCCGTTCAGATGTTTCGCAGCACGGTGCGGAAACATATCAACGACATTTCCGAGAAGTACATTCTGGACGGTGAAACCGCTGACGGCGCGCTGATGTTCCTTCCGTCCGAGGCGGTTTATGCGGAACTACACGCCAAGTTCCCCGAACTGGTACAGGAGAGTTTTTCGAAACGTGTCTGGATTGTCTCGCCGACCACCTGCATGGCGACGCTGAACACCATGCGCGCAATTCTCAAGGACGCACGGATGCGCGAGCAGGCGGGCGCGATCCGCAAGGAACTGGGTTTGCTTCACAAGGATGTCGAGCGGCTGGGGGACCGTGTGTCAAATCTGGACCGCCATTTCGGGCAGGCGGCCAAGGACATATCCGACATCAAAATCAGCGCCGAAAAAGCCGGGCGCCGGGCTCAGCGATTGGACAACTTCGATTTCGAAGAACTTGCCCCGGATGATCACAACAATGTGGTGCCGCTGGGCAAATCCGAAGGCTGAACTTTACTGGATCGACAGGTCGAGGTTATAGCCGACTGTCTTGTCTGTATCGCGATCATTGCCCATCAGGTAGACGCGGATCGTATAATCTCCGTCCTCGGGCAGGTTGATACGGGCGGTGTTGCCATCGATCGAGCCGTTATAGATTGCCTCGCCATCGCTTCCGGGTGGCAGAATGTTGAAGTAAATCACGCCATTGCCATTGGTATCGCTGACCTTGAGATCAGCGAACATTTCCTGACCCGCCTGCGCGCCCAGCTTGTAATCGAAATACTCATTGCCGGTGATCGTCCCGTTTACCATTGTACCGAAATTGCCGGGTTCGAATTTCACCTCCGCCGCGCGCTGCGCCCAGGCCGCGCTGGCAAGGCTCGCGATCAATCCAGCCATAATCAATGGATGTTTCATGAAATGTCTCCCGAACCGAATGAAAGGTCAGTGTGCAAGAGCCGCCCAGCGCTTCAGATACGCAAGAATGGTTGGAACAGACGCGGCATCAACTTAGTAAACTTCAAAGGCGCGTCGGTAACGGCCAGGCAGATGCAGTCCTCTGAGATATCAGCGGTCGGCGTGTGGTGCAGGCTTTCGTCAGCAATCTCGACATCCCCACGACCGAAATGGTCGATCTCGTCCGAAAACGCGCCCTGCAGTACCATCGTCAGTTCGATGCCATTGTGGCTGTGGTCCGGCACGGCTGCACCAGCGGGAATGAACAGCAGGCGCGCGCTGGCCTCGCGTGTGGTCGGAAGGATCGCCTGTTTCACACCCATGCCGATAGAGCGCCATTTGATGGCGTTCACATCACCGCCCACGTAATCCTGCAGAGGTGCGGGCAGAACCGAACACCCCGGACGGGCTGGTTTCGCAATAGGCGCGCCCTGGGCAATCAGCGCCATGGTCGCGGCCAAAGCACCATCGCTCATGCTGGCCGGGCTGCCCTGATCCTGCAGGACACAGCCGCCAACGGCGTCATAGCTTTCCGCCCGGGCGCGGCAGTGGTCGCACAGGGACAGATGCGTGGCGACCATCAGGTCGAAGGCCTCGGGCAAGGATCCCGCTGCATAGGCCATCAGAAGGTCGTCTGTCAGGTGATGTTTGATCTCGTTGCTCATCGTCATCATCTCAGTTCATCGCGTGGCGCAAGCGGTCCAGCGCCAGTCGTATGCGTGATTTGATCGTGCCCAGCGGCAATCCGGTCTGCGATGCAATCTCGCGGTGGCTCAGATCGCCGAAATAGGCCTTTTCGATCAGTTCTCGTTGCGCCTCGGGCAACGCCGCCATGGCGCCCCGCAGTTGCGCGGTTTCCTGTTGCAGCGCGATCACGTCGTCCTGCTCCGGTTCCGCCTCGGGACCCCATCCCAGATCTTCGGGCTCGGGGCGGCGTTGTTTGCGCAGGACGTCGATGCGCTTGTTCCTCGCGATCGTAAATACCCAGGTGGCAACGGTCGCGCGGGTCGGATCGAATAGATGGGCCTTGTGCCACAAGGTCGCCATCACCTCTTGCGCGCATTCCTCGGCCAGCGTCGCGTCTGATCCCGACTTGATCAGGAACGCCTTGATCCGCGGTGCGAAATGCTGGAACAGCTCGGCAAAAGCTGCCTGATCCTGAGCATCTCGAATGCGTCTGACGTGGCTCACCCACTCAGCTCTGGTGTCGCAACTGCCATCCGCTTTGTTCACCGGCTTGCCCCTGATGCGTTTCTTCGCGCGCCAAGGCCTGAGTGCTGGCCCCTCGGCCACCGGTTCATCCAAGGTCACGGTATCGATCTCGGTAAACATAACCACATTACGCGGGGCAGCCCAAGGCGGATCACTTTGTTTGCGGTTTTTGATCCGTGTCGGGCTAACTTCCGTAGTATCTGATACAAACAGATTAGGAAAAGAATGCCGTTTGAACGGTTTGCAGGCGGAACGAGGAATTCGACGTGAACAGGATTGACCATATCGCAGGCCATACCTTTCACGGGCGGAAGGGCGCCGTTCAGAACGCCTTTCGCTATTCCGTCGACTACATTCTGCTGGATCCCGAAGGTCACCCGGTTACTCCGCTGCTGTTTTCCATGAACCGGGTCAATGTCACCAACTGGCGGGATCGCGATCACGGCGGAGAGCCAGGGCAAGGGCACGGTGCCATCTGGCTGCGCAAGCAGTTCGACCAGATGGGTGTCACCCAACCTGCACATATCACTCTGCTGACCCAGCCGCGCGTGTTCGGCCATGTGTTCAACCCGGTCAGCTTCTGGTTTTGCTTCGACGGTGAGGAACAGCTTTATGCGGTGGTGGCCGAGGTCACCAACACCTACGGCACGCGCCACAGTTACTTGTGCCACAACCCTAATTTTGCGCCGATCCAGCCTTCGGATCGGATCATGGCGGACAAGTTGATGCATGTCTCGCCGTTTCAGAAGATCGAAGGGACCTATACGTTCCGGTTCGACTATCGCCCCGACCGGGTGGGTGTCTGGATCGACTACGGGCGCGAGGGCGGCGGGCTGATTGCAACGCTGACCGGGCCGCGTGCACCGCTGAGTGATGGCAAAATCCTGTGGTCGCTGCTGCGTCGCCCGTTCGGTGCCCGTCGCGCATTTGTCCTGATCCTGTGGCAGGCCTTGAAACTGTGGGTCAAAAAAGCCCGGTTCCGCCCGTTTCGCAGCGCCCCTGTTCCCGATCACCCGGTTTCCCGCATTCGCGAGCCATAAGGTCACTTTGTTTGCGTAAGATCAAAGACTCAGCAGCCACCGAGTGGTTGTGCTAGGATGGAAACCGCGAACACGAGGAGTTGGGTCATGTTGGAAATCTCGGCAAGAAAAATCGCTCAGGTCGCCATGATGGGGCGCGAACTGAACCGCGCCGAGGGTGAGTTGCGCGCCTTTATCGACCGTATGGGCGAAGATGAGCAGGCCGAACTGGTCGCTGTCATGTGGATCGGGCGCGAGAGCTTTTTCGCCGAGGATCTGGCCGAGGCGATAGCAACCGCCAAATCCGAGGCCTCGACCCCTTGTGCCGACTATCTGATCGGCACGCCGCACCTGTCGGATCACCTTGAGAACGGCCTGGATGCGCTGGGGATTTCAGCCGAGGACGTGGAAAACGATCTGATGTAGACAGAATGCCCGCACTTTTTGCGGGCATTGTTTTCAAGGCAATTTACAAATCCGTACAGGTTTGATTCAGTCCAGCCGGATATACTTTTGGTTGATTGAATGAACGCTGATACTCCTGTTGATCCCCCGAAACGCAAACTGACCTTTGTCCGCGTGGCCATTGTTCTGGTCGTGCTGTGCATCGTGGCTCTGCCGATTTTGCGCAAAAAACACGACGCGTTGGTTGATATCTGCAGTTCTGACAAGGGCGACCTGCAGACTACCCTCGACGCTTGCGATCTGCTGTTGGACTGGGCCGTCTTCGACCCGTCTGAGCGATCTTTGGCGTATCGCAACAAAATGCGGCTTTACATGGGGGTGAAGGATTGGGAGGCCGCAAAACGTGAGGCCGATCTGGCGATTGCAGCCGACCCCGAAAGCGAGGTGCCGCTGCAGTGGAAAGCACTAGTGTTGATGCGCACCAAGGACTACGCCGACGCATTGGTGACTATTGAGACGGTGTTGGAACGCGCACCTGCTAGTGACTACTCGCTAGAAATGAAAGGGAAATTGCTTCGCGCGATGGGTGCGGACGACCAACTGCATGCCTATTTCGCGAATCTAGAAAAGACTTACCCCGACCGCAGATGGATTAAAAAGACGTGGGGAAGTCACCTAATTGAGGACAAGCTCTACGATCAACTGCTCGATATGACGGTCGAAGGGATCAAACGCGATCCGCAGAACAACGGCCTCATTGGCTATTACTACGTGGCATGTCTTGGTCTTGGGCCTCACTGCCCGCCACTTTTTACCGAACGACGGAAAACCTATCCCGAGTTAACGTGCCCTGATGCGATTGCGCAGTTGGGCGAGGACCTCGACTTTAGCGAAAACCTTCGGGAGTTCGAGGTGCAGACCGTGAATGATCTTTTTGCGCAAGAGATCAGATGGAGCAAATACCAGATTCGAGCGATATACGCAGGCCAATCCATAGCATTAACGGGTGGAGATACTTCAAGAGCGGCGGAACGCTTTATCTTGGTTAGTGCCGTGTTCGACTGTGTCTTCCCCGAAAAGTACATCTATCCCCTCCGATATGTCGGCCCTCAAGGCGATGACGCCACGATGGTAAATGCACATTTCTACGCCCCCGAACTGCGCAGAAACCTTGTCGATCTGGCGCATTTTTACCTGAAAGAACCCGACAGCGCGCCCTGACCCAACACATTAACCAGTCTTAATCCAATCCTCTGGCTGCGTTAACGCGGGCTTCTTTTATCTGTTTCAGCAACAAAACATGCAATTCAGAGTTAAAGGAGAAAGTCATGGGATACGCACAAACAGTTACCCCGCAGAAGGGGCTCTTCTTCGGTCTGTTCTCGAATTACGCCGAAGCCCGGGTCGAACATTTCCGCCGCGGGATTTACGCCAAAACCGTCCGGTCACTGGAAAAGCTGACTGACCGGCAATTGGAAGACATCGGCATCCCACGCAGTGACATCAATCGGCGCGCCTATGAAAGCATCTACCACAAGCAGCCCTATCACCGCCCCGCGCAGTGATTCAGGCGCCCTGTCGGGCATCAAACATGGAGGAGAGAATGCTGGATTTCAAACCCAACTGCAAACCCCCGGTAAGTGCCAGTTCTGTGTTGCTTTTTGACCGGGCGATGCGGCTGCAGGGGATCAGATCGGATATCGTGTGTGCCGCGCAGGAGCTGAACCGGTTGTCCGATCAGGATCTGGCAGAGATTGGCATCAATCGCAGTAATATCGAAGACGTGATTGAGCGCTATATCTGACCGGTAGCGGTTCGAGATAAAGCCACTCCGATAAATCGGGGTGGCTTTATTTCGGCCGATATCCGAAGACGCAGATGGTCATTCGCAAGAAGTCATGCCAGAAAGAACGCGTTTAAGTTGATTGACGTGTTGCAGGGGCAGGTTTTTTTGAATTTCCGATTTGTGAGGCTGGCGGCGGCGTGCCTGATTCTGGCAGCCGCGTTTGTTTTGTATCAACAGAATCAGCGAAATGATCTGGCTGCAGATATGTTTGCGGAGGGTTGCCATAACCCGGAAACTGCACCAGAGGTGGCTGTTCAGGGCTGCAGCAGGCTATTGGCAACCGCAAAATACACGCCTGAGGAACTGGCGGTCCTCCACATCTATCGCGGCCGGGCATATGTGAAACAGGAGGACCTGCAGCGTGCTTTGCAGGACTTCGAGGATGCTGCGGCTTTTAATGCAAATGAACACCAGGCTTGGCAGTGGGTCAGTTATGTTCTGGGCAAATTGGGTGAGGATGAGATTGCATTTGATGCAATCGAAAAGGCACATCGTCTGGGCCCCGCGAATACCTACACGATGCAACAGCGTTTTCTCCTTTTGAAGAAGCTGGAGCGGTACGAAGAGGCCGACGCATATTATGTTCGGTTGATGAAGAAATACCCGACTGCGGAAGATGAGCGCTTGCTGTGGATGCCGCGCGAACTTGGGCATATGCGGCTTGAGTTAAAGCAGTACGGGCCAGCTGCTGAAGCATTCAAGGAAGCGTATCGGTTGGATTTGACGCACGGAAAGACGGCGGAAGGTTTCTTTGAAGCATGTGCTCTTGCAGGACCTGACTGCCCACCCTTATTTCCCGAACGTCGGTCAGGCTATCCGGTGTTGACCTGTGATGAGGCGTTGAAAGAGTGGGTAGAGTTGAACCCGGAACGACTCGATAGGGCTTTGCAAGACACAGGCGTTTATACTCTCACTGACCTAGTTCAGCTGGGGAATTGGAAATCCAGACGAGAGTTTCAGTCGGCCTATATGGGGGCACTCTCGCCGGACCAATCTACGGAAAGCGCGGCTCGGTACCTTATCCTTCACCGCGCTTTCGAATGCGTGAACGACGGCAAGGTTGAGTATTACGAAGGGTTTAAAGAGCAAAACGAAGCGGGCTGGATATACGTAAATGAGCACCTCTACAGCCCGCAAGTACGTCGCAATTTTGTTGATCTGGCGTATGATACTATGAATTGAAGGCACCGCCCTGCCTCAGTCAGGCCGGTGCCAATCGTTCAACTCAAGTGATCCACCACCTGCAGGTGCTGGGCCAGTTTATCGATCTCACCCATCCAGCCCTGCACCAGTTTCGGGTCGCTGGGGGCGGCGTGGACACCGGCTGGGATGGCGCGGTTCAGAACCGCCTCGACAGCCAGCGAGACCGGAACCGACACCAGACGCGCCATTGCCGTGCCGCGCGCGTCGCCCCAGGCGTCCATCACATAGGTCTTGTTCCAGACCGGGACGCCGTCCTTTTCCGCCTTCAGGCCCACGCACAGAACCACGCGGTCCGGCTCGCCCTCGTCATAGGCGTTCTCGGCCCAGAACTGATCCGACATCTCTTTCAGTCGCGCATCACCTTCGGGGCCTGAAAGTGTCTCGATCTCGGTGAACACGTCTGACCATGCATCGGCCCAGCCGTTCAGCCGCAGGGTGCCGCGGACGAATTCCTTGACAGGCCAGTGTTTCTCGAACTGGTACTCGGCCATGAAGGGGATCGAGTCGCGGTTCGGATAGACCTCGAAACTCTCGGGCGTCGGCAGCGGCGCGATATAGCTGGTGATCGCATCCCAGGGGCGGGTGACATCCAGCGGAGCGTAATCGCGGATCGATTTCGATGGCGACCGCAGCGCCTTGAGCACACCCAAAGGCGACCAGCTGAATTTGTAGCGGAACGGGTTCGGGTTCTTGGGGATGCCGCCGCAATACGAAATAAAGCTCAGGTGATTCTGCGCATCGAATGCGCCCGAGGCGCGGTAGTCGGCGACCAGCGCG
This sequence comes from Ruegeria sp. BF6, assembly GCF_056538665.1. Classification (NCBI taxonomy): domain Bacteria; kingdom Pseudomonadati; phylum Pseudomonadota; class Alphaproteobacteria; order Rhodobacterales; family Roseobacteraceae; genus Ruegeria; species Ruegeria sp. BF6. The sequence goes on from NZ_JBQFTN010000003.1 coordinate 429,461, forward strand.
TGGGCCATCAGGTGGTCGATGCCCGGGTCCAGCCCGACCTCGTTGACCAGCGCGACGCCGGCCTCACGCGCCTTGTCGTCCAGCGCGCGCATCTCGGGCGCGATGTAGGAGGAAGAGACAAAATTGGCCTCTTTCGAAATGGCCAGCTCCGCCAGCGGCACGTGCCAGTCGCCCGGCAGCATCGAGACGATCACGTCGCCCTTTTCCAGCACCGCGCCTAATGCGTCGATGTCAAAGGCGCGGATGTCGTCGGTCAGGTCTCCGACCTCGGCCTTGGCCTTGTCGATGGTGCGGTTCCAGATGGTGACCTTGCGTCCGCCTTCGATCAGGCGGCGCAGGCCGGGTATGGCCGACAGGCCGGTGCCACACCAGTGAATCGTCATCGTTCAGATCCCTCTCATATGAGTTTTGTAAGTTGCCGACGCCCGGCCCCAGACGCCGTTGTCCAAATCGGTCAGGGTCAGCAGTGAGGGCAGCAGTTGCGCGGCATAATCTTCGGAGCTTTCGACCGGTAGCATCGAAGGCAGGTTGTCTATTGCCATGACGTCCATAAACGGGTCGGTCGCAACCCGCAGGGCGGGGGCGTCCCATGTTGTGGCGCGGTCATAGACCGGTACGGGATTGTAATCGCTGTCCGGGTCACAGGCGACATCACCGATGGCGGTCAGGTTGCGCGGGGCGGTCAACGCCTCTTGCGGAACAAAGACCGGGGTGCCGGGGCGGGCAAAGATGCAGTTCAGGAACAGGTCGTGGTCGAGGATTTCGGGGAACGGACCGCCGCTGGCGGTTTCGGCCATGTCCCATTTGGTGACGCTGACGCCCATCGCTTCGCACAGGTCTGCGGCGCCGGTGCCGACACGACCCAAGGCCCCGATAACGATGGCGCGGGGACGGTCGGTACCGGTGGCGTCCAGCTCAGCCAGCAATTCGGCATTCAGCGCGTCCTTGCTGGGATAGACACCAACCGGCGGGCATTCCTGCCCCCGTTGCTGCGCGGCCCAGGTCTTGAGCGTCACGGCAGCGCCCGCGTACCCGGCCCAATAGCCAAAGGCGGCGACCCGGCGACCGTCTTCATCGACCAGATATTCCAGATCATAGAGCGTGCCGCCTCCTGCCTTGAACCGTTCCAGCAGTGCCCGGCCGGAATGCTGGCCCTTATAGGCGTGTCCGAACATGATGTGGCGGTGGGGCAGGGGCGTGCCGTCCTCGGGCAGCTCCTTGAGCCCGAAGATGATCGCGTCCTGTGGGGCTTCGGGCCACGAATTCTCAGCCGCGATCTCGCAACCGGCGTCCTTGTAGCCGTCAATCGGGATCGCACGGACCGAGCTTTCCTCGACCGTCACGCGGATGCCCGCAGCGATTAGCGCGGCGGCACCTTCGGGGGTCAGCCCGACCCGTTCCTCGTTCGGGCGCTGTTCTGCCCGGACCCAGAGATGTGTCATCGTATTTCCTTTTGTCAGAGCATTCCCGCGGCGCGCACCGCCTGAACCGAAGGCCGGGCCTCCATCGCCTCACGGAAGGCGAGAATCTTTGGAAAGGCCGATACGTCAACGCCGTCACCTTCCAGCCAACTGCAGACCACGTACAGATAGGCATCGGCCAGCGAGATCGCACCGCCCAGCACAAACGGCCCGCGCAACCCGTTGGACGAGATATAGCCACACGACGCGGTCATCGTTTGGGGAACTTTGTCTTTCATGTCCTTCCAGCTGGATTTCTTGTCGGCCCAACGCGGCCCACGCAGCTTGTGCGCGTGGTTCACATGCATGGTCGAGGCGAGGTAAAACATCACTTCACGCATGCGGGCAGCCAAGACCGGATCAGCGGGCACCAGCCCGGCCTCGGGGGCCTTCGCTGCGATATATTCCAGCAGAGCCCCGGTTTCGGTCAGGATGCCGCCCTCTACGACCAACGCCGGGACGCGGCCCTTGGGGTTGATCTGCTTGTAGGCCGGTTTTGTTTGCTCACCTTCGGCAAAGTCCAGCCGGATCGCTTCGTACTCCAGTCCGGCCTCTTCCAAGGCGATGGCAACGGCGACCGAGATCGTCCGGGGGGCATAGTAAAGCTGCATCAGGGACCTCCGGGGTTACAGATGGGTCTGGGCGTATTGCCGATCCGGCGCTTCCAGATGCGGAACAGCGTTGAACAGGACCGGGCTCAGCTGCGAGCCAATCGGGTGCAGACGATGCATTGACGTGTTCATGATGGCAAGGGCCACGCGCGCCATGGACGGAATGTCCAGCCCCATGGCCTGCCGCACCACCATCGAGATCAACCCGCCGGAGGTTACCACAATCGCCGGGCCACCCTCAGTGCCGATTTCACGCAGAGCGCCTGAGACGCGGGCCTCGAACGCGTCGAATGTTTCGGGCGCATCTTTGATTTCCCCGTTCGCCCAGGCGGCGAAGGTGCGAGGCAGATGATCTACAAACCCTTCCCGGTCCGTCGGGATCACCACGCCGTGCTGCTCTTCGAACAGCCTGGCTATGGTGAAGTATTCGATCTCGTTCAGCCGGGGGTCACGGACGGGTTCGGTCAGTCCCATGCTGGCGGCGGTCTCGATGTGCCGGGTCAGGGTGCCGCAATAGACCCGCGTATAGTTGGTCCGCGTGAATTGCAGATGATCACCCAGCCAGCGCGCCTGCTGGTGACCCAGATCGCTGAGCTTGTCATAGCTCTTTTCATCGCGCGCAACGGTGTTGGCCTGGCCGTGGCGAACCAGTGTTATATGTGACATGGCGGTCCCTCTCGGGCGGAGTCTTAGGGCAGGTTGTAGGCAGGGACCAGTGGTGTTGCGTGGGCATCCGGCAAAAATCTCAGCGGCTTGTGGCGCATGCTTGGATGAGCTGTCGGTGATTGTCATTTTGGTGTTGCTTAAGGGGGAAAAGTTTCCTAACAGAAACACGGGTGCAGCATACGGGCGTATACTCTTTACCGGCTCGCAAGGGGACTGCTCTGACACAGATCAAAGTTCCATGACTGTTGACTTGCGACACAGTCGTGGGAAGTTGGGCAGCAAATAGCCTTGGCGCAGAACGGGCAGTTGCGGCATTCAAAGATTATGACCTAAGAAAGGTTGGACCCATGACCGATATTAAGCGCACGCCGTTGTACTCATTGCATGTTGAGTTGGGTGGCAAGATGGTTGATTTTGCTGGGTGGGAGATGCCTGTT